>JAAWHG010000054.1 GCA_022795735.1 Oscillospiraceae bacterium
AAAATCGTCTTTGGCGCCGGGACAGCGCCTTTTACCGTCATATGTCCCAAAAATCCTCGGGAATCCACAAAGGATTCCCTGCGGCTTTTGTGCCATCTGTCGAAAAAATTCGCCGCCCCAGCATCCAAAACGATTTATCAAACAAGGCCTAACCGGTTTTCCCCTTTCATAATTGGGAAAAATGTGTTATATTAGCAAAAGGAAATGATTTCCGAAGATTGGCCCGCCTTTCGAAGCGGGCACACCGTCGAGTGAGGTCACGCTATGCTGGAACTGCTGGCCCCCGCCGGTTCCATGGAGGCGCTGCGGGCCGCCGTTCAAAACGGGGCCGACGCGGTCTACCTGGGCGGCGGCGGCTTTAACGCGAGAATGTCGGCGAAGAATTTTTCGGCGGAAGAGCTCCGCGAGGCGGTCTCCTATTGCCACATTCGCGGGGTGCGGGTGCATCTGACCCTCAACACCCTGCTCTCCGACCGGGAGCTGCCCGCCGCCGCCGCGTGGATCGCTGAGGCCGCACGGTGCGGGATTGACGCCTTTATCGTGCAGGATTTGGGCGCGCTGCGGCTGTGCCGGGCGGTCGCCCCCGAGGTGGAACGGCACGCCAGCACGCAGATGAGCGTTCACTCCCTTACGGGAGTCCAAGCCGCCGCAAGGCTGGGCTGCTCCAGGGCCGTCCTGGCACGGGAGCTGCCCGAGGACCAGCTTCGTACCATTTGCCGGGAGAGCCCCATTGAGATCGAGGTCTTCGGTCACGGGGCGCTGTGCATGTGCTATTCGGGGCAATGCTGGTTTTCCGCCGTCGTGGGGCGGCGCTCGGGGAACCGGGGGCAGTGCGCCCAGCCCTGCCGTCTGCCCTACGGTTACGGGCGCGGGGACAAGGGCCACCCGCTGAGCCTCAAGGACAACTGCCTGATTGCCCATCTGCGCGCGCTGGAGGAGATGGGCGCGGCCTCCCTCAAGCTGGAGGGGCGGATGAAGCGGCCCGAGTATGTGGCGGTGGTCACACGGGTCTACCGCGCCGCGCTCGACGGGCGGGAGCCGGGGCCGGACGATTTGGAGGCCCTCCGGCGAGTTTTCTCCCGTCAGGGTTTTACCGACAGCTATTTTCAAGGCCGCACCGGACCGGACATGCTCGGCGTCCGGAGCGGAGAACGGGAGGACGCCCGGCTGCTCGCCGCCGCCCGCGCCACCTATGAAGAGGGGGAGCGGCAGCGGGTTCCGGTTCATTTTTCGATCCGGGTCGAGGCGGCCCGACCGGTTACGCTGGCCGTCGAGGACCCGGAGGGGCGCGGCGTTTCCTGCCAGGGCGAGCCGCCCGAGACCGCGCGCAGCCGGGCCGTCACCGGGGAGGCGTTGGCGGAGCGTTTGGGACGCACCGGCGGCACCCCTTACCGCTGCGCCGGGGTTGACGTGCGGCTTGGGGCCGGGCTAACCCTCCCGGTTCGGGCGGTCAACGGACTGCGGCGGGAGGCGTTGGAACGATTGACCGGATTGCGCGGCGAACCGCCGTCCCGCGCCATTGGCGTTTTCTCCCCGCCCGCTCCAGAGCGGGGACCGGCGGAGCCGCCGCGATTGACCGTGCAGCTTCGCCATTGGGGGCAGTTGACCCCTTCCCTGCTGGCCGCCGGTCCGGCGGCGCTCTATCTGCCCCTTTCCGAGCTCGTCCGCCGGCCCGAACGGGCCGCCGCGCTGGCCGGTAAGCTTCCTCTGGCCGCCGTGCTGCCACGGGTGATCTGGGACCGGGAAAAGGAAGAGACGGCGCGGGCGATGAAAGCGGCCTTTGATGCGGGCGTCCGGGAGGTGTTGGCCGGAAACCTGGGGCAGATTGCCCTGGCAGGCGGACTCGGCTTCCGGGTACGGGGCGATTTCGGGCTGAACGTCTTCAATTCCCAGACCGTCCGGACCCTTCGCGAGTTGGGGCTCGCGTCGGCGACCGCCTCCTTTGAGCTGCTCCTTGCCCAGGTGCGAGATTTGGGCAAGGGATTGCCGTTGGAGTTGATCGCTTACGGGCGGCTGCCCCTGATGTTGACCGAAAACTGTCTCGTCAAAAACCGCACGGGCAAATGCGCCTGTCAGGACGGTCCCGTCACGCTGACAGACCGGACCGGGGCCTCCTTTCCCATTTTGCCCGACCCGGGGTCCTGCCGCAGCGTCGTCTACAACGGTAAACAGCTCTTTTTGCTGGACAAGCGGGCCGAGCTGGCGGGGCTGGGCCTCTGGGGGCTGCGGCTGCTCTTTACCGGCGAGGGTCCGGAAGAGGTGGACGCCGTTGTGGACGCCTGGAATTGCGGCGGCGGCTTTGACGGAACGCGGCACACCAGGGGGCTTTATTACCGGGGTGTGGAATAAGTGATGAAAGATTGGAAATGGGGGAAAATACTATGGGACTGATTTTAGCCTCTCAATCGCCCCGGCGGCGGGAGCTGCTGGCGCGGTTGGGGCTGCCGTTTACCGTCGAAGCCGCCGGCGTAGACGAGACGATGGACCCGGACCGGGACCCCTTCGACGAGGTGGCCCGGCTCTCCCAAGCCAAAGCCGCCGCCGCCGGCGCGGGGCCGGACGACACCGTGATTGCCGCCGACACCGTGGTCGTGCTGGACGGGACGGTGCTGGGCAAGCCGAAGAGTCCGGCTGACGCGGCGCGGATGCTCCACGCCCTCTCCGGACGGCCGCACCAGGTCATGAGCGGATTGACCGTCAGGCGGGGCGGACAGCAATGGTCGCTGACCGCCGTCACAAAGGTTTGGTTCCGCCCCCTGTCCGGCGCCGAGATTGCCGCCTACGTCGCCTCAGGCGAACCCCTGGACAAGGCGGGGGCTTACGGCATTCAGGGTCTTGCCGCCAGCTTCGTCGAGCGGTTGGACGGGGACTATTACAATGTGGTGGGCCTCCCCCTCTGTCCGCTAGTTGGACTGCTCCGGCAGGCGGGCGTCGAGGTCCTTGGGTGCTGACAGGCGCCCATTTGCATCAATACTGTGAGGTGAGGGTCGCATGAAAAATCTACTTACCGGCCGCGTGCGGCTGATTTTGGCTATCGCCATGGTGCTGGCCATTCTGCTGGCCGTCGTAGGGGTGGTGACCCAGGGCGCCACCCCCGGGGAAAAGGTGGTCGGGGCCCTGCTGTCTCCCTTCCGCTCCCTCGCGGCGGGCGCGGTGCGGGGCGTGGAGCGGGCCTACGACTATATGTTCCGCTACGAGATGTTGGAGGAGGAAAACAAGGCGCTCAAGGAAAAGCTGGCTCTGATGGAGGAGGATATTCGGAGCGCCCAGGCCTTCCGCCGGGAAAATGAGCGGTTGACCGAGCTGTTGGGCCTCAAGGAGGCCCACGACGACTATGACTTCCTGTCGGCCTATGTCGCCAGTTGGGACGCCTCCAACTGGAAAAGCGCCTGCACCATCTCCAAGGGCACCTCCTCCGGCGTGGAGGAGGGAATGTGCGCCGTCACTGAACACGGTCAGGTGATCGGCCTGGTCACCGCCACCGGTCCGGGCTGGGCCACCATTACCACCATTCTCGACCCCTCCATGGAAATCTCCGCTTCGATCACCGCCACCGGCTACAACGGGGTGGTGCAGGGCTTCTATGAAAAGAACGGGGCGTTGCGTCTCAACTATCTGCCCACCGACGCCGTCATCAAAAATAACGACCAGGTGGTGACCACCGGCTCCACCCTCTATCCCAAAAACCTCATTCTCGGCTATGTCTCGGACGCCAAGCTGGACGAGACCGGCGTGGGTAAGTACGCCCTGCTCAGGCCGGCGGCGGATTTCGACAATTTGGAACAGATCTTCCTCATCACAAACTACGTAACGTAAGGGGGACTGGACAACGAAACGTTATCGCAAAACACTGAAATGGTCCCTGTACGCGACAGGCTTTTTGCTGGCGCTGCTGTTCGAGTCCTCCGTGCTGGGGGACCGGACCTTCCTTGGGACCAAGGTGAGCCTCGTCCCCGCCTATGTCTGCTGCGTCGCCTGCCGGGAGGGTCACGAGGCGGGGGGCTGGTTCGCCCTCGCCGCAACCTTTTTTTGGGTGCTGTCCGGGGTGACCGGCGGTCCGATTTTTATGGTCCTGCTGCCCGTGGCCTCCATACTGGCCGCCTTTGTTTGCAATACCTGGCTCACCCGTTCGCTTTTTCCCGCTCTCGCCGGCTGCCTGCTGGCGACCGCGCTGTGTCACGTCGGGGTGTATCTTCAACGGCTGTACATGGACTACCCCCTGCCCCCCGACGCCCTGCGGTTGACCATGCTTCAACTGCTCTTTTCCATGGTCCCCGCCCCCCTGCTGTGGTGGGAGACCGGCTTGATAGAAAGGTCCGGTGGTACAAATGGAACGTAGAGGCAGATTTCGCACCATTCTCCTGACCGTCCTTATCGCCGCCCTGCTCGGGCTCTATACGGCGCGCCTGTTCAAGCTCCAGGAGCCAGCCGCCGCCGGAGAATCCAAGGGGGTACAGACCGATGTGAACAGGACGACCATTCAGGCCGCGCGCGGCAATATCCTCGACCGCAACGGCAATATTCTGGTCACCAACCGCGCCAGTTACAACCTGCAAATTTCCACTTACGTCCTCTTCAACTCGGCGCAGCCCAATCAAACTTTGCTTCAAGCCGCCGAGCTGTGCCAGGATTTGGGGGTGGAGTACGTCGATCATCTTCCCATCTCCTGGGACCGGCCCTATACCTACACCCTGGAAGATTTGGACAGCAACTGGCAGTACTATTTCCATCTCTTCCTCACCGCCAAGGAGTGGGACCCCGATATGGCCCCGCAGACCCTGATGCGGGAATTGAAGCGTTCCTACAAAATCCCCTCCGACTGGACTGAGGAACAGGCCCGTATGGT
Organism: Oscillospiraceae bacterium; assembly: GCA_022795735.1. GTDB lineage: Bacteria > Bacillota > Clostridia > Oscillospirales > Oscillospiraceae > Avoscillospira_A. Next base: position 4,847 of record JAAWHG010000054.1, read on the forward strand.
GGTGGGCCTGCGTTACGAGCTGGCACTGCGCAGCGTGAATGGAACCGGGCTGGAGGACTACATTCTGCTCTCCGACATGCCGGCCGAGACGCTGGCGGTCTTTATGGAGCTGGCTTTGCCGGGCTTCAGCGTCCAGACCACAACGGTCCGGGAGTACCGCACCAAATACGCCGCCCATCTGCTCGGTTATGTCGGCGACGTCTGGGCGGAGGAGTATGAACAAACTTACAAGGCCCTCGGCTACCCCATGAACGCCAAGGTCGGCCGGGAGGGGGTAGAGCTGGCCTTTGAACAGTACCTTCACGGCGTGGACGGCCAGAAGGCCACCACCATCACCAGGGAAGGCGAAATTCTGGACGAGCATTGGACCCGTGAGCCCCGGGCGGGGGACAACGTCTTCCTCACCATCGACATCAACCTTCAGGAGACGGCGGAGAAGGCGTTGGAAAGCGTGATTCTCGACCTGCGGGAAAACGGCCTGACCGCTTCCAATACCGACGCCCAGGGCAAGGGAACCGACGCCGAGGGCGGCGCGCTGGTTGCCACCGACATCAAAACGGGCGAAATTCTCGCCTGCGCCAGCTATCCCACCTTCGACCTCTCCCGCTACTTCGAGGAATACAGCGAGGTCTCAAAAGATCCCTACAAGCCCTATTACAACCGCGCCCTTTCCTCTCCTCAGCCCCCCGGCTCCACCTTTAAAATGGTCACCGCCATCGCCGCCATCGACAGCGCCGGCATCGGGCGGCACTACCAAATCGACGATCTCGGCAAGTACACCTACTTCGACGAATATCAGCCCGAGTGCCTCATCTATACCAACCTCGGCGTCACCCACGGCGTCATCAATATGATGGAGGCTTTGGAGAGGTCCTGCAACTACTATTTTTACGAGGTGGGACGCCGCGCCGGTATCACCGCCATCGACACCGTAGCCAAAAACCTCGGCCTCGGCGAGCCCACCGGCATCGAGCTGCCGGAGTCGATCGGCTACCGCGCCAACGCGGAAAGCAAAGCCATTATTTATAAGGACAACCCCGATCTCTCAGGCTGGTACGACGCCGACACCATTGCCGCCGCCATTGGCCAGTCGGAAAACCGTTTTACGCCCCTTCAGTTGGCCGTATACACCGGCGCGCTCGCCAACGGCGGGCCCCGTTACCGGGCAACCTTCCTCCGGCGTATCGTCTCCGCCGACTACAAGACCCTGATTCAGGAAAATAAGCCGGAGCTGGTCTCCGAATACCGCTTCTCCGAGGAGGCGAAAAAGTGTATCCAAGAGGGTATGCAGCTGGCCGTCAGCGGCGCGTCGGGAACCGCCTCCCTGCTCCAGAACTACAGCGTGGCCGTCTGCGCCAAGACCGGCACGGCGGAGCACGGTTCCTCGGGAAGTTCCCACGGCGCTTTTGTCTGCTACGCCCCCGCCGACGACCCACAGATCGCCATCGCCGTCTACGTGGAGAAGGGCGCGCAGGGCGGCAATCTCGCCAAAGCCGCCATCGCCGTCATGGACCAATATTTCCAGAGCGCACGGGAAACCGATATCCCCAAGGAGAATACCGTTGGGTAGGATTTATCATCTTAAAGGAGCATTCTCATGACATATGACGTTGCCATCATCGGCGCCGGCACCGCCGGCGTATACGCCGCCTACGAGCTTCGTAAGCGGAAGCCGCAGTTGAATGTGATCGTACTGGAACGGGGCAGGGACATCTATCACCGTCAGTGTCCCATCGTCGCCGGGAAGGTCAAGGACTGCGCGGGCTGTAACCCCTGCTCCATCATGTCCGGCTTCGGCGGGGCCGGGGCCTTTTCCGACGGAAAGTTCAATTTCACCACCGAGTTTGGCGGCTGGCTCACCGACTTCCTGGAGCCCAAGGCGGTCATGGATTTGATCGACTATGTTGACGCCGTCAACGTCGCCCATGGGGCCACTACTGAGTTCTTCTCCACCACCACCCCTGAGGCAAGAGAACTGGCGCGGCGCGCGCTCAGCTTCGATCTCCATCTTCTTCAGGCGCGCTGCAAGCATCTGGGCACTGAAAAAAATTTGACCATACTGACCAACATTTACGAGGATCTGAAGGACGGAATTGCCTTTCGATTTACCACCGGCATCGAAGCAATCGCTCCCGCCGACGGCGGTTACCGGCTCACCACCTCCGCCGGGGATGAGATCGCCTGCAAGTGGCTCATTGCCGCCCCGGGCCGCTCGGGTGCGGAGTGGTTCGCCAAACAGTGCCAGGGCTTGGGACTCCAGCTTATCAACAATCAGGTGGATATCGGCGTTCGGGTGGAGCTGCCCGCCGCCGTCTTCGAGCATATCACCAATGTGGTCTATGAGTCCAAATTCATTTACCGCACCCAGCAGTACGGCGACCAGGTCCGTACCTTCTGCATGAACCCCTATGGGCATGTCGTGGCGGAAAATGTCGAGGGTATTGTCACCGTCAACGGGCACTCCTACGCCGACCCCGCTCTTCGCAGTGAGAATACCAACTTCGCCCTTTTGGTCTCCAACCGTTTTACGCAGCCCTTCAACGAGCCTTACCGGTACGGTAAGCACGTCGCTTCTTTGAGCAACATGCTCGCGGGCGGGGTTTTGGTTCAGCGTTTCGGCGATCTGGTGGGGGGACGCCGCACCAATGACCACCGCATGAGCAAATCCTTCGTCCGGCCCACCCTGACGGCGGCGGTCCCCGGCGATTTGAGTCTGACCCTCCCGAAACGGCAGTTGGACGACATCATCGAGATGATTTATCAGCTTGACAAAATCGCCCCCGGCACCGCCAACTACGATACGCTGCTTTATGGCGCGGAGGTTAAGTTTTACTCCTCCCGTCTCAAGCTGACCTCAGAGCTGGAGACCGAACTGCCCGGGTTCTTCGCCGTCGGCGACGGCGCGGGTATTACGCGCGGATTGGCCCAGGCAGGGGCGTCCGGCGTGCAGGCCGCCCGCGCGGTTGCTGGAAGAGTTTGATTGTTTAGAATTTAACCGTTTATATTGACTGTTTAGATTGAGAGGGACCCCCGGCAGGCAAACAACCTGCCTTCCAGGGGTCCCTCTCTTCTGCTTTTGGGAATTTCGCTGCGGCAAAGCGCTTTTTGTTTGACAAAATATGACGTTGCTTGTGATGCTCATTTTGTCGGCAAAAGTGCGTTGACCGCCCAGCCAGCACCCGTTTGGTCAACTAGCTTTTCGTCGATCGTAGGGTCAACCGCCGTAGCAGCGCCCTTCCATCACCATAATATTTGGCCGCCTCCGTTTTGTCAAGCAGGCAAAGCGGGGGCTTTTTGCGTCTTTGGGAAGCTCTGCTCCGCATCCTATTTTTGGAATAGGAAAAAATTTTTCCATTATAGTCTAAACTTTCAAAAAGATTTTACCGATAATATCTGTGAGACTTGAAACCAAAGTTTCACGCGTTACAGCCGCCGACGGGCGGCACGGCGCATCACCCCCGCGCCAACCCCTTGCCTGCCTAAGGCCACGGCGGCAAGCCGGACGGCGCAACAAGACCTGTGCCGGGGCTGATGGAACGCTCCCGTCACATTAAACAGTCAAATTTTAAGGAGGAAAAACCATGCGTATCCAACACAACATTCCCGCGATGAACTCTTATCGCAACTACAGCAACAACGTCAGCCAGGTCTCCAAGAACCTGGAGAAGCTGTCCACCGGCTACAAGATCAACCGCGCCGGCGACGACGCCGCTGGTCTGGCG
>JAAWHG010000016.1 GCA_022795735.1 Oscillospiraceae bacterium
AGTAGAATTTGCTTTGGAGGTAAAGAGAACCGAGTGGTTCCCGGATTCGGTGGGCCAACCGCCTATGTAACAACGTCCTTCCAGCCGCCCCGTTGCCGGTTTGGCAAAGCTATTATAACAGGAAGTGCCGAAATTTGTCAATTATTTTCATAAATGTCGCTAATTAGAGAGCTGACCGTCCGGATGCCGCCCGGGCGGTCAGCTCTCTTTTGCGGCAAAGATCGGCGGGAAAGTTGACAGAACCTGCAAATTTGTGTAAACTGTTCCCTACTACAAGAAAAGGGAGTGTGCCTCATGCCGCAAAAGGAAACCGGCCGCCTTGGTACCGAACCGGTGGGCCGCCTGCTCTTTCGTCTGGCCGCCCCGGCCATCGCGGCCCAACTGGTCAATCTGCTCTATAATCTGGTGGACCGCATGTACCTCGGCCATATCCAGCCCGCCGATACCGTTGGCCGTCTCGCCCTTACCGGCGTGGGGGTGTGCCTCCCCCTAATTATGATTTTGTCCGCCTTCGCCGCACTGGCCGGTATGGGGGCCGCACCCAGAGCTTCTATTTACCTGGGCCAGGGGGACAAGGAGTCGGCTGAAAAAACCTTGGGCAACGCCGTTACCGCGCTGGTCCTTCTCGCGGTCATCTTAACGGCCGTCTTTTACCGGTTTGCCGAGCCGATGCTCCGCGCGTTCGGCGCGAGCGACGGGACCGGCGGGTCGGAAAATACCCTTCAATACGCCTTCTCCTACCTCCGTATTTACGCGCTGGGGTCCCTCTTCGTGCTGACCACGCTCGGACTCAACACCTTTATCAGCGCCCAGGGCTTCACCCGCATCAGCATGTGTACCGTATTGATCGGCGCGGTGTGCAATATCGTCCTCGACCCCATCTTCATCTTCGTATTGAAAATGGACGCCGCCGGCGCTGCGCTGGCTACCATTCTCTCCCAGGCGGTGAGTATGGTGTGGACGCTCCGCTTCCTCACCGGCAAACGGACCGCCATCCGCATTCGCCTCTCCTGCCTCAAGCTGGACCCCGCTTTTCTGCTCCCCTCGCTCGCGCTCGGCCTGTCGCCGTTCATTATGATGTCAACCGAGAGCCTGCTGACCGTCTGCTTCAACACCTCCCTCCGCAAATACGGCGGTGATTTGGCCGTCGGGGCCATGACGGTGCTTAGCAGCATCATGCAGTTTTCCATGCTCCCGCTTCAGGGACTGATTCAGGGGGCTCAGCCCATTATCAGCTACAACTTTGGCGCGGGTCACGCCGGACGGGTCCGGCAGGCCTTCCGGTATACCCTCTTCGCCAGCATGACCTTTTCCATCGCCCTCTGGGCGGCGGTGCAGTGCTTTCCGGCGGCCTTTGTCCGGCTGTTTAACGACGACCCCAACCTGGTGGCGCTGGGCAGCCGCGCCCTGCGGATTTATATGGCGGCCAATTGCCTGTTCGGGGCGCAGATCGCCTGCCAGCAGACCTTTGTGGCGCTGGGCAACGCTAAGAGTTCCCTTTTTCTCGCCGCGCTCCGCAAGATTATCCTGCTGATTCCGCTGATCTATATCCTCCCGGCGATTCTGCCCGTCGCCAAGACCGACGCCGTCTTTCTCGCCGAGCCGGTGGCCGATGTTCTGGCGGTGGCCACGACGGTCACCCTGTTCTTCTTCCAATTCCGCGCCGCCATGCGTAAGCTGGATGAAAGGAGTCCCCAATGAAACAGAAACGCCTTTGGGCGGCGGTCCTTCTTCTTGCCGCACTGCTTGCCGCCTGCGCCCAGGTTCCGACGGTTTCGCTCCCAGTTGAAGAGGACGGGACGGAACCGGCGGAGGGGGGCGAAGGGCTGTCCATTTTGTTCCTCGACGTGGGTCAGGCCGACAGTATGCTGCTCCGCTGCGGGGACGACGCCATGCTGGTGGACGGCGGCAATGTGGGCGACTCCAACACCGTCGCCGCCGTCCTGGGCAAACAGGAGGGGCTGGACCGGCTGGAATACGTCGTCTGCACCCATGCGCATGAGGACCACGGCGGCGGCATCCCGGGCGCGCTCCACACCCTTCCCGCCGATCACCTCCTGGCCCCGGTTGACACGTGCGACAGCCGGTACTTTCAAAATCTGCTCAAAGCCGCTGCCGAACAGGATTTGGCAATCGAAATCCCCGCGCCCGGCGACACCTTCTCCCTCGGCACGGCAACCGTGGAGGTGCTGGGCCCCCTGGAAGATTACAGTGAGACCAACAACACCTCCCTCGTGTTGATGGTTACATACGGGGATACCCGGATTCTGCTCACCGGGGATATGGAGGCCGACGCGGAGAAGGATTTGGTGGAGTCTGGCTGCGATCTGGATGCTGATCTATTGAAGGTGGGGCATCATGGCAGCGGCGGGTCCTCGTCCTACGTCTTTCTCTGGGCGGTAACCCCTGAATACGCGGTCATCCAATGTGGTGCGGACAACGATTACGGCCATCCCCATGAGGAAGCCATGAGCCGGCTCCGCGACGTGGGGGCCAAGGTCTACCGGAACGACCTGCAGGGCGACATTTTGGCCTATTCGGACGGAAAGTCCATTACATTCACTACCGCCCGCAACCAGGACGTGGAGACCAACCCCGCCGCCGGAGGCGTCCCGGCCTATTACATCGGCAACACGAACAGCAAAAAGTTTCACCGCCCCGACTGCTCGGGCTTGCCCAATACGGAAAACCGCGTCCGCTTCGACACCCGGACCGAGGCGGTGGCCTCTGGGTATGACCCCTGTGGGATTTGTAAGCCATGAGGCCGGAGCTGTATCCCTATTTGAAGGAAAACGCCGCCCACGGGTCGCCGGAGTTTCCCATGGGGTTTTACCGCTGCGCCTTCCCCGGCGACGCGCCCGAGCTGCCGGTCCACTGGCACGAGGAGATGGAGTTCACTCGGATTCGCTGGGGACGGCTGCGTTATTCGGTGGGACTGGACAGTTTTGAGGCGGCTGCGGGGGACCTTTTGCTGGTTTTGCCCGGCGCCCTCCACGCGGCCCGTCCCGAAGAGGCGGCGGGCGGCTCGACCGACTCCATCCTCTTTCATCTGCGGATGCTCGAGGGCGGGGCGCCCGACCTTTGCACCCGCTGCTTTCTCCGCCCCCTGATGGACAACCCGCCGCCGCTGGCTCCGGTTGTCCGCCCGGGCGAGGAGGGGTATGGGCGGCTGCGCAACTGCTTTGAGGCCCTGTGGGAGTGCCGGGAGGGAGGGGGGTACCGCCCACTGCGGGCCAAACGGGCGCTGCTGGAGCTGGTGGAGTTGGTGTGGCGGAGCGCCGGGGAGCGGGACGCGCCCGACCGGCGAGCAGACCGGTATGAGGAAAAGCTCAAGCTTGTTTTGCGCTACATCCATTCCCACTATACCGAGAGTATCACGGTGGCCGAGCTGGCCGCCCTCTGCGGCTTCTCTCCGGCCCACTTTATGAGCGTGTTTAAGAAATATATGAACTGCGGCAGCGTCCGCTATCTCAACGACTACCGCCTGCGCCGCGCCGCTTCGGCCCTGCTGGAAACCGACGCGCCGGTGACCCAGGTGGCGTTGGACAACGGCTTTCAGAACATCTCGTACTTTAATCGGATGTTCAAGCAAAAGTACGGCACGCCGCCCCGGGCCTACCGCGCGGGCCGCGTTTGGGCGGAGACGCCCCTATGAGAGCGTAAGTCCCCCGCTTCCGGATGGGAAGCGGGGGACGCTGCTTGCCGCTGCTCAGGACAGGTAACGCGTTGCCAGCGTGCGCACCATGTCGGTGTAACGTTTTTTGCATTGCGCGGGGCGGTCCGCCAGAATGTCCCGGTAACAGGGGTCCAGCCAGGTTTCGCGGACCTCCCGGTAGGCCTCCGGTCCGCCGCAGAGGTCCAGGGCGGTCACAATTCCGGGGGCGATCTCGTAGTACTCCGCGATGAGGGCCGGGCCGTCGGGACAGTTGGCGAGGTAGCCGTCGCGGAAAGCGCGAAAGGCGGTCAGCTCGGGGCAGTCGTCGGGCTTTCCCGCCTCGCGGCACACCGCCGTGGTGATAAAACAGAATTTGAACTTCCGGCGGAAGCCTTCGGAAATGGCCTCGTAGGTGCCGACATAGAAGGGGCTTTTGGGGTGGCGTTCGACCCAGCGGCGCTGTAGGGTGTCGCCAAACGCTTTGCTGATGGACAGCCGCAGCCGGCCCACCATGGGGACCAGGAAGACGGCGATCGTCATTTTGTCGTCGTCGCGGCGCATATTATACTGGATGGAACCGGGCCGGCGGCCTTTTTCGGTCCAACGCTCCTCCAGACGGTCAAGGAAGCTGGACACAATGTCCTCCAGGTTGGCATCCCGCCGGTCCGGCTGGATGCGGCAGGCCAGGTCTAAATCGTCGAAAATCCCACGGAAGCTGCGCTCGTACTCGTCAAACGCCGCGTCAAAGTCCTTGCGGTTGATCTTTTGCCGGATGACCGGGTCGTCGGCCACCGTGTGGATGATGCTCTCCCGCACCCGCTGCAGCAGGGCCTCCGGGTCTCCCTCGGGGCGGTCCTCCGGACGGTCCGCCGTCAGTTGGGACGGGGTTAGCTTTTCGCCGCAGAACATGCAGGAAAATTCTTTCAGCCGTTCCGGCACTTGCAGCGCTTCGCCGCACATAGGGCATTTGCCGGTCAGATAACGTTCCTCGCTCATTTCGATCACATCCATTGATAAATTTGTCCCCTCCTCCGCGCCAAGGGGAGGAGGGGTGCATGCTGTATGGATTATTTGGCGTACTCCACGGCTTTGGTCTCGCGGATGACGTTCAATTTAATCATGCCGGGGTACTCCAACTCGTTTTCAATTTTTTTCGCCAGGTCGCGGGCGAGGAGGACCATATTGTCCTCGCTGACCTCTTCGGGCCGGACCATAATGCGGACCTCGCGTCCGGCCTGGATGGCGAATGCTTTCTCGACGCCGGGATAGGAGCCGGTCAGCTCTTCCAGCTTTTCGAGGCGGCGGATATAGTTTTCCACGTTTTCGCGCCGCGCGCCGGGGCGGGCCGCGGAAATGGCGTCGGCGGCCTGGACCAGACAGGCGACGATGGTTTGGGGCTCCACGTCGCCGTGATGGGCTTCGATGGCGTTGACTACCACCGGATTCTCCCGGTACTTTTTGGCGAGCTCCACGCCCAGCTGCACGTGGCTGCCCTCCATCTCACGGTCCACCGATTTGCCCAAATCGTGGAGCAAACCGGCCCGCTTGGCGAGGGTCACATCCACGCCGAGCTCGCTTGCCATGAGGCCGGCGAGGTTGGCGACCTCAATGGAGTGGTTCAGGACGTTCTGCCCAAAGCTGGTGCGGTATTTCTGGCGGCCCAGCAGCTTGATGAGCTCGGGGTGCAGATTGTGAACGCCGGTCTCATAGGTGGCGCGTTCGCCCTCCTGCTTGATGGTGTGGTCCACCTCGCGGCGGGCCTTGTCCACGGTGTCCTCAATGCGAGTGGGATGGATGCGTCCGTCGGTGATGAGCTTTTCCAGGGCGAGCCGGGCAACCTCGCGGCGGACCGGGTCAAAGCTGGAGACGGTGATGGTCTCCGGGGTGTCGTCGATAATCAGATCGACGCCGGTGATGGTTTCGAGGGTGCGGATGTTGCGGCCCTCGCGGCCGATAATGCGGCCCTTCATCTCGTCGTTGGGCAGGGCCACCACCGAGACGGTGACCTCCGCCGCGTGGTCGGCGGCACAGCGCTGGATGGCGGTGGCGATGATCTCCCGGGCGTGTTCGTCGGCCTCGTCCTTGAGCTGGCTCTCCGCCTCCTTGATCTTCATGGCGGTCTCGTGGCGGATTTCCGACTCGATGTTCTTGAGCAGATAGGCCTTGGCGTCCTCTTGGCTCAGGCCGGAAATGCGCTCGAGCACTTCCAGCTGGCCGCGCTTGATCTGGTTGACCTCCTCCTGGGTCTCGGCCACCTTTTGGAGCCTCTGGTTGAGCTCCTCCTCGCGTTTCTCGTGGGCGGCAAGCTTTTTCTCCAGCGACTCTTCCTTCTGTTGGAGGCGCCGCTCCTGCTTTTGCAGGTCGGCGCGGCTCTCCTTGGTCTCTTTCTCAAACTCGGTGCGGGATCTATGGATCTCCTCCTTGGCCTCAAGCAGCATTTCGCGGTTCTTGCTCTCGGCGGTTTTCAGGGCTTCGTTGATGATCCGGGTGGATTCCTTCTCGGCATTGCCGATGATCTTTTCGGCGACCTTTTTGCGGTAGGTCATCCCGAGGAAGAAGAACACCACGGCGCAAACCAGCCCGACAAGGATGGGAAGAATAACGTTCCACATAACTACGCGAACTCACCTCCTGTAAAATTTGTTTGGGTGCGCAGGAAACAGCAACGGCGCGGGCGTCACCCCATTCACGCACTGCGCCGCACAAATCCATATACTATTGTAACGGCCAATGGGCGTTCTGTCAAGGAAAGATTGAGAATTGCAGGCGAAATCGCGAGCGGCGTAATAGATAACTTGCATAAAAAATAAGATGGCGCGGTTTTAAACCTTATAATATGCAATAAAATTTTGCCGGGCCGCCAAGATCATGTTGACTTTTCCACCTCCAGGGTCTATAATTTGCCCCATGTTCAGGCGTGAACAACGGCGTTCCGTCCCGGAAGGGGCAGAATCGCCGTTTTTCGTTTTTTCCCGGGAGAAACGGCGCGCCTGGGCCGCGAAGGGTTCCCCGCGAAAGCCGGTGTGCAACTGAGGAGGCGAACCGCTATGCAAAAATTTGCCGCAGTCTGTGAGCCGCCGCGCCGTCTGGCCCGGCTCACGCAAAACAGGGAGACGCCCGTCCGGCGTACCCAGGAGGAACGGACGCTGGTCGAGCGGGCCAAGGAGCTTCTGATGGCCCAAAGCGGCGTCACGGAGGCGCAGGCCCACCGTATGCTCCAGAAGCGAAGCATGGACCGGGGCGCGCGCCTGGCCGACACCGCGCGAAAGGTGCTCGAGGAGCTCTCGCCAGGCAGGAAGGGCGGCGGGAGCGGCGGCGCTTCCTCCGCTTCACGCGGCGAGGCGCGTCCGCCGGAGGCCGGCGGGCGGGTCCCCCGCTCCGTTTGAGGGAGGAATACATATGGATATGTCAGTATGGTATCTGGTAGGCGCGATTCTGGTATTCTTCATGCAGTGCGGCTTTGCCGCCGTGGAGGCCGGATTCACCCGGGCCAAGAACGCGGGTAACATCATCATGAAGAACCTGATGGACTTCTGTATCGGCACGGTGGTGTTCATGCTGCTGGGCTACGGCATCATGAACAGCGAGAATTACTTCTTCGGCCTGATCGGGCTGCCGGAGTATCAGCTCTTTACCGACTTCTACAGCTTCGACTGGCCGAATTTCTTTTTCCAGCTGGTGTTCTGCGCCACAGCCGCCACCATTGTGTCGGGCGCGATGGCGGAGCGCACCAAGTTCTCCAGCTACTGCGTCTACTCCGCCGTCATCTCCGCCGTGGTCTACCCGATCGAGGCGGGCTGGGTGTGGAACGCGCAGGGCTGGCTCGCGCGGCTCGGCTTCATCGACTTCGCCGGTTCCGCCGTCATCCACATGGTGGGCGGCGTCTCTGGCCTGATCGGCGCGATCATGCTGGGGGCCCGTATTGGAAAATACGATGAAAAGGGAGCGTCCCGCGCCATTCTGGGGCACAACATTCCGCTGGCCGCCATGGGGACCTTTATCCTGTGGTTCTGCTGGTACGGCTTCAACGGCGCGGCGGCCTCCGACCCCGCCCAGATGGCCCAGATCCTGGGCAACACGACCATCGCCCCCGCCGTGGCCACGGTAGCCTGTATGCTGTTTACCTGGCTCAAGAACGGCAAGCCGGACGTCGGTATGTGCCTCAACGCCCCGCTGGCGGGTCTGGTGGGCATTACGGCGGGCTGCGCGAATGTGGACGCGCTGGGCGCGGCTGTGATCGGTCTTGTCACCGGCATTCTGGTCGTCGCCGTCGTGGAGGCGGTGGACACCAGGCTCCACATTGACGACCCGGTGGGCGCGGTGGCGGTGCATGGCTGCTGCGGCCTGACGGGCACCGTCCTCACCGGCCTGCTTGCCACCGACGGCGGCCTGCTCTACGGCGGCGGGCTGCGGCTGCTGGGGGTGCAGTGCCTGGGCGTGGCCGCGATCGCCGCTTACACCGTGGCCGTCATGACGGTCGTATTCCGGATCATCCGGGCCGCCAACGGTCTGCGGGTGTCCGCCGAGGAGGAGCTCTCCGGTCTGGATTCCACCGAGCACGGCCTGCCCTCCGCTTACGCCGACTTCATGCCCTCCACCACCCTCACCGCCCTTCCGGGGGCCAACGCCTTCCCGGAGCCCGTGCCCGAGGGCGGACGGCGGGCGGACCAGACCGTGCCGGTCCAGGTCGTGTCCGCCGCCATGCCGGCGTCCGATGTGGCGCTGTCCAAGGTGACAATCGTTTGCAATCAGGCGAAGTTTGAGCCGCTCAAGGCCGCCATGAACGACATCGGCGTGACCGGCATGACGGTTTCGCAGGTACTCGGCTGCGGCGTGCAGAAGGGCCGCACCGAATACTACAGAGGGGTCCCGCTGTCCATGAACCTCCTGCCCAAGCTCCAGGTGGACATTGTGGTGTCCAAGGTCCCGGTGACCGAGGTGGTCGACGCCGCCCAGAGGGCGCTGTACACCGGCCATATCGGCGACGGTAAGATCTTCGTCTACCGCGTGGAAAACGCCGTCAAGGTCCGCACCGGCGAGACCGGCTACGACGCGCTCCAGGGCGAGGAATGATCCGGTTATTTTACCCCCGATTTAAAAAACGCAACGCAGTACGGCGGTTCCCATCCCGCCGTACTGCGTTTATATATTATATATACTTTAGCCCAGCGCGGCGGCGGTCTCCAGAGCCAGCTTCATCATTTCGGTAAAGCTGTTCTGCCGTTCCTCCACGGTGAGGCGTTCGCCGGTGACCAGTTGGTCGGATACGGTGCACATGGTCAGGGCGCGCTTTCCGGCCCGGGCGGCGTTGCAGTAGAGGGCGGCGGCCTCCATCTCCACGGCGAGCACCCCCATTTTAGCCCACAACGGGTTGACCTGGCGGGAGACGGGGAGGTCGGCGTCGTCGTTGTAGAAGCAGTCGGTGCTGACGATGTTGCCCACCCGGTATTTCTGCCCAAGCCGTTCGGCGGTCTCGGCGCACAGCCGGAGCAGCGAAAAGTCGGCGATGGGGGAGAAGGTCCCGGGCAGGCCGAAGGAGGCGGGATAGTTGGAATCGGTGCAGGCGGCCTGCCCGAGAACGATATCCCGAAGGGCTACCGAGCTGTGTAAGGCCCCGGCGGAGCCAATGCGGATGATGTTGTCCACGTCGAAATCCTGGAACAGCTCGCGGGAATAGATGCCCATGGACGGCATGCCCATGCCGCTTGCCATGACGGATACCTTGACCCCGTGATAGGTCCCGGTGTAGCCTTGAACGCCCCGGACGTTGTTGACCAGGACAGCGTTGTCGAGCAGGGTTTCGGCGATGAGCTTGGAGCGCAGCGGGTCGCCCGGCATGAGGACGGTCTTGCCGAAGTCGGAGGGCGTCGCGGCGATGTGCGGGGTAGGATAGGACATGAGGATTCTCCTTTCAACTTCAAAGTCAGTATTTAAGTGTGGCTGTCGAGCCACGCCAGCTCTCTGTTGTGACAGGTGAACAGGATGATCTGCCGGGTCTGGGCCAGGTCCTGCAACAGGGCCATGGCCGCCGCCATGCGCTCGCCGTCCATCGCGGAGAGGGCGTCGTCGAGCAAAATGGGGGCGTCCTCGGGAAGCAGAAGCTGGCTGATCGCTAGGCGGAGGGACAGATAAAGCTGGTCGGCCGTCCCCGCGCTCAACGCCGCCAACGGGCGGGTGATGGGGTCGCCGGCCTCGCGGGCGGTCACCGCCATGGATTGATCGAGCATCACCCGGTCGTAGCGGCCGCCCGTCATGCGGGCCATAAACTCCCCTGCCAGCCGGTTGATCTTGGGAGAGAGGCGGGACTGTATCTCCTGGTCGGCCTGCTCCAACGCCTCCATTGCCAGCGACAGCGCTTCGTATTCCCGGCCCAGCCGCTCGAGCTCGGCGTTCAGTTCTTCTCGTTCGGCGGCCAGCGCCGCCGGGTCGCCCGACGCCTCCATCCGGCCCCGGCGCAGGTCCAGCTTGGAGCGCAGCAGCCGCAATTCTTCTTCCAGACGGTTCAGGTGCGAGGCGGTCTCCCGGGGGTCGCCCTCCGCCTCCGCCGGGTCGTAATCTCCGGCGGGCAGCTCGTCGGGAAGCTCCTCCCGCAGAGCCTCGAACCGCGCCTTGGCCGGCTGGGCCTCGCGCACGGCGGCCTGATAAAATTTTTGCAGGTGGACCGCCCGCTGGATGGCGTCCCTGGCTTCGCCGAGGGTCTTGGCATCGGGGCACACCGCCGCCGTGCGCTCCAGGATTCGCGTCTGCAACGCCTCCAGCTCGTCCTGACGGGCTTGCAGGGCGGCGCGGCGGGTCTCATGCTCGGCAAGCTGCTGGTTGTAGAGCAGCAGGGCTTCCCGGTAGCCGGCCGCCGTTTTGTGCATTTCGGACTCGTTGTCCGCGTCGTAGCAGTCTAAAATCTCCCGCCTCGCCAGCGCAACCCGCAGATCCTTGCGGAAGCGCAGGAAGGTGAGCAGTCCGCCCAACGCCGCCAAAACAAAACAGGAGATAGCAGGCGGTATCCTGCCAAAGACCAGCCCCATGATGCCTCCGGCCAGCCCGAGAAGGGCGAGGAGAATCATCAGGCACAGGCTCAGCGGTCCCGCCCGGCGGAGGCGGGAAAGACTGCGGGCGTCGGTCTCCGCCCGTTCCCGCACGCCGTCGGGGTCCAGGCCGGCGAAGACCGCCGGGCAGACCGGCGGGGCGGGGGCGTCGCCCAGCTTTTCGGCGTCGCGGCCCAAGTTCTGCGCCGCGCTGACCGCCTGGTCCATCGCGCGGAGCATGACGTCAAGGGCGTCTTCGTCGGGGAGGCCGGCGACGGTCTGCTCCTTTTCCCAGAGGTTTTTCTCCCGTTTTTCCCACTCCTGCCGGGCCTGCTCCAGACGTTCCCGCCGGCCGGCGTACTCCCGGGCCTTTTGGGCGGCCAGACGGCGGGAGAGGGTTTCCCGCTCCGCCTCCAAACCGGCCTTCTGGGCCTGGAGGGACATGATCTCCCGGCCCATCTGGGCGAGCTCGTCCAACCGTTCCTCCGCCTCTTGGAGGTGCTCCTGGGCACGGGGGATGAGGCCGGACTTGTTGTGCCGGCGGCGGTTTTTCAAATCGCGCAACGTTTGCAGCGCCTTGCCGGCGTTGACGGTTTCGTCGCCGGCGGCGACCAGGGCGCGAAGGCGGGATTGCAGCGCGTTGTCCGCCGACAGGGCGATGGCCTGCTGGCCGATGAAGCCGCTGCGCTGGTAAACACTGCGCTCCACACCCAGCAGGGCCTTGCCGCAGGGGTCGGGCAGGTCAACCGGTGTGCCGCTCTCCGTTTCATATGCCTTGACGGCCCCCAACGGGGTCCTGCCCTTGGGGCTCCGCTCAATTGTGATCTCTTTTCCTCCCCAGGACAGTTCCATACTTCCCGCCATCTCCTGGCCGTTCCAGGGCTTAAAGCGGGTTTTGACCGGAAGGAGGTTGACCTTGCCGGCCCGTTCGCTGGTGTCCACGCCGTAGAGCATGGCGAGCAGAAAGGCCGCCCAGGTGGATTTGCCGCTCTCGTTGGGGCGGGCAATGATGTTCAGCCCCTCGTGCAGCTCCAACGTCTCCCGGTCCAGCTTGCCAAAGGTGGCGGTCAGCTTTCGCAGTATCATCGGTCCAGCACCTCCCATCCCTCCATGGCCGCCACGCCCAGCCGGGCGGCCAGATCGTACAGCGCCGGGTCGCTCTCCCGCCGGGCGGACAGCAGATTCAGGAAGAGGCTTTTCAGGCCGTCTTCTCCCGCCTCGGCCCAGAGGTCCCGCACCGGCGTGGTCTCATCCCGCAGGGTCAGGCCGAAGAAACGGGGGGACAGCTCCCGCTCCAGCGCCCGAAGGTTTGGCGGCTCGGCGGGACCGGTGAGTATGACGCGGTAGATGTCGTGTTCGGTGTCCGGGGGCAGCTTGGCCTCGATGGCGGACAGGGGATCGTCCCCGGCCTCCACCTGGAGGATTTCGTAGCGCCGCCCGGACAGGGGGCGGAAGGTCAGCTCACAGCCGCCGTCGGCGAGGGTTCCCAAATAGACCCCCTTTTCCCCCAGCTCGTCGAAGCCGCGCCCCATGGCGCAGCCGGGCCAGGCGTATACCGTCTTTCCAGCGGTGCGCGCCCCGCTGGCGGCGTGGATATGGCCCAGGGCCAGATAATCCAGACCGCTGCCGGCGATTTGGCCGGCGGTGATGGGATTGTAGGGGCTGGACGGGGTAGCCGCGTCGCCGTGGAGGACCATGAGGTTATATTGGTCCGGGTCGTCCACCCGGAAGCCTTCGAGCAGCGGGCCGCTGGTTGACGAGGAAAACGCCGCCCCCCATACGACGGCGTTCAGGCCGTCCAGCGCGACGGGTGCGGGGACCGGGTCGCGGAAGATATGGACGTTGTCGGGCCAATCGGCGCAGTAGGGACTGCCGGGGGCGCAGAAGTCGTGGTTGCCGGGGGCGATGAAGACCCGGGCGCGGCAGTTGCGCAGGCTGCGGGTCAGGCTCTCCCAGGTGTCCCGCCGGGCGGCCTCGGCGTCGAACAGGTCGCCGGCGAGCAGCAGCAAATCGCAGCCCTCCTCGTCGCACAGCGACACCAGCTCGTCGAGAAGCTGCCGCTGCTCCCGGCGGCGGGCGGCGGCCTTGTCGGGCGGCAGGGAGGCGAAGGGAGAATCCAGATGCAGATCGGCCGCGTGCAGAAATTTAATCATATGCCTCGATCCTTTCCGCATGCATGCACAGCCCGGTCTCCATGTCGACGCGGAACAGAGCGCCCTCCAGCTTACAGGGCCCCGGCGCCGCCTCAAAGCGGGAGGTCAGATCGCCCCGGAAGTTGGCGACCGACTGCTCGGGCCGCACCCCGAGGATGGAGACGGCGGGGCCGGTCATGCCGAGATCGGTGATATAACCGGTTCCCTTGGGGAGAATTTGGCAGTCGGCGGTGGGGACGTGGGTGTGGGTGCCCCAGACGGCGGCGGCGCGGCCGTCGAGAAGGTAGCCCATGGCGAGCTTTTCCGAGGTGGCCTCGGCGTGCATGTCCACCAGCAGCGCTTTGCCCCGCTGTTCGGCGGCCAGCCGTTCGGCCAGCAGGAAAGGGTTGTCCGGCCCGAAGTTCATGCCGCACCGCCCGATCAGGCTGACCATGACGACCTGCCCCGCCGGGGTGTCGTAGACCCCCCAGCCACGGCCTGGGAGCTGCGGAGGGAAATTCGCGGGGCGGAGAATGCGGGAGGATTCCTTGAGGTAGGGGATGATCTCCCGCCGGTTCCAGGTGTGGTTGCCGAGCGTGATGACGTCGGCTCCGGCGTCCAGCATCCGTTCGGCCTGCTCCGGCTTGAGGCCGACCATCATGGCGTTTTCACCGTTGACGGCGCAGAAACCGGCGTCGTATCGCTTTTTAAGCCGCGGCAGGCAGTCCTCCAAAAAGGCGAGGCCCGCCGGCGAGACGACATCGCCTACGGCCAATACATTTAGTTCCATCCTTTTGCCCCCTTTTTCTCTCTCAGTATACCTGATTTAGGAAGAAATTACTAGACCTTGTTTGATTTTTTTCGCAACACACGTAGAATATTTTGCCCCGTGCGCACCGGAAATGCCGGCGCGCACGGGGTTATTTCGGAATTTTGTGATTGCATTATCCGCGCTTTATGCTTATAATAGAATAGACAAGAGAAACGAACTGAATATTTTACGGGTGGGCGGCGGCGCCAGCCCGTTAAAGCGGTGAAGGAGGCGCTTATAAATGGATACACAGGTTGATATGCAATTTGAATGGAGGGATGAGTACAACATCG
The DNA here is from genome assembly GCA_022795735.1 of Oscillospiraceae bacterium. Taxonomy (GTDB): domain Bacteria; phylum Bacillota; class Clostridia; order Oscillospirales; family Oscillospiraceae; genus Avoscillospira_A. The sequence goes on from JAAWHG010000016.1 coordinate 13,914, forward strand.
GTGTTGAGCAGATCGACGCGGAACACCGGCGGCTGTTTCATATTATTAATAAGCTGTTTCGGCTCAAGGAGGAAAAGAAAAACCATCAGTGGGCGTGTCAGGAGGGTATTAAGTTTTTCCGGAGCCATTCCATGAAGCACTTTGAGGACGAGGAACGGTATATGGCCTCCATTGGCTACGAGGGGCTGGCACAACACCGGGAGATACATAAAGGCTTTCGGGAAAACACCCTCATGGCGCTGGAGCAGGAGCTGGAGCAGACCGAGTACGCGCTGGATTCGGTAGACCATTTCCTCGGGGTTTGCGCGGGCTGGCTGATTGGGCATACCCTGACGGAGGACCAGTCCATTACCGGCAAGACGCTACGCAAGTGGGACAATGTGCTGCCGGGCGAGGAACGAAAGGCACTGAAAAAGGTCATTATTCAGGTCGTCTTTGACATGTTCCATTTGGAGTCGCAGATGATTAGCGACGCGTATGCCGGTGAGAAATTCGGCCAGGGCGTCTATTACCGTCTGGTCTTCGGGACGGGAGAGGACGAGAAGAAGATGGAGATCCTAATGGCTTTCGAGGAAAAGCTGCTGATTAACACGGTCGGCAAGATCATGGGGCTCCAGACCAACAAACTGGACAACATGCTGGTACACGCGGCCCGGTATACGGCGCGGCAATTTGTGACACGGACCATAGAGTCCTTCCCGGCGATGGCGGCGTATGAGATCAAGGAGGAAAATCTGCTGTCGTACTCTCAGTTCCGGGAGATTTTTGATCGGGAAACCCTTCAGGCCAGCCTGCTGTTCAACACCGGCGGGGCGGGCTATTTCGCCTACTGCGTGATCGCGCCGCATCTGCTCGAAAAGAGCGTTGGGGTGGCGCTTGATCCCGGCAACGCAATGGACGAGGTCGAAAAGTACCTGATGAAGCGCGAGGAGAAAGAAGCGAAGCTGGAAGCCCATCCCCGTCCCAAAATCTTGGTCGTGGACGACTCCGTAACCGTCCGGACGGGGCTCAAAAACCTGCTGGGTGAGGACTACAGGGTGGAGACGGCTTCGTCCGGCGTCGCGGCCATCCGCTCGGTCACGCTGAACCGACCCGAGCTGGTGCTGATGGACTATGAAATGCCGGTCTGCGACGGACGGCAGACGCTGGAAATGCTCCGCTCGGTGCCCGAGCTGGAGGACTTACCGGTCATTTTCCTGACCGGACGGCGGGACACGGAGACCATGATTAAGGTCATGCCGCTCAAGCCCACCGCGTATCTGCTCAAGGATTCGAAGCCAAAAGATATCAAGGAGAAGATTGACCTGTTTTTCGCGGCGAATCAACTTTAAACGGCAAAGGAGAAGCGGGGGACAGTTTGCCTGAGGAAGCCCCCGCGCAGCAATCGGACAGCCCAGCAGGACAGCATGTCCTGCTGGGCTGTCTCGCGGTTCCGCCCTTGCCAACACCGGGGCGCGATGTTATAATGTAGGGGTTATCTCAAACAAGGAATGGGAAAATGAATACAATGAACAATCTGCTCTATATGTCTCCCACGGGGGATGGATGGAAAAACCTGGCCGCCGACGAATGGTTCCTCGATCATCTGCCGGAGGACACCGTTCTTCTATACTTTTATATCAATGACAACGCCGTCATCATCGGCAAAAATCAGAACCCCTGGCGGGAATGCGACCTGACGGCGATGGAACAGGACGGCGTACAGCTCGTGCGCCGGGTGAGCGGCGGCGGGGCGGTCTACCACGACGGGGGCAACCTCAATTTCTCCTTTATCGCGAGCCGGACGCGGTACGACGAGCAAAAGCAGTTCGAGCTGATTTTACAGGCGGTCCGTTCTCTGGGCATTGCCTGCGAATTTTCAGGACGCAACGATTTGCTGGCCGAAGGGCGTAAGTTTTCAGGCAACGCCTTCTGCCACAGGGGCCCGAATTGCCAGCACCACGGCACCTTGCTGGTGGACGCCGACATGGGCCGTCTCCAACGCTATCTCAAGCCAGACCCCCGGAAGCTCAGGGCCAAGGGGGTGGCCTCGGTCCGAAGCAGGGTGTGCAACCTCAAGGAATTGTGTCCGGGTCTGACGGCAGAGGCGGTGCGCCGCGCGGTGGCCGATTCGTACCGGGCGGCCTTCGGCGGCTGCGAGATGTGGGAACCGGACGCGGCGGGGGTGGCGGCCTATTATGAAAAGCAGCGATCCTGGGAATGGCGCATGGGCAAGACGCCGCCCTTTGACGTGGAGCTGGAAGAACGCTTCCCCTGGGGAGGCGTGCAGCTGCTGCTTACGCTGGAGGCGGGACGGGTTTCCGGCCTGGAGGTCTATTCCGACGCGATGGACGCCGGCCTGCCGGAGCGGCTCCGAAGCCTCCTGACCGGCCGGAAGATGGACGAATTATCAGGGCCTTTACGCGGTACGGGGGACCCGCAGCTCGCGGACCTGGCCGGGTGGCTAGAGAACCTGTAAAATCTCCCCTTTGAGATAGGACGACTGTTCGGCGCTCAGCATGGCCGGATGGTCCCGCGACTGGGTCAGCGTCTCCAAATGCCGGACGCGGCGGCCGCTGTCGGCGGCGGCTTCGCGAAGCATGTCGCGGAACAGGGGCGGCGTCATAAACTGGCTGCATGAACAGGTCAGAAGATATCCGCCCGGTTCCACCAGGCGCATGGAGCGGAGATTGAGCTCCTTATAGCCACGCCACGCGCCGTCCAGCGCTCTGCGGCTCTTGGCGAAGGCGGGCGGGTCGCAGATGACCAGGCCGTACCGTCGCTTCTCGCCGGCGTACCGGCGGGCCAGGTCGAAGACATTTTCGCATACCGTCTCCACCCGTCCGGCGACGCCGTTGCGCGCGGCATTTTCGCGGAGCATGGCAAGGGCCTCCTCCGATACGTCCACCGCCTCGCAGCGCGCCGCGCCGTACAGCGCCGCGTGAATGGAAAAGCCGCCGGTGTGGCAGCATAGGTCCAGTACGGTTTTGCCCCGGCAATAGGGCTTGATCCGGCCCCGGTTTTCCTGCTGGTCGAGAAAATGGCCGGTCTTTTGGCCGCGGGGGATGTCCACCAGCATGCGGGCCTCGTGCTCAATGATTTCAACCAGGGGCGGCACCTCGCCGTATACGCAGCCAGACATCTGGGCGAGCCCCTCCTTCTCCCGGACGGGCACGTCGTTGCGCTCGTAGATGCCGGCTGGATGGAGCAAGCCGGCCAGGAGGCCAATGAGCGCCTCCTTCCAACGTTCCAGGCCCAGCGAGACGGTCTGGAAGCTGAGGTAGTCCCCAAACTTATCCACCGTCAGCCCGGGCAGGCCGTCTGATTCGCCGAAGACCACCCGGCAGGCGTTTTCAAAGCCCAGGCTCCGCCGGAACGCCCACGCCGCCTCCAGCCGCCGCCGGAAAAAATCCCGGTCTATGGTCTCGTTCTCGTCCCGGGTCAGCACCCGGACGGCAATTTTGGAGCCGGGGTTGAAAAAGCCCCGGGCGGCGAAACGCCCCTTTCCGTCCACCACGTCGGCCACGTCGCCGGGGGAGAGGGTGTCGTCGGCCCAGTCCAGCTCGTTGTCATAGCACCAATCCGCCCCGGCGCGGACCGCTTTTTCCCGGCCCCGCCGCAGGCATACCTTTCCCAGTTCCATATACCCTCCTTACACAACGCGAGGTATCATCCATGAAGGACCTTCCCATTTTTACCACGCCGTCCGGTACGGCCTCCCTGATTCTGCGGGAGATTCCCTACAAGAAAACGGCCTACGTTCTTGTCCGCAGCGTCCTGCCCGGCGGGATGGGGGAAACCCTCTCCGAATGCCGGGCCTTTTGCGTCCAGGCGGGGGCGGAACGGGTGCTGGCCTCGGCGGACGGGCCGCTCGGCCTGCCCCATGACCACGACATGCTGGAGCTGTCCCGGCCCAAGTCCGGTCTGCCCGCGCCGGAGCCGCCCGTGCCGCTGGTTCCCGTGACCCGGGAAAACGTGCCGGACTATCAGGCGGTCTATAACCGCCTCTTCACCCCAATCCCCGGAGCGGCCACCTGCCATGGGGCGGAGCTTGCCCGGCTGCTCTCGTCGGGCGGGGCGTTCCTCGCCATGCGGGACGGGCAGCCCGCCGGCATTGGCGAGACCGACGGCAGCGAGCTGCGCGCCGTGGGGGTTTTGCCGGAATACCGCGGGTTGGGCCGCCGGTTGACCTTGACCTTGCTGGACAAGCTGGAGGGGCCGGAGCTGTTCCTCCGCGTCTCGTCGGCCAATGGGCGTGCGATGCGTCTCTATGAACGCCTGGGGTTCCAACAGCGCGGCGTTCTCTCCCGCTGGTATCTTGTCACAGGATAATAAAGGTAACGCCGTTGTTGGCCCGCTCCAAATCCCGGTCCTTCCGAAGCTCCGGACAGACGCGAAAGGCGCTGAGGGTGTCCGCGTCGAAGATGGAGAATTTCTCGCCGGGGATGAAATATTGAATTTCCCGCTTTTTTTGCAGAAAGGCCAGCCGTTCCCGAGCGGCGAGACGGATTTTGCCGCCCTTGCCGGTGGAGCCATAGCCGTGTATGATTTTGAGCGCGGCGCACCCGAGGTCCTTGCTGTGGTGCACCTCAAAGGTCAGCCGCCGCACCGCGTCGGATGCGTAGGGCATCCCCTGTTCCAAATTGATTTCCCGCAGCGGATTCATACTTTGGCCTCCTCTTCTTCCAACCAGGCGGCGATTTCCGCCAGGAAGGGCGTGGCATATTTCTGCGCCTTAAACTCGCCCACGCCCGAGACGTCCAGAAATGCCTCGGGGGTTGCCGGCCGCTTTGCCGCCATGTCGGCCAGCGTCACGTTGGAAAAGACGACGTAGGCGGGCACGTTCGCCTCGTGGGCCAGCCGTCCGCGCAGCTCGCGCAGGCGCTCATACAGAGCCTCCGCCCCAGCGGCGGGGGCTTTTTCGCGCGTCTCGCGTTTGCCGGCGGCCAGCTCGGCGTCAGTCGGGACCCGGCACAGGCAGGTTACCTTTTCGCCGTGAAAGAGCACCTGCCGCGCGGATGGACAGAGGCGGAGCACCGGATAGGTTCCCGCAGTCAGGCAGAGGTAGCCCTCCTGAATCAAAAGGTCGATATAGGTCCGGACCTGATCGCGGCTGATGTCCTTCATGATGCCATAGGTGGACAGCTCGTCGAGGGCGTAGTGCCGTACCTTCTGGCTGCGGCTGCCCCGGAGCATGTCCAGAATGGACGAGACGCCCAGGCTGGACGGGAATCGTTTTTCCACCCGCGCCACGCCGGAGAGAATCTTTTGGGCTTCGACGGTGATGTCCCGTTCCTCCAACGCGCCGGAACAGTTGCCGCAGCTTCCGCACCGCTCCGGCGCGCGTTCGCCGAAGTAACGCAGAATGCAGGCACGGAGACAGCCGGTGGTTTTGCAGTATGCCGTCATCTGGTCGAGCCGGTCCAGGTCCCGCTGCCGGAGGAGCTCGCGTTCTTCCTCACGCACAAGCTCGTTGTCCTCGCCGTTCTGAATCAAAAAACGGGCGGTCTGCACGTCGCCGGGGGCGTACAGCAGGACGCATCTGGCGGGGGAACCGTCCCGGCCGGCACGGCCGGCCTCCTGATAGTAGCTTTCCATGTTCTTGGGCATATTATAGTGGACAACAAAGCCGACGTTGGATTTGTCGATGCCCATGCCGAAGGCGTTGGTCGCCACCATGATCCGCGCCTCGTCGTAGACGAAGCGTTCCTGGTTATCCAGCCGCTCCTGGTCGGAGAGGCCGGCGTGGTAACGGGTGGCGGAAAAGCCGTGCCGCTGGAGGCCGTCGCAGACGGCCTCCACCTTTTTCCGGGTGGCGCAGTAGACGATGCCGCTGGCCCTGGGGCGTTCGGAGAGGAATTGGCGCAGATAGGCGTCCTTACTTTTGGGACGGACAACGTCGAAAAACAGGTTGGGCCGGTCAAAGCCGGTGGTGACGCGCAAAGGCTCCCGCAGGCCGAGCAAGCGCTCAATGTCGTCCCGCACCTGGGCGGTGGCGGTGGCGGTAAAGGCCCCGACGGCGGGGCGGCGGGGAAGAGCGTCCAAAAAAGCGGCGATTTTGAGATAGCCGGGCCGGAAGTCCTGGCCCCACTGGGAAACGCAGTGGGCCTCGTCTACCGCCGCGAGGGAGATTTCAATGTCCTGGGCCAGCTCCTGGAACCGGTCCGCCTCAAGGCGTTCCGGGGCGACGTAGAGCAGCTTGTACGCGCCGCGCCGCGCGCCGCGAAGCACGTCGCAGTAGGACTGGGCGTCGAGCGTGGAGTTGAGAAAGGCCGACGGTATGCCCAATTGGGTCAGGGCGGCCACCTGGTCCTTCATCAGGGAAATCAGCGGGGAGATGACAATGGTAAGCCCCGGAAGCAGGAGGGCGGGAAGCTGATAACAGATGGACTTTCCCGCGCCGGTTGGCATCACCCCGAGAACGTCGCGTCCCTGAAGCAGCGCGTCGATGAGCGGCTGCTGCCCGGGACGGAAGGCGTCGTAGCCAAAGCGCTGCCGCAGCAGCTCCAGCTTGTCCAAACGCCGCGCCTCCCTTCAACTGTTGATTTGGGTCTAAGTATAGCACAGCCGGGGGGATTTTGCAATTCTGGGAACACCATACAAAAAACATACCTATATAAAATGATAATTCGTTATATAGCAACACTTTTTGTGGTGAAAAATGCGCGCCATGTGCTATACCTCCATATTCCTAACGCAAATCTTATCAACACGGGGAAATGAACGTGATATAGTCGGATCAGAAGGGAGGTATGTCACCATTGTGAACAATAAATACGGATATATCCGGGTGAGCACGCAGGAGCAGAATGAGGACCGGCAGATTCTGGCGCTGCGGGCGATGCTGATACCGGACGCGAACATCTTCATGGACAAGCTGTCCGGCAAGGACTTCAACCGGCCCAACTACAAACGGCTGATGAAAAAACTAAAACCGGGCGATGTGCTCTATGTCAAGAGCATCGACCGGCTGGGGCGCAACTATGAGGAAATTCAGGACCAGTGGCGGATTCTCACCCGGGAAAAACAGGCGGATATCTGCGTGATTGATATGCCGCTGCTGGACACCCGGCGGGGCAAGGATTTGGTGGGGACGTTTCTCAGCGACATTGTGCTGCAAGTGCTGTCCTTTGTGGCGGAAAATGAACGGACCAACATCCGGCAGCGGCAGGCGGAGGGGATCGCGGCGGCCAAAATGCGCGGGGTGCGGTTCGGACGGCCCCAGGTGCCGCCGCCGGACGATTTCCCCGAGCTTGTGGCGGCCTGGGAGAACGGACGGCTCCATTTCCGGGAGGCGCTGGCACGCAGCGGACTCAGCGAGGCGACATTCTATCGGCGGCTCAGAGAGTACCGCTTGTTGATTGGCAAAAAAAATAGATGCAGCTATCCAAAACATACCTTTTAACAGTGCGATTTACATACTCGCTATAACACAGGAAGCAACGAATCACAAGAGTCGATTCAATTACAACTGCGACGTCAAGAATCAGGACAGGGAAACAGTCCTCTGCCAAATGGCGCAGTTGTCGGCGCGCCTACAGTATCCCGCCTTGTTTCAAAAGCAATAACAGGCATTCGCAACATATAATACCGTACATTAAGGCGGCGTTGTCCATAGGAGTGGACGGCGCCGCCTTCTACTTACTCCCATCCCTGGAAATTTTGGGCGCAGACGACAATTTTTACATCCCGAGAAAACGCGGGGTGTTTTTTTAGAATCATTCATGAAACCCTTTCTTCTGGCAATACTAGCCCTCGAAAGGGGATGCTCCTTTGAAAACCTTTTTCTGCAAGCCCAAAATTTTCTCCGGTCCCGACGCCCTCAATCAGCTCTCCCAGCTTTGCGCCGGGTCGGTCCTGCTGGTGACCGACCGCTTCTTCGCGGACAACGGCGTCGCCGCCCGCATCGCCGCGCTGATGCCAGGGGCCAAGCTGACCGTCTTCTCCGACGTCACCCCCGACCCTTCGGTGGAGCTGGTGGCCAAGGGGGCCGCCGTCTTCCAGAACTGTAAGCCCGATGCCGTCATCGCTCTCGGCGGCGGCAGTCCGATGGACTGCGCCAAAGCCATCCTTTACCTTCAGGAGGAAAAACCGCTCTTTGTCGCCATTCCCACCACCTCGGGCAGCGGCAGCGAGATGACTGCCTTTTCTATCGTCACCCATGACGGCGTCAAAAAGCCGCTGGTGGACGAGTCCCTGCGTCCCGACTGGGCCCTGCTCGACGAATCACTGCTCCAAAAGCTTCCCAAAAACCTCGTCGCTGACACCGGGATGGACCTCATCGCCCACTGCCTCGAAGCCCTGGCCGGAACCAACGCCTCCGCCTTCACCGACGCGCTGGCCGAGGGCGCGTTCCGGGTCTGCTTCTCCAATCTCCACGCCTCCTACACCGGGGACGTTTCCGTGCGGGGGCAGATTCACGAGGCGGCCAGCATGGCCGGGCTGGCCTTCGACCACGCCGGGCTGGGGGTTCTTCACGCGCTGGCCCACGCCCTTGGAGGGCGGTTTCATCTCTCCCACGGACGGCTGTGCGCCATTTTGTGTACGGCGGTGCTCGAATTTAACGCACCGGTCTGTCAAGGGAAATTTGTCCGTCTGGCGCGCGCCGCCGGCATCAGCGGGGCAACCGACCACATGGCGTTCCGCAACCTCATCTCGGCGCTGAGCCGCCTGCGCTCCTCGCTGGAGATGCCGGGGAGCCTCCAACAGGCCGGAATTTCACCCCGCGAGCTGCGCGCCGCCTCAGACGCCATTGCCAGCGCCGCCCTGCGCGATCCCTGCCTGGACACCGCGCCCCGCAAGCCCTCCCTCGACGAGCTCAAGGCCATCCTCCAACAGGTGAAGTGATGGAAAAAACCTCCATGCTGTCGGTTGGCATCGACCTTGGGACCAGCACCACCCAGCTCGTCGTCTCCCGTCTGACCGTCCGCAATACAGCTTCGGCCTTCGCCGTCCCCAAGCTGTCCATCACTGGGAAAGAGGTCCTCTACCGCAGCGACATCCATTTCACCCCCCTTCGCTCCGACACCGAGATCGACGCCAACGCAGTGGCTAAAATCGTCGAGGCCGAGTACCGGCGGGCCGGAATCGACCGGGCTGAAATCGAGACCGGCGCCGTCATCATCACCGGCGAGACCGCCCGCAAAGAAAACGCCCGCGAAGTGCTGTCCGCCCTGTCCGGCTACGCGGGGGATTTCGTGGTCGCGACGGCGGGACCCGACCTGGAAGGGGTCCTCGCCGGCAAGGGAGCCGGCTGCGGCGACTACGCCAGGGAGCACCGGACCCCGGTGCTCAACCTCGATATCGGCGGCGGCACCGCCAACCTCTGTCTCTTTGACCGCGAGGGCGAACCGGCGGAGACCGGCTGCGTCAACGTGGGCGGACGGCTGATTAAGCTGGACGGACAGGGGGTTATCACCTATGTCTCCCCGGTCCTGGACGGGCTTTGCACGCTCCGGGTGGGACAGACGGCAACGCCCGAGTCCCTTCAGCCTGTTGTGGAACTGCTGGTGACCGCGCTCGAGGAGGCCGCCGCCCTCCGTCCGCGGACCGCGCTCTCCGAACGGCTGACCACCAACCGTCTCCCCGACCTGGCCGGCGAGCGGCCCGTCCTCTCCTTTTCGGGGGGCGTGGCCGACCTGATCTACACCGAAAGCCCGCCCGACTGGCTGGCCTATGGCGATATTGGCGTTTTGCTGGGCCGGGCGATTCGCCGTTCCGCCCTCTTCGCCGCCTCCCACATCCAACCCGGCGAGACCATCCGCGCCACCGTCGTCGGGGCCGGGAGCCATGCCACGACGCTGACCGGGAGCACCATCGCCTATGAGGGGATGGACTTTCCGCTGAAAAACCTACCCGTCGTCGCGCTGGGCGAGGAGGAGGTTTCCCAGCCACCCGACGCGCTGGCCCGGACGGTGGGGCAGCGGCTGACCTGGTTTTGGGAGGGCGGCGAGCCGGAACCGGTCGTGCTCGCCCTGCGCGGGATGAAAAGCCCCGGCTTCGACGAACTGGACCGTCTGGCCGACGGCCTGACGCGCGGCCTCTCCCCCCTGCTGGCGGCGGGTCTGCCGTTGGCGGTGGCGCTGGACGAGGACATGGGCAAAGCGCTCGGACAGGCCATGCTCTGCCGCCTGCCCCACCCCCGGCGGCTGCTGTGCATGGACGGCCTCGACCTGCGGACCGGCGCGTATCTCGACGTGGGACGGCCTGTCGGAAGCGCGCTGCCGGTTGTCATTAAAACGTTATTATTCTCATCGTGAGGTGATTGATTTGACTTTACAGGCGACATTATTTGGAAAAACATATCAATTTAACGACCTCCGGGAGGTCATGGCCAAGGCCAATGAGGACAAATCGGGCGACCATCTGGCCGGCATCGCCGCCGCCGACGCCCAGGAACGGGTCGCGGCCAAGGCCTGCCTCTCCCGTCTCACCCTCCACGACCTCTACGAAAACCCCGCCGTTCCCTACGAGGAGGACGAGGTGACCCGGATTATCCAGGACGGGGTCAACCGGCGCATCTACCGGGAGATTCAAAACTGGACGGTCTCCGAGCTGCGCGAATGGCTGCTCAAGGAGTCCACCACCGGGGCGGACATCGCCCGCGTCCGGCAGGGCCTGACCTCTGAGATGGTCGCCGCCGTGGCAAAGCTGATGGGCAATCTTGACCTGGTCTACACCGCCGCCAAGATGCGTGTCACCGCCCACTGCAACACCACCATCGGCCTGCCCGGCACCCTCTCCTGCCGCCTTCAGCCCAACCACACCACCGACGACCCTGACGGCATCATGGCCTCTCTGCTCGAGGGCTTGACCTACGGCGCGGGGGACGCGGTGCTGGGTCTCAACCCGGTGGACGACAGCGTGGAGAGCGTGGTGCGCATTCTCAACCGGTTCCACGAAATCCGCAACCGGTGGGAGATTCCCACCCAGACCTGCGTCCTGGCCCACGTGACCACCCAGATGCAGGCCATCCGCAGCGGCGCGCCCTCCGATCTGATCTTCCAGTCCATCGCGGGGAGTCAAAAGGGCAACGAGGCCTTCGGCTTCACCGCCAGTACCCTTGAGGAGGCGCGGCAGCTCATGCTCGCCGAGGGCAACGCCGTCGGTCCCAACGTCCTCTACTTTGAGACCGGCCAGGGCTCGGAGCTGTCCAGCGAGGCCCACAATGGCTGGGACCAGGTGACCATGGAGGCCCGCTGCTACGGCTTCGCCAAGAAGTTCCAGCCCTTCCTGGTCAACACGGTGGTCGGATTCATTGGACCGGAGTACCTTTACAACGCGAAGCAGGTCATCCGCGCCGGTCTGGAGGACCATTTCATGGGTAAGCTGACCGGCATCCCGATGGGCTGCGACGCCTGCTACACCAACCATATGAAGACCGACCAGAACGACATCGAAGACCTGGCCGTGCTGCTGACCGCCGCGGGCTGCAACTACTTCATGGGCATCCCCCACGGCGACGACATCATGCTCAACTATCAGACCACCGGCTTCCATGAGACGGCGGCCCTGCGGGAGCTCTTCGGCCTGACCGCCATCCCGCCCTTCCAGAAGTGGCTGGAGGACATGGGCTTCGTTGAAAACGGCAAGCTGACCGCCAGGGCCGGAGACGGCTCTATTCTGCTCAGCTAAGGGAGGGCGACAAGATGAACCGAGAAGAACTGCGCGGCCTTGTGGCCGAAATGCTGGGCGGCATGAGCGCCCCTGTTCCGCCCCAGACCGGGAACGGAGCCGCCCACGCGCCGGTACGCCCCGCCGTACCCGAGGCGGGCGATTTGACCCGCGTGGACCTCCGCAAGCTGTATCTGGTGGACAACCCCGTCAATCCGGACGCCTACCTCGCCCTCAAGGCCAGGACCCCCGCCCGCATCGGCCTCGGCCGCGCCGGGGCGCGTTACCGCACCGAGACCATGCTGCGGTTCCGGGCCGACCACGCGGCGGCACAGGACAGCGTGTTTTCCGACATTCCCGACACCTTCGCCGCCCAAAACGGTCTGGTCCCGGTGCAGACCAAGTGCAAGGACAAGGACGAGTATCTCACCCGCCCCGACCTGGGCCGCCGCTTTGACGAGGAAAATCAGCACATCATCCAAAAGACCTGCGGGACCAATCCCCAAATTCTCCTGGTCATCGGCGACGGCCTCAGCTCCACCGCCATCGAGACCAACGCCATGGACTGCGCCAAGGCCATCCGGCAGGGACTGCGGGCGGCGGGGACCGAGCTGGGGGACAGCCTGTTCGTCCGCTTCTGCCGGGTGGGCGCGTCCGACCACATTGGCTCGCTCACCGGCGCGGAGCTGGTCTGTCTGCTGGTCGGCGAACGGCCCGGACTGGTGACCGCCGAGTCCATGTCGGCCTATATCACCTATCAGCCCCGCATCGGCGTGCCCGAGTCGGCCCGGACGGTGGTGTCCAACATTCACCGGCAGGGCACCCCCGCCGTCGAGGCCGGGGCCCACATCGCCTCGCTGCTGCTGGAGATTTTGAAGCGGAAATGCTCCGGCGTCGCCTTCCGCCAGGAGGTGGGGACGTGACCGGCGATCGGGTACCCGTCAAAATTCTGACCCTGCGGCTCATTGCCAACCTCTCCCCCGAGCTGGCGCGGGGGCTGGGGCTGGGGCCGGAATACAAGTCGGTCGGCCTCATCTCCACCGATTCGGACGACGCGACCTATATCGCCCTCGACGAGGCCACCAAGCGGGCGGCGGTGGACGTGGTGTACGCCAAGAGCTTTTACGCCGGCGCGCCCAACGCCACCACTAAGCTGGCCGGCGAGGTCATCGGCGTTTTGGGCGGGCCCAACCCGTCTGAGGTGACGGCGGGCTTGCAGGGCGCGGCGGAATTTCTGCGGGATAGCGTCGGCTTCCGCACCGCCAACGAAGAGGGGGATATCGTCTACCTCGCCCACACCGTCTCCCGCGCCGGGTCCTATCTCTCCAAGCTGGCCAAGGTGGGCCGGGGCGAGGCGGTGGCCTATCTCATCGCGCCGCCGGTGGAGGCGGTGGTCGCCCTCGACGCCGCCCTCAAAGCCGCCGACGTTCGGCTGACCGAGCTCTTTCCCCCGCCCAGCGAAACCAATTTCGCCGGCGGCCTGCTGACCGGCGCGCAGAGCGCCTGCAAGGCGGCCTGCGACGCCTTCGCCGAGGCGGTCATCCGCGTCGCAAATTCACCCCTGGACATGGGAGGTTAATAGAATGGAACTGGACAAAGACTTGCGCTCCCGGCAGGAGGCCCGCGACCTGGCCTGCAAGGCCGAAGCGGCCGCCGGAAAGCTCGCCGGACTGGGTCAGGAGGGCCTCGACCGCATTGTGAAGGCCATCGCCGAGGCGGGCATGGCCCACGCGCGGGAACTGGCCGAGCTGGCCTGCACCGAGACCGGCTTCGGCAACGTGGCCGACAAGACCAAGAAAAATGAATTCGCCGCCGGACGGGTTTATGAAGCCATCCGCGATCAGAAGACGGTGGGCATCATCGCCGAGCATCCGGCGGAAAAGCTGCTCGACGTGGGCGTCCCCGTCGGGGTGGTGGCCGGTATCGTGCCCTCCACCAACCCCACCTCTACCGTGATTTACAAGGCCATGATCTGCCTGAAGGCGGGCAGCGCCATCGTCTTCTCCCCCCACCCGGGCGCGGCGCACTGCACCCTGCGGGCGGTGGAGATCGTCAGCGCCGCCGCCCGCACCGCCGGCTGCCCCGACGGAGCGATCAGCGCCCTGACCACCCCCACCATGGCGGCGGTGGACGAGCTGATGAAACACGACGCCGTGCGGCTCATTCTGGCAACCGGCGGCCCCGGCATGGTCAAGGCGGCCTATTCCTCGGGCAAGCCGGCCATCGGCGTCGGGGCGGGCAACGGGCCGGCCTATATCCACCGGACTGCCGACGTCGCCAAGGCGGTCTCCGATTTGATCGCCTCCAAAACCTTTGACAACGGCACCGTCTGCGCCTCGGAGCAGTCGGTGGTGGTGGAGACGGCGATGGAGGGCCGGGTCCGGGAGGAGATGGTACGGCAGGGGTGCTGTTTTCTCGACAGCACCCAGGCGGCAAAGTTGGCCGCCTTCCTGTTCAAGCCCAACGGGTCCATCAACGTGGCCGTCGTGGGCAAGAGCGCGCCCCAGATCGCCAAAATGGCCGGCCTCGACGGCGTGCCCGACACCGCCAAGGTGCTCGTCGCCCGGGAGAATGAGGCCGGGCCCACCCATCCCTATTCACGGGAAAAGCTGTGCCCCATTCTGGCCTTCTTTGTCGAGCCGGACGAGGAGCACATTTTGAAAAAAAGCCAGGAAATTCTCCACCACGAGGGAAGCGGCCACACCTACGTCATCCACGCGCAGGACGAGGCGGTCATCCGCCGGTTTGGGGAACGGATTCCGGTCTCCCGCTTCCTGGTCAACACCCCGGCGGCGCTGGGCGGCGTGGGACTGACCACCAATCTCTTCCCCGCCCTGACGCTGGGCTGCGGCGCGGTGGGCGGCAGCTCGTCGTCCAACAACATCGGGCCGATGGACCTCATCAACATTCGCCGCGTCGCCTGGGGCGTGCGTGATATCGCCGCCGGGAGCGGGCATACTACCGCCATGCCGGCGGCGGACGACAAGCTGGTGGACGAGCTGGTGGAACGCATTTTAAAGAAAATTAGCTGATAAGGAGTGGGTTTTATCATGGCAAATACAAACGCTTTGGGTATGATCGAGACCAAGGGTCTGGTGGGCGCGATTGAGGCGGCCGACGCGATGGTCAAGTCGGCCAATGTACAGCTGGTGGGCCGCGTCCAGGTGGGCGGCGGCCTGGTGACGGTGATGGTCCGGGGCGACGTGGGCGCGGTCAAGTCGGCCACCGAGGCGGGCGCCTCGGCGGCCGAGAAGGTGGGCGAGCTGGTGTCGGTCCACGTCATTCCCCGTCCCCACGCCGAGGTGGACGCCATCCTGCCCCAGCAGCAGAACGGCGTGCCCGCCCAGGAGGGCTAACCGTTGGCCCTCTTCACCGAGGAAAACGCCCGGGCGTCGATCCGGGTGCGGGAGGGGCGGCGGGTGTTTTACCTGTCCCCCTCTGACCGGCTGACCCCCAAGGCCCGCGACTGGCTGGAGCGCGAGGGGGTGGAGGTGGTCGCCGGCGAACGGCGGCCGCCCCGGCACTACCAGACGCTGGACGGCGAGGTGCTTTTGGAAAAGCCGGAGCATATGACCCATCTGCGGGAAAATATTTTGGTGTTCAAAGACCATCCCCGCATCGAGTTCCGGGGGCGGATTGACTCGCTGGAGGCCGAGATTTTGCTCGCCCAACAGGCGTCGGCGGACTATCCCGTCCTGCGGGACGAGCTGGAGGACATTCTCGGCTTCGTGCGCAGCCTCATCCGGGCCGACGTGCTGGGGGAGCCGGTGGGCGCGTTTCAACTGCTCGGCCTCGACGCCGCCCAGCTGCGGGAACGGAGTCATTACCCGGAAAAATATTACGGCCAGGGACATTTCATGCCCTCCTGGCGGGACCCGGCGGCGCTGCTGGCGGTCAACCGGGTGCGCACCGCCGTGCGGGAGACCGAACGGGCCGCCTACCGGGCCTTCCGGGCGGAAAACGGCGCGGCGGCGCGGGATGATATCATCCTGGCGCTCAACCGTCTGTCCAGCCTGTGCTGGATTATCGAAATCAAGCTGAAGGCCGGGAAATATTCGTAAAGGAAGAGAGAGCGTATGGCAAACAGCATAGACAGCCTGAGCGGCGCGATTATGGAGCGGCTTTTTGTCGAATTGGAGGCCTCCGCGCGCCACGTCCATCTGACCGAGGCCGACGCGCTGGCCCTCTTCGGCCACAAGCTGACCCGCAAGCGGGATCTCTCCCAGCCGGGGCAGTACCTGTGCGAGGAGCGGGTTACCGTGGTGGGACCCAAAGGCTCCCTCAGCCGGGTGGCCGTCCTGGGACCGGAGCGTCCGGAGTCCCAGGTGGAAATCTCCCTGACCGACGCCCGCGTCCTCGGCGTGGAGGTCTCCGTCCGCCTCAGCGGCGACATCCGGGACACGCCGGGCATCCGCCTTTGGGGCGATCGGGGCGAGGTTACCCTCGCCCGGGGCCTGGTCGCGGCCAAGCGGCACATTCACATGACCCCGCGGGCGGCCCAGCTGCAGGGCGTCAAGCACGGCGATTTGGTGCGGCTGCAATGCCTGACCGCGCGGCCTCTGATTTTCGAGGACGTGGCGGTGCGGGTCAGCGACAAGTTTGCCACCTACGCCCATCTGGATTTTGACGAGGCCAACGCCTGCGGCTTCCGTCCGGGCGATCTGGGGAGGATCGTCCATGGATGAAGCCCTGGCCCGCCGGGTGGAGGACGCGGTGCTCCGCCGTTTGGACGGCGCGCCGTCCGCCCTGCTCACGGGGGACGCGCCGGGCGATTCGCTGGGCTACCGGTTTACCGGCGCGCCCCCCTATGACGCGGTGGTCATCGGCTCGCTGGAGCCGGGGGAGCTGCTGCATTTCTCCGACTCCCGCGTCCTGGCGGCGCTGCTGGAGGGGAAGCCGGTTTTCCTTTGGGAGCCGGGCCTGCGCCACCGCGCCCACGCCGCCACCGCCAACCGGCCCCTCTGGGCCAAGCTACAGGCGGCGGAGCGCGGGCTTAAGCAGCTCGGGGTCCGCTTTTACGGCCCGAGCCAGGGACGGCGGCTGGTGACGGCGGAACAGGCGCGGGATTTGCTGCGGCAGGGGCGGCGGCCTCCCGAGGGGGCGGTGCTCACCCCGCTGGCGCGGGAGCTGCTGAACGGAGGCGGCATATGAGATTGGGGACGGTGGCCGGGTCGGTGTGGGCCACGAAAAAAAGTCCTGGCCTGCGTGGGCAGCCGCTGCTGCTGGTGCGCATGGACGGGAGGCTGATTGTCGCCGCCGACCTGGTGGGGGCAGGGGTGGGCGAACAGGTTTTGCTCGCCTTCGGTTCGGCGGCCAGAATCGAGGCCCCCGGCGCACCGGCCGACGCCGCCATTGTCGGCATTGTGGACTCGATGGAGGAGGAGGAAGGCCATGTCGGTCAATGAGATTATCGTCTATATTATGACGGCCTTTATGGTCCTGGGCGCGCTGGACCGCATTTTTGGCGGGCGGTTCGGCCTGTCGGCGCAGTTTGAGGAGGGCATCCAGGCGATGGGTTCGCTGGCCCTCGCCATGATCGGCATCATCTGCCTGGCCCCGGTGCTCGCCAATGTGCTGCGCCCGGTGCTGGGGCCGGTCTTCCGGGTGTTCGGGGCCGACCCCGCCATGTTCGCCGGGTCCATTCTGGCCTGCGACATGGGCGGCGCGCCGCTGGCAAAGGAGCTGGCCGAAACCAGTGAGGCCGGGCTTTTTAGCGGCATTATTGTGGGCAGTATGCTGGGGCCCACCATTGTGTTCACCATTCCGGTGGCGCTGGGCATCATCCGGGATGAAGACCGGCCCTTCCTCGCCAAGGGAGTCCTGGCCGGCGTGGTGACGGTGCCCATCGGGTGCTTTGTGGGCGGACTCGTGGCGGGGTTCCCGCTGATGATGACGATTCGGAATCTGATTCCCATCGTGATCTTCGCCCTGCTCATTGCGCTGGGACTGTGGAAGTTCGAACGGGGCATGATTCGGGGCTTTTCGGTCTTTGGACACATTGTACTGATTGTTATCACGGTCGGGCTGGCCGCCGGAATTGTGGAAAAGCTGACCGGGCTGACCGCGATTCCCGGTATGGCTCCCCTTTCCGAAGGGGTCCAGGTGGTGGGCGACATCGCCATTGTGTTGGCGGGCGCCTTCCCGCTGGTGTATGCCATTACCAAAATCTTTCGAAAGCCGCTGATGAAGCTGGGCGGCCTCTTGGGGATGAACGACGCGGCGGCGGCCGGCATGGTCGCCACCCTGGCCAACAATATCCCGATGTTTGGGATGATGAAGGACATGGACCGCCGGGGGAAGCTGCTCAACGTCGCCTTTGCCGTGTCCGGGTCGTTTGTGTTTGGCGACCATCTGGGCTTTACCGCCGGATTCGCGCCGGAGCTGCTCACCCCTATGATTGTCGGCAAGCTGGTGGGCGGCGTGACCGCAGTGGCGCTCGCTATGCTGTTCTTTGGGCGGGAGAGCGATGATTCGTCCAAGGAATGATTGTAAAAAATCCTCTCATGCCACGTTTGGCATGGGAGGATTTTCGCCGGTGTTTTGGTTTATTTTTTACGCACGTTGAAAGATAATGAAAAATATATAAATAACCTAGTGTTTCAGGAAATTGCACATAATATTGTTGATAAGAGCGCGCCTATCGACGTTTTTGACTATATTGAGTCAGCTCTCATTGTCTTAGACCGCTTTGGTTTTCATATTCCAGTGCCGGACGAGGATTGAAACTTAGCTGGCCAATAAGCGAAAAACCCAGACTTGACAAATCCATAAACACGCGGTTTTAGGTTGGAATATAAAAGGCGCAGACGATCTGACGGCGGCGCTCGCTCAAAAAGTGGATGCCCGGGTAACGATCTACCCGGGCATCCACCTTGAAATGGATTGACATCCAATCGCCTGCGTTTTCCGGCTGACTTTGATACCATATCCTTTAAGAACCTGTATTCACAACCGTTGAACACCGTCTTGCGGGGACTTTTTCCGTCCCGCGGCGTTAAAAAATCTTTAAATACACAAAGTATTCCCGCGATTTTTTGCCCTGCGGGGCGGCAAAATCCCCCGGCAATCCGGCATTCCCCGGTTATGAATACAGGTTCTAAGTTTCCATATGCCGCCGGATCCGCTCCACGATCATATCCTGCGCCACGGCGTTCCTTCCGCCGGTGGGGACGATAATATCCGCATACTTTTTAGAGGGCTCCACAAAGGCCTCGTGCATGGGCTTAACGGTGGTCAAATACTGTTCGATGATGGACTCCAAGCTCCGCCCCCGCTCCTGCATATCGCGGGTTAAACGCCGGAGGATACGAACGTCGGCGTCGGTGTCTACGAAAATCTTGATGTCCATCAAATCCCGCAGGGCCTTGTTCTCAAAAATCAGGATTCCCTCCACAATCACCGCCTTGGCGGGCAGGATTTCCAATGTGACATCCGAGCGGTCGTGGACGGTGTAGTCATAGGTGGGGGATTGAATGGCCTCTCCGCGCCGCAAGGCCTCCAAATCCCGAATCAGCAGCCCGGTCTCGAAGGCGTCCGGATGGTCATAGTTGACCTTGCAGCGTTCCTCAAAGGGGAGATGGGTGAGCCGCTTATAGTAGTTGTCGTGATAGACCACCGAGATATCCTTCCCAAACCGTTCCTTGAGAATGGCGGTCAGGGTGGTCTTCCCGGACCCGGTGCCCCCCGCGATGCCGATGATGATGGTTTCCAAATCGTACTCTCTCCTTTACTCGTCCGGCGACAGCCTGCCCTCTTTCCAATGCTTGCGGCAGAGGGCGATATAGCGGTCGTTGGTACCCAGCATCACCTGTTCGCCCATTTTTGTGACGCGGCCCGCCGCGTCCAGCCGGGCGTTGCAGGTGGCTTTTTTTCCGCACCAGCAGATGGTTTTGATCTCCTCAATGATGTCGGCACAGGC
Organism: Oscillospiraceae bacterium; assembly: GCA_022795735.1. Taxonomy (GTDB): domain Bacteria; phylum Bacillota; class Clostridia; order Oscillospirales; family Oscillospiraceae; genus Avoscillospira_A. The sequence goes on from JAAWHG010000016.1 coordinate 33,424, forward strand.
CATCAGCTCCTGCGACCCGGGAAAGAAACTCCCTCGGAAATCGGCCCGCAGGCCGTAGCAGATCACCGGCACGTTGACGTCGTCCACCAGATGGGTGAGGTATTGGACCTCCTCCTTCGTGAGAAATTGCGCCTCGTCCACAATGATACAGGCGTAGCGTTTGATCTCTCCGTCGGTCATGGCCTGAAGATCGGAAAAGTAAATACAGGGATGGCTGAGCCCCGCCCGGGAGGCGACAAACCGCGCCCCGTCCCGCTGGTCCACCGTCGGCTTGACCAGCAACGCCTCCTGCCCGCGCTCCTCGTAGTTGTAACGGACCATCAGGGCGTTGGCGGTCTTGCTGGACCCCATAACCCCATAGCGAAAATACAGTTTTGCCATTTGTCCTCCCTACCGCTGTCCTTTGTCGTAGGGAATGCCCTCGGCCTTGGGCGCGCGGGAGCGCTTGGAGGTAAAGGCCAGGACGATCAGCGTGATGAGATAGGGCAGCATCCGATAGAGGTGGGGGCTGACGCCCAGCTCGGCCAGCAGGAAGACGCCGTCGCCGTTGACGTCGAGGCTGGTGTAAGAGGCGGCGACGCACTTGAACAGGCCAAAGAGCAGGGATGCCCCGGCGATGTTCAGCGGCTTCCAGTTGCCGAAGATCATGACGGCCAGCGCCAGGAAGCCGAACCCGGCCACATCGCCGGTGGAGGCGCAGTTGGCGGTGGTCAGGGCGTAGACGAAGCCGCCCAGCCCGGCCAGCGCGCCGGAAATGGTGGTCCCGGCGTAACGCATCCGGTAGACGTTGATGCCCAGGGAGTCGGCGGCCTGGGGGTTCTCGCCGCAGGAGCGCAGCCGCAGGCCGAAACGGGTCTTGTACAGCAGGACCGACAGCACAGCGAAAATCAGGATGCAGACATAGGTGGCGATATAGCTCTTATTGACAAAGGTCTCCCACAGGAAGCCGCCTTTTTCGGTGCGTCCCATGCCGAAGAGGCTGTTTTTGAGCATGAACCAGCTGGCCGCGTCGCCGTCAATGAGCAGGGTGTTCTGCCCGGCGAGGATGCGGATGAGGAAGAGGACCAGCGCGGGGGCCAGCAGATTGAGCGCCGTTCCGCCGATGGTCTGGTCGGCCCGCAGGTTGACCGAGGCGAAGGAGAGGAGCAGGGAAAAGATCGCGCCCAGCGCGGCGGAAACCAGCATCGCCAGCAATTCCAATCCCTGAAGGGTTACCCAGTCCCCGGCGGCCTTGGCGGCGGCGAAGACCTCGAGGGGCTGGACTATGCGCACGAAGAGCACGCCAACGAAGGCCCCGAAAATCATGATGCCCTCCAAGGCCAGGTTGATAATGCCGCTGCGCTCGGCGAACACGCCGGCCAGGGCAACGATCATCAGCGGGACAGTGTAAAGGAGGGTCTGCTGAATGAGGAAGGTCATGTCTCTTCGCCTCCTTTCTCCGGCTGAGCCGGCGGCGTTTCCCCGCCGGACGAAACATGTCCCGCGCCGGCCTTATGGGCCGGCAGACGGCCAAGAAACAGCTTGATTACCAGTGAAAACGCGCTCAGGTAGACGATGACCGCTACGATCACGTCCGCGATATATTCGTTATAGGCCGTCAAATTCTTCATTTGCAGCCCCACAATGTTGAGCATGGACATAAACATTCCGGTAAAGATCACCGCGATGGGATGGTTGGCGGCCAGCAGGGCGACGGGGATGCCGTTGAAGCCGGCGGCGGGGAGGCTTTGATAGGCCGAGGTCCAATAGAACTCGGTGTTGCCCGACAGGTAGTAGAGGGAGGCGGCGGCCCCGGCCAGCGCGCCCGCGATGGCCATGGAGAGGACGATGTTCCGCCTGTCACTGATGCCGGCGTAACGGGCGGCGTGACGGTTCGCGCCGCAGGCCTTGAGCTGATAGCCCAGGGTGGTCTTGGTCATTAGAATATAGACGGCGACGGCAATGACAATGGCGATCAGGATACCGCCGTTGACCTGGGAGCCGGGGAAGAGCTTGTCCAGCCCCAGCTTGCCGGTTGCCACGCCGGCTCCGTCCACGTAGGTCCACGACGCGCCCGCCGCGTCGGTGAAGACCCCCGCGCCGTCGGCCGCCCGGGTCAGTCCGTATGTGGTCTTGTAGATATAGCCGGTTTTGGTGTTCTCCACCATATTGCAGAACTGGCTCTTGTCAAAAATCCAGGTCACCAGATTGGCGGAAATCCAGTTGGTCATGATGCAGGCCAACACCTCATTGATGTTGAGGAAAGCCTTCAGCAGGCCCGGCAGGCAGCCCCAGAGCGCCCCAGCCAAAACGCCGCCCACGAAGGCCAGCAGCCAGAGCAGCGGCGCGGGCACGACCGAGGTGGGGATCCCCAGGGCGATGACCAGCGTCGCGGCGGTGCCCATCAGATACTGCCCCGGTGCGCCGATGTTGAACAGGCCGGTCTTGTAGGCCACGGCCACCGAAAGGCCGGTGAGAATCAGCGGGGTCGCCCGGAAGAGCATATTGCCCATGCTGGCCGGGTTGAAGCCGAAGGTCAGCCCGCCCGAGGCGTTGCGGCCGGTGGCGAAGAGGCCGCCGAAAATCAAGCGCATCCCGTCCAGCGCACCGCTGAGCCCCAGGGTGTCGTTGGTCAGACCCATGATGAGGACCAGGACGCTGCCCGCCGCCAGGCCGATGAGGATGGACACAATGGCGGCAAAGGCGGCGCGGACGCCGTCCTTGTGCAGCAGACTGTTTTTCACGCCGTCTCCCCCCTTTCCGTTCCGCGCTTGGCCCCGGCCATGTAAAGGCCAAGCTCCTGTACGGTGGTCTGTTTCGGGTCCAGCTCGCCCACGATTTCGCCCTCATACATGACCAGAATGCGGTCTGACAGACTCATGACCTCGTCCAGCTCAAGCGAGACCAGCAAAATGGCCTTGCCCGCGTCCCGCTCCTGGACCAGCTGACTGTGGATATACTCAATCGCGCCCACGTCCAGGCCACGCGTTGGCTGAACGGCCACCACGAGGGCCTTGTCCCGGTCCAGCTCGCGGGCGATGATGGCCTTTTGCTGGTTGCCGCCCGACATACTGCGGGCGACCGTAACCGGCCCCTGTCCGGAGCGAACGTCAAACTGCCCGATCAATTTTTCGGCATAGCCGCGGACCGCCCGGTTGTCGATGAACCCCGCCTTTTGGAAGGGTGCGCCGCGGAAGCGTTGGAGGACCATGTTCTGTTCCAGGGTGAAGTCGAGCACCAGTCCATGCTTGTGCCGGTCCTCCGGGATATGGCTCATATCCGCGCCCCGCGCCCGGATGCCGGCGTTGGAGACGTCCTTGCCACAAAGGGTAATCCGTCCCGTGGACCGTTCCAGGCCGGTCAGGCCGTAGACAAACTCGGTCTGCCCGTTTCCGTCAATCCCGGCGATGCAGACGATTTCCCCGGCCCGGATTTGAAGATTGACGTCCCGGACGCTGTCCCGGTGGCGCCGGTCCCTGGACGGGACAGTAAAATGAGACAATTCCAGGATCACCTCGCCCGGCTTGGCCGGCTCCTTCTGAATTTCGAGCTGTACGGGGCGGCCCACCATCATGCCGGACAGGGTCTGCTTGTCCACGTCCTTGGTGTCCACCGTACTCACATGACGTCCCTTGCGCAGGACGGTGACCCGGTCGGACACCTCCATGATTTCGTTGAGCTTGTGGGAGATGAACAGGATGGATTTACCCTCCCTGGCGAACTCCTTCATCGTCGCCATCAGCTCGTCGATCTCCTGCGGGGTGAGGACGGCGGTGGGCTCGTCGAAAATGAGGATCTCATTGTCGCGGTAGAGCATTTTGAGGATTTCCACCCGCTGCTGCATCCCGACGGTGATGTCCTCCACCTTGGCGTCCAGGTCCACCTTGAGGCCGTAACGTTCGGAGAGCGCCTCCACCTTTTTTCGGGCCTCCCGTTTCTGCAAAAAGCCCAGCTTGGTGGTTTCCGCGCCGAGGACGATGTTGTCCAGCACCGTGAAAACCTCGATCAGCTTGAAATGCTGGTGCACCATCCCGATACCAAGGGCGGTGGCGTCGTTGGGGTTTTTGATGCTGACCGGCTGTCCGTTCTTGCGGATTTCTCCCTTTTCCGGCTGGTAGAGGCCGAAAAGGACGCTCATAAGGGTGGACTTGCCCGCGCCGTTTTCCCCCAGTAGCGCGTGAATTTCGCCCTTGCGAAGCCGGAGGGTCACGTCGTCGTTGGCAATGATGCCGGGAAATTCCTTGGTGATATGGAGCATCTCAATGATGTGTTCCTGTTCCATACGCGCTCCCTGCCTTCCTCTGATATTCTGTACATATTAGAATAACGCATTTGCAGAAAATTTGCAAGGAATTTACAAAAATTAAGGTGACCGGATCGAAAGACGGGCCGCTATCCGGTCCCCTCCCGCTCGCCGAGGAGGAATGCCTTCACCTTGTCGATATCGTTGTTCAGAATCAGCGCTTCGTCAAAGCCCATCTCCTCCAAAAACCGGCACGCCTCGCTCGTCTCCCCCACCCAGCTGGGATCGTGCGCGTCGGAGTTGACCACAATGGGAACGCCGTAGCGCTGGCATTCGGCCAGCATCGCCCGGTAATTGTCCCGGCAGCCCCGTCGGATGTTCCGGGCCAGGGAGGTGTTGTTGACCTCCAGAGCCACCCCATGCGCCCGCGCGCCCTGGGCGAGCAGCGCGTAGTCCAACGGCAGCCGGCTATCGTCCGGATGGGAGACAAAGCGCACCTTTGGATTTTCCATGCACCGGATTACATCGCGGGTGTTGTCTTCCCGTCCCCTGTCCTGATAGCAGGGGGTGTGAACGCCGATGATGGCGTAATCCAGCCGGTCGATATACCGCTGCTCCAGCGACAGCTCGCCGCCCGGCAGGACGTTGATCTCCGACCCGTGCACAATTTCCACCCCGTACAGTTCCCGCGGAATCACCTGCAAATTCAGATAATAAAACGGATGGACCGTCCCGGGAATGCCCGGCGCATGTTCGCTCAGTCCGATGAGCCGAAGTCCCCGCTCAGCCGCCGCCTGGGCCATTTCCCGAATGGTGCCATAGGCGTGGCCGCTGGCGATGGTGTGCATGTGCAAATCTGCAATCAGACCCTTCACGTCTCGTAGCCTCCCTTATCTTTTTACCCATTCTAGCACCGCCCGGCCTAACCTGTCAATATAGAGCGAAACCCGCCGGCTGGACCGGCGGGCTTCCTGTTTTGATTACGCGAACGGATTCTCGGTGGGATAGGGCAGGGACTTGGGCTGATTGTAGGCGATGTCAGAGACGCCCAGGAACTTGAAGACCTCGAACAAGAACTTTCCGTAGTGGCCGAAGGCGACCGCGCCGTGGTGCGGATAACGCTTCTGAATCAGCACATGGCGGTAGAACCGGCCCATCTCCGGAATGGCGAATACGCCGATGCCGCCGAAGGAGCAGGTCGCCACGGGCAGAACCTCGCCCTGGGCGATATAAGCGCGGAGCTGCCCCTCGCTGTCGCACTGGAGGCGGTAGAAGGTGATGTCGCTGGCGGCGATGTCGCCCTCCAGGGTGCCTCTGGTGAAGTCGGGCTCGGAATCCTTGGGCTCGAGCAGCCGGTGCTGAATGAGCTGATATTTCACCGCCCGGTCGGCGCACAGCTTGCAGGACGGGGTGTTGCCGCAGTGGAAGCCCATGAAGGTGTCGGTCAGGGAATAGTCAAACTTGCCCTTGATGTCTTTCTCATAGAGGGAGGCGGGGACGGAGTTGTTGATGTCGAGCAGCGTCACGGCGTCGCCCGAGACGCACAGGCCGATATATTCGCTCAGCGCGCCGTACACATCGACCTCGCAGGCAACCGGAATGCCCCGGCTTACCAGACGGGAGTTGACATAGCAGGGTTCGAAGCCGAAGGCCTCGGGGAAGGCGGGCCAGCACTTGTCGGCAAAGGCCACGTACTTCCGGCTGCCCTTGTGCTGCTCGGCCCAGTCCAGCAGCGTCAGCTCAAACTGCGCCATGCGCTCGAGCATTTCGGGATAGAATTTTCCCTCGCCCATCTCCTTGGCCATGTCGTCGCAGACGGCGGGAATGCGCTTGTCGCCGGCATGGGCCTTGTAGGAGACCAGCAAATCCAGCTCGGAGTTTTCCTCAATCTCGACGCCCAGCTCGTACAGGCCCTTGATGGGGGCGTTGCAGGCGAAAAAGTCCTGGGGCCGGGGGCCGAAGGTGATGATCTTCAGGCTGGACAGGCCGATCAGGGCGCAGGCGATGGGCTTGAAATCGGCGATCATCTTAGCGATGTCCTCGGCGGTGCCCACGGGGTACTCGGGGATATAGCCCTGCAGATGGCGCATACCCAGGTTGTAGGAGCAGTTGAGCATGCCGCAGTAGGCGTCGCCGCGTCCGTTGATGAGGTCGCCGTCTCCCTCGGCGGCGGCCACGAACATGCAGGGGCCGTCAAAGTTTTTGGCGATGAGGGTTTCGGGGGTCTCGGGGCCGAAGTTGCCCAGGAAGACGACCAGCGCGTTGCACCCGGCGGCTTTGACCTCGTCCACCGCCTTGACCATGTCCAGCTCGTTTTCAACGGTCGTCTGGCACGCGTAGATGTCGAGCTTTTGCGCCTGGCAGGCCTTGACGATGGCGGCGCGGCGGCTCTCGGACAGAGAGATGATAAAGCAGTCGCGGGAGACCGCGATGATGCCGAGTTTCACTTCGGGAATATTGGTAAGCATAAAACAGTTCTCCTTTAAAAATTTACAGTGTCATGTAAGATGTGTCAAGATTGAAAACGGGATTAACCCACAAGCGGCTCCACCTTCTCCATCAGATCTTGGTAGAAGGCTGTGCCCAGCTCCTCAAAAAGCTCGTCATATTCTTCGTCGCTGTAGCCGGTAATATCCACCGTTGTGCCGCTGGGCCTTTTTGCCGAACTCTTCGCGGTGGTGTTGACGGTGATATCCATACGGCTAAAGTCGTCAAAGACATACTCGTTGCCCCGGAGTGTCAGGATATGGTCGGTGCCGCCCTCGCTTCCGTCGGCCACTTCCAGTTTAATGGAGATATCGTCATGGGAGACGTCCACGTCGTAGGTTCCGTAGGGAATCCCCAGCACGGACTGCTTGCCGGTGTCAATGTCGTAGGAGCAGTCGATGGTTCCGTCGTGTGGGGACGTGAAGGAAATCTCGCCGGTGTATGCCTTTCCCTTTTTGGTATAGGTGCTAAGGACGGTGAATGGCCGGTAATCGGAATCGCCGCTGTCAACATAAAACGCCGTGGAGAGGCCCTCCGCTTCGGTCCCGCTGCATTCAACCACCAGGTCCTCTTCCGCGTAGTGGTCGGTAATCCGAATCATGCGGACTTCCTTCCCCTCCACATACAGGGTCCAGGTGAACGCTTCCTCCGCCGCCTCGCCGATGTCGGCGGCGTTGTCCCGCAGCTCTTCGGCCAGCTCGGTCAGCCCCTCGTCCAGCTCTTCTTCAAAGTCGGCGCTGTCGAAGACGTCCATGCCGAAAGCCGCGCTGAGCATGCTGGGATTGACCAGCTCCAAGATCAGCTTGCGCAGGGTCTTATCTCCTTCCAACTGACCGGCCAGCTTTATGAGCATGGCCTCCACGTCCTCCGCCCGGGGGGTGAAGGTGTAGGTCGTACCAGTATAGGAGCCGCCCAGCTCGGTCAGGGTAAAGCGGACGTCCTTTTCCATCTCGACGCTCTCCTCGGTAACCGCCGTGCAGACCAGGTCCAAATAGGTTTCCGCCAGGGTTCGCCAATCCTTACCGGAAAACTCGGGCAGCTTGAGGACGCTCAGGTCCACATCCATGCCGCCCAGCCGGGACGCCAGTTTGGACAGGTCCATCACATAACAGGAATCGTTCAGATCGGGCAGCGCAAATTCCAGCGTGCCCTTATCATAGAGGAAGTCGCCGGTGAACAGCGAACTGCCCATGAGCGTGAACTCCCCGTTGGCCACCAGGCTGTCCGGCTTCAAATCCAGCTTCATCAGCAGGGAGGAATCGGTCAAAAAGTGGTTGAGCTCGTCGTTGTCCACCGAGACGGTAACCGTCATATCGGTGGAAAAAGAACCCGCGCCGTAGATATCCATGGTCCGCTCCAGAGAGGAGAGCGCTTGCTCCGCGAGCAAATCCTTCTGGTAGGACACAAACTGGGCGGCGGGCTGGGCGGCGGGCTTGCCGCCGGTCAGCGAGGGGATTACCTTGGCGAAGATGACCACCGCCAGAAGAACCAGGACTGCGGCGGCGGCACCGCCGAAGATCAAGCGGCGCTTGTTTTCAGACGCCGGGATTTTTTGCGCGGGCGAGGAAGCCTCGGATAGTTCCTTGCCGCAGTTGGGGCAGAACCGGGCGTTTGCGTAGAGCGCTTTGCCGCAGTGGGGACAGGTTGTCTGATTGCCGGCGGACGGCGATTCCAGCGCGACCGCGCCGCAGGACTCGCACAACGCCGCGCCATCCTCCAACGGTTTGCCGCAGTTGGAACAGTTTTTCATGTTCAATACCTCCATTTCAGAACGCAGGGAAAACGCGTTTAACCCTTTTCACGTTTGGAGACGACGTCAAAGATGACCGCCGCCAGAAGAACCAGACCCTTGACCACACGCTGGTAGTTGGCGTCCACACCCATGATGCTCATGCCGATGTTAATCACGCCCATCAGCACCGCGCCGATGATGACGCCGGGTACGGTGCCCACGCCGCCGTAAGCCGAAGCGCCGCCGATAAAGCAGGAGCCGATGGCGTCCATCTCATAGTTCTGCCCATAGGTAGGCTGGGCCGAGGTCATACGCGCGATGGTCAGCATGCCGGCCAGGGCGGAGAGAAAGCCCATGTTGGTGTAGGCGATGAAATAGACCCGGTCGGTGTTGATGCCGGACAGCTTAGTCGCTTTCTCGTTGCCGCCGACGGCGTAAAAGTGCCGTCCGATGGTGGTTTTGGAGGTGATGTAGGCATAGACCAGAATGACCAGCGCCACCCAGATCAGCGAGGTGGGGATTCCCTTGTACTGGCTCAGCTTGACGGTGAAGAAGAGAATCACGGCGACGATCAGGACCGACTTGATGAGGGTGTTGTAAACCGCCTCCACCTCATAGCCCTTTTTGACGCGGGACATCCGGCTCTTGAAGGTGAAAAACAGATAGAGCAGGCAGGCCAGCGCGCCCACGACCAGACAGAGCATGTTGACGCCCCCGCCGCCGAGGAGGTCGGGGACGTAGCAGTCCGCGCCGCCGCCGAAAATACGCACGAAAGTCTCATGGGTGACCGAAAGGGTCTGTCCCTCCAGCACAACATTGGACAGGCCCCGGAAGACCAGCATGCCGGACAGCGTCGTGATAAAGGGCGGCACGCGGACGTAGGCGATCCAGAACGCCTGCCAGGCGCCGATGACCAGGCCAATGGCCAGCATCACAAGGATTGCCAGCCCCATGCTCATGCCCTTGTCCAGGAATACCGCGCCCAGCGCGCCGACGAAGCAGACGACGCTGCCCACCGAAAGGTCGATGTTGCCGCCGGTCAGGATGCACAGCAGCATACCGGTCGCCAGGACAAACACATAAGCGTTTTGCGCGATGATGTTGGTGATGTTCTGCGGCAGGAGAATCTTGCCGCCTGTCTTAAACGCGAAGAAGCTCAGCACCAGCAGCAGGATGATAATCATCGTGTATTTCTGGACCCAATTGAGAATCTTTGTTTTGGTTGACATAGGTTTCGATGGCTCCTTTCCTAATGGTTGCTTGCGCTGAGGATGCAGGCCATAATTTTCTCCTGCGAGGCGTCCGCCTGTTGGAACTCGCCCACAATCCGCCCCTCGTTCATCACGTAAATCCGGTCGCTCATACCCAAAACCTCGGGCAGCTCGGAGGAGATCATGACCACCGACTTGCCCGCCGCCACCAGATCGTTGATAATACAGTATATCTCATATTTCGCGCCCACGTCAATGCCGCGGGTCGGTTCGTCCAAAATCAGAATGTCCGGGTCGGCAAACATCCACTTGGCCAGCAGCACCTTCTGCTGGTTGCCGCCCGACAGATTGCCCACCTTCTGCTCCACGCCGGTGCATTTGGTGTTCAGCTTTTTGCGGTAGTCGTCGGCGACGGCGTACTCCTTGTCCGGGTCGATGACGATGCCGGCGGACACCCCCGGCAGATTTGCCAGCGTAGTGTTCACCCGAATGGGGTTGGACAAGATCAGACCGTTGACCTTCCGGTCCTCCGTCACATAGGCCATGCCGTGCTGAATGGCGTCGTGGACCGAGTTGAGCTTGACGGCCCGGCCGTTCAGCTTCAGCTCGCCGGAGATGTTCGCGCCGTAGCTGTGGCCGAAAATGCTCATCGCAAGCTCGGTCCGCCCCGCGCCCATCAGGCCCGAGATGCCCACCACCTCGCCGCGCCGCACCTGGAGCGAGACGCCGTCCACCACCTTTTTCTCCCGGTAGAGCGGGTGGAATACGTTCCAATCGCTGACCTCCATGGCGACCTCGCCGATCTCCACCCCTTCCCGCTTGGGGAAGCGGTCGGATATTTCGCGGCCCACCATGCCCCGGATAATCCGGTCCTCGGAGATATCGTCGGTTCCCTTGTGCATCGTCTCAATAGTCTTGCCGTCCCGAATGACGGTGATATCGTCGGCGACGTACGCAACCTCGTTGAGCTTATGGGAAATGATAATGGAGGTCATGCCCTCTTCCTTGAAACGAAGCAGCAAATCAAGCAGCGCCTTGGAATCCGACTCATTGAGGGACGAGGTGGGTTCGTCCAGAATCAGAAGCCGGGCGTTCTTGGCCAGCGCCTTGGCGATTTCCACCATCTGCTGCTTGCCCACGCCGATGTTCCGAATCAGCGTCCGGGAGGACTCGGTCAGGCCCACCGTCTTCAAATGCCGGTCCGCCTCCGCGTAGGTCGTGCTCCAATCAATGTTGAAGGCCCGGCCCCGCTCGTTCCCCAAAAACATGTTCTCCCCGATGGTCATGTAGGGAATCAGCGCCAGCTCCTGATGGATGATGACGATGCCCTTGGCTTCGCTGTCCTTGATCTGGGAGAACCGGCACACCTCGCCCTCATAGATGATGTCGCCGGTGTATGACCCGTAGGGATAGGTGCCGCTGAGGACGTTCATCAGGGTGGACTTCCCCGCGCCGTTCTCTCCCACCAGCGCGTGGATACTGCCCTTTTTCACCTGCAAATTCACGTCGTCCAGCGCCCGGACGCCGGGAAAGAGCTTGGTGATGTGTTGCATTTCCAGTATATTTTCCGACAAGGTATCCCCTCCATATCTAAAAATTTAAACGGGATTTAGTATCGGCCAAGGCAGGAGACCTACCTTGGCCGATGATTGCGTGTTCGGGAGGAATTACTTCAGGTCGTCCTCGGTGTAATAGCCGGAGTCGATCAGCAGCTCCTTGTAGTTGTCCACGGTGCAGGCCTTGGGCTCGCACAGATAGCTGGGGATCACGCCGGTGCCGTTGTCGTAGGTCTCGGTGTCGTTGACGGGAGGCTCGGAGCCCTTCATCAGAGCGTCCACCATCTCAACGGTCTTGGCGGCCAGATCGCGGGTATCCTTGAAAATGGACATGGACTGCTTGCCGTTAATCATGTTCTTAGTGCTGGCGATGTCGCAGTCCTGACCGGTCAGGACGGGATACTCGCCGCTGTAGGAGGAGGCCAGCGCGTTGGCGACGCCCAGAGCGGTGGAGTCGTTGGAAGCGAGCACCGCGTCCAGCTGGGTGCCGTCGGCATAGTAGCTGCTCAGGATGTTCTCAAAACGGGACTGCGCCGCGTCGGTCGCCCAGTTGGCGGTGGCGACGGCGGCCTTCTCGGTCTGGCCGGACGGGCAGACCAGCTTGCCGGCGTCGATGTAGGGCTGGAGAACGCTGATCGCGCCGTCAAAGAAGAAGTTGATGTTGTTGTCGCCGGGATCGCCGGTGATGTACTCAATGTTGAAGGGGCCTTCGGCATTGTCGAGGTCCAGCGCCTCAACGATGAACTCGCCCTGCTTCACGCCCACGTCCCAGTTGTCGAAGGTGGCGTAGTAGCTGATAGCGTCGGTGTTCATAATCAGGCGGTCATAGGCGATGATGGGGATGCCGGCCTCCTTGGCCTGGGCGGCGACGGTGCCCATGGAGTCGCCGTCGATGGAGGCGATGACCAGCACCTTGCAGCCGTTGGAAATCATGTTCTCAACCTGGGAAACTTGGGTCTGAATGTCGTTGCCAGCGTACTGAAGGTCAACCTCGTAACCGGCGGCTTCGAGCTGTTCCTTCATGTTGGAGCCGTCCTGGTTCCAGCGCTGCAAATCCTTGGTGGGCATCGCGACGCCGACCTTATTGCTGCCCTCGGCGGGAGCGGCGGGCTCCTCGGCGGGTTCGGTGGGCTCCGCAGCGGGCTCAGTGGGCTCGGCGGCGGGTTCGGTAGCCGGCTCCGCAGCGGGCTCGGTGGACGGGGTGGGCTCGGGGGTCTTGGTGTCGGCGGGCTTGCTGCCGCAGGCAACCATCGCCAGGCACAGGGTCAGCGCGAGAGCAAGTGCAAGAAACTTTTTCATACGGTCTTCTCCTTATCAAATGAATTCGATCGCGAAGCGGTCCGCCCCGCATCTGCAAATAGATATTATAAAGTTATTTCACAAAAGTCAATGCTTTTTTACCGTCCGCCCGCAGATTCGTGGATACCCACAAGTTTTCTTGTCCTATTTTGTATATTATGTTTAGGACTTCTGGCAGAACATGCGTAGCCCTGGACATTTCGCCCAGAAATGGCAAAACTAATTAAAAGTGATTTCATAAAACTATTTGACTAATACCTTATTTATGTATAGAATGAGAACTTAGAACAGGAGGGAACGCCATGACGCCGGAAACCGCCGCCAACGAGCGCCGCCGGAAAACCCATAACAGCATATACCATCACATCTACCGCGCGTCCGGCATCTGCACCAAGCAGTCGCTGGCGCGTGATCTTGGCCTCAGCCTGCCCACCATCTACCAGCACCTGGCCGAGCTGGTGGAGGACGGCCTGGTGGCCTATTCCGGCGCGCAGCGCTCCACCGGCGGACGCAGGGCGGCGGGGCTGTCTGCGGTGGACGGCGCCCGCTTCGCCGTCGGGGCGTCCATCACCGAGGACCGGATTCGCTTTGTCGCAGCCGACCTCCGGCTCCACGAGCTGGCCTCGCGCAGCATCCGGCACGAGCTGAGCGAACGCTTCACCGGCTACGGAGACTTCCTCCGCGAGGAGCTGGACGCCTTCCTCGACGCGAACGGCCTGGACCGCGCCAAGCTATTGGGGGTGGGCATCACCCTGCCCGGTATCATCTCCGCCGACAACAGCCGAATCGTCTACGCCCCCACCCTCCAATTGCAAAATATCGCCCTCGGCGAACTGACGGCCTCCCTGCCCTATCCCTTTTCTATTGAGAACGACGCCGCCTGCGGCGGCTACGCCGAGTGGTTCATGCGCAGCGAGCAAAAGAACATGGCCTATCTCTCCCTGGAAAACGGCGTGGGCGGCGCGGTGCTGCTGGAGGGCAGGGCCTACGGCGGAGACAACCGCCGCAGCGGCGAGTTCGGGCACATGTGCGTCGAACCGGGCGGCCTTAAATGCAGCTGTGGGCGGCTGGGCTGCCTGGAGGCCTACTGCTCCGCGCGGCGCATCAGCGACAACCTGGGAATCACGCCGGACGAATTTTTTGCCGCTCTGGCCCAGGGGAACCGGGAATATGAGGCCCTCTGGCACGACCTGCTCCGCCACCTCGCCGCCGGCGTCAACAGCATCCGCATGATTCTGGACTGCGAAGTTGTCCTCGGCGGCCTCCTGGCCGAGTACTTGGAACCTTGGCTCCCCCAGCTCCGGGAATACGTCCGTGCCGGCAGCCCCTTTGGGGACGACGCCAGCTTTTTGCACCTGAGCGTCCTGCGCCGCCACACCGTCCCCCTGGGCGGGGCGCTGCTGTTCATTCAGGACTTTTTGGCCCAGATTTAATAAGGAGACGCGATGAAGCAAATTTTGCTGCTGGAAGACGACGCGGCGCTGGGGCGCGGCATCTGCCTGGCGCTGAACAGCGATGCCGTTCAGGTGACGCTGTGCGGCACCTTGACGCAGGGTCGGCAGGCGTTGGCGCGCAGGCCGTTTGATCTGCTCATTCTCGACGTAAATCTGCCGGACGGCAGCGGCCTGGACCTCCTGCGGGAGGCACGGCAAGCCGCTGCGGCGCCCATCATCCTGCTGACCGCCAACGACTTGGAAACCGACATCGTGACCGGCCTGGAATCGGGAGCCGACGATTATATCACCAAGCCCTTTTCGCTGGCGGTTCTGCGGGCCCGGGTCAACGCCCAGCTTCGCCGGACCGCGCCGCAGCGGGCCGCCGTTGTGGAGTTGGACAGTCTTTTCTTTGACTTTGAACAGATGGAATTTCGCCGGGACGGCCGCCGCGTGACGCTGAGCAAGACCGAGCAGAAGCTGCTGCGCCTGCTGGTGGAAAACCGGGGCCAGGTTTTGAGCCGGGACATTTTGCTGGACCGGGTGTGGGGCACCGAATTCGTGGACGAAAACGCCCTCTCCGTCGCCGTCAAGCGTCTGCGGGACAAGTTGGAGGACAATCCCTCCAAACCGGAGCGGATTAAAACGGTATACGGCATCGGCTATACCTGGGCGGTGAACCGGCATGGATAACCTGCTGGCCGCCGCCGCGGCTGCACTCATGCTTACCGCCCTGTGGAAGATGTGGCGGGCCCGCCTGACCATGAACCGCCTGGAACGGATGCTGGACGAGGCCATTGAGGGCCGCTTTTCCGAGCGGCGGTTTGACGAAAGCCGCTTGTCCCGGGCGGAGAGCCGGCTGGCTCACTATCTGTCCGCCTCGGCTATCTCCGCCGGACACGTGGCGGAGGAAAAGGCCAAGCTGCAAAGTCTGATTGCCGACATCTCCCACCAAACCAAAACGCCCCTGTCCAACATCCTCCTATACACCCAGCTTCTGGCGGAAATGGAGCTGTCCGGGGAGGGGCAAAACTGCGTCGCCGCCCTGGAAGGGCAGACCAAAAAGCTCCAATCCCTTCTGGACGCCCTGGTCAAGACCTCCCGGCTGGAAACCGGTATTCTCACCCTGCGTCCGGTAAGCGGCCCGCTGCTTCCCATGCTGGAGGAGGCGGTCGGTCAATTTCTCCCCAGCGCCGCCGGAAAGGGGATCTCCCTCACCCTGACTCCCACCGACGCCGTTGCGGTCTTCGACCCCAAGTGGACGGCGGAGGCGGTGTGCAATCTGCTGGACAACGCCGTGAAATATACCCCCGCAGGCGGCAAAATCTCGGTCCGGGCGGTCCGGTATGAAATGTTTTGCCGCGTTGACGTGGCCGATACCGGCCCCGGCGTCCCGGAGGCGGAACAGCCCAAAATATTTCAACGTTTTTACCGTTCCGACGCCGCCCGTGAGGCGGAAGGGGTCGGCGTGGGGCTGTATCTGGCCCGGCAGATCGCCGAGGGACAGGGCGGCTATCTCAAGGTGTCCTCCAAGCCCGGGCATGGGGCGGTGTTCTCCCTCTGCCTCCCCACGGGCTGAAAGACGAAATCTTTCAAAACTGTTATATTCCTGAAATGACGTGGAAAGATTCCCGTGGTATCGTCTGTATTGCCGGAAGGCGGTACAGACGATTTTTTACAACGGCAAACGAAAAATGGAGGGATTGCCATGACAATTTTAGAGACGAAAGACCTGCGGAAGGTGTACGGCGCCGGAGATACCGAGGTCCGCGCCTTAGACTATGTGAACCTGACGGTGGAAAAGGGGGAATTTGTGGCGGTGGTGGGCACCTCCGGCTCCGGCAAGTCCACCCTGCTCCACATGCTGGGCGGCCTGGATCGCCCCACCTCAGGGACGGTCACGGTAGACGGCGAGGACATATTCGCGCTCAAGGATGAAGCGCTGACCATCTTCCGCCGGCGGAAGATCGGTTTTGTGTTCCAAAACTACAATCTCGTCCCCGTCCTCAACGTGCAGGAGAACATCGTCCTGCCCATAGAGCTGGACGGGGGCCGGGCGGACCAGCCCCATGTGGACCGGATCATCGAAACGCTGGGCCTGGGGAGCAAGCTGCAAAACCTGCCCAACAACCTCTCCGGCGGCCAGCAGCAGCGGGTGGCCATCGCCCGGGCCCTGGCGGCCAAGCCCGCCATCATCCTGGCCGACGAGCCCACC
>JAAWHG010000055.1 GCA_022795735.1 Oscillospiraceae bacterium
GTGGATGTTGCCACGGTAGACCCGGAGAAGCTCCTGACCGCCTACTCCATCGTGTTCCAGGATGTAACGCTGTTCAACAACACCGTCATGGAGAACATCCGCATCGGCAGAAAGGACGCCACGGACGCGGAAGTTATCCAGGCGGCGAAAGAGGCCATGTGCGAGGAGTTCATCGCCAAGCTCCCCCAGGGGTATCAGACCATGATTGGGGAGAACGGCTCCACCCTCTCCGGGGGTGAGCGGCAGCGAATCTCCATTGCCCGCGCCCTTTTGAAGAACGCGCCCATCATCCTCTTGGACGAGGCCACCGCCTCCCTGGACGCCGAGAACGAGACGGAGATCCAGCAGGCCATCTCCCGGCTGGTGGAGCAAAAGACGGTGCTGATCATCGCCCACCGTATGAGGACGGTGGAGAACGCCAACAAGATCGTAGTGCTGTCCGGCGGCACCGTGGCCGAAACGGGGACCCCTGCGGAGCTGATGAAACAGGGCAGGGCCTTTTTCCGGATGGTCAAGCTACAAACAGAAAGCCAGAATTGGACGCTAGTATAATAAAGCAAGCCCGGACAGCGGAGAGACTGTCCGGGTTTGTTTTATGTGTCTTTTCCCAGCCAGAACAGCGCGAGCTCCACATACAGGCTGGGCTGGGAGATAAAAAGATTTTTTGCGGCGGAATTGACTGAGCCGCTGTCCGCAATGGCAATGACATATTTTAATTGCCGGAACGTCATGGCAGCCGTTCCTCTCTGAAGCTCTCTTCTGGTATCAGATCCGCAAGCGTGAACTGGGCCAGATAGTCGGAGATCACGTTGTCCAAACCTTGCCAGAGCGGGAGCGTCCGGCAGCGATTGCTCCGGGGACAGGTTCCCTGGCCCGGCGCCAGACAGGCCACAGGGGCCAGCGGCCCCTCCATTAGCTCGATGACGTCCCTTATGCTGTATGCCTCCGGGGGCCGGTTCAGCCGGTAGCCGCCCCCCTTTCCCCGCAGAGTGTCAACCAATCCGTCCTTTACCAGTCCCTTTACCAGAATCTCCAGATATTTCTCTGAAATCTCCTGGCGCATAGCTGCGTCCTTCAGCGGCACAAAGCCGTTTCCCTGATGTTCCGCAACATCTGCCAGAAATCGAAGCGCGTATCTGCCCTTTGTGGAAATCATCATAAAAATCCCTCCAATTTCTCCTATTATACCACGAGGTTGATAGGAATTCAAGCGGCGCAGATATACCCATTGACAAAGTTGGTTAATAGGAATATAATGGCGTCACTTTAGAAAAAGGGGGATTTTCCCATGCGCTATAAATTTGAGACATTGCAGCTCCATGTGGGCCAGGAGCAGCCGGACCCTGCCACCGATGCCCGGGCGGTACCCATTTACCAGACCGCCTCCTATGTGTTTCGGGATTCTGCCCATGCAGCCGCCCGCTTTGGGCTGGCTGATGCCGGAAACATCTATGGCCGGCTGACCAACTCCACCCAGGATGTGCTGGAAAAGCGTATCGCGGCTCTGGAGGGAGGCGTGGCGGCTCTGGCCACCGCCTCCGGCGCCGCGGCAATTACCTACACCATCCAGGCCCTGGCCCAGGCGGGGGATCACATCGTGGCCCAAAAGACCATCTACGGCGGCAGCTACAACCTGCTGGCCCATACGCTGCCTCAGTATGGTATATCCACCACCTTTGTGGACGCCCATGATTTGAACGCTGTCGCCTCCGCCATCCGGCCCAACACCAAGGCCGTCTATCTGGAGGCGCTGGGCAACCCCAACAGTGATATCCCCGACATTGACGCCATTGCCGAAATCGCCCACGCCCACGGCCTGCCCCTGGTCATTGACAATACTTTCGGCACACCCTATCTCATCCGGCCCATTGAGCACGGGGCGGATATTGTGGTCCACTCCGCTACCAAGTTTATCGGCGGTCACGGCACCACCTTGGGCGGCATTATTGTGGACAGCGGGAAATTTGACTGGAAGGCCTCCGGCAAGTATGCCCCCATCGCTCAGCCCAACCCCAGCTATCACGGCGTATCCTTTGTGGACGCCGTCGGCCCGGCCGCTTTCGTCACCTACATACGGGCCATCCTTCTGCGGGACACGGGGGCAACCCTTTCCCCGTTCAGCGCATTTCTGCTGCTCCAGGGCGTGGAAACCCTCTCTCTGCGCCTGGAGCGGCACGCTGAAAATACAAAAAAGGTGGTGGAATTTCTGGCCGCCCACCCCCAGGTGGAGAAGGTCAACCATCCCTCCCTGCCTACCCACCCGGATCACGCCCTGTACGAGAAATATTTCCCCAATGGCGGCGCTTCCATCTTCACCTTTGAGCTAAAGGGCGGCCAAGAGGAGGCCCACAGATTTATTGACAATCTGGAGATTTTCTCCCTGCTGGCCAACGTGGCGGATGTAAAGTCTCTGGTGATCCATCCGGCCACCACCACCCACTCCCAGCTCTCCCACGAGGAGCTTCTGGAGCAGAACATTAAACCCAACACCATCCGCCTGTCCGTCGGCACAGAGCACATTGACGACATCATCGCCGACCTGGAAAAGGGTTTTGCCGCTGTGACACAGGGATAAGGAGAGGAAGGCGGTTCGGATGGCATTGAAGGATTACCGTGGCCGGAAGGGGATTGTATATCATCCGGAGGCTTTTCCCATCGGATGACATCAAGGTCTGTTTGCCTGTATTTCAGCAAGCCCCTGACCTGTAATTTTTACGATACGGGTACAATATCGGAATGCGCGGGGGTCGTGGCTGACCATGATAACAGTCCGCCCCCGCAGATTTAATTCCCGCAGCAGGCTGATAATTTGATCCGCATTTTCTCTATCCAAGCTGCCTGTCGGCTCATCCGCCAGGATAATTTTACATTTGTGGAGTATCAGGCGGGCAACAGCAACGCGCTGTTGTTCTCCGCCAGAAAGCTGATAGATTGTCTTATTCAGAATATTGCCAAGCCCCACATCCGACAGTACATCCAGACAGAGCTGATACCGCCGTCCCTTTGACATTTGAGGCATCGCCAGATAAAGATTTTCCGCTACGGTTTGGTCGTCAATAAGGGCAAAATTCTGAAATAAATATCCGATTTTCTGCCGCAAAAGGAGGAGCACTTGCCGCTCGTTTTTGCGGTCAATCACCTTGCCGTCAATCATGATTGTCCCTGTACATTCCTCCAATAAGCCGATCACATTTAACAGAGTGGATTTTCCGCTCCCGCTTTCACCTTGAATCCCAAGAAACTCGCCCTTATCAACATCCAGACTAAGATCACGAAATATAAATTTATCACCGTATTTTTTGTTGATATGCTCCAAGCGGATTGCGCTCATACCCGTTCCCTCCCAGCTATCATGCGCCTTTAAGGACCAATACTGCCTTTTGACGCAGATAAGAACTCATTAACGAACAATATAGTACGCCTTCCAATAAGACAACCCAAAGAAACCCGGGCCATACAATAATTGCGGATAAGAATGTGCTGATCAAATTGATGCCCGCAAATCGAATCATTGCTTTCATCGGATAACGCCCTAACAGACGATAAACTCCGAACTCCTTTTTCCTCAATTCCAAAAAGATGATTGCGGCCGCTGACGCGCATAGAGCAAAGGACGCAAAGTTTATTACGACACGGAACAATGATTCGCAAAGAGCCAGGGAAATGTTTCCCTGAAAAATCCCGTATTCCATATTTTGAGATTCGATTCGGACGCTTGCGCCATCTGTATCAACAGACAGCAGCTTTTGCTGCAGCTGTTTTGCGCAATTCTCTGTCAACAGCACGTCACCCTGGTTCAGATACAGCAGTTTTTGCAGTGGTTGGATAGAATAAATCGAGTCGAACGTATAATAGCCGGGCCGTGTGAGAATATTTTGTGTCTGACCGTCCTGGAGGAATAAAATCCTTATATCGTTTGAAACGTCAAAATAACTCAGGATTTCAGGCAGCTCATTCTGGAAATGAGCCGGTATCAGCAGCGCGGCCTCATCTTCTTTGAAATCCGCCGGATGCACTGTCTGGCCATTTTCGTCCTGTACTTTGATCACAGACAGCATATTGGCAGAGATTACGGTGAAGCACATTTGATCCTTTTCAATCAATTCATCGGCGGTTTTCAAAACTGCCGTTTTTAATTTTTCAGCTGAGTAAGCTGCGGATGAAACGGTATAGTTGAAAATATCGCTGTCGCCAAACGTTCCGATTATATGATTGATTTGCTCCATGACGGATTCTTCCGGGACAACAGGGGTAGACAATTTGTAGAAATTATACTGCTTTAATTTGTCGATTGCGGTGTTTGCGGCTTGAAGCGACCGCGTTTCGGCCAGTGCCGCGCTCATGGAGAAAATCAGCATCACAGTAACGGCGGCTTTAAAAAATAAAAGGATTCTAAAAATCAATCTGCTGTTACGATGGTTTTTGATGGCGCCCACCCGGTCAATCTTGCGGATAAAATATAATCCTCCAAGCGCAGCGATCAGAAAAACAAGCGCCATAAAAAGACAGATCAACAGAATCAATGCCAAAAATGTCTTTATCATCCCGGTATCTTTATATAGGACATAGCAGCCAACGGGAATGAGAACCGCAAAAAAAGCGATATAAATCTGTGCCATAAGCGGAGCAATCAGGCGGCAGGTAATTCCCAAGCCCGTCCATCCGTTTAGCTTGCGCACGCCAATCTCTTTTAATCTCTGCACATAATAGGATGCAATACTCAAAAACATCAGAACGGTTAAAAACAAAAAGAACGAGAGATTAAGGGAAGAAAACAGCATACCCACATGAAATTGGATTGGTTCGTTCCGCATCATGTCAGCTTTGACTCCTTGCAGGGCGAATAATTCCGCAACCTTGCCGGCGTCAGACTCATTCCCGCTCATAAGAGTGAAGTATTGCAGTTTTATATCGGAATTTACATCAAAAACAGAGTGGATAATATTAGATGCGGGAAATATGGAATCCTGCTTTCCCTCTTTTATATGTTCTGGATTGATAAAGGCCATTTCTAAATCATGGCGTCCAAAGTTTGTGTTATGATAATACGTAATACGAAATGTAACCCCGGCGCTTTTTGCTATGGCCTGCACCTCTCCGCCTGTAAGACGACGATCCAGAGATATATCATAGGTCGTTGTATCGTTTTGATAATATAATTTATCTGCTACAAGAAGAAAGAAAAACAGAGCAAAAACGGCGGTAAGCCCCCCGATTCCCCGAATTAAATATTTCATAAATCACCATATAAACTGCTTCTCCGTTATTTATGAAACAGAGAAACGATACCTTTCTTATGCCTTATAGATAATGACTGAGCCCTTATAATTGCTTTTTTGTGGTTAACCAACAAAAACATATTCTTCCAAAAGACCGGCCGGTTTTGGCCCACTGGTAAGTAAAAATCCATCGTCATCCATCTCAATATCGAAGTATATGTTTTGATTGCCCTCAATGATATAAATTTTGCAGGCATTATCAATCAAGTAATCTGTAACGTCAATGGCTCGGTTATGATAATAGAGAAAAATGCTTCCATCCCCCTTTTTGTCAAGCTGAACCGCTATGCCTTGTATAACATCATCTGCGGACAGCCCCTCCTCTCGCCCGTCGTCAGAAACGCCGATGCCGCCGCCCCGGTTTCTGTGGATCGTTCCATCTTCCTGATAGATGAAATCATACCCGCCGTCAGTGCCAGTTTTGATTTCTACTTCTGTCTTTGTTCCGTGAATCCACGCATATACGATCGACCTGATTCCCCCGATATCTGCGGCATATGCGGCTGTCATGCTTCCCAAAAGAAGGGTTACACAAAGACATGCTATTAGAGCAGGTGTTAATCTGATCTTTTTTGAGGGCGTTTTGTCCGATATGACATTAAAAGGAATCTCTTTCGACATATGAAGCACCGAAAATGCCTGCTTGTATTTTTCCTTATTCGTCATCGTTCCACTCCTCCTTCAGCGCGTTTTTAAGCAGCTTTCTCCCCCGTGTCAATCGAACCTTAACATTTCCTTCTGTCACCCTTGTAATCTGAGCAATCTCTCTGATGGTATAATCCTCATAATAAAAAAGATGAATTACGATACGGTATTTCTCCGGAAGCCGCATAACTTCTTCAAAAAGGCTGCTGTCTTCCTGCGTTTTAAATACCAAATGTTCCATATAGTCCTCTAACGGGACATGATGCCGACGCCAAAAAGAGTGCGTCAAATTTATGGCCTTGTTAATTGCCACTCGCATAAGCCATGCCCTGATATGCTGTTCACTCTCAAATTGTTTATTCGCGGTGTGGTATTGAATAAGTGTTTCTTGAACAACATCATCTGCATCAGCCGCATTTTTACACACATTAAACGCTGCGGCAAAGACATTATCCTTATATTTCTCTATCAATATCTCGGTAGATATTTTCATCGATGCACCTGCATTTCAAAAGGCCTCACCAATTATACAATCAGAGCGGCAGAAAGGTTACAAAATAACATGAAAAATTTTGCTTTCTTTTTTTCTAACTTTCATCTTGCGTTTGCCAAACAAGTCGATTATACTATGGGCACTACTTTTCCGTAAAGGACTGAGGCGCTTGACTGCGGATAAAAAACACGCCTATTTCTCCCACCGCGAGTGTGAATATTTCCCCTGCCACTCGGGAGCGGACCCGGAGAACTTCAACTGTCTTTTCTGCTGGTGTCCCCTCTATCTGCTGGGGCCCAGGTGCGGCGGCGACTTTGTGATCCGTCCCGATGGCCGCAAGGATTGCGGCGGCTGTCTCTACCCCCACCGCCGGGAAAGCTATGGGGAGATCGTCCGACGGTACAGCGAAATGGAGAAAGCGATGCCCGAGGAGTAAAAAATGGTTGCGCATTTTCCAGCGGTGTGATATGATGCAGAAAATTGAATACAGAAAAGCGTTCGGTGCCGTACTTCCTTGGGTGGTACGGATAATAGGGAAACAGGTGAAAGGCCTGTACGATCTCGTCACTGTATGTAATGAGCGCGCCGTCTGAGTCGAAAAAGGACAGCCACTGGCGAAAGCCGGGAAGGCGGCGGTGCGTGTTGACTTACGAGTCAGGAGACCTGCCGGACTGCTGGTACGGGAGCGATGTGCTCCAGGCCACGAGGCATTGGCTGTACCGTTTTTACCTTGGGAGGTTCCCAGGGTTTTTGCGGCGTGGTCATCTTCGGGTGACTGCGTTTTATTTTGCGCATTTTAGGAGGAAAGACAAATGAAAACAAGAAAAATCCTTGCGCTGACTCTTGCTGCGGCTGCGGCCTTGACTCTGCTGTCCGCCTGCGGCGGGAAACAAAATGCCCCTGGCGGTTCCAGCCCGGCTCCCGGAGGTGCGTCCCAGAGCCAGCCCCAGACCCCGGGCGGCTCCGCCAGCGAGCCGCCTGTGGAGGACGGCGAGGACTACACCACCGGGGACGCCTCCCTGGACAACCCCCGCAATCAGGACGGCATCGGCGAGACCGAGCTGCTGGTGGTCAGCTTCGGCACCAGCTTCAACGACAACCGGCGGCTGACCATCGGAGCCATTGAGGAGGCCATGGAAAAAGCGTTCCCCGACTACTCGGTCCGCCGGGGCTTTACCGCTCAGATTGTCATCGACCACATCCAGCGCCGGGACGGGGAGGTCATCGACAACGTGGGCCAGGCTCTGGACCGGGCGGCGGACAACGGGGTGAAGACCCTGATCGTCCAGCCCACCCATCTGATGAACGGCTTTGAGTACAACGACGTGGTGGACGAGGTCGCCCAGTATGCCGACGCCTTTGACAGGATCATCATGGGAGCCCCCCTGCTCACCTCCGATGAGGATTTCCGGATTGTTGCCCAGGCCATGGTGGATGTCACCGCCCGGTATGACGACGGCAGAACCGCCATCTGCTTCATGGGCCACGGTACTGAGGCGGAGTCCAACACAGTCTACGCCAAAATGCAGACCGTCCTCACCGACGGCGGCCACGCCAACTACTTTGTAGGCACCGTGGAGGCCGAGCCCTCCCTGGACACCGTGTTGGAGCTGGTGAATGCGGGGGACTATGAGAAGGTGGTCCTCCAGCCCATGATGATCGTGGCCGGAGATCACGCCAACAATGACATGGCCGGGGACGACGAGGACACCTGGAAGACCGCCTTTGAGAGAGCGGGCTATCAGGTGGAGTGCGTCCTCAAGGGCCTGGGGGAGTATGAGGCCATCCAGCAGCTGCTGGT
>JAAWHG010000017.1 GCA_022795735.1 Oscillospiraceae bacterium
GATATCTGTATGGCACAGACTCTGTTGGAGCCTTTTGATTTAAATGGCAAACTCATACTGGCAGATAAAGGCTATGACAGCGATAAGTTTGTACGTTGGCTGAAGGAACGGGGCGGAATTGTGGCGATCCCCAGCCGTATCATTGCCAAGCACCCCAGAAAAACTGATTGGTATACATACAAAGAACGTTATCTGGTAGAAAATCTGTGAGACTATCCCGAAAATTGTGTAAACCTCCAAAGTGGTGTAGCATAGGAACACTACTATGGAGGTTTACATTATGGGAAGGAAAAGAGAACGCAGTCCAGAAGAAGAGGAACGCCGGGCAAAAATCCGGGAGTTGCTACAGACCACGAGACCGCAAAGGAGAGTTCGAGCCGCAGCTATTGAAAAAACACCCAACCAGCATCCGCCAGGATATCGAGAAAAAGATCCTGTCCATGTACGCAAAGGGGGTGACGGCAAACGGAGATCCAAAACTGTATCATCCACCAGATTCGAAATTCTACCAAGTATGTATCCTATAAGGGACTGAAGGCGCTCGTAGCTGACCTGAAAGCTGTATACGCGGCAGTGGATGAGGCGCGGCTCTGGACGCGTTGGACACCTTTACTCAATCTTGGGACAAGAAATATCCCAAGATTTCCACTTCCTGGCGGGATAACTGGCCCAATCTGAGCACCTAGTTTAAGTATTCCCAGGAGGTGCGGCGGCTGATCTATACCACCAACGCCATTGAGGGCTTTACCCGCCAGCTACGGAAAGTGACCAAGGCCAAGTCTGTTTTCCATACCGACGACAGCCTACTGAAAATGCTATACCTGGCTATGTCGGATATTACCAAAAAATGGACTGGAAGGCGCCAAGACTGGAGCATGATCCATGCTCAGTTGGCCGTCTACTTCGCTGACCGGATGCCCGACTGACTTGACAGCACCTTGACATGCAACTTGATTGCCGCTAATATGACGGTGAAGGGCGTAGTTTAAATCCTCGCCCCTTGCCTGTATCGTTGCTTTATTCGCACTGCTTTGCTCGGTTACACAGAATTTCGGACACTCCCCCTAGCGGATTTGAATGGACAGGCACTGGCCTGATGCAATAAAGTCAACAAGTACAGGATACTCATCATTGACGAGATCGGCTATCTCCCTATGGATATTCAGGGCGCTAACCTGTTCCTCCAGCTCATTTCCAGGCGGTACGAAAAAACCTCTACTGTATTTACCCCCAATAAGACCTTCTCCCAGTGAAACGAGGTCTTTGCCGATGTCACCATCGCCTCCGCCATCCTGGAACGCGTTCTGCATCACTGCACTGTCATCAATATCAAGGGCGAGTCTTATCGTCTGAAGCAACGAAAAGAATTCATGCGCCAGAAACAGCAAATCGTCTACACTCTTTTTGGGTAAGGAAACGCTTGATTTTGTTATCCCACGCCGAAAAACTACAAAATTTCTTCGGCGCTTTCTTACATTTTCAAATCGGCGTTGACATCTATTATGTACCTAAAACTGGATGCCAAGGGTTGGCTGGATCGGGGTCGGTGGGGTCCCAGGAACGGTTCGGGTCCGATGGGTCGATATGAAAGCCTTCGGGTTTTTCAGCCCCCAGCTCCTCCCGCTCTACGACGGAGACCGGCGTCCCAGAGGGACAGTTGTCAAAGAGCCACTTAACGTCGGCTACAGCCAGACGGACACAGCCAAGGGAGGCGGTGGTTCCCAGCTTGTTAAACTCTTCGTACTCCAGATCATCCTTGCTTGGCGTGAAATAGGGGACCGAGTGGAAGAGGTAGTCGCCGGAAAATTCAATGGCGTATTGTCCATAACAGTAGGCGGTGTGCTCGGCGTTGGCGTAGAGGGAGCGAAAGCCTAAGTAGCGGTTGGTGGCCCGAAAGTTGCCAAGCGGCGTCCAGTTTCCAGTGGAGCAGAGGAAGGTTTTGACCAGCTTGGTGTATTCCCGGTTGCTGTCCATACCGTAGACCAGGACGGCGTTGTGATTTTTAACCACCTCAATCCGGTAGGGCAGGGCCTCGCCCGACTGCTGGGCGTATACCTCGTCGGGCAGGTTGATGAGTTCAACCTCGGTCTGGGCGGTACAGACGACATCCTCACAACTGAGGCGGTATTCCACCGTGTCTCGTGTCTGTTCCATGTAACGGGAGAACGGATAGACCAGCGAGACCTCAAATTGCCCGGTGTCCAGAGGCAGGACAGCGTCCAGAACCTGTTTGCCGTTTTGGAAGACCTGGAGCCGCCCGTTCTCAGGTCCCTCCCCGGTGCGTGTCACAGAGCATAGGAGGGGAAGCTCCGGCTCCTCCGCGGAGACGGTGGCGGTGCCGGGTACCGACAGTTCCAACGTAAGCGGTTCCGGTTCGGGCTCCGGTTCAGGTTGTAGCGTGGGCTCGATTGCGGTGTTCGACGGCTCTGCGGGCGGAGAAGACGGCGCTGCAGCGGGAGTCTGCTGCTCAGTGCAGGCGGTCAGAAGAGCAAGACACAGAAGCGCCGGAATCAGGAGACGTTTCATAGCAACAGCCTTTCAAATGGAATAGATATATTGTAGCGGAAATGACGAAAAATGTCAAACGACGGATAAAAAGCCGGCTGCTGCCGGGTATGCAGAAAAAACTTGACTTTACTCGGTTTACAACGGATAATATAAAATTGATTGACAAGTTTCAAACAAGACCTGAGGAGGTCCGATTATGAAAATACAGAAGATGCCGGCGCTGACGCTGGCGCTGCTGCTGACTTTACTGGCAGGCTGCGCGGCACATCAACCCGCCGTTCTCGGCGGCGCGGTCCAATCCGCTGCGGCCGCGCCGGGGGACAAGCCTGTCGTCGTAACCGACATGACTGGCCGGGAAATCACATTAGAAGGGCCCGTCGCACGGATTGTGGCACTTACTGCCGCCGACTGCGAGATTCTCTATGCGCTGGGGGCGGAGGATACGTTGGTGGGTCGTGGCGAATACTGCGATTGGCCCGCCAGTGTTCTGGACGTTCCGGTGGTGCAATCCGGGGCGGACACCAACATTGAGCAGATTATTGCCCTCAGGCCCCAGGTGCTGCTGATGAGCGGCATGGCCCAGACGGAGGAACAGATTGCCGCTTTGGAAGATGCCGGGGTTCATGTGGTGGTCAGCGACGCCCAGGATATCGCGGGAGTCTACGACGCGATTGAGATGTTGGGGGCGCTCCTGGGGAAGGAGAAGGAAGCGCAAGCCCTTGTGGACAGCATGAAGGAAGCCTTTTCCGCAATTAGTTCACAGGCCGGGGCAAATGCGGGGAAGAAGATTTATTTTGAGGTCTCTCCCCTGGAATGGGGCCTCTGGGCTGCGGGCAGCGACACCTTTATGGATGAGATCGCCCAGATGTTAGGCCTCACCAATGTGTTTGCCGATCTCTCGGGCTGGGGTGAAATTTCTGAGGAACAGGTGATTGCGCGCGCGCCCGACTATATTGTGACTATCTCCATGTATTCTGGAGAAGGACCCAGCCCAGAGGAGGAGATCGCAGCCCGTCCCGGTTGGGAGCAAATCCCCGCCGTGGCCAACGGCGCTATTTTGAATTTGCAAAACAACGAACTGTCCCGCCCGGGCCCCCGGTTGGCCAATGGCGCGCAGATGCTCTTTCAATTCATAGAGGACCGAAAGCCATGACCGGGAGGGGCGGCAGATGATTGGGCACGGAAAAGAGGGATTTCTGCTTCGGGAGCACCTGCTGTTTTGCGTCCTGCTGCTGGCGGTCCTTCTGACCTGCGCGGCGGTGGGCAGCGTCAGTCTGCCCTTGGACGAGGCGGCGCGCTCCATCTGGCGGGCCGCCGCCGGGCGGCCCCAGGAGGAGGGAAGCCTGGCCGCCAGCATTCTCCTGCCGGTGCGGCTTCCCCGGGTGCTTTGCGCCGGGCTGGTGGGAGCCGCTCTCTCCCTGTGCGGCGGGGCAATGCAGGGACTGTTAAAAAATCCGTTGGCGGACGGCTCCACGCTGGGGGTCTCCTCCGGGGCTTCTCTGGGGGCTGTGATCGCGATTGCTTTTGGGATTTCCATACCGGGACTGCCTTTTACGGGGACGATGGTTCTGGCAATCCTGTTCGCGTTCTTATCCCTGCTGCTGATTCTGGCCTTGGCCTACCGGCTGGATGCTTCCCTCTCTACCAACACCATCATTCTAATTGGCGTCATCTTTTCCATGTTTGCCAGTAGCTTTTCTTCTTTGATTATTACCTTTGCCGGAGAAAAGGTGAAAACCATTACCTTCTGGACTATGGGAAGCCTCCAGGGAGGCGGTTACCGCAACGCGGCGATTCTGGCAGGGGCGCTCTTGCTTTTTGGCGGGGCCATCCTGCTCCATTGCAGGGAACTGAACGCCTTTGCCGTTGGAGAGGATAACGCCCGGACCATCGGCGTAGACGTGCGGCGGGTGAAGCTGCGGGTGTTAATTTGTGTATCGGTTCTCATTGGAGTCAGCGTGTCGGTCAGCGGGACCATCGGCTTCGTGGGACTGGTGACCCCTCACATCATGCGCTTGGTCTTTGGCCCCAATCACCGCAGGCTGCTCCCCGCGACGATATACGGTGGGGCGATTTTCCTGATGCTTTCCGATCTCGCAGCCAGGACCATTCTGAGCCCGCGCGAGCTGCCAATTGGTGTGGTGACCTCGCTCATCGGCTCCGTCGTTTTCATCTATATTTTCTTTTCCGCCAGGAGGGGCTGACATGTTGACTGTTCAGGACCTGACCGTCCGTTACGGAAAGCTGACCATTGTGGACCGTGTCTCTTTTTCAGTGGAACGGGGACAGTGGCTCATGGTCGTGGGACCCAACGGGGCAGGGAAATCCACCGTTGCCGGTGCGATCTCTCAGACCATCCCCTCCGGCGGCCAAGTTCTCTTTGACGGAAGGGATATCTCCAAGATGAAGCGGCGGGAGCTGGCCCGGCGTATTGGCGTGCTGACCCAGAGCCACTATGTAGGGTATGGCTTTACCACCGAAGAGGTCATCCGGTTGGGACGCTACGCACATAGCCAGGGTCTTTTGGGGCGGAGCGATGGAGACGGCGAGGAAAAGGTGCAGGCCGCCATCCGCCGTACCGGGTTGGAACCCTTTTTGAAGCAGTCGGTGCTGACCCTTTCGGGCGGGGAGCTGCAACGTACCTTCCTGGCACAGCTTCTGGCGCAGGATCCCCAACTGCTGATTTTAGATGAGCCGACCAACCATCTGGATCTGGTGTACCAAAAGGAGGTCTTCGCCCTAGTCCGGGAATGGCTGGACGATGGGGGCGGAGCTGTAATTTCAGTGGTTCACGATTTGAGCCTCGCCAAATCCTACGGCACACACGCCCTGCTGATGGACTGCGGTCGCGTTGTGGCGCAGGGGACAGTAAAGGAGGTCCTGTTACCGGAGCGGCTTAACGGGGTCTACCGCATGGACGTTGGCGCCTGGATGCGGGGATTGTACCGTCAATGGCTGGAGGACGGTTTATAACAGAGAGAGAAAAATGCGCAGCCCATCTCGACTCCAAGATGGGCTGCGCTTCCTATGTAAAGATTAAAATGGGGATTTCAGGTTGATATTGCTGAAGGGTCTGTTAAAAAAGCTTGGGGGTTCCTCAGATTCGGTATCCGCTTCAGGAGCCGGAGCCTGGGGCGCGCTTGGGATTACGCGGGAGAGGGGCTGCAACGGTTCAATGGTGTGAAAAGAGCTGTCCATCTGGGAAATCGTCTCACCAATCTGGCGGAGGCATTGATTCAGGTTGACCAGAAGACTGTCAATTTCACTGACGGAGCCATTGACTTGCTTGGTGGCGGATTCTAAAATCCGGTTTGCCTGACGGATCAGACCGTCAGAACGCTCCTGCGTGGCGCGGTCCAACGCGTCCGCCCGCTGTTTCGCCGCCTGTTCCATTTCATCCGCCCGCAGCTTTGCGTTGCGCTCGACCGATTCCGCGCGGCGGTACGCGGCCAATTCCTCGGAACCAAGCTCGGAAAGGGGCGTCGAAGACCCGGCGCGAAGATTTTCGGACAGGGCCCGTTTGGCCTCATCCAGAGAGCCGCGGGTGCGCTCGAGATCCAGGCGGAGTCTCGTATTTTCCTCTTGGACGCTTCGAAGCTCGGGGGACGGGGTATGTCTTGCCTCCTCAAGGCTGGCGCGAATTCGCTCCAGCTCCAGGCGGAGACTTAGATTCTCATCCTGCGCAATGCGTAGCTCAGCGCTGGAGGCTTTGTCTTCTGCCAGGCTGGCACGGGCTTGCTCCAACTCGCGGAGGAGGTTGGCGATCTGGTCCTGCTTGCGGCGCTGGTCCTCAGCGGCGGCTTGCTTGCAGGTGTCAAGATCGGCGCGGGCAAGGTCCAACTGGACGCGGAGACTGTCCAACTCAGCCACCGGCGTGCGCTTTGCCTGTTCCAGTTCCGCACGGAGGGCTTCATTTTCTGTCCGGAGACTTTGTACTTCCGCAGCGGATTCCTGCTTTGCCAAACCGAGCTCGGCGCGGACCTGGGCCAGCTCTTCACAAAGGGCCTCGTTTTTTTCGTGGAGGTCTTGAAGTTCAGCGGCGGAATCTGGACCGCCGTGATCCGGTGCGCCGCGTAATTGTGTCAGCTCGGCGCGGAGAGCCTCGTTTTCTGCCTGAAGGTCCTGCATTTCTGCCGAAGGGGACGATTGCCTGGCGTGGTCCAGCTCGGCGCGGGTCCGGTCCAATTCGGCGAGCAGCTCCGCACGCTCGTTCTGAAGCTGCTGCAGCGTCTCGGAGGGGGTGTGGTCGTTGCTGGTCATGCCGCACACGTTTTCCAATTCTGTGCGGAGCTGGGTGTTCTCATCCTGATATTTGCGGATTTCCTGCTGGTGGCTTGTGGTACAGGCCTCTATGAAATTGACAACATCAAGACGGTTAAAACCGTTGAGAGCGGTACGGAATTTTAGTTCCACAGCTGATCCCTCCAAAACTGCTGGAATCTGTCATTACGCCTTGCTTGCGGACGGCTTGCCGCCGGTCCTGTTGACAGAATCAAACACATCGCTGAGGCCATTATACCATGGGGAAGCAGGAAAGACAACCCTGATATGTCGAGAAATTTCAATTTGTTGTTTTTTGTAATTATTATCCAAATTGTTCGTCATCAAGCACGTCTACGCAGTGTTGCAGCACCGTTCCGGCAATAGAAGCGCAGACCTCGCTGCCGCTGCCCGCGTTTTCTACGACCACAATAAAGGCCAGCGGATAGTCCGCATCGGCGATAAAACCGGCAAAGGTGGCGTGGGGAAGAAGACCGCCGCCAACCTCGGCGGTGCCCGATTTGGCACAGACCGCGAGGTCGGGGAAGGAGGCGGTGCCGTAGGTGCTGACGACGTTGTTGCGCATCATGGCGGTCAGGGTCTGGCAGGTGGATTTTTCCAGGAGCCGCCCAGTGCGGCGGGGAGAGGCGTGATAGCTGGCGGTCAGCTTTTTGGCGTCTACCTGCTCCATCAGATAGGGTTCCGCCGCCTCGCCGCCGCCGGCGATGACACCCATCAGGCGGAGGTAACCGCAGGGGTTAATCAGGTCGGTGTACTGTCCAATCCCTGCCCAGGCTATGTCCACGGTGGGCGCGTCGGTCAGGTCAAAGAAGCCGGCCTGGGTTTTGAAGCCGTCAACTGAGAAACGTTCTGTAACGCCCAGCTTTTCGGCGTATTGGGTCAGTGTATCCGGCCCAAGCTCTAACGCCAGTTCACCGAAGACCACGTTGCAGGATTTGGCAAGAGCTGTTTGCAAGTCAACTGTCCCGTGGACATTGTTACAGTTGACATCGTCCCCTTCTACGTTAAAGGAACCGTCGCATTGGAAGATGCGTTCTTCCAGGTTGGGGAGATTTTCCAGAGCCGCCGCCGCCGTCACCAGCTTGAAGATAGAGCCGGGGACGAAGGAAGCGTTGAAGAAACGGTTGACGTAAACACCGTCGTAGGCCCCGGTGGTGTCTCCCGCGATATCGGGTACGTTGTCGGGGTCGTAGGTAGGGGAGGAGGCGGCGCAGAGAATCTCGCCGGTCTTGTAGTTGTAAACCCCTACAGAGCCGGAACGACCTGCCAATTGCTCCAGCGCCGCTGCCTGCGCCTCAGCGCTGATGGTCAGCTTGGCGGTACTGTTCTGGCCGGAGAGGCTATAGGTACCGCTGATGGGGCTGTAGCCGACCAGCTCGTCGGCGTATTTCCCGAGGAGGGGGGCGGCAATGTAGCCCTCCCGGTCTCCCAGCAGGTGTAGCGTGGCCTTTCGAAGGGCGGGGTCCTGAGCGTAGGAGCGTCCGTCGGTGCTGTCAAGCAGAACGACGCCAGAGCGGTCGGTGATGACGCCGCTGTCGAGGTTGCCGCCGGTGTAGACGTGGGGACTGCCGGGGAAGACGGCCCACGCCGCCCCTTTTACGAAGTAGAGAACGAGGAAACTCAGGAGTCCCAGCAGCAGGATGCCCGCCAGAATCAGGGCGGCAAAGGAGCGTTTCGCGACGTTTCTCATGTTGTCGCCTCCTCAGTCTGATGCCGTCCGGGGAGGCGGATGGCGAAGCTGGCATTTTGCCTGGTATCGGCGGCCTTCAGGAAGGCGAGGAGGCCCCAGGAGGAAATCATGCTGGAACCGCCGTTGGAGATGAAGGGGAAGGTTACGCCGGTCAGGGGAACGAAGTCAATGGTGCCAAAGACGTTAAGCAGGGTCTGCACCAGCAGGATGGTGGCCGCCGCGCAGGCGCCGATGGTGTAAAAGCTGCTCCGGCCCACCGGGGCCGAGCGCACCACGAAGACGCAGAGGCAGACAATGGCCAGGACGGTAATGACGGCAATCAGCAGCCCCCATTCCTCGGCAACCATGGCGAAGACGAGGTCGGTGTCGGCGGCGGCAACATATTTGAGCCAACCCTGCCCGGCACCCAGCCCAAACAGGCCGCCAGAGGCCAGGCACATCAGGGAACGGGTTTGCTGGAAGCCGGTTCCAAGGGGATCCTCCCAGATGTGTCCCCAGGCGGCGAAGCGGCGGAGCACATAGGGGCGGAAGCGCAGGGCCAGAATACCGGCGAAGCCGGTTCCGGCGCAGATCAGGGCCAGAGTGGCGAAATCGCCCGAGCGAAGGTAGGCAATGACGAGGAAAGCGGTGAAGAAGATTAGGGCGGTTCCGAAATCGTTCATCAGGGCGAGGCAGGCGCAGATAATGCCCGAGTATGCGATAAAAAGGAGCAAATTCCGCTTGGCCATCAGGCGGTCGAGGGTAGACGCGCCGGCGAAGATGAAGCAGAGCTTGACCACCTCGGAGGGCTGGAACGAGACCCCGCCAATGTAGATCCAGTTTTTCGCGCCGTACTGTTCCGAGCCGAAGGCCAGGTTGAGCAGCAGGAGGCCGATGCCGAGGGCAGAGGCCAGGTAGCGCACTCGCTTGGCCCGCTCCAGGTCCCGCAGAGACCAGCCGATGCAAAGATAGGCGGCCAGTCCCATGAAGGCGCTGATGAGCTGTTTGATTAACTCAGACGGCGCCGAGGAGGCGATAACGGCCAGACCGAGGGTGGTGAGAAAGAACGCGATGGTCTCCACTTCGTAGCCGGTCCGCCGGAAGGCACGCATGGACCAAAACAGCGCCCATTCCAGGACGGCCAGCCCGCCAAAGGAAATGATAACCTGAGAGACCTCTTCCGGGTCTACGACCAGGAGAAGCTGAAGGGCGGTCAGGAGTTGGAAGAGGGTGAGATAGAACAGGGTGACCGATGGCTTGATGTTCCGGCCCGGGCGGGTACGGTTGGAGGTCTGGCGGCTCTGTTCCTCTTCGGTCACGGGCAGGAGGTGGAGGTCTACGCCGCCGAGGGAGATCACGTCTCCGTATGAAACCGCGCAAAAGGGAACCGGCCGGCGGCCCACTTCGACACCACCCTTGGACCCGACGTCGCCGATGGACCAGCTTCCGTCGTCGTAGCGGGTCAAAACGGCGTGGGTTCGGGAGACGGTGGGATAGTCCACCGAGATGTCGCAGTTTTTTCCCCTTCCGATCAGGCTTTCCCAGTGGGTTACCGGCAAACGGTCGCCGGTGGGAAGACGGAGCCAGGCCCAGATTTCGGCCTCCCGCCGGAAGGTGAGCAGCGACTTGGCGCAACGGCCCAGGACGATCACGGCGAGAATTGGGAAAATATAACGCAGTACAGCGCCGTAGAGCAGGGTAAAATCCATACCTTCCAGCGCGTCAAACAGATAATCCATTGAACATGCTCCTTGAGAAGCCGCAATATGGGTCCCGGCTCAGAACCCCGGCTGCCTTGGAATCACCAGCCAGCAGATGAGATAGGCCAGGATCCCGCTGCCGAATAACAAACTGCAAATGATCCAGAGCACACGTATAATTGTCGGGTCAATTCCGAAAAATTCGGCGATGCCGCCGCAGACGCCGGCGAGCTTTTTATCTGTGTTGGAAAGGTATAGTCTTTTTCCGTTCATAGCATTGCCCTCTTTTCAAGTTTTATCATAGACTTCACGGTATAGCAGCTTCGCCATTGGTTCCGGGTCCACGCCGGCGCCGGTGAAAAAGGCAAAGGCAAGAATTGCCTGGTGAATCAGCATTCCCAGTCCGTTGAGCGCAAAGAGCCCTCGGGACTCCGCCGCCTCTAGCAAAGGGGTTTTGGGCGGGGAATAAAGAATATCAATGACGGCGCAATGGGAATGTAAGCGGTTAACAAAAT
Source organism: Oscillospiraceae bacterium (assembly GCA_022795735.1). Taxonomy (GTDB): domain Bacteria; phylum Bacillota; class Clostridia; order Oscillospirales; family Oscillospiraceae; genus Avoscillospira_A. The sequence goes on from JAAWHG010000017.1 coordinate 10,674, forward strand.
CTACATGCAGTTGGCTCCCGGTTGGCAGGGTGTTGATTAGAAAATCGGTATCATTGGGGACGCTGCTGCCCAGCGCCGCCGCCGACATAGTGGACGGGCTGACGGCGCACAGCGCTTCCGCTTTGTCCAGTGTGCGGTTGCATACGGTGATCCGCGCCGCTCCATCCTGTACCGCTTTTCTGGCGATGGCTCCCGCAGCGCCGCCCGCGCCCAAAATCGTTACATGCGCGCCGGAAAAGCCAAAGCCGTGTTCGGCCAGCATCCGGGCAAAGCCATCCCCGTCGGTATTATGGCCGGTCAGGACCCCTTGTTCGTTTTTAACGGTATTGACCGCGCCAAAGAAGGTTGCCTGTTCGGTTAGACGGTCCAGCAGAGGAATCAGGTGCAGCTTGTGGGGCATGGTGGCGTTGAAGCCGGACCAGCCGCCGGTCTTCACCTCGCCGAGCCATGCGGGCAGGCCGTCAACGGTCACCCGACGGGTCTCGTAGGAATAGGGAAGGCCGAGTTCCCGGGCCATGGCGTTGTGCAGAAGCGGGGACAGGCTGTGGGCGATGGGGTCGCCAATGACGGCCAGACGTTTGCGCTTAGGCATCGTTTTCCCGCTCCACAAAATAGGACATGGCGGCGATATAACCATAGGTCCCCAGGCCGCAAATCTGACCCACACAGGCGGGGGCAGTTACCGATTGATGACGGAATTCCTCGCGGCGGTGGACGTTGGATATATGGACCTCAATGCAGGGAACATCGACCGCTTTGAGGGCGTCGAGGATGGCGTAGCTGTAGTGGGTAAACGCGCCGGGGTTGAGGATAATGGCGTCATAGCGGGAGGGCGCTTCGTGGATGGCGTCGATGAGCGCGCCCTCGTGGTTGGACTGGAGGCAGTCTGCGTGACAGCCCATGGTCTTGGCCCGGGCTTTGAGCTCCCGGCATAGAGCTTCGTAGCCGGTCTGGCCGTAGACGTCCGGTTCGCGGCTGCCGAGCAGGTTCAGATTGGGTCCGTTGAGAATGAGAAAATTCAAAGGCTGCTACACTCCTTGTAATAGATTTCAGAAATTTGGGCTGCCGCCTCTCCGGCGCTGCGCGCCTCAATGATATGATCTGCCCAACGGCGGTAAACCGGCTCCCGCTGCTGGAATCTGGCGAGAAAGGCGTTCCGCCCGTCCTGCGCCAGGGGGCGGCCCGTCATGGAGACCGAGTCGTAGGTTTCGCCAGGGTCGCGGCGGAGGAAAAAGACCAGGCCGCTCTCCGCTAACGGGCGAATGCAGTCCTCACGGAGAGGAAGGCCGCCGCCGCAGGCAATCACCAGATTTTGCCGTCCGCCCAAGGCTTGGGCGGTTTCCAATTCGCGTTCCCGGAAATAGACTTCCCCTTCAGCGGCAAAGATATCAGGGATGGAACGGTGTTCGCGTTTTTCAATGTATTGGTCGGTGTCAATCAGTTCGAGTCCCAGCCGTTCGGCCAGAATGCGGCCTACGGTGGACTTACCGCAGCCCATCATGCCGATCAGGACAACGTTATGTTTCATAGAGAGGCCGCCTTATAGTTGCCAAGGATGCGGAAGGAAGAGGATTCGTTGATGAGCTCGCGAATGACCGGGTCCAAATCGCCCTGCTGAAGGTTGCCGGTAAAGTCGGCGTAGAAGCTGTAGCTCCAGCTCTCCTCGGGGATGGGGCGGGACTCCAGTTTTTCCAGGTTGAGTCCAGCCCGGGCAAAGATTTGCAGCATCCGGCACAGGCTGCCTCCAACGTGGGGAAGGGTAAAGCGGACGCTAATTTTATCGGCGCCGGCGGGGTAGCGGGGGTCTGCGGCGACGATAATAAAACGGGTATAATTGTTGCGGTTTTCATTGATGCTGGTTTGGAGAATGTCCAGGTCGTACAGTTCCGCGGCGCGGCGGCTGGCAATGGCGGCCTTGGACTTGTCGCCCGATTCGGAGACAAAGCGGGCGGCCAGGGCGGTGTTGACCATTTCGTGCTGGCCCCATTTTGGATAGGAGGCCAGGAAGCTCCGGCACTGACGGAAGCCCTGCTCGTGGGTATAGACGTCGGTAATCGTTCCCATGTTTGCGCCGGGGAGCGCCAGCAGGCATTGGTCCACCCGGACGAGCTGTTCGCCGACGATGTGACAGCCGAATTGCCCCAGCAGATCGTAGACGTCGGAGATGGAACCGGTGGAGCTGTTCTCAATAGGAACGACGCCGTAATCGCCAAACCCCTCCTTGACGCCGCGAAACACGCCGTCCCAGGTTTTTAGGTTCATCCGGTTGCATTTCTCGCCAAAGAAGCGGATCGCTGCCTCCTCGCAGTAAGCGCCCGGGAGCCCTTGGTAGAGCACCCGCTGCTCAGACAGCGCCGGGCCGTCCCAATGGACAAGCTCTAAATAGCCGGCGAAAGCTTTTTCCTTTTCAGGGTCCTCCATCAGGCCGCTTTGCAGGGTGCGGCTTTCAGACATGACGGTTTCAAACAGCGCCCGCAGAGCCCGCTTTGCATCCGGGTCGCCGGACAGCGCGGACTTGGCGGACAGCAGTTCCTGCTCCCGCTGCGGGTCCAGCACTGGGAGGCCGTTGGCCTTCTTATATTCGCCCACCTCGCGGCAGACTTCCATGCGCTGGAGAAAGAGCTGGGCAATCTGGCTGTCAAGCTGGTCGATCTCCTGGCGCAGTGCGGTAAGTTCTCTCAATGGTATCGCCTCAAATTTCTAAAATTTCACACATGGCAAGGGCACAGGCGGCCTCAACGACCGGAACTGCCCGGTGTACGATGCAGGGGTCGTGACGGCCCTTGACCGTAAGCGTCGCGCTTTCGCAGGAGGAAAGCGAAACAGTCTCCTGCGGCTGAGCGATGGAGGGGGTGGGCCGAATGGCGACGGTAAACCAGATGGGCATTCCATTGGTGATGCCGCCGTTGACGCCTCCCGTATGGTTGGTGCGGGTCAGGACGCGGCCCTGTTCCACATAGAGCGGGTCATTGGCCTCGCTGCCCCGCATGGAGGCAAAATGGAAACCCGCGCCGAAGGCAATTGCTTTGACGGCGGGGACGGCAAACAGGTGCTGCGAAACAATCCCCTCGACGTTCCTTCCGTAGTCCGGGCTGCCCAGTCCCGCGGGCAGGCCAGTGGCGCAGCACTCAATGGAACCGCCTATGCTGTCACGGTCTTCCCGCGCCCTTCGAATGGCATCCTGCATCTGTGCGCCGGCTTCGTCGGAAAGGGTGGGAAACGGCTTTGCGGCCAGGGCCTCGAACAGGGCGCGGTCTTCATGCAGACCGTCAAAGGGCTGGTCTTCTATTCCGCAGATACTGCGAATATGCGCGCCAACGTAGACGCCTCTTTCCGCCAAGAGCTGTTTGGCAACCGCCCCGGCAAAGACCAGCGGCGCGGTAAGCCTTCCAGAGAAGTGTCCGCCGCCCCGGTAGTCGTTGCAGCCGTCGTAACGCACATGGCCTGCGTAGTCGGCGTGGCCGGGGCGGGGGAGATCGGGTTGGTAATCTTTGGAACGGGTGTCTGTGTTGCGGATCACCGCGCAGAGAGGGGTTCCGCAGGTCTTGCCCTCGAACAGGCCGGACAGAATTTCCACCTGATCCGCTTCCTTTCGAGGCGTCGAGAGGGAATCTCGGCCGGGGGCGCGGCGGGCCATCTCCCGTTCCACCGCTTCCAGATCCAGCGCGAGGCCAGGCGGCACGTCCTCCAGCACCACGCCGATGGCGGGACCGTGGGACTCGCCGAAAATCATGTGCTTCATCCAGTCACTTCCTCCATTTTTCCACCCAAACGCTTGTAGTCATCCCAAAAGGAGGGGTAGGATTTGGCCACCGATTCCGCGCCGCGCAGGGTTACGGGGCCGCTGGCTCTGGTCGCTAAAATGGCTGCCATCATGACGATACGGTGATCGTTGTGGGAGTCCAACTGTGTGCTTTGGAGGCGCTGAATCCCATGGATGGTGAGACTGTCCGGCGTTTCATCTACAGGGACGCCAAGCTTGCACAGTTCCTCCCTGACCGCCGACAGCCGGTCGCTCTCCTTGAGCCGGAGCCGTGCGGCGTTGGTCAAATGGGTTGTACTCTGACGGAAACTTGCAATCGCGGCCAGGGGAGGGACGAGATCGGGACAACCGGACACGTCAATGGTACATTCGCCGGGACGCGACAACATTTGATATTGCGCTTCGATGACCCGGTCACCCTGTGCGGAGACGGGATTCATGCCGTCAACCTCCAAGGAATGCCCCAACGCTCTGGCGGCATACCAAAAGGCGGCCTGGGACCAATCGGCTTCAATGCGGAGGTCACGAGAACAATACCGTTGTCCACCGGGAATGGAGAAACGAGAATAATTGTGGTTTTCTACCTGGATATTAAATTTTTCGAGCATATCCAGCGTCATGGTTACATAATCGCGGCTCTCGAGTGCGGAGGTCATCAGAATTTCACTGTCCCCCGCTATCAGAGGCAGAGCGTAGAGAAGTCCTGTCACAAATTGGCTGGAGACGTTACCGGGCAGCCGGTAGGTTCCAGCTGGCAGCGCGCCGCGAATCGTCAGGACCCCGTCTTCAAAACGGAACAAGATTCCCTTTTCATCAAAAATATCAAAGTATGGCTTTTGGGGACGTTCCATCAGCCGTCCGTGCCCGGTAAAGCGCGCGCCGTGACAGAGGGCCAAAGCGACGGGAATTAAAAAGCGCAGGGTGGAACCGGATTCGCCGCAGTCGAGCAGTGGCAGACTGTGCGCCTGGGTCCTGAGCGCGTCCACGCAGCGTAGAGTGGCCTCAATATCTTGGGAAGGAGAGAGGTTGTCGATGCGCCCGGGATTGGAGGAAAGGGCCTGCGCCAGAATGGCCCGGTGCGCCTGGGATTTGGAGGGCGGGGGGGTTACCGTCCCGTGAAGGTTGGAGGGGTGTATGATAAAATCCATATTACAATTTTGCAAACAGTTCTTCCTTGGACAGACGCACGGGATTGGCCTTGCCGATGCGTTCAAGGAAGACAAAACGGATATCGCTGCCCAGGCTCTTTTTGTCGAGGTTCATGGTTTCGGCATAGGCCGTGCGAGGGGCATTGATTTCGGTTGGCAGATGATAGGATTGCAGAATGGCTTCAATCCGGGCGGCGGTTCCGGACTCGGTATGGTCCATTTTCTCGCCTAGCCTGGCCGCAGCCACCATACCGGCGGCAACCGCCTCACCATGGGTGTAGGTCTCATAGCGGTAGGCCTTCTCATAGACGTGGCCAAAGGTATGGCCAAAGTTGAGCAGCATGCGCAGCCCGGTATCCAGCTCGTCCTGTTCCACAATTTGACGTTTGATATCGCAGCAGGAGGTGGTGATTTCCTCAACAACCGCCTCGATACCGGCCCGGTTTCTCAGGGCGGCAAGCCGCTCAAACAGCGCTTCGTCCCAGATGCAGCCGTATTTTATGACTTCAGCCATGCCGTCGTGGAAGGCACGGTCGGGTAAGGAGGACAGTACGTCTGGGTCCATAATGACCAGTTTCGGCTGATAAAAGCTGCCGGCAAGGTTTTTACCTGCTTCCAGATCGACGGCAACCTTCCCCCCAACGGACGAGTCCACCTGGGCCAAAAGGGTGGTGGGAATCTGAACAAAATCGACGCCGCGGAGGATGGTCGCGGCCACAAAACCGGCCAAGTCGCCCACCATACCGCCTCCCAGCGCCACCACGCAGTCGCTGCGGGTGACGCCGCCGGCGGCCAGGGCTTCCCAAAGGCTTGCCAACTGTGCGGGGCACTTGCTGGACTCGCCCGCCGGGACAGTCAGCAGAGAGGGCGCAAAACCAGCGCCGCGCAAACTGTCCAGCACGGTATCGCCATAAAGAGGCGCGACGCCGCTGTCAGAGATGACAAAGACCTTCTTCCCGCGCAAAACCTTGGCGGCCAGGGGACCGCACTGCGCGAGAGAACCACGGCGGTTGATGATGTCATAGCTTCTCTCCCCAAGGGAGACGTGGAGATCGGACATATTATTCCTCTTTTCCGGAGACGGGGACTTCCGTTTCCTTGTCATGGAGTTCCGAAACGGTACGTATTGCGTAATAATCATCGGTCCGGATGGTTTGCCCCTTATGTTTCAGGGCGCGGTTGACCATATCGCTGATAATCATATAAATTACCGCAAAAACCGGAACACCAAGCAGCATGCCGCCAAAGCCAAAGAGTCCGCCGCCCACCGAAATGGCAACCAGAATCCAAAAGCTGGAGATGCCGACATTTTCACCGAGAATGCGGGGCCCGATGATATTGCCATCCACCTGTTGCAGAATTAACAGGAAGATGAGGAAATAGAGACACTGAAGCGGGCTATTCATCACCACCAGAATGGCGCAGGGAACCGCGCCGATGATGGGGCCGAAGTAGGGGATGACATTGGTGATGCCGATAATAATGGCGAGCAATTCCGGGTAGGGCATCCGGAGGGCGGAGACGCCGATATAACAGAGGATGCCAATGATGATGGAGTCAATAATCTTGCCGATGATGAAGCCGTTAAAAATCCGATTGATCTGCCGGCCATGGTCCATAACGCGGTCAGCCGTTTCAGGAGAGCAGAGGGCCACTACGATTTTTTTGCTCTGTGCTAAGAACTTGTCCTTGGAGAGCAGGACGTAGATGGAAACGATCAGTCCGATGAGCATGCTGACCAATTCACGGAACACCGCGAATACCGAGGAGGTGACCACGCCGACCACCTTCTGCGCGCTGCCGAGAAGGTTTTCATTGAGCAGGGAATCCAGGTAATCGTAACCTTTTTCCATGACCACATCGGCAATGTTTCGAATATCGGGGTCCTCCAACAGGCTAAAGACCCATTTTTCAACCGTTTCGTAATAGCCGGGCATCTTGTTGATGATGTCTTGAATGCTTTCGCCCACCTTGGGCGCGATGTTGTGAATTAAAAGATAGATGCCGAGGGAGGCCACCGAGAAGGCAAAGAGCAAGCCTACGACGCGGCTGATCCGGCGGCCCGCCTTTTTCTTGAACAGCTTTTCGAGGGGGCGGCGGAGCAGCTTGTCGGCCAGCCGCACCAACGGATTGAGGAGGTAAGCGAACAGAACGCCGTATAAGATGGAGGAGGCGACCCGCAGCAGCGTGCGGACGAGCAGGGCAAAGGATGAAAGGTTGGTGAGCACCAGAATCAGGACCAGCAGGACCAGGCACACGGCGATGGTCTTTAAATGCCGTTCCTTCCTCTCATCGGTATGTTCGTTCATAAAAGACCCTCCCTACAATTTCGCTACCGATATAAGGTAGCACACGGTTTCCGCCCCGTCAAGGCGTACCGCTTTTTTATTTCGTTTTATTATATCATAATACCAGAAAATTTTCCAGTGGATTTTAGGACTTATTTTGGCGTCTGGACCGTCCTTCTGAACACTTGGGTAAAGAAGGAAAAAACCTTTGCAATATTTTGGGGAATTGCTGAAATTGATAAATCTATTCAAAAATAAAAGAGAGTATAGAATGCATAAACCGCAGTGAAGAACAAATTTGGATACAAGATTTATTAAGTTTGATTTTAATCCTTGCAATGACGATAGATCAATAGTCGTTATCCGGTTAAATGTAATTAGTTTTGACTACGCAATGACAGGCTTGTTATTGATAATGATTTTCTATTTATACCGGAATAAGCCATGGTCAGACACAGTCATTAATACACTTTCTTATCTGCCCAAGTTCAATGGCAATAAAGGCAATCCGCTTGCATTAAAAATAGGAAATCATGCTGCCGGATTTGAAATCTTCGCTCTGCTGGCGTTACCGTTTATCTATCTTCATATCCATACAAAACTTAAAATTTTCAATTGGTTTTTCTACATCTATTTCCCGTTACAATTATTTTTAATTTATTTTTGATTTAATTGTTTGTTTCGTAAATTAGCAACAATAAGAACAGACGGATAGCATATTTTGAGGTGTGATAAAACCTGTCATAGAAAAGCGCGAGAAAGATTTGCGAAATGTACCAAAGTGTGCTATAATACGTATCACCATTTTTATGAAGGGAAGACGATCCTATGGAATGCGCCCAAAAGGAAAACCAGAGCTTCATGATGCGGCTGGCGACCTTTATTGTGGACAAACGAAACCTCTTTTTCCTCCTGGTCATAATTGGGGTCATTTTCACCCTTTTTTCCCGAAACTGGGTGATTGTGGAGGATGATCTGGCCGCCTATCTCCCCGCCGACTCCACGACCCGGCGGGGACTGGATGTGATGGAGGAGCAGTTTATCACCTTCGGCTCCGCCCGGGTTATGGCGGCGAACCTCTCCCTGGACGAAGCCCGGCGGCTGGAGGAGCGTATCGCCGGTCTGGACGGCGTACAGAGGGTGGAGTTCGACGAGACCACCGATCACTATGCCCATGCGAGCGCCCTCTTCACGATTACCTTTGATTATCCAGAGGACGACGACCGCTGCTTGGAGGCTTTAGACCGGGTCAAAGAAATACTGGCCGGACAGGACCTGTACATATCCACCGAATTAGGCAACGCGAAAAAAGAGATTATCGACCGCGAGGTCGGTATCATTATGGTGCTGGTTGCCATTATCGTGGTTGTGGTGCTGTTTTTCACGTCCCAAACCTACGCTGAGGTGCCTGTGCTGCTGTTGACCTTTGTCACCGGCATGATTCTCAACCTGGGTTCTAATTTCCTGCTGGGGAAGATTTCTTTTGTCTCCAACTCGGTCACCAGTATTTTGCAGCTTGCCCTCTCTCTTGACTACGCGGTTATTCTTTGCAACCGATTCAAAGAAGAGCACCAGACGCTTCCCATCCGGGAGGCCGCCATCACCGCTCTGAGCAAGTCGATCCCTGAGATTGGGGCCAGCTCTCTCACGACAATCGGCGGCTTGGTCGCCATGCTATTCATGCAATTCAGGCTGGGCCAGGATATGGCGATCTGTTTGATAAAGGCAATTTTGTTTGCCTTGCTGTCTGTCTTTATAGTGATGCCGGGGCTTTTGATGCTCTTTGGGCCGCTGATTGATAAGACGCAGCACAAGAATTTCATTCCAGCCATCCCCTTTGTAGGAAAATTTGCCTACCTGACGCGGGCGGTCGTCCCGCCGCTGTTTGTGGCTGTGGTTTTGCTGGCCTTTCACTTCTCCGGCGGCTGTCCCTATGTCTACGGATACGGCAGCATTGAGACCCCCAAGCTCAACGAGACGCAGATTGCCTCCAATCTCATTGGCGACACCTTCACCTCCTCCAATCTGGTGGCGCTGATGGTGCCTGCCGGCGACTATCAGCGGGAAAAGCTGCTGCTCGACGAACTGGAGCAGTACGACGAGGTCGATTACACCATGGGTCTGACCAATGTGGAAGCCATGGACGGCTATATGCTGGCGGACCGTCTCACACCCCGGCAATTTGCCGAGCTGGCCGACCTCGACTATGAGGCGGCGCGGGGAATCTACACCGTTTACGCCGCTAAAAACGAGGAATACGGGCGTATTGTCGGAGATATCTCCACCTACAGCGTGCCGCTGATGGATATGTTTCTCTTTGTCTGCGACCAGTTGGACGCGGGCTATGTCACCCTGGACCAGGCGTCCACCGACACCCTCCACGACGCCAGGGATCAAATGGTCAACGCCCGGCTCCAACTCCAGGGCGAGACATTCAGCCGGATGCTGCTCTATCTCACCCTTCCGGAGGGGGGCGACGAGACCTACGCCTTTTTGGACCTGATTCGGGAGACCGCCCAGCGCTATTACCCAGAGGGCGAGGTATACCTTGCGGGCAACTCCACGACGGAGTACGATTTCAAGGCCTCCTTTGCCGTTGACAATACGGTTGTCAGCGTGGTTTCCATTTTAATCGTGCTGTTGGTGCTGCTGTTCACCTTCAAGTCGGTGGGGATGCCCATATTGCTGATTGTCGTAATTCAAGGCTGTATCTGGATTAACTTCGCCATTCCCGCCTTTACCGGGACGCCCCTCTTTTTCCTGAGCTATCTGGTGGTCAGCTCTATCCAGATGGGCGCCAATATCGACTACGCCATCGTAATCGGCAGCCGGTATATGGAACTGAAAAATGAGATGGACCATAAACAGGCCATTATTGAGACGATGGACTTCGCGTTCCCGACCATTATCACATCAGGCAGCATTCTGACAGTGGCCGGCATCCTGATTGGGCAGATGACGTCCGAGGCCGCTATTGTTGGCATCGGGCAAAGTTTGGGCCGAGGCACCATTCTCTCGATTCTGCTGGTCATGTTTGTCCTGCCTCAAATCCTTCTGCTGGGCGGGACCGTGGTGGAGAAAACCTCCTTCTCCATGCAGCACGGACTCCGGCAGCGCAGCGCATCAGGACGCGTCCGGGTGGACGGATTGGTTCGGGGCGTGATTAACGGAACGGTCAGCGGTACGATGCACGCCATCGTGGAAGGGGATGTGCATCTCAATCTGATTACAGGCACAACAGAGGAGGTGAGCGAAGATGCGGAATAAGTACAGGCGGGTTGTGGCCCTGTTTTTGACAATTACTCTGTGTCTCTCAGCCACCATCTCTGCCCTTGCGGCGGAGGAAAATGTGATTACCATTGCCAGCGTAGAAGAATTGCTGGACCTTTCAGACCGCTGTGCGCTGGACGCTTGGTCGCGTGGGAAGACCGTCGTTCTCACGGCCGACTTGTCCCTCGCCAGTGTGGACTTTCTTCCCATTCCCACCTTTGCGGGAACCTTTGACGGTGGCGGACACACCATTTCCGGCCTGGACCTCTCGGGACGGGTGTCTCCAGCCGGACTGTTCGGCGTCCTACAGGAGGGCGCGGTGGTAAGGGACCTTAATCTTCAGGGTGCTGTGACTCCCTCTGGCGACAGTGGGTGTACCGGCGGCCTCGCGGGAGAAAACCGGGGCTTGATCTCACGGTGTTCTTTCTCAGGTACGGTTCAGGGCGGCATCCGTGTGGGCGGCATCTGCGGCTTGATTGGCCCTAACGGTAAGGTCGAGTACTGTACCGTCTCGGGCGGCGTCACCGGCGGGAGCATGACCGGCGGCCTCGCGGGGGAGAATCGAGGCGTAATCTCCGGCTGTGAAAACAATAGCTATATCAATGTTACAAATGTCGACCCCAGTGTGGACCTCTCCGCATTGGAGCTGTCGGCCGATCTACTGACCCTCCGCAGTTTGGACGTTGCCAACATTGCCACAGACACCGGCGGCGTCGCGGGGTATTCCTCGGGTATGCTGCTCAGCTGTACCAACAACGGAATTGTGGGCTGCCAGCACATTGGCTACAATATAGGCGGCATCGCGGGCCGGAGCTGCGGTTTTGTGTCCGGATGCGTCAACTTCGGGCAGGTGTTTGGGCGTAAGGACGTGGGCGGCGTCGTGGGGCAGGCGGAGCCGGATATTGTCATGGATTTGTCCCAGGACACCATCGCCGTTCTCCGGGGCCAACTGGACGATCTGGAACGTATGGTGGACCAGACGGCGGACGACGCCAAAGGAATTTCCGACGATCTGTCAAACCGTTTCGATGGCGTCAACGAGGCGCTGGACGCGGTATCCGGTCATGCTGAAGAGTTGGCGGACCGGATGGACCGCTATGGCGAGAGTGTGGTTTCCGAGATCGACAGGGGAAGCGATATCCTGGCCGACGGGCTGGACCGGCTGGACGGTGTCTCGGACAGCGCCGACGGTTTGTCAGAACAAATTACCAGCAGCCTGGGGACACTGGAGCAGTCGGTGCGGGAGCTGTCCGACGCCGGGGACTACACCGGCGATTTGGCGAAGAATCTGGACCTCGCGGCGGAGAGTCTGAAAAGCGCCGGAAATTCACTGGACAGCGGAACGGCTTCGCTGCGGCGCGGTCTGCACGCACTGCGAAACGCAGTGCAGGCGCTGGACAAGGATGCCGTGCGGGATGCGCTGAATGAAATTTCAGGGAGCATGGATACGCTGCTGAATGTTTCCGGAAACCTGAACAATGCGGTGGAGCATTTGCAGGACGGAATCGCGGAGGGGGAGAACGCCTCAGACCAGGCACAGGCCGCCCTTGACACGCTGGCGGATGCGACGAACGAGTTGAGAACTGCTTCCAGGCAGAGCGAGCTTGTATTTGACGAGGCGGGAGAACTGATTGACTTTCTCTCCCAGGCGGACCCCATACAATTCAACCGCCCCTATGAAATTCTCGGCACAGCGCCCGACGACCTGTTTGACGCGCTGAACATGTTGGGAGACCGCCTTGACGCGCTCAACGGCGCGGCTTCGTCGGGCACCCGTCTGGCCGATGATGTGCAGACCATGAACCGGAAGTTCGGCGAGATGATGGATACGTTGCTGGACGCCGCGGACGATTTGATGAATCATAACAAAGAGGACGTTTTTTCCGACACCTCCGAGGCGGATATCGACGCCGTTACCAACGGCAAAATATTTGCCTGCGCCAACGATGGCGAGGTCAACGGCGACCTCTGCGTGGGCGGCATTGCCGGTTCCATGGCTGTGGAACACGAATTGGACCCGGAGGATGATATTCTGACCTCTAACGTTCCGGCTTACCGCAGGGCCTATGAGCTAAAGGCCATCTTGCAGGACTGCGTGAATAGAGGGACCGTCCAAAGCCGCCGCAACTGGGCTGGCGGAATCTGCGGACGAATCAGCGTAGGTCTGGCTGTCGGCTGCGAAGGCTATGGCTGGGTGTACAGTGAGGGCGGGGACTATGTAGGCGGCATCGCCGGATTTTCCAGCGGTACGGTCCGCGACTGCTGGGCCAAGTGCACCCTCTCCGGCGTGAAGTACGCCGGTGGAATTGTAGGTGCGGCAGGTCTGGAGGGCAGCACCGAGGGCGGTGTGGTACAGGATTGCCGCGCCTATGTCCGCGTGGAGGAGTGCGAGCAATACGCCGGTGCGATTGCCGGGGTAGAGCGCGGCGATTTTAAGGGCAATCTCTTTGTACTAGGCAGTCTGGCCGGCATTGGACGGGTCAGCCTGACGGGGAAAGCAGAACCGGTGTCCTACGCATCCCTGCTGGAAAGAAAGGCGCCCAAATCCTTCCAGGTGCTTACGCTCCGCTTCCTGGCCGACGGTCAGGTCCTGAAACAGATTCCCTTCCGCTATGGGGATTCATTGGACGGCGGCGCGTTCCCCGCGATCCCGCCGAAGGAGGGCCAGTTTGCCCGCTGGGACAGAACCGACCTCACCGCGCTCTCCTTCGACCTGGATGTTTCGGCGGTCTATACTCCTTATATCACCGCGCTGCCTTCTGCGCAAACACGCAGCGACGGTCGTCCCATTCTCTTTGCGGAGGGCCGTTTCTGTGAGGGCGATACGGTCGGCGTTGAGACCTTGGATAGGGGGTTCCTTCCCTCCGGCACGCCTCTGACTGCCCGGCGGAATTTGGAGCAACTGGGGGTTGTGCTGCCCAACGACGGCGTGGTGGTTCATACCCTGCGCTACCTCTCGCCCAACGGCAGCCCCGACGGCCTGGAGGTCTACGTATCCCAGGGCGAGGGCTGGCAGAAGCTGAAGACGGAGAGCGTGGGCAGCTACCTGCTCTTTGATCTCACCGGCTCCGAGGCGGCGATTGCAATTGTCGCGCAAACCTCTCTATGGTGGATTTGGCTTCTGGCTCTGGCGGGACTGGCGACCTTACTGCTTCTGGTTTTCCTCCTGGCCCGCCGGTTTAAACGCCGCATCAAAAAAGAAAAACCCGCCTCTGACCCAAAGAAAAAGCGGCGCTGTATCCTGCTTGCAATGTGGATTGTGTTGGGTATGATCGTCACTGCATGGATTTATCTGTCCGCTTCCGGTCTGTTGGATGGCGCGGCGGCGGTGCGGCTTTTGCAGCGCTACGCAAAACAAGACGAATTTGCCTTGGAGCTGACGGTACAGGCAGATGTGGGAGCGCAGCGGCTGAGCGGGGAGACCGAGCTGGTGCATTTTCGGGCGGAAGGGCAAGATGTAACGGCAGTCCGCCAGTTTGGGGCCTCAGTTTACTGTTCCGGCGGTCTGGTTTACCTGGAAAACGGCAATAGCTTTACCCTCGACAGCGCGGCATTTCCCGACTACGGTGCGCTGCTCGATTCGGTCAACCTGCTGTATCAGGATGGGAACATCTCTATCTTCCAGAACGGGAGCGACGCCATCTACAGTGTCAGCGCGTCGGCGGAAAATGCCGATGCCCTCCTGCGGATTCTCTTCTCGGAGGCGGGGGAGCTGATGTCTGTCGATCAGCTGAACGCCGACCTGTCCGCGAAGTCTGGGATGCTGAAGGAGCTGCGTTTCACAGCTTCTGGGTCAATGCGGGACGGCAGGCCGCTTTCCCTTACCGCCCGGTTGGAAACGCGGGATGAGTGGGAGACGCCTGATCTCCCGGAGCCGGTCCACAAGGCCCTGGCTGCGGGTGAAACGAGGGGAGCCGGAGATTTGCTTCCCCTGCTGACAGCCTGGGGAAGACTCAATTTAACCGATCCGCTTGCCGCTCGGCTCTCCCTCTCTGCGGACTGCGGACCGCTGGTACTGAACGACGATTTGGAGGTCTTCCGAACGTGGACGAATGGAAAGCAGGTGGTCTGTGTTCAAAAGGCGGGCCGTTCCCTCTATCTCTCGGAGGGGTCTTTGTACAGCGAGGACGGGGACTCTGTTGCAATTACAGACGCAGGGGACGCGGCAGCCCAGGCGGAACTGCTGGGGCTGGCCTACCGCCTTTGCATGCGTGGAACGGCTACCTGTAGCGAACAGGACGGCGGTACTCTCTACAGCTTGCGGCTTGGGCCGGATACCCTCTCTGAGACGGCTCGTACAGTTCTTCCGGCAGCGGAAGAGCTGGATGTGGACTTTACGGAGGGCGTTATGGAAGTCCTCGTTCGAAACGGTGCTATTGAGACAGTCCGGCTCTCATGCGGCGGAACGCTGCACCTTTTGTTCACCGACGCGTCGGCCTCTCTTTCCTGCGAGCTGCGCGTTGAGGACCGTTCCTTTGCCCTCCCAGAGGCGGTGGTTGACGCTGTATTACGTGAAAAATAAAATTAACCCGAGACCGGATGACACAGCCGGTCTCGGGTCCTTTTTTACGTGCTACAGGTTTTTGACAAACAGCGCGCGGATGGCGTTTAACACCGCCAGGACCATCACGCCAACATCGGCGAAGATGGCAAACCACATATTGGCAACCCCCAGCGCGCCCAATCCCAGACAGATCAGCTTGACCCCGAGGGCGAAGATGATATTTTGGTAGACAATCCCAAGGCACTTGCGCGAGATGCGAATTGCCTTGGCGATCTTCAGCGGGTCATCGTCCATCAGCACCACATCGGCGGCCTCAATGGCGGCGTCGGAGCCCATGGCGCCCATGGCGATGCCAATGTCCGCGCGGGACAGCACCGGCGCGTCATTGATGCCGTCGCCAACAAAAGCAAGTTTTGACTTGGGGGACTTTTGTTCCAACAGCTCTTCCACTTTGGACACCTTATCGGCGGGCAGCAGTTCGCTGAACACCGCGTCAACCCCAATCTCCGCCGCCACCGACGCCGCGACGGCGCTCGCGTCGCCGGTCAGCATCATGGTCCGTTTCACGCCCGCGCCGTGGAGACGAGAGATTGCTTCTTTGGCGGAAGGTTTGAGCACGTCTGAGATTACGATATGGCCGGCATAGGCTCCGTCAATGGCGACGTGAACAATGGTCCCCACCTGCCGGCAGGGGATGTGTTCAACCTGAAGACGGTTCATCAGCTTGTCGTTTCCCACAGCCACAATTTTTTCATCCACCTTGGCGACAACGCCGTTGCCGCTGATCTCCTGGATGTCGCTGACCCGGCTGCGGTCCAGCTCGAGACCGTAAGCCTGCTGCAAGCTCTTGCTGATGGGATGGGAGGAGGCGCTTTCAGCCAGAGCGGCGTACGCAATCAGCTTTTCGTCAGACAAGTCGCTGTGGTGGACGCCGCTGACTGAAAATGTGCCCTGCGTCAAGGTGCCGGTTTTGTCGAAGACCACGCAGTCCACTTGGGCGAGAGTTTCCAAATAGTTGGAGCCCTTTACCAGGACGCCCTCCCGGCTGGCCCCACCGATGCCGGCAAAGAAGCTCAGCGGAATGGAAATCACCAGTGCGCAGGGACAACTGATAACCAGGAAGGTCAACGCGCGATAGAGCCAGACGCCCCACTCGGGGCTTACATTCAGAAACAGCGTCCGCGCCGCAGGTGGCAGAAGCGCAAGTGCCAAGGCGGCATAGCAGACGGCGGGGGTGTAGACGCGCGCAAACTTGGAGATAAAGTCCTCTGATTTGGATTTGCGCGAGCTGGCGTTTTCCACCAAGTCTAGAATTTTGGAGACAGTAGACTCGCCAAATTCTCGGGAGGTTTCAATCCGCAAAAGGCCGGTCATATTGATACAGCCGCTGATAATCTGGTCGCCCGTTTTTACCTCGCGGGGCAGGCTTTCGCCGGTCAGCGCGCTGGTGTTCAGAGTAGAGGTTCCCTCCACCACAATGCCGTCAATGGGAACCTTTTCGCCGGGCTGGACAACAATGACGGTACCCACCTCAATTTCGCCGGGGTCCATTTGCTCTAGTTTGCCATCCCGCTCCACGTTTGCGTAATCGGGGCGAATGTCCATCAAATCGCTGATGTTGCGGCGGCTTTTTCCGACCGCGTAGCTTTGGAACCATTCGCCGATTTGATAGAACAGCATGACCGCAATGGCTTCCAGGTATTCGCCGTTTTCATAGATTGCCAGGGCCAGCGCGCCCAAGGTGGCGACTGCCATTAAAAAGCATTCGTCGAAGACCTGACGGTTTTTCATTCCCTTCCATGCCTTTTTCAGGATATCATAGCCGATTATCAAATAGTCCAACAGATAGACGGCCAGCCGGACCCAACGCCCGGTAAGGGGGAAGGCGCGGCTGAAGGTTTCCGCTGGGAAGCATTGCAGCGCCAGCAGCAACGCCGCAGCCGTCAGAATCCGAACCAGCATAATTCGCTGCTTTTTGCGCATGCCGCCCCGATTCCAGTTCACCACCAAAAATATTGCGGCGGCTGCCACGATACAGGCCAGGAGCACGTTTACAATCAATTCAGCCATTTCCGACACCTTGTTCCCTTATAGGTAAATCTCGCAGTCGTCCTCAACTTTCTTGCAGTTCTTGCGCACCTCCTGCATGACGGCCTTGGGGTCCTGCCCCTCGTCGAACTCGACAATCATTTTCAGCGTCATAAAATTGACGGTGGCGCTCTGAACGCCGGGGGTTTTTTGGGCGGCTTCCTCCATTTTGTTGGCGCAGTTGGCACAGTCTACTTCAATTTTATAGGTTTTCTTCATGGTAGATACACTCCTTTTTAATTAAGCAATCATTTAATTGATGTTTCTATTATATGACAGTGTTCGCAGAATGTCAATAGGCATTTTGCGGCGGCGCTGTGGATTTCATAGAGCAGATTTTTTCCAGTTGATAAATTCAAAATTTTATGATAATATCATTGTAAGATGCTGTATTTATTGGAAAAGGATTGAAAAGGGGGGCGAAAGCATGCAGCTGCCGCATAACCATGGACAGCGCATCGAGCACGAGCCGGAGGCCATACCGCAGAACGAGGCATTTCAGGTTGCCGCCGGTATTTTCAGGCTGCTGGACGATGGGACGCGTCTCAAAATTTTTTGGATTCTTTGCCACTATGAGGAATGCGTGGTCAATTTGTCCGCACTGATGGGTATGAGCAGTCCGGCCGTCTCCCACCATCTGCATCAGCTCCGCGAGAGCGGTTTGGTTACCACAAGGCGGGAGGGGAAGGAGGTCTATTACAAGGCCGCCGGAACGGAGAAGGCGCAGTTTCTCCACCAGACCATTGAGGCTTTGATGGAAATTGCCTGCCCATACCCGTAGTGCAAAACAACAAACGCCCGCCCCTCTTCGGGAACGGGCCGCCGTTTTGCGGGGCGCGGTATCATTACAAGGCCGAAGACCGTGTTTAGAAATATGACCTTCCTTTGTCATGGATTTTTTAGCTTCCTATTCGTACACTATTTAAGTGTTTTCAAGTAACTATGGGTTATTGGCGGCATTTGCATTGTTTTTTCGATTGTTTTACTTTTTTGTCCCAGTTTTTTGTTCCAGTGTTGGTGCATAAACGCCTTAAAATCATGTTTCTTGTCCACTTCCCGGCGGAGCAAAATTGGCGCCAGGATTTTTGAATTTTGACACATTTCCGTAAATTACCGCCTTGCGTAGGCGCAAAAAAGAACCGGCACAGCTGAAGCTATGCCGGTTTTATTTATTTCCTCTGGGTGAATAATTTGCATACAACTAAAACCGCGGGAAAAAGCACGCCCGCAACCGGCCAAATGATGGCGGCGCTGCTCCAGCTTCCCACCGTGGAAAACTTTATGATAAATCCCCATGTCAGAAAGGCGGCGGTGGCGAGCAGCCAGTAGACCACGGAGACAGTTCGCAGAACGGAAGCCTGCGCTTTCCTGGCCTGGGTGTAATCGCCCTCCTGCAAGAGCTGTTGAAAGCCGGACCAGACCGTCCCGGCCCGAACCAGCAGCAGTACGCCGGTCCCTACTACCGCCAGAAGCAGACAGAGCATTTCGATCATCAGAAAATCGTTGTCCTCCTGCACGATAATCCCGGCAAACAGCGGTACCACCGACAGGATGCAGAGAAGGACGCCCGCCGCGTTATACCTTGTATAGACCGGTCTGAACTGCTCCATGCGCTCCCGGACCCATTCACAGACGCCGTATTCGGTCTCAAACGTCTCGTGTTCCAGATACTGAAAAGCGTCGGTCCTTTTCCCTGTAAAGATAAAAATCACCACCGCGCAGCCAATTAGGAAAATCAGAACGGTCATCCCCACGCCTACCGCTGTGTTTTCATAGAAGTGGCTGCCCGGCTTCTCACTTATGGCCCCCAACAGGAGCAGGCAAATGGGGGAGATAATACAAAGTAGCGTCGCAATGGCCGTGGGCCAGGCGGTCTGCGCTTTGGCCGCAAGGAAGCGGGCCGCGTCGTCCCGCGAGACTCGCCGGACAGTAGAAGTGGGCGCCGGCCCCCCGGCGCTCTCCGACACCTCTTCCTTGAGCAGATAGTCCAGCGAGCATTGAAACATGGCGCTGATACGGATTAGCTTTTCTGTTTCAGGATAGGCCGAGTCGCTTTCCCATTTGCTGACCGACTGCCGGGAAACGCCAAGGGCGTCGGCCAACTGCTCCTGGGTGATGTTGTTTTCTTTTCGCAGCTTTGACAGCTTTTCTCCCAATGTCATTAGGGAAGACCTCCTTGCACGAAATGTGATGTCCCAATCCTACCATTGAGCCGGACAAAGAGCCACCAATTGAGCGGTTCTAAATGTAAACTTCAGGTTGCGTTTGGGTCAAAAGTAATACGATGCAGTGAAAAACGCTGCATCGTATTACTTTTTCGTACCATTAGAAGCCGGAGAGGGGATTGCCCTCCAGGTCCTTCCAGCAGACCGATTTTTCAGTTAAAAGCATATACCCCCGCGCGGAACCGTTCTTGGGAATGGACACCGAACCGGGGTTCCAGTAGGTGAAGCCGTCGTGGGCAATGTTGGCCGGGATGTGGGTGTGTCCGCAGAGGAGAATATCCCCTTGGGACAGCTTGGGCGGGTTGTTCTCACCGTAGACATGACCGTGGGTGGCGTAAATGAGCTTGCCATTCCAGGGGAAGACCGCGTAGTCGGCCAGGACGGGAAAGTCCAGCACCATCTGGTCCACTTCGGCTTCGCAGTTGCCCCGGACGCAGAACAGGCGGCCGGCAAGGGGATTGAGCATTGCGATTACAGCCTTTGGATTGTATTCGTCGGGCAGATCGTTGCGGGGTCCGTGATAAAGAATATCTCCCAGCAGGACCAGCCGTTCGCAGCTTTCCCGCGCGAAGGCGTCCAACAGCGCTTTGGTATAGCGCGAGGAGCCGTGGAGATCGGAAGCAATCATCCAATTCATATATTTCCTCCCATAATATACATTCCCAGCGTCAAAGCTCCGTAGACCACCGGCTGATGCGCCAGGTAAATCCACAGGGATTGCCGTCCGCAAAAGCTGAAAAAGCGGACCGGCCAAATATCCTGGGGCACCTTTGGCAGAAGGCTTTTCCGCTCCCGGTAGACCGTCCGGCCCAGTACCGTCCCCAGCATATACCAGCCCAGGTGGGGAAAGAGTGGAAAATAATCCCCAGCCGAAAAGTCTGGCGCGCAGAGCCCCAGCGGGAACAGCCATTCGGCGTCCACCCGGAAGGTCTGGAACCAATAGCCGAGAACCACGATGGCGGCGCCCAGCGCCGCCATGGCCCAGGTGGGCAGCCGCCGGTAGAGCGGATAGAGCAGCATACAGACGCCCAGCAGATGGAGAATGCCAAACCAGATGTGGACCGAATCCCCGGCCATCCCCAGCGCGATCATGCCCTCGGCCACCGCCGTGATGACAAAGGCGAAACACAGCAGAATCAGTCCCCGCCGCACGCTCCGGGACCCCAGGGTCACACAGACGCCCGAGAGGAGGACAAACAAAACCCCGCCGTAGTCCATAATAATCCGAAAGAGCGGGTGCAGCGAAAATTGAAGCCCGACAAAATAGCGCAGATCAAACACCGTGTGGACCACAATCACGCCAAGGATACATATGCCCCGGAAAGCGTCCAGCTCCCAGATTCGTTTCATTTCTTTTCCCGCTCCTCTTCCTCCAAAAGACGGTAGGCCACCTTGCCCACCAGCGTCTTGGGCAGCTCCTCGCGGAACTCGATGTCCTTTGGCATGGCGTATTTGGCGATGTGCTCCTGGCAATAGGCCAGCAGCTCCTGCTTTACCGCCTCGGAGGGCTTGACCCCGGGCTGGAGCACCACAAAAGCCTTGACTCTCTGCATTTTGTAGTCGTCTTTAATGCCAATTACACAACTCAATAACACCTTGGGGTGCCCGTCAATGATGTTTTCCAGTTGGCTGGGGTAGACGTTATAGCCAGAAGTGACGATCATACGCTTGATGCGCTGGCGGAAGTAGACAAAGCCGTCGGCATCCATATATCCTAAATCGCCGGTGTGCAGCCAAATGCGCCCCTCGTTGTGGCGGCGCAGGGTGTTGGCGGTTTCCTCGGGATTGTCCAGATAACCCAGCATGACCGACGGACCGGACAGGCAGATTTCACCCTCGCTGTTGGGGGGCAGCTCCTCGGTGGTCCCGGGCTTGACAATTTTATAGAAGGTATCGGGGAAGGGGATGCCGATGGAGCCGGAACGGTGATAATCGTGGGGCGTCAGGCAACTGGCGGTGACGCACTCGGTCGTGCCGTAGCCCTCCCGTACCTGGATGACTGCTTTATGATCCTGGAGAAAAGCGTCTACCTTCTTTTTCAGCTCAATGGACAGGGAATCGCCGCCGCAGAACATCCCCTTCAGAAAACTCAGGTCGGCCCCCTCCAGGTTTTCCGCTCGGAGCAGAGCTTCAAACAGAGTGGGGACGCCGGGGATGATGTTCGGCTTCTTTTTGACCAACAGCTTTGCGTAGGTCTGTACGGTAAACTGGGGCACGAGAATGCAGGTCGCGCCGGCAATCAGCGGCGTATGGATGCCGATTCCCAGGCCAAATCCGTGGAAGAGGGGCATGACCGACAGCATTTTCAGCCCGTCGATGGGGGAAAAGCCGCTGGCGGCGATGGTTTGAAGGGCCAGGGCGTTGAAATTCAGGTTGGAGAGCAGGATTCCCTTGGTGATGCCGGTGGTGCCGCCGGAGTAGAGGATGGAGACCCCGTCGGAGGCCAGCCCGTCGATGGATGGAAGCGGGTCCCGCCTGCGGCGGCCAAGAGCCAGGGCATCGGTCCAGAGGGTGTACCCCCGTTTTGGTAGCTTCGGATTTTTGCGTCCGGCGGTCAGCGCGTAGCCGATGCCCAGCGCAGGGGGCAGCTCGTCCTGAATCCGCGCGATCAGAATGTGAACCGGAGCGTCCAGCATATCCCGGACCGCTTCCAGCTTGGGATAGAATTGGTCCAAGGTCAAAATGGCTTTGCTGTGGGAAAAATTAAGGTAGAAGGCTATTTCCCTGGGTGCGGAGAGGGGATGAATCATGTTGGACACCGCCCCAATCCGGTTCAAGGCGTAGAAGCAGTCGACGCCCTGGGGGGTGTTGGGCATACAGATGGTCACCCGGTCGCCCCGGCGGATTCCCAGCTCCAGCAGCGCCTTGGCGGCCAGATCAATCCGCTTGAGAAAAACGGTGTAGGTCGTTTTCTTCCCCATAAAGTCGTAAGCCACGTTGTTTGGGTATTTCTTTGCCGCCGCGGCGACCATTTGGTACATGGTGGTCTGCGGGTAGTCGATGCTCCGCGGCGTGTCACCATAGAATTCCAGCCACGGGGCGGTGGAAGATATGCTCATGCAATGTCCTCATTTCTACTCTTCTAAAAAATATCTGATTGGAATGGAAAACAGCTCGCCAAAGGATATATGCTGCGCAGACCGGCACCTTCTTACGTTTGGGGATTCAATAGCCGTGCCAGCGCCGTCCGATGCTGTTCCATGGCACCCTTGAGGCAAAATTCCTGGCAGCAGAAGCAGTGGATACACTTGGCCCGGTCAATTTTCGGCCTGCGGTCGGTCATCTCAATGGCCTTGGCGGGGCATATATCGCGGCATTTTCCACAGCCGACGCAGATATCCGGGCGGACCCGGGGACGCGGACAGATGGCCTTTTGCATCAAGATACCCCAAAGGTTCCCTAAAAGACCCTCATGGCCGCGAAACAGCAAGCTGCTCTGCGCCTCAATCCGTTTAAAATTGGGGGTGATGTACGTTTGCCACTCTCCCGCCACCTCCAGCTCTTCCGCTTTTGCCGGAATCAGGCCCCGCTCGTAGGCGGCCACGAGAGTCGGGACGTCGGTTCGCGTGAGGCCAATGGTGGCGGCGCAGAGGAGGTCCAGCTTGTGGGGGCTCGCCGACGCGGCCACAAAACCCATGGGCCGGGGGGTACCGGCGGTGGGGCCGTTGCCCTCCATGGCGACCACCGCGTCGCAGATGGAGATGCGGGGATTGACAAAGGTATCCACATCGAGAAGCATACGCGCAAAATTGGCGGGATTGGAGAACTGGAAGTGGAACTCCGGCTTGTTGGTCCCGGGAATCACGCCAAAGAGATTTTTCGCCGCGCCGGTGAAAGCCATCATGCCATGGGTTTTGAGCTTGCAAAAATTGATTACCGCATCGGCGCTGTCCAGCCAGGCGGTGTAGGGGAAGCGGTGGCAGACCTTCCCGTCTGGATTGTTGACAATGCGTTGGGAGAAGTCCTGGTTCAGCACCGCCCCGTGCTCCTCTACGGCGTAGAGTCCTGCGGAGGTGTACATTCGCCCGACATAGCCCGCACTGAACAAACCGCCGGGGCTGTCTCCAACCGTAACCGCCGCGCCGCGCTCGCAGAGCAGGTCGGCCAAGGCGCTTACCAGCGCGGGGTGGGTGGTTCCGGCGGCTTCCGGCTTCATGCCGGCGATTAAATTGACTTTCACTGCGATTTTCATCCCAGGCTTCACCCAGTCCAATCCGCCCAGCGGCGCAAGTACGGTCTGCAACGCATGGCGGCAAGCGGTAAGAGTATAATCGCCGCAAGGTACGACGGAAACGTCCACACCCATATATTTTGCCTCCTGTACTGTTGTTATCAACACAACGGCTCCGGCCCGCTGGAGCCGGAGGAATGGTTGACGGAAACTTTAGCATATTATAACACAAAGTCAAATAAATTTCCAAATTTTTTTATAATCATATTGCTGGTGTTCTTTGAAGGAATGACAAAAAGCCGCCCCGGCGCTTTATGAGAAGGAGCGGCTTTTCAAATAGGCAGGGAGCGTGACTACGTACCCGCGATGGGGACATAGTCATCGGTTGGAGGCGTCAGTCCTAGTTCTTCGCAGACCGCCCTGTTGTACTTGGGGGTGACACGTGGGGCGTATTGGATGGGCATGTCGCCGGCCTGGGCCTCGCCCGTTAAAATTTTGGCGGCCATTTTACCGGTGACATAGCCGATGTCATAATAATCAATGGTCAGCGTAGCGACACCGCAGCCTTTGCATGTCCCTTCGTCTCCTGTGAATACGGGGACTCCGGCGGGGCGGCACAGGTTGTCAATCAGCAGAGCGTTGGAGGCACAGGTGTTGTCAGTCGGTATGTACAGTACTTCACTGTGGGCGGCGGCGTACTGGCAAACGGCGGACAGATCGTTGGAATCGGTAAAGGCGTACTGGGTACAGGTGTAACCCAGCTCTTCCAAGTATTGTTGCACGGTTTCCACTTGATAGAGGCTATTGGCCTCGCGGGAACAGTAGAGAATCCCGACTTGCTTGGCATCAGGAAGCCAATCGAGGAGCATCTTCGCCTGCTGATCCAAGGGCGCCAAATCCGAGGTGCCGGAGACGTTGGCCCCTACAGTGCCGGCGAAGTTCTCCACGCCGAGGGCTACGCCATACTCGGAGACCGAGGTGCCGAGGATCGGGGTACCGTCGGTGGCCGAGGCGGCGGCCTGCAGCGCCGGGGTGGCGTTGGCGAGGATCAGGTCTACCTTGGCTGAAACGAAGTCGTTGGCGATGGTGGCGCATACCGCAGGATCGTTGGCGGCGTTTTGGAGATCGTATTCCACTTGGCCGGGGAGCTGATCGTTCAGCCCGTCCTGAAAGCCCTGGGTGGCGGAGTCCAGCGCGTCGTGAGCGGCAAGCTGCACGATGCCGACCCGGTAGCTTTTGGAGGTGGCGGGGGAGCAGGAAATCAGCGCTGGGAGCAGGAGCAGCGCCAGAAAAAGCGCCGGCACTCGAAGCTTCTTTTTCATTGCAGTACCTCTCTATTTCAGACTTGCGTATGACGCCGGACAGGCGCGTCAGATTGCGGAGAACTTGTTTTCACTCCAAAGGATGGGGCGGCCGCATTCGCTGCAATCCTCCGGGCTATTGCTCTTGAGAATGTGCTTTCCGCAGTGGGGGCAGTCGCCAAACATGTCACGGCTGAGAAAGTCAAAGCCCTCACGGTGGACTTTCATCCGCACAGTGGTGCTGTCCACCTTGTGGTCATAGTCCGCGAGGCCGAGGATGACGTAGCCCTCTTGCAGGCCGGGATAGTCCCGAAGAATGTAGGTAATAATTTTTTGCACGTCTATGCCGGTGAAATCTTGCTTAAACTGGCAGATCATCACCATGTCCCCGACCTGAAATCCCTTGTCGGGGCGGATTTCAAATTGTTTTTTCCCGGAAGCGACGTCGCCAAAATACGGTTCGACTTCCTTTAACTTGTGAACGTTCATGTCGATTCCTCCTTCTGGGATAGGTTTCGTTTCTTTTTGTAGTTGCAGATATTATACCATTGGATGGAAGGCTTTGCAAATAGGAAATACACCGCCTGGGGAGAAAAAATATTTGTTTACAAGAAAAGGGCGCGCGATGGTCAAGCTGCGAAAGATCAACATTGACTTTCCGGTGGAAATCCCTATAATAAATCTATCATAACCGGGAGGTTTTTTGGAATGGCTTTGGATATGGAGTTTTTTTCTCAGATGGAGGCGCGTATCCCCAAAGGAGAGGTGCGGACCCGCTTCGCGCCGTCTCCCACCGGATATATGCACGTTGGCAATCTGCGCACCGCGCTATATACCTATTTGATTGCGCGCCGTCTGGGCGGTAAGTTTATTCTGCGCATTGAGGATACCGATCAGGAACGGCTGGTGGAGGGCGCGGTAGACGTGATCTACGCAACGCTGCGCCAGTGCGACCTGACCCATGACGAAGGGCCCGACGTGGGAGGCCCGGTGGGGCCCTATGTTCAGACGGAGCGGCGGGATTTGTATGGAAAATACGCCGAACTGCTGATTGAAAAGGGCGGGGCATACCGCTGCTTCTGCAAGGAGGGCGAGGGTGTTGCCACCGTAACGCTGCCAAATGGGGAGACCATCAAAAAACATCAATGCGGCTGCGCGAAGCTGTCCAGGGAGGAGGTCCAGGCGAAATTGGACGCGGGGGAGCCCAGCGTAGTCCGCCAGGCCATCCCGCAGGAGGGGAGCACCACTTTTTCTGATTTGGTCTTCGGCGAAATTACGACGCCCAACAATGAGCTGGACGAAAACGTGTTGCTTAAAAGCGACGGTCTGCCGACCTATAACTTTGCCAATGTGATTGACGACCATCTGATGGGCATTACCCATGTGGTTCGGGGGAGTGAATACCTGTCCTCGTCTCCGAAGTATAATTTGCTTTACCAATCCTATGGATGGGATATCCCCGCCTATGTACACTGCCCGCCGGTTATGCGGGACGCGCAGCATAAAATGTCCAAGCGGCATGGCGACCCTTCCTATGAGGATTTGATTGCCCAGGGATATGTCAGCCCGGCGGTGGTCAACTACGTTGCCCTTCTTGGGTGGAGCCCGGGCGGGGAGCGGGAGATTTACACCTTGCGGGAGTTGGCGGAGGTATTCGATCTAAAAGGGGTTTCCAAATCTCCCTCTGTTTTTGATATTGCCAAGCTTCGCTGGATGAACGCCGAATATATCAAGGCGATGGACCCGGAGGATTTTTACGCGCTGGCGGAACCCTATCTCAAGGAGGCCGTCAAGACCACGTCCATTGACCGTAAGGCCGTGGCGGCGTTGGTACAGCCCCGATGTGAAGTGCTGACCGATTTAGCCGAACGGGTGGACTTTCTGGACAAGCTGCCTGACTACGACGTCTCGCTCTATGTTCATAAAAAGTCAAAGACCACGCTTGAGAATGCCTTGACCTCCCTTCAGGCGTCGCTGCCGGTATTGGAGGGACTGGAGGACTGGAGTAATGACGCCCTTTTCGCGGCGCTGTCCGGATTGGCCGCCTCGCTGGAAGTGAAGAATGCTATCGTTCTCTGGCCGGTCCGGGTAGCGGTCTCGGGCAAATTGTCAACGCCCGGCGGCGCGACCGAGCTTTGTGCGCTTTTGGGAAAAGACGAGTCGATAAAACGCATTCATGCAGGGATTGAAAAGTTGTCCTGAAGGGTTTGCTTTGGGACCATATAGAAGCTTAACGTAGTTCATACCAATGAAAAAAATACTTTTACGGATCCGGGAAGCACTCAAACGAGGGGAGGCGGTTGCGCTCTGCTCGCTCCTCACGGCGTCCGGTTCCACCCCAAGAGGACCGGGGGCAAAGATGGCCATCTTCCGGGATGGGTCGATAGCGGGGACCATCGGGGGCGGCATGCTGGAATATCAGGCGATTCAGGACGGCCTACGTTTGCTTGACGGAGAAGGACCTGAGTTGCGGGACTATGAGTTGGACGGCGGACCGTTGGACATGATCTGCGGAGGCAGTGTCCGGGTGCTGTTCCACCGGTTGGCAAACCCGGATTTATCTTGGACGGAGGCGGCGCTAGCCTTGTTGGAGGAGCCCTGTGATGCCTGGCTGATAACCCGGCTGGACGGAGGGGTTGCTACGGGAACCTACGACAAGGAGAATGGGCTGCGTTTTCTCCCCGGACTGGACGGTACGCGGATTTTGCCGCTGTGCCGCCGCCGGGTGGTGTGTGAACACGGTCTTTATGTTGAGCCGCTCAACCGTGCGGGACGGGTCTACGTTTTCGGCGGTGGACACGTCTCTCAGGCGCTGGTTCCGCTGCTCAGCCGGACCGGCTTTTCGACGGTGGTCTGTGAAAATCGGGAGATGTTTGCGAGGAAAGCGCTGTTTCCGGACGCAGACCGGGTGGAGCTGCTGGACTTCGAGCAGATGACGGCGCGCTTTACAATTGGCGCGGCCGACTGCCTGGTCATTATGACCCGAGGCCACCGGGATGACTACGCGGTTTTACTGCAGGCCTTGGAGACCGGCGCGGGTTATATTGGGGTCATTGGAAGCAAGCGGAAGGCGGCACTGACCTTTGACCGGCTGCGCCAGGACGGTTGGGCCGAGGCGGATTTGAACCGGGTTCGTACCCCCATCGGCCTCTCGATTGGCGCGGAGACGCCGGCGGAAATTGCTGTGAGCATCACGGCTGAACTAATTGCCCATCGCGCTCAGAACCGGTAAATTTGTATTTTGAGTTGCGCTTTCCAGAGATTCATGGTATAATGTGGACGTCTTTATTTCGCTAAAGGAAAAGAGGAGAACAATTATGATTTCTTTGACCCCGCAAGTCTGCATTATGATTACCATTGTGGTTTACTTGATTGGAATGCTGTACATCGGCTGGTCCTGCTCCAAAAGAAACCGCAGTACCGACGATTTCTATCTGGGCGGACGCAAGCTCGGCCCGTTTGTGACGGCCATGAGCGCCGAAGCCTCTGACATGAGCAGTTGGCTGTTGATGGGTCTGCCCGGCGTGGCCTACCTCAGTGGTGTGGCGGATGCGGGCTGGACGGCCATTGGCCTCGCCGTCGGTACCTATATCAACTGGCTGATTGTAGCCCGGCGTATCCGGCACTATTCCAGCCTGACCAACTCGATTACCTTGCCCGACTTCTTTTCCAAGCGATTCCATGATAAGAAGAATCTGCTTTGCGGCATTTCGGCGTTGGTAATTCTGATTTTCTTTATCCCCTACACGGCCTCCGGCTTTGCAGCCTGCGGCAAGCTGTTCTCCACTCTGTTCGGCGTCGATTATATGACAGCCATGCTCGTCAGCGCGGCAGTCATTGTGCTATACTGCGTTATGGGCGGGTTTCTAGCGGCCTCCACTACAGACTTTCTCCAGTCCATCATTATGTCTATCGCCCTGGTGGTGATTCTGGTCTTTGGCGTCAATGTGGCCGGCGGTATGGACGCGGTTATGGACAATGCCCGCTCACTGGCCGGCTATCTGAGCCTGGCAAATGTTCACGACGCCGCCACCGGTACGGCGCAGCCTTACGGCGTGCTCAACGCCTGCTCCATGCTTGCCTGGGGTTTGGGCTACTTTGGAATGCCGCATATTCTGCTGCGGTTTATGGCGATTGAGGATGCGAACAAGTTGAAAACTGCCCGCCGGGTCGGTTCGATCTGGGTAGTGATTTCCATGGCGGTGGCGGTGTTCATCGGCATCGTGGGCAACGCAGCGACAAAGGCGGGTGCGGTACCGGCACTGGAGGGGAGCGCATCTGAGACCATCATTGTGCGCTTCGCCGATCTTCTGAGCAAGTATGGAATTTTTGCGGCGCTGGTGGCCGGACTGGTCCTTGCCGGTATTTTGGCTTCCACCATGTCCACTGCTGACTCCCAGCTTTTGGCGGCTTCCTCCAGCATTTCTCAAAACCTGATGCAGGATTTCTTTGGTGTTAAACTGTCCCAAAAGGCCACCATGCTTGTGGCGCGGCTGACCGTCGTGGTCATTGCAGCCATCGGCATCTTCATGGCCCGCGATCCCAACAGCTCGGTCTTTGGTATTGTTTCCTTTGCTTGGGCGGGATTCGGAGCGGCTTTTGGGCCGGTGGTACTGTTCTCCCTGTTCTGGAAGAGGACCAACCGCGCCGGTGCGTTGGCCGGTATGATTTCAGGCGGCGCAATGATTTTCATCTGGAAGTACTTGGTCCGTCCACAAGGCGGCGCATGGGGCATCTATGAACTGCTTCCTGCTTTCCTGGTAGCCTGTGTTTTCATTGTTGTGGTCAGCCTCGCGACCAAGGCTCCGGAACAAGCGGTCGTTGATGAATTTGAGAAAGCAAAGAAAATGAGATAAAGCAAATGGTACGCCCCCTCCTGTCAAGTAGAAGACAGGAGGGGGCGGTATTACTTTTGAAATTGTACATCCACCGCGACTACCTCAGCGTCGGAGCCGACCCGCATAAAGGGTCCCCAGACACCCAGCCCGGAGGTGACGATACTGTACATATCGTCTTTTTTCAAAAGACCGGCTGGGTTCTCCCAGGCCAGGCGGATAAATAAGGTGTGAGGGAATACCTGACCATTGTGGGTGTGACCGCTGAGAAGCAGATCACATCCGGCGTCCGCAAGGCTTTGCAGTTCGCCAGGCTCGTGGAATAGAACGACGATGGGTTTGGTATGATCGAGGCCATCAAGCAGTTCGGCGGGGGTTTTGCGGGCGTTGTTCTCAGTTTCCGGTCTGGTGGCGTCCACTCGGCCTACAACATAGAATTTATCGTCAATCAGCTCGACCTCGTCCTCCAAAAGCTTGATGTGGGCACGGTCCAGGAATTTATACATGTTGGGATTGTGGCCCTTTTTGAAATTACCGCCTATTGCAAAGCCGACAAACATTTTCTCATCGACATCGTGATTGCCCCAGCAAGCGTAAACGCCGTAGGTACTTTTAATTCCGGCCAGCGCGTCGGCAATCTGATCCGGTTCCCGGATGGCGTCAAAATTGTTGTCGTAGATGTCGCCGGTCAGACAGACCAGATCGGGTTTTTGGCTGTTGATGAGCGCGACGCCATTCTCAATTTGAGAGAGGCCGATGCTATAGCCCAAATGAAGGTCGGAAATCAAAAGGACCTTTAGATGGTCCAGGCCGCCCGCATCTTTTTCGACGGTAATGGTGTACTCCTTGAGTTTAATATCCCGCGCGTGGTACATGCCATAGGCGGAGATGCCGAAAATGAGAAGCAAAGAGACGGTGCCGCAGAGGATATGACGCCGCCTGTTCATAAAGTAGTCGATGGGAAGCACCTTGAAAACCCGTCGGAGAAGAAGGGAGATAAAGTGCCCAACTATAACCACCAGCAGCGTATAGAGAAACACACCCAGCCAATAGTTGGCAATCAATTGCACAATACGGCGCAGCGCGGAATTGGCGGGCAGAAAGGTTACGATAGCGATGGCCGCCGCCAGCAGGGAGTAGGCTATGGCGAGGGTCAGCTTCAGACGTTTTCGCTTAAAAACCTCCTGGCAGGACTCCAGCCAGTGAAAGAACCGGAACAGGACGTAAATATTACCCAGGATATAAAAAGGAGACACAATCAGAGACAGCATGGTATTCCTCTTTCTGATAAGCAGTGTTCTATCGGAAAAGCCATATAATTATAGCAAACCGAGATGTAGCTTGTCAATTCTGTTTTAAACTTAACAACAATTGTATTATCACAATTATGCGGCAGCACGGTTGGGTTGATCTGTCTAGCTTTACAAGGAAAAAGGGGCAGCTTTCTTGTGACGTTATTGTAATCTGACTACCCATTAAAATAAAAGAGGACAGCGAATTAAGAAATAATTAAGTTGGTTTTTTAGAAAAACTGCAAAAAGGCGGGACCCGCATAACATCTTGCGGGACCCGCCTTTTTCAGAGGTTATTTCAAAAGTTTTTCAAGCGCGGAGAGCCGGACGCAGATACAGAAGACCTCAATCGCGGCTTCCAGATCCTCCACGGGGGGCAGACTGGGCGCGATGCGAATGTTGGAATCCTGCGGGTCCACGCCATAGGGGAAGGTAGCGCCGGCGCTGGTCATCACGACACCGGCCTCCTTGCAAAGCGCCAAGGTGCGCTTTGCGGTGCCGGGCAGGGCGTCGTAGCTGACGAAGTAACCGCCCTTGGGTCGGTTCCAACTGCCTAGGCCGCGCGGCTTAAGCTCACGGTCCAGCGCGTCGGATACGGCGTCAAATTTGGGTTTCATAATTTCGGCATGTTTTTTCATCAGGGCCAGCGTGTTGGCTTTGTCTTTCAGGTAACGGACGTGGCGAAGCTGGTTGACCTTGTCGTAGCTGATGACCTGGAAGGACAGGAGATTCTTCATATACTGCATGTTTGCCTCAGAGCAGGCAAAGACGGCGACTCCCGCGCCGGGCAGAGTGATCTTAGAGGTGGAGGCGAACTCAAAGACCATATCCGGATTGCCGGCCTCGCGGCAGAGGGTCAGGATATCGTCAAAGGGGACGAAATCGCCGTCGAACTCATGGACACAGTAGGCGTTGTCCCACATGACAGTAAAGTCGGGAGCGGCGGGCTTGAGGCTGGCAATCCGGCGAATGGTCTCATCGGAATAGATGATACCCGTGGGGTTGGAATACTTGGGAACGCACCAGATGCCCTTGACCGCTGGGTCCTTGACCGCTTCCTCAACCTTGTCCATGTCGGGGCCGGTGGCGGTCATGGGGATGGTGATGAGCTCCATGCCGAAACTCTCAACCACTTTGAAGTGCCGGTCATAACCGGGGGCGGGGCAGAGGAACTTGACCTTCCCCTCCTTGCTCCAGGGACGCTCACTGTGCAGCAGGCCGTGGGTGAAGGCCTTGGCGATTACGTCGTACATCAGGGTCAAACTGGCGTTGCCGCCGGCAAAGACCTCCTCGGGCTTACAGCCCAGAAGTTCGGCGAACAACTTCCGGCAGGAGGGAAGCCCCATCAGCTCGCCGTAGTTTCGCGCGTCCATCCCGTCGGCTGTGCAGTCGGCAGGATCGGTCAGGACCGAGAGAATACCGCTGGCCAGGTTTAACTGCGTTTTGCCAGGTTTGCCGCGGGACATGTCAAGCTTTAAATTTTTTCCCTTTACGGCCACAAAGGCAGCCTGAACATCTTGTAATTCTTGTTTCAGGGCGTCGGCGGGCATTTGATCGTAGCGTGTCATCGAAATTCCCCTTTTTTAATGTTGATACCTTATTCTAGCGTTATTGCGCTGCAAAGTCAAGCAATGAGCCGGCGGCTTTTTGGACTTTGCTTGATAAATTAGTGAAATGAGAAAGGCCGTCCTATTGACGGCGGCCCAGAATAGTGATAATATATTTGAGATAACTTAGAGAAGCAAACAATAGGAGGTTGTTATGAAAACACGAAAAACTTTATTAACTCTCACTATAGCTTTACTTACTGTGGCCTTATTTGCAGGCTGTAGCGGGACTGCGAAAGAGGACAAGACAGAAAAAACAGAACCGGAAGATATAGAAAAAGTAGAGGAAGTAGAAAAAGTTAAGGAAGAGAAGAAAGAGGAGCCCATCAACCAATATACCGCGGAAAACGGTATGTTTGCCATTTCCCTTCCCGGGGAATGGAGCGAGGAAGACAATATGGGCATGTCCAGCATCTTAAATCTTGCGGGAAGCAACGGTTCGGATATCGTTGTGATGGGGCTGGCAAAATCCCAGATGGCGGGGGCTGGCGTGGAAAGCCTGCAGGATTTCTATGACTATGCGGACGCATCGATGCTGAACGGCACAGCCTCCACGACCACGCTGTCTTCCACAGAACCCATTGCCCTTACCGGTTTTGTTGACACGTTAGCAACGGAAGGTAAGATGACGCAGTCCAATGGTGTAAGCGGGAATCTTTTTGTGCAGTGTGCGGAATCGGAGAATGCCTATTATCTGATTATGCTGTCCGCAACTTCCAAGTACGATGAGATGATTGCTTCCATGCGGGACAATATGAGTTTTGAGGAGCTTGCGGTTCCGGAAATCGAAGCGCTGCCTGATACCCTGCGCTGGTTTAACGGTACTTATGCGGTGATAACCAAACTGAACGGCGGCGATTTGAATCTGGTTGCCGGTTATGAGCAGAGCGACATGATGAAAGAGATTGAGCAGGCGGTCTTGGATAGAGATTGGGGGGTCACAGACCGGGCTTCACTGGACGAAACCCTTGAATGGCTTCTGACGGAAGGCCACAACGAAGAGGCTCTGTACATGTTTACTGACATCGGGGCAGAGGGCATGAGCCGGGAAGAAATCGTCGCCGCAATGAATGAAAACGGATTTGATGAGGAAGAAATGGTGATGATTCTGGCGGTTTACGACGCCAAGGCTGCCTATGGTGAGAACGCCATTGCCGGATGGGACCTGAGCAGAGCAATGTCGCTGATGGGATGGGGCTATCTTGCCGGTTACTATACTTACGAGGAAGCTATGGATAAATCGTTGGAAACCGCGCAGACGATTCAGCAGACCTTTGGGTCCTGGGATGAATTTTTTAACAGCTACTTTTTAGGGTACTCCTATTGGAGCAGCCAAGATTTGGAGGATGCCACGTCGCAGGCTTATGAAAGACGTGCGTTATATGAAGAACTGAAAGCCGACCCGTCAGGTGTTTTCAGCGTAGATTGGAATACAGAACTGACGAAGGAATGGTAAGATCAGGCCCTGTTTGAAAATGGTTACAACGCAGTACGGCGGTGCTTTTCCACCGTACTGCGTTGTTGCAATTTTGGACTGGGCCTGTTGTTTCTATATGGGTGAAAATAGAATCTTTGACAGCAAAAGGCTTGAATGAAGAAAGTATGACTAATCCACAATACTTTCGGCCATCTTTATCAGGTTCGCAGGTGGAAGGAAAGCGTCCAAAACAAATAGAGTCTGATCGTTGCTCCATACCAGGGTGTTGGATATGCTTGGCGTGTTCCCTATATAGAGGTCGGCGGTTATGTTCCCGATAGAAACGCTTGTCATTTTGCTGTTTTCGGATTGTACATAGAGGTCTGTGGATTCTGCCCCTATCGAATATAGAAGTTTAATTTGTCTGCCGGTGCTATCTGCGTAAACAATGATGGTTGCACTGGAATGCGCATGTGCGGTTTGTTCTGTATATCCCTCCGGGAGCCAGCCGAGGCGGTAGGTTCCGCCCTTACCTTCGGAAGGGGACTCCCCGACGGAAAAATAATGATATCTGATTTCCCAGGTCTCCCTTACCCAGGCAAAAAATGCGGTGCGCGCATTCGTATCTATACATAGCCAGACTGTTGCGGAAAGTAAAACAGTCAGAATTATGGAAGCAACCCGATGTAGGGTAAACTGTACCGGACGGCCCACTTTTTTATAAGTCGTTTCATTTTTCGCTGAAATCGGGGAGAAAATTCCCAATTGACCTGATTGTCTGACAGACTGTTCATACGGATGGCATCTGCCTCCATCGCCGCAAGTCGCAGGCGTTCTTCAAATATCATGTTTCCGTTTCTTCCCATGTTAAGATTCCTTTTAGCTTGGCCTTCGCACGTTGGTCCAGTTGTGAGGCATTTCGGTGTGTAATTCCCATTATTTTTGCTGCTTCCTTCGTAGAATAACCCTGGCTATATTTGAGGAGGATAATTGTTCGGTAGTTTTCCGGAAGCTGTAGAATGTGACGCGTAAGGTCGTCGCTCGCCATCTCTTCCCAGCCGGCAGCCGCGAGATGTTCACTCAATTCGACTTCGTTACGAATACCGCGCTTCTTTAAAAGATTAACGGCGTGATGCTCAGCAGCCAGGGTGACATATCGCTTTGCCTCGGCACTACTTGGCGAGTTTATACTTTTTATGTTCCGCGCAATTGCTACAAATGCATTGTGCGTAGCATCTTCCGCATCCTCTACATTTTTTAAAATTTTAAGGGTAATTGTAAACATGAGCTTTCCATACTGTCGGTACAGCGTTTCAAATTTGATCTTCTCCTCAATATTTTGTATCATTTGAAGGTAAATCAGCATGTCTATCACCTCTTTCGCAGATAGTATACCTGAAAAATTGCAAGAGGACAAGAAGATGAATGTAAATACTTCTATACTCTGTAAACAATCCGGAAGAGACTTTTTATACAAGTAATTGTATTTTTCATATCTTCTGTAAGCGCGGGATCTCAATTTAAAGTGTTGATTTGTTGAGAAGCACATTAAAATATACAATTTATACAACCAAACTTTGGTCAATATATATATTTTTTGGAAATTTTTTTTCTGGTGTAGAAAATCTCTTCTCCAAACTGTCTAAGAAAATAGAAGTAAAAGGGAGGAGGTGAAATTAACAATGAAAAAACGTTTCATCGGATTAATGGCAGTCACTTTGGTGTTGGCGGTGCTATTGTCAATTTGCGCGTTTGGCGTTGAAGGAAAAGCCGCCTTTGTGCTTCCCGGTTTGTCGTTCATAGGGAAGAATGCAAACTGTTCCCTTTACGTGGATGGGGCAGGACAGAGTGACAGTATTTCAGCGGTTATCAAACTGTGGTATGGGTTTTCGTGTTTGAAAACCTGGACCGCATCAGCGACTGGCAGTCTTTCGTTTGTCGAAACATACGAAGTAAGCAGTACAGGCAAATACAATTTGACAGTAGATGTGAGCATAAAAGGCATTGCACAACCACAAATTTTAACTTCTGCAACTTGTAAGTGATGGTTTGCGTCACAAACAAAACAAACACAAATAACAGTTGATTTGTGGAAGTAAGGCTTGTGGGGTATTTGCAACAGACTAAAATTTAAGTAAGGAGATTACTATCCATGTATAAAAGAATTGTGGCAATCATGTTAGCGGTAGCCTTAGCGTGTTCGACTATAACAACTGCATTGGCTGCTGATTTGTCTACTAATGAAACAGCTATTAATGAAATAAATGAGAGTACAGAAGCAAGGAAAGAAATTATTGAAACTTTAAACAATATTGAATATGCTAAGAAAGATTTAGGCCTAGAAGGTATTGATTTTTCTAAATTGAAAATAGGAGTGGAAATTCCTGCATATGAATATAAGGACAATAAGATTACTAAACTATTTGATTATTATCCACTTTACCTGAACCATACATTAAAAGTATTAGCAATAAATGTAGATGATAAATATCAAATTGACACCTCTCTAGCATATAAAATAAATGAAATGAATTGTAAAGAAGCTGCAATCATCTATGATGCAGATGGCTGCTATTTGTATGACGGTTTAAAGTTAAACTTATTATATAATAGTACTATAGTACACAATGAGCGAGCATCATTGACTGAAAGCGCTTCCTTAGTTAATTTTAGTGATTTGGCGACAGCTAATATGGAAATTGCTGAAGATTTAAACTACCAGTTTACAACATCGACTTATGCGCCGACGTATTTTTCCTGTAATGTTCAATATGTCACTCAAAATCCATATGATTATCTTTGCTGGGCTGCATGTATTGCCATGGTAATAAATACTGTTTATGGTACATCATACACTGCAAGGGACATCTCTAAAATGTATTTCGGAAGCTTTAAAGATGATGTAATTCTATCAAGTAAAATAGAAGGATTTCTTGAAGATAAATTTAATTATAAAACTGTAACAAAATACGTGGCAGATGA
The DNA here is from genome assembly GCA_022795735.1 of Oscillospiraceae bacterium. Taxonomy (GTDB): domain Bacteria; phylum Bacillota; class Clostridia; order Oscillospirales; family Oscillospiraceae; genus Avoscillospira_A. Next base: position 47,565 of record JAAWHG010000017.1, read on the forward strand.
TTTACTATTAGATTCAATTAAAAGAGGAAATCCTGTGTATACGGCGGTTGATTTAGAAATGAATCAAAGGGGTGCCGTTTATGCTGTTACGACGTATGGAATCAATTTAATAAGTGGTTATGTAACTGTAATTGATCCTACTTTTGGTTCTACAACTGCATTTTTAAAGGATAATTTTTATTCATATAGAAATGTAGTTGATGGGTATATTTATTATCTCACGTGGACGTTATATAACTGGTAATTTGTTTATCCAAGTAAAAGTAATTACAGCTTTTTAAAATATTGATTAGGAAAATTTGCATCTCACATAGTTGGGAACTTTCGTTCTCCAGCTATGTGAGATGTGCTAACTCTTCATCTGAATGCTATATAGATCTTTAAACTTAATGGAAGGTATAATATGGAAGGTATAATTATGAAACGTAAATTAAAATTAATCGCATTTTTAGTTTTTTCTTTAGTAGCGTACCTTATCATTTTTAGTTTTAAGGACAAAGTATCATATCCCTTTGCGGACATAGAGGGGTCTGAAATTAGGTGGATTGCTGCCGAATATGGGCAGTCTTTACTGTATAAGCTTTCCAATGAAGAACAAAAAATGTTGCTTGATGCATTGCAAAATGTAATGATATTGAAAGAGGATAGAAAAGATGAACATTTAAAATATACTGGAGCCAGAAGAAATATTCATTTTATACTTAGGTTTACTAATGGTGAAACAGTTAGCATTGCATGTGCCTCTCTATTCTTTATTATTGATGGCAAATGGTATTTTGCTGATCGCGACTCCACTTCTAAAGTTGATGAAATATACTATAGTCTGGTTGGATTTTGCTAATCCGGCCAGCAAATTTTCGCAACAGCTTTCGTATTTTCCCCCATCTCTCCCTGGCGGATGAAAAAAATGCTTGACAAAGAGGTCGGCGGGCAGTATAATGGGGCAAAATTAAACATTGCATAAACCTGCGAGGAAGAGTAGTACCCAGCGCAATCCAG
>JAAWHG010000056.1 GCA_022795735.1 Oscillospiraceae bacterium
CCTTGATATACGCGCGTTCGTAAGAGAGGACAGGGAAAAGGAGCGCGAAGAGGCCGGAACCCAGCACATTGCCGTCTGGCTTTGGAGAGGAAAACCAAAGGAAGATTTTATCCATACGCATTTATGAAATCCTCCAATAGAATTGCGTAGTCATTACAAACAGAAGCCCCCAGCGCGAATCAAAACCGCGCCGGAGGCTTCCCTTTTGACCAAATTGGTCTACTGTGTGTATAAGCCTTTTTATAAAGTTTAAACCGCTGTGCGAGAAATCCCAGAACAGTACTGACAACCGCCGCAAGGGCGTAACCCATTACCTGCCTCTATCTCTCCCCGTACCGAGCCTCCAGCCGCTTTCTCTGCTGCTCTTGCACCTTGCACATACTCTCTCGGTTTCCATCCCGCATACAAATTCCTCGTGCTCCTCTCCAACTTTTTTCTCCTGCTCGGCGAAAGCATAGAACGCCTCGTACCCCTCCAGCCACAGAGCAAAGGGGATATCCCGTATGAAAGAAGTTTATGCAATCATCCTCACCCCGGCCCTGGCAGGCGGCTATCCCGATGCATATTCCTAATCTGGATATTGGAATATAGGACAAAACCATAGCGGAATGTGTGGAATGAGCAGGACGTTTCCAGTGAACTGGGGCTTTGCGTCAATATTTCAGCGCGTATCAAGCCTGAATGGGAGGTCCTGCCCAAGCGGTGGATCGTTGAGCGTTCTCTGGCGTGGATTAACAACTCCCGCCGTCTTTCCAAAGATTACGAAATATCTGTCCGTTCTGCTCAGGCGGTTTGTACCATTGCCGCTTTTCGCACTCTGTTGACAAGATTTTAGCCTATTGGTACAGCTTCTGAATCTATGCACTGGATTCTGGACGTGACTTTTTCTGAAGATGATTACCGTTTCCTCACCGAAAATGCACACAAGTCTATGAATGCCCTACACAAATTTGCTCTTGCTGTCCACAAAAACTTCCTTGCCGCTCATCACAAAAGCTCTTCCATTAAGACCCATATGCTTTCCGCTCTTTTATACTCTGATCTCTTGCTCTTTATCCTTCTCTTTTTATGAGACGGGCTTGCCACACCCCAAAAACGGGACTTGACAACCGGCTAAAATATGCTATAATACCCACAAAGCAATGATGAAGACGGCAACGTGTTTCTTGACTTCAGAGAGCCGGCGGTTGGTGCGAGGCGGCGGAGAGAGCGCGGAGGATGCCCATCCCTTCGGAGCTGAAGATGCGAACGCCGAGCAAGTAGTGTCTTCCGAGTCAGCGCAGCGTCAGTGCGACAGGAGTTATTGGACTCCTATGAGGTGGCGTCCGGCAATAGCCTATGGCGCAATTTGAGTGGTACCGCGGGATATGTTTATTCCGTCTCAAAGTTTTGCTTTGGGGCGGTCTTTTTGTATGCGCTCCCCAGAGCGCCATTGGCCCACTGGATGAAAAAATCGCAGGCTGCGGCCGCGCAAGTGGGCTGACTCTATCAACCAGGAGGAATCTAAAATGGCAATGGAAACCAGCACCACCACCCAATTGATGGACATCGCGGCCCGTATCGCCGAAATGCGGCAGATTTCCGGCTTCTCCGTCGCCGAAATGGCCGAAAAAACCGAGGTGTCCATCGACCAATACCGCAGCTATGAAGCAGGTAAGGTCGATTTCCCTTTCACCTTCATCCATAAATGCGCCCTTGCCTTCAACCTGGGCATCACCGACCTGCTGGAGGGCCAGAGCGCCCGTCTGAGCAATTTTACCGTCACACGCAAGGGGCAAGGGGTCACCACCGCAGATGAGGACGGCATCAAGATTCAAAATATGGCCGCCCTGTTCAAGCAGCGCCTGGCCGACCCCTACTACGTCACCTACCAATATTCCGAGTCCCTTCAGAGCCAGCCCATCCATACCACCACCCACAAGGGCCACGAATTTGACCTGGTTCTCTCGGGTACCCTGCGGGTCAAGGTGGGCGACCATGAGGAGGTACTCCGCGAGGGGGACAGTATTTACTACAAGTCCTCCACCCCCCACGGTATGATCGCCATCGGCGGCAAAGACTGTACCTTCCTCGCCATGATTATGAACGGCGACGCCGGAGATGAGCCCGCCACCCCTTACTTCCCGCCCAGCGCGCCCGACAGCGGAATTCCGCTGCTGTGCGAGGACTTTATCCACGCCACCGAGGACGAGCACGGCGCGCTGCAAAAGCTCGAGTTCGTCAACGACGACAGCTACAACTTCGCTTTCGACACCGTGGACCGGCTGGCCCGTACCTATCCCGACAAACTGGCGATGCTTCACATTGACAGCAATATGACTGAGCGCCGTTTTACCTTCCGAGACCTCAAGCTGGCCTCCGCCCGGGCGGCCAACTATTTCAAATCTCTGGGTATCCAGCGCGGCGACCGGGTTATGGTCGTCCTGCGGCGGCATTATCAGTTCTGGTTCTCCATGCTGGGGCTCCACAAGCTGGGCGCAATCGCCATTCCCGCCACCGATCAGCTTCAAGCCCACGACTACGTCTATCGCTTCCAGACCGCCGGCGTCAACGCCATTGTCGCCACCTCTTATGGTCATGCCGCCGCCGAGATCGAGAAGGCCGAGGCTAAGTACGACGGCTTAGCCGTTAAGATTCTGGTGGGCGGCAGCCGGGAGAACTGGCACGATTTCGACGCCGAATTCGGCCTCTACTCCGACCACTTTGACCGCCAACCCGATTCCCCCGCCGGCAATGACCCCATGGTTATGTTCTTCTCCTCCGGCACCAGCGGCTACCCCAAGATTGCCGCTCACAGCTATAAGTACGCCCTCGGCCATTTTGTGACCGCCAAGTACTGGCACCAGGTCCAGCGGGACGGCATCCATCTCACCATCTCGGATACCGGCTGGGGCAAGGCCCTCTGGGGCAAGCTCTATGGACAATGGCTCTGCGAAGGCGCGGTGTTCGTCTACGACTTCGAGCGCTTTGACGCCAACGTCATCCTGCCAATGTTCGCCAAGTATAACATCACCACCTTCTGCGCCCCTCCCACCATGTACCGCATGATGATAAAGCAGGACCTGAGCCATTTTGACCTCAGCTCGGTCAAGCACGCCACCACCGCTGGCGAAGCCCTAAATCCCGCCGTATTTGAGCAGTTCTATAAGGCCACCGGCCTCCAGATCATGGAGGGCTTCGGCCAGACCGAGACCACCCTCACAGTCGGCACCCTGATTGGCACCAAACCTCGCTTGGGCTCCATGGGCAAGCCCGTCTGCTCCTGGGATATCGACATTCTCGACAGCGACGGCAACAGCTGCCCCGTCGGTGAGAACGGCGAGATTGTTGTACGCACCGCGGACAGACGTCCTAACGGTCTCTTCCTCGGCTATTACCACGACGAAGCCCGTACAGGCGAGGTCTGGCATGACGGCTACTACCACACCGGCGATGTCGCCTGGCGCGACGAGGACGGCTACTTCTGGTATGTGGGCCGCGCTGACGACGTGATAAAGTCCTCCGGCTACCGGATCGGGCCGTTTGAGATCGAATCGGTTATCATGGAGCTGCCCTACGTTCTCGAATGCGGCATCTCCGCCGCACCGGATGAGATTCGCGGCCAGGTGGTCAAGGCCTCCATTGTACTGACCAAAGGCACCGAAGGCACCGAAGCGCTCAAGAAGGAGATTCAAAATTATGTCAAGCAGCGCACCGCGCCCTACAAATACCCCCGCATCGTCGTCTTTAAGGACGAGCTCCCCAAGACCATCAGCGGAAAAATCCAACGAAATAAACTGTAATTCCAAGGAAATGTCCGAAAAGCGTGTAACCCTGTTTGCCGGACACTACGGCTCCGGCAAGACCAACATCGCCGTCAATTACGCCAAATTGCTGGCCGCCAAGGGGCTTGCGGTGACCCTGGCCGATCTGGACATTGTCAACCCCTATTTCCGCGCCAAAGACAGCGAAGCGGTTCTGGCCTCCCTGGGCATACGCCTGCTGTCCTCGCCCTACGCCAACTCCAATGTTGACCTTCCCTCTCTTCCGCAGGAAATATACGCGGTGGTGGATGACCGAAGCCGTTACGCGGTGCTTGACATCGGCGGCGACGACAGAGGGGCGCTGGCCTTGGGCCGTTACGCGGCCGAAATCACACGGGAAAATGACTATGAGATGTTATTGGTTGTGAACTGTTACCGTCCCCTCTCCAGCAGCGTCCAGAGCACTCTGGAAATTCTGAACGAGATCGAACAGGCCGCCGGGATGCGTTTCACCGGCATCGTCAACAATTCCAACCTCGGCGCGGAAACGGCTGCGGAAACCGTACTCGCCTCCCTCCCCTATGCGGAGATGGTGGCGGCGGAGAGCGGTCTTCCCATTCGGATGACCACCGTTGACGCGCGTCTGTTCCCGGCGCTGTCCGGGCGGATTGATAATATCATACCCCTCACCCTGCAACAGCGGGATTTCTTCTAACAAGGAGGAACTTTTATGACAAAAGTAACGTTCAACGAAGACCTTTGCAAGGGCTGCGGCCTCTGCGTGGACGCCTGCCCCAAGGGGATTCTGACGCTGTCTGCCGGCCGTATCAACAGCAAGGGCCATCACCCGGCGGAAATCACCGATCAGGCGGCCTGCGTCGCCTGCGCGTTCTGCGCGACGATGTGTCCCGACTGCGTGATTACCGTAGAGAAGGAGGCGTAACCATGGCGGATAAAGTTTTGATGAAAGGCAACGAGGCCATTGCCGAGGCCGCCATACAGGCAGGCTGCCGCTTTTACTTTGGCTATCCCATCACGCCCCAGACCGAGATCGCGGCTTACATGGCCAAGCGCATGCCCAAAATCGGCGGAACTTTTCTCCAAGCTGAGAGCGAGCTGGCGGCCATCAACATGCTCTATGGCGCGTCCGCCGCTGGCAAACGGGCTATGACCTCTTCTTCCAGCCCCGGCATCTCCCTGAAAACGGAGGGCATCAGTTACATAGCCGGTTGCGACCTTCCGGCCCTGATCGTCAATGTTCAGCGCGGCGGCCCCGGCCTGGGCGGTATTCAGCCAAGCCAGTCCGACTATTTTCAGGCCACCCGGGGCGGTGGTCACGGCGATTACCATTTGATTGTACTCGCCCCCTCCAGCGTACAGGAGATGGCCGACCTGACCATCAAAGGCTTTGATTTGGCCGACCAGTACCGGATGCCGGTTATGATCTTCGCCGACGGCACCATGGGCCAGATGATGGAACCGGTCAGCCTGGACGCCGGCGGCGTCCAGCAGTACGACAAGCCCTGGGCCGTCACTGGCACCGGGATGAAACGGCCCCACAATATTGTCAACTCTCTGGTCCTCGACCCCGCTGAACTGGAGCAGCAGAATTTTGACCGCTTTGCCCGCTATGAGAAGATTGCCGAACAAGAACCCATGTGGGAATCGTACCGCATGGAAGACGCGGACTACTGTGTCGTGGCATACGGCATCGCTTCCCGCGTGTCCAAAAACGCCATCAATGAAGCCCGCAAGCAGGGCGTCAAAGTTGGCATGATCCGGCCCATTACCCTCTGGCCCTTCCCCAAAGCGGCTCTGTCTGCAGCTGCGGAACAGGTCCGCCACTTCCTCTGTGTGGAGATGTCCATGGGACAGATGATCGAAGATGTGGAGCTGTCAATTCGCTGCAACAAGCCCGTATCGCTGTGTAAGCGGGTGGGCGGCATGATTCCGTCGCCCGCCGATGTCCTGTCCGCCATTGCGTCGATTACGAAGGGAGGGAATTAAAATGACCACCGTATTTCAAAAGCCCCACGCTCTGACCGACGCGCCCCTGCATTACTGCCCCGGCTGCACCCATGGAATTGTTCACCGTCTGGTCGCCGAAGCCCTGGACGAGCTGGGCATTGCGGGTAAGACCGTCGGCATCGCCCCCGTTGGCTGCGCCGTTATGGCCTACAACTATTTCAGCTGCGACATGGTTGAGGCGGCCCATGGCCGCGCGCCGGCCGTTGCCACTGGCATCAAGCGCGCGATTCCCGACAACATCGTCTTTACCTATCAAGGAGACGGGGATTTGGCCTCCATTGGGACCGCCGAAATTGTCCATGCGGCGGCACGCCGTGAGAACATCACCGTTGTCTTTATCAACAACGCGATTTACGGCATGACCGGCGGCCAGATGGCGCCCACCTCCCTGCCCGGCCAGGTTACCCAGACCTCTCCCTATGGCCGCGATGTCAAGACAGTCGGTTACCCGGTAAAGGTGTGCGAAATGCTGGCCCAGGTGGACGGCGCGGCCTATCTTGAGCGCGTCGCCGTCAACAGCGTCAAGCATGTAAAGGCCGCCAAGAAAGCAATATTAAAGGCGTTCCAAAATCAGTTGGACGGCAAAGGATTCAGCCTGGTTGAGGTTCTCTCCTCCTGCCCGACCAACTGGGGCATGACCCCGCAGAAGGCGCTGGCGTGGATTGAGAGCGACATGATCCCCTACTACCCGCTGGGCGTTTACAAGGACATTACAAAGGAGGCGGACTGACGATGACGACCAATCTGCTGTTTGCCGGTTTTGGCGGCCAGGGCATCCTGTTCTCCGGAAAGTTTCTGGCCTACAAAGGATTGATTGAGGACCGGCAGGTCTCCTGGCTGCCCTCCTACGGCCCGGAGATGCGCGGCGGCACCGCCACCTGTTCGGTCATTCTCTCCGACGAGCCGGTGGGTTCCCCCATTGTCGGCGAGCCAGATGTGCTGATTGCTATGAATCTGCCCTCCCTGGACAAATTTGAAGACACGGTTGTCCCCGGCGGTAAGATTTTCGTTGACTCCACCTTGATTGGCCGCCAGGTCAAGCGGGACGATGTAACGGCCTATTACATTCCGGCTACCAAGATAGCCGATGACAATGGTATGTCCACCCTCGCCAATATGATTCTCATGGGCAAGGTACTCAAGGAATGCCCGGAGTTGGGCGGCAGTCACACCGAAGACGCCCTGCGCAAGGTGGTTTCCGCGCGGCATCAGGATTTGCTGGCCGTGAATCAGAAGGCGCTGGAACTGGGCGCGAACGTATGAGATTTTGGGGCGGGACGAAAGGTCCCGCCCCGGCAGTCCCTGTAAGGAGACGGTTTTATGGAAATGACTCCCATTGCCCACGTGCGCAGCGACTTCCCGGCGAAATTTGGCATTCCCCGTCAGAGCCGATTGGTGGATGCGCTGGCGGCAACCGTCGTTTTTACGCCCGCGTTCCGGAATCCGGACGCGTTACGCGGACTGGAGGGCTTCTCCCATATTTGGTTGATTTGGGAATTTTCCGCTTCGGTTGGAACCCCCTGGTCGCCAACGGTCCGTCCTCCCAGATTAGGCGGCAATGTTCGGATGGGGGTTTTTGCCACCCGTTCTCCGTTTCGTCCCAACCCCTTGGGACTCTCTTCGGTGCGACTGGAGGGAATAGAGCAGACTCCCGATCTGGGAACCGTACTCCACATTCGGGGGGCGGATTTGATGGATGGTACGCCGGTTTATGATATTAAGCCTTATGTTCCCTATGTGGACGCCATTCCGGATGCCTCGGGCGGGTTTGCCAGCGAGCCAGCCTCGGAGAAATTGACGGTGGACTGTTCCCCAGCACTCTTGGCGCGGTTTCCGGCGGAGAAACAGCGGGCTCTCCTCTCGATACTGGCCCATGATCCCCGTCCTCCCTATCATCATGACTCGGAACGGGTCTACCGCATGGATTTTGCGGGTGCGACGGTCTATTTTCAGGCGGCTGGAGACCGGTTGACCGTGTTGGCGATTGAAAAGCCTTGACGTTTCGTTAATTTAATGGTAAAATAACAGCGTTTCTAAGCCGCTGTGGCGAAATTGGTATACGCATGGGATTTAAAATCCCCCGACATTAACGTCATACGGGTTCGAGTCCCGTCAGCGGCACCAGAAGGCGCGAATTTGAACACACCGAAGCGGATCCTCCACTTCTTTGAAAAAGTGGTGGCCGTGGTGCTCAAATTCTCAAAATAGAGCCGAGAA
>JAAWHG010000004.1 GCA_022795735.1 Oscillospiraceae bacterium
CAGCATGGCGAAGCCGGTCTGACGGCAGGCCATGACGTCGGAGTGGTCGCCGAAGATGTTCAGGGCGTGGGTGGAAACGGTACGGGCGGAGACGTGGAATACCGCGGGGAGCAGCTCGCCGGCGATCTTGTACATGTTGGGGATCATCAGGAGCAGGCCCTGGGAGGCGGTATAGGTAGTGGTCAGAGCGCCGGCGGCAAGGGAGCCGTGTACGGTGCCGGAGGCGCCGGCTTCGGACTGCATCTCGGCGACCTTGACCTGGGTGCCGAAGATGTTCTTCTGGCCCGCCGCGCTCCACTGGTCAACGTAGTCGGCCATGGGGCTGGAGGGGGTGATGGGATAGATGCCCGCCACCTCGGTAAACGCGTAGCTGACGTGAGCGGCGGCGTTGTTACCGTCCATGGTTTTAAATTGTCTCTTCAAAAAAATACCTCCTAAATAATATTCGGCATATTGATTGCGGTGATATTCTATCATAGAGCAATCCCTTTGTAAATCAAAAAAATGTCCAAAACACACGATTTTACAAAAAGTTAACATGGATATTGTGACAAATTCGCAAAAAAGTTCCGTAATTACAAGCATTGCCGGTAATGCGAGGGAGAATCGTTTTCCCAGATATGGGAACAAGCTCGCAATTTTTTACAGGATATGTTATACTGAAACAAACGCATCTGCTCTGTGGAGGGAAACACGATGACGGATATGGAAAAGCGCGCCGCCGCCGCTAAATTTTCAGCAGATTGGAAAGGGCGGGGCGATGAGAAGCAGGAGACACAGCGGTTTTGGATGGAACTGTTGACAAAGGTTTTTGGCGTGGACGGCTCTGCTGCCATCACTTTTGAGGTGCCGGTCAAGCTGGACCACACCAGCTTTATCGACGGCTATATCGAGTCCACCCGCGTTTTGATTGAGCAGAAGGGCCGGACATAGATTTGACGAAGGGGTACAGGCAGTCTGACGGTGCGATGCTGACCCCCTTTCAGCAGGCGCGCCGCTACGCCGGATATCTGCCCTATCAGCAGGTGCCGCGCTGGATTGTGGTGTGCAATTTTCAGGAGTTCCGTATCCATGACATGAACCGGCCCAACGACGAGCCGGAGATCCTCAAATTGGAGGATCTGGAAAAGGAGTTTCCACGCCTGCAATTTTTGGTGGACACCGGCAGCGAGCATATCAAAAAGGAAATGGAAATCTCCTTACAGGCAGGTGAATTGGTGGGGGTGCTCTATGACGCGCTCCTGCGGCAGTACAAGGACCCCAGCGACCCGGAAACGCTAAAAAGCCTGAACAAGCTGTGCGTCCGGCTGGTATTCTGCCTGTACGCCGAAGATGCCGGGATTTTCGGCAGGCGGGATATGTTCCATGACTATCTGGAGCGCCATCGGGCGGAGGACCGGCGGGCGTTAATCAATTTGTTCCATGTTCTCGATCAGGATATTCCCCTGCGGGATAAATATCTGGATGAGGATTTGGCGGCGTTTCCCTATGTCAACGGGGGACTGTTCGCCGATGAGGACATAGAAATTCCACGCCTGGGCGATGAAGTGATGGATTTGATTGTGCACAGGGCCAGCGAGGATTTTAACTGGAGCGAAATCAGCCCGACCATTTTTGGCGCGGTGTTCGAAAGTACGCTGAACCCGGAGACCCGGCGCAGCGGCGGGATGCACTATACCTCAATTGAAAATATCCATAAACTGATTGACCCGCTGTTTTTGGACGGGCTGAAAGCGGAGTTTTCAGATATTGTGGCTATCGCCGTGGACAAGACCCGCAACACCAAGTTAGAGGCGTTCCAGCGGAAACTGGCTGGACTGAAATTTCTGGACCCTGCCTGCGGTTCCGGCAACTTTCTGACGGAAACCTATATCTCGCTCCGGCGGCTGGAGAACCAGGTGATTGACGCGCTGCAATACGGTCAGGTTTCCCTGGGGACTGTAACCAATCCGATACAGGTGTCTATTGGGCAATTTTATGGCATTGAAATCAACGATTTCGCTGTAACAGTGTCAAAGACCGCACTATGGATTGCCGAAAGCCAGATGATGCAAGAGACGGAACAGATTGTTCGGCATGAACTGGACTTTCTGCCATTAAAATCCTATGCGAATATCACTGATGGCAACGCCCTGCGGCTGGATTGGGAGGAGGTTGTGCCAAAAAACCATTTAAGCTATATTATGGGTAACCCTCCTTTTGTGGGGTACTCACTGCAAAGTAAGGCACAAAAGGAAGACATTCTTTCTATTTATACAGACGAAAAGGGTAAACCTTATAAAACGGCGGGCAAAATCGACTATGTATCTGGCTGGTACTTTAAGGCGGCACAATTCATGCAGAAAACGAATATCCGAGCAGCCTTTGTTTCTACCAATTCTATTACGCAGGGTGAACAAGTAGCAGGAGTGTGGCAGCCTCTGTTTAACCGGTTTGGTATTCATATTGATTTTGCACATCGGACGTTTCGTTGGGACAGTGAGGCAAGTTTAAAAGCGCATGTACATTGTGTGATTGTTGGATTTAGTGTTGCGCCCAATATAATGGAAAAATATATTTATTCTGGAAAGAGGTTGCAGAAAGTAGATAATATCAATGCGTATTTAGTGGAAGCAGAATCTGTATTCATTGAAAGCCGGACAAGTCCCTTGTCGATGGTTCCCAGAATGCTTTCTGGGAATCGGCCAACAGATGGAGGTCATCTAATTCTATCGGAAGAAGAGAGAAATGAATTGATTTGCAAAGAACCTGGTGCGCAAAAATATATTAAAAAATTTATGATGGATTATGTGTTTATAAACCGTGTGCCTCGGTATTATTTATGGCTTGTAGGAATTTCTCCTTCTGAACTACGAAAATTGCCGCAGGTATCCAAAAGAGTTGCATTATGTCAAAAGGCACGTGAAGAAAGCCCAGATGCAGGACGAAGACGGCTTGCGGATACGCCTACTTTATTTAGAGAGCAGATAAACCCAGATTCTTTTGTTGTTGTTCCGAAAGTATCTTCAGAACGTCGAAAATATATTCCGATGGGGTATTTGGACAAAGATACAATCGCTGGGGACAAACTCTTTATTATTCCGGATGCAACAATTTATCACTTTGGGGTCCTTGTTTCAAATGTTCATATGGCATGGATGCGTGCGGTCTGCGGCAGATTGAAAAGCGATTATAGTTATTCGATAAATATCGTCTATAATAACTTTCCTTGGCCTGCGCTTATAGACGCACAAAAGTCCAAAATTGAGCAGACTGCGCAAGCCATTCTGGATGCCCGCGCATTGTATCCGGATTGCAGCCTTGCTGATCTGTATGACGAGACTACCATGCCGCCAGAACTGCGAAAAGCTCACCAGAACAATGACCGGGCGGTTATGCGGGCTTATGGATTTCAGGTCGGGGAAATGACGGAGAGCGAATGCGTGGCAGAACTGATGCGGATGTATCAGGACTTGACGGTGAATACCACGACAAAAACGGCAAAGGGGCGAGGGTAATTACCTCTCGCCCCTTTGCCGTTTTTGCCGGCCGTGAATAGCCGCCGATAGAAACTTCCTACATTCATTTAGAGAGCGGCATGATTCAAAAACTTCCATCGGACAAGCGGGCCGAAGTAGGTTCCATGAGCAGCGTGGAACGGCCCTGTTTTGTACAAACGGCAAATCATCGCCATCATGCCGCGCCGCGCGGCAAGCTCTTTATAAGATTGCCTTATGATAGATTTTTTTCCCTTTACGCAGCTTTAACCCCTTGCGCAACTGTTCCTCTGTAAAGCTCACGTCCGGAGCGTCCACCTTCTGATCGTCCACAAAAACGCCCCCTTGCTGCACCAAACGCCGCGCCTCGCCGTTGCTTTTGCTCAGCCCGCAGATGGTCATCAGGGTTAAAATTCCAATCCGGCCGTTGTCCAACTGCGCGGCGGTCAATGTGGTCGTGGGCATATTCTCATCCCCGACGCCGCCGGCAAACAGGGCCTTGGCCGCCTTCCGCGCCTTGCCGGCCTCCTCCGTTCCGTGGACCATTTCGGTCAGCTCGTAGGCTAAAACTTCTTTCGCCTCATTGATGCGGGCGTCCTGCCATTGGGCCATCTCGTCGATCTGCTCCAACGGTAGGAAGGTCAGCATCCGCAGGCACTTGATTACGTCCTGATCGCCTACATTGCGCCAGTACTGGTAGAAGTCGAAGGGACTGGTTTTGTTGGGGTCGAGCCAGACCGCGTTGCCGGCGGTCTTGCCCATTTTGTTGCCCTGGGCGTCGGTGAGCAGGGTGATGGTCATGCAGTGGGCGTCCTTGCCCAGCTTCCGGCGAATCAATTCCGTGCCGCCGAGCATATTGCTCCACTGGTCGTTGCCGCCGAACTGCATGTTGCAGCCATGGGACTGGAACAGATGGTAAAAGTCGTAGGACTGCATAATCATATAGTTGAACTCCAGGAAGGAAAGCCCCTTTTCCATCCGCTGCTTGTAGCAGTCGGCCCGAAGCATGTTGTTGACCGAAAAACACGCCCCGACCTCCCGGAGAAGGTTGACATAGTTCAGGTCCAGAAGCCAGTCGGCGTTGTTGACCATCTGGGCTTTGCCCTCGCCGAACTCGATAAAGCGCTCCATTTGGCGCTTGAAGCAGGCGGCGTTATACTCGATGTCCTCGCGGGTGAGCATCTTGCGCATGTCGGTCCGTCCCGAGGGGTCGCCGATCATGGTGGTGCCGCCGCCGATCAGGGCAATGGGCTTGTTTCCGGTCTGCTGGAGCCGTTTCATCATGGTCAGGGCGACAAAGTGACCGGCGGTCAGGCTGTCGGCGGTGCAGTCATAGCCGATATAAAAGGTGGCTTTGCCGTTATTTATCATTTCGCTGATGAGCGCTTCGTCGGTCACCTGGGCAATCAGACCGCGCGCTTTGAGCTCTTCGTATAAAGTCATGTGGTTTTACTCTCCTTTATTTCGCCAACATCTCTTCCGCGCTGCGGAGGGTGGTCTCGGTGATGGCCGCGCCGCCGATAATGCGGGCGATTTCCTGTTTTCTGCCCTCCCGGTCCAGGGGGGTCACGGAGGTGTAGGTCCGTCCTTCCCGAACGGCCTTTTGGATGTGCAGATGGGTGTCGGCCAGGGCGGCAATCTGGGCCAGATGGGTCACGCAGAGGACTTGCTTGCTGCCGGCAACCGAAAGCAGCTTTTCGCCGACCCGCTGGGCCGCCTGACCGCTGACGCCGGCATCCACCTCGTCAAAAATCAGGGTCGAAACCTGGTCCTGCTCGGCGAGCACGTTTTTGAGGGCCAGCATAATTCGCGCCAATTCGCCGCCCGACGCGACTTTGCTCATCGGCTTGAGGGCCTCGCCCACGTTGGCCGACATCAGAAAACGGACCGCGTCTATTCCGTCCGGCCCTAACGCCTGCTCCTCGAACTGGCAGACAAACTGCACCTTGGGCATATCCAACTGGGCAAGCTCCGATAAAATGCGTTTGGAAAGGGCTTCGGCGGCGGTTTGCCGGAGCTTGCGCAAGGCCAGCCCCGCTTTCCGCGCCTCTTTTTCCTGACGGGCGGCCTGCTTTTCAAGCTGCTCCAAGCGGTCGCTGGAAAATTCAATCTCTTCCAGCTCCGCCTTACTCCGTTCCAGATAGGCCAGAATTTCTTCGCAGTCCGCGCCGTATTTGCGCTTGAGGCGGTGGAGGGTGTCCAGCCGCTCCTCCAGCCGTTCCAACTCCTCCTCGGAGAAGGAGAGGCTGTCCCGCAAATCGCGCAGCTCTTCGGTCACATCCTGTAGGGCATACCGCAAATCGCTCAGCTTTGCCCGAAGAGGCTCCAAGCCTTCGTCGTACCGGCAGAGGGCTGAGAGCTCCCGCTCCGCGTCGGTGACGAGGCTGCACGCGCCGTCGCTGTCCTCGCCGCCGTAGAGGGCGGCGGAAGCGTTGCAGAGACCGGTTTTCATTTTCTCGCCGTTCTGCAAACGCTTGCGCTGCGCTTCCAGGGCGGTATCTTCCGCGGGCTTTGGGGCGGCGTTCTCAATTTCGCGGATTTGAAATTGCAAGGCTTCCACCCGGCGCAGCTTTTCGCCCTCGTCCATGCTCAGCCGGTCCATCTCGTCGCGGGTTTGCCGGAGGGCTTGATAAGCGTCCTGGTACGCCGCCAACGCCTCTGCGTCGGCGGCGAAAAGGTCGAGATAACGCAGGTGGTTGGCCTCGTCAAAAAGCTGCTGGGAATCGTGCTGGCCGTGAATGTCGATCAGATGCGCGCCGAGCCGGCGCAGCAGCGCGACGGTGACGGGGCGGCCGTTGACCCGGCAGGCGTTTTTGCCGTCCAAAAAGATCTCCCGCTGAATCATCAACTCATCGGGGTCGTAATCCACGCGGTTTTCTTCAAACCAGGGCAGCTCCGCCACCCCGGTAAAGACCGCGCTGACAAAGGCCTTTTCGCAGCCGGTGCGGATGACGTCCCGGTAGGCGCGTTCGCCCAGGATGGCGCTGATGGCGTCTATGACGATGGATTTGCCGGCGCCGGTCTCGCCGGTCAGTACGTTGAATCCGGCGTCAAATTGAATGTCGGCCTGCTCGATGACCGCGATGTTTTCAATATGCAGTACGGATAACATAGCCCTTACCCCAAAAGCTTCTTGATCTCCGCGCAAAAGGCCGCCGCCGCCGCGTTGTCCCGCATGACGATCAGGGCGGTGTCGTCCCCGGCCAGGCTTCCCACGACCACCGAGAGGTTCATGGCGTCTACCGTGGAACAGGCGGCGTCGGCCAACCCTGGCATGGTTTTGATGACGACGATGTTTTGCGCGTGGTCATAGTTGGTGACGCACTCACGGAAAATGGTGTTCAGCCGGGAGGAAAACACATCGGACTTGTCCGCCGCTGCGGTGTAGCGGTAGGTGCCCATGGGGGTCAATTCCTTGACAATGCGCAGCTCTTTGATGTCCCGGGACACAGTGGCCTGGGTGCATGAAAAGCCGCTCTCCTGCAAGGCGGCCAAAAGCTGCTCCTGGGTCTCAATGTTGCTGTCTGTGATGATCTCCATGATTTTGGCCTGCCTCTGTGCTTTCATTTGGGACCTCCCTAGCGGTAAAAGAATTTATTGTTGATGATCTCATAAAAGCTGGTGCTTTTGAGCCGTACAAGCCGGGTCTCCTGCCGGGCGCGGCGAATGCGGATGACGTCTCCCAGGTTGACCCGGAAGGCCCGGCCGCCGTCGGCGGAGAGAAAGGCGTTTTTCCGGCCGGTCTTGCCCACACGGATTGTGATCTCCCGGTCCTTCGCCGTGACGAAGGGACGCGCCTGCGCCGTGTGCGCGCAAATGGGGGTGACAATGATGTTTTGCGCCGAGGGCTCCACAATGGGTCCGCCCGCCGACATGGAATAGGCCGTCGAGCCGGTGGGCGTGCACACGAGAACGCCGTCGCCGGTAAAGGTGTAGGCCCGGATGCCGTCGCACTGCACCTCCATCTGGATGACCCGCGCCACCGCCCCCTTGGTCAGGGCAACGTCGTTGAGCGCGGTGTCGTTGAAAAGGGTCTGACCGTCCCGCTGGACCTCCACCGACAGCATCATCCGCCGCTCCACCTTGTAATCTCCCTTGGCGAGGCGGACCAACTGGTCCAGCTCCCCGACCTCCAGCTCGGCCATGAAGCCCATGGTGCCGATGTTCACGCCAAGCACGGGAATGTTGCGAGAGTTGGCCGCCTTGGAGGCGTGGAGGATGGTCCCGTCGCCGCCGAAGCAGATCAGAAGGTCGGCGTTGCGCAGCTCCTCATTTAAATTGTGGAAGGTCAGGTTGCCCGGCAGTTCAAAATTTTTATCCACCCCGAAGGGCAGGCAAAGCTTGGTCTCTACCCCCACGCCGTGAAGGATTTGCTGCGCTTGGGTGGCCAATCTGAAGTTTTTGTCCCGATAGGGGTTGGGGGTCATGACGATTTTCATAGGCTCCGCCCTTTCTTACTCTATGTCGCGTCTAACGCTTCATGGGCCTCGTCCACCAGGGCCGCGACATCGGCGCGGGCCGCCGGTCCCGGTGTCCTGGTGAGGTGGGCCAGAAATTCTATGTTTCCCTCCGGACCCCGGACGGGAGAATAGGTCAGGTTTCGCACGGTGAAGTCCAGCTCTCCGGCCAGCGCCAGAAAACCCTCCAGGACTTCGCGGTGCGTCTTGGGATCGCGGACGACCCCTTTCTTGCCCACTTTGTCCTTTCCCGCCTCAAACTGGGGCTTAATCAGGCAGAGCACCTGTCCGTCCGGTTTCAGCAGCCTGCGGATTGCGGGCAAAACGATTTTCAAAGAGATAAAGGACACATCGACTACCGAGAGGTCCAGCAGATCGTCCAACGCCTCGACGTGACGGATATTGGTCCGTTCCATCACGACCACGCGGGCGTCCTGCCGCAGCTTCCAGGCCAATTGGCCATAACCGACGTCGATGGCGTAGACCTTGGCCGCACCCTGCTGCAAGAGGCAGTCGGTGAAGCCGCCGGTGGAGGCGCCTGAATCGCTGCAAATATAGCCGGCCGGGTTGACGCCGAAGTCGCGGAGCGCCTTTTCCAGCTTGAGCCCGCCCCGGCTGACATAGGGGCAAGCCGCGCCGCGAATCTCGAGCTCGACATCTTCGCTGTAAGACATTCCGGGCTTGTCGGCCTTTTGGCCATTCACGTAAACCAGCCCGCTCATAATGACCGCCTGGGCTTTGGCGCGGGTCTCGGCGAGGCCGCGCTCCACCAGCAGGAGGTCCAGGCGCTGTTTATGCTTCATGCCGCATAACCTCCCGAATGATCTTTAACAAGCCTTCGCAGTCCAGGCCCGTTTCTCTGCGCAGGCATTCCGGCTTTCCATGGGTTGTGTAAGCGTCGCCCAGGTTGGCTTTTCCCACGCGGCAGGGTACCCCGCGCAACGTCAGGGCGGAAAAAAGCTCGTTGGCGACGCAGCCGGCGTCCACTGCCTCCTCGGCGACAAATAGACGGCCCGTCTTCGTTACCGAAGCCGCCACCGTGTCTACGTCAAGCGGCTTGATTTCGTCCAGCTTGACCACCTCAGCCTGGACACCGTCCAGCGCCAGCCGTTCGGCGGCCTCAAGCAGGAAATTGATGGTTGTCCCATAACTCAGCAGGGTGATGTCCCGTCCCTCGCGGAGTACGGGGCCCCCCCCAGCGCTCTGATACGGGCCGTCGCCGCCCTTGGGATAACGGATGGCGACCGGACAATTCAGTTCCAGGACGGCCCTGCGCAGCATTTGGCGGAGCTCCGCCTGATTGGCGGGGCACAGCAGCCGTAGGCCCGGAATCTGACGCAAATACCCCACGTCGAAAACGCCGTGGTGGGTTTCTCCGTCCTCGCCGACCAGGCCGGCACGGTCCACCGCCAGGACAACGTGGAGGCCTAAAAGGCCGACGTCGTGCAGGAGCATGTCGTAGGCGCGCTGTAGAAAGGTGGAGTAAACCGCCACGACCGGAATCATGCCCTGTTTGGCGAGTCCCGCCGCCATGCTGACCGCGTGGCCCTCGGCAATGCCGACGTCGAACAGACGGTCCGGGAAGTCCGCCGCGAAGGCGTCCAGTCCGGTCCCAGGCTGCATCGCTGCGGTTACGGCGCAGACGCGCGGCTCCTCCGCCGCCAGTCTGCGCATCGTCTCGCCGAAGGTGGCCGAGAAAGCGTCCGGCTTGGGAGGGGGCGTCGTCCCGGTTGCCGGGTCGAAGGGGGGAACACTGTGGAAACGGTCCGGCTCCCGTTCGGCGGGCGGATAACCGCAGCCCTTTTTTGTGATGACGTGGAGCAGAACCGGGCAGCGTAAGTCCTTGGCATATTTCAGCAGTTCGGTCAGGCGCTTGATATCCCGTCCGTCCACCGGGCCGATATAGGAAAAGCCCATCTCCTCAAACATGGTGACCCCAACCAGGCGGCGCTTGAGGTAATTTTTGAGCCGGTGGGTCAGCCCGTAGAGGGCTTTGCCGCCGGGGATTTTTTGGGTACAGCGCCGGTAAGCCATCTTGATGCCAAAATAGCCGGGCTTGGCGCGAATCAGCTTGAGATGCCGGGACAGGCCGCCGACATTGGGGGTGATGGACATGCCGTTGTCGTTTAAAATGACGATCAGGGGTTCGCCGCTGGCGCCGGCGTCGTTGAGGCCCTCATAGCAGAGGCCGCCGGTCATGGCTCCGTCCCCCACCAGTGCGGCAACCTGATAGTCCGCCCCCAGCCGGGTTCTGGCCCGCGCCATGCCGAGGGCGACCGACACAGCGTCGGAGGCGTGTCCGGCGATAAAGGCGTCGTGTTCGCTCTCCGACGGCTTGGGAAAGCCCGCGAGGCCGCCATAGCCGCGAAGATGGCCGAACTGCTGTATTCTGCCTGTCAACAGCTTGTGGACATAGGATTGATGTCCCACGTCGAAGAGGAGGCGGTCTACAGCGCTGTCGAAGACCAGGTGCATCGCCAGGGTCAGCTCGACCACCCCCAGATTGGAGGCCAGGTGACCGCCGGTCCGGGAGACGCTGTCCACCAGAAAGGCCCGCAGCTCGCCGCACAGCGCGAGAAGTTGCTGCTCACTGTAGCGGAGCAATTCCTCGCGGGTGGGAATCCGTTTTAAGACTGCCAAAGCGTCCCCTACTTTCCAAACAGCCCGCGCAGCCACCGGAAAAAGGCTTTCACGCGGTAGATCAGCTTTGCGGCGAAGTGGATAATGGGCGTGCTGGCGTTGATGGCGAAGGCTTTGCCAACCGCCTTGCCGCCGACGGTAAGGGCGGCCACCAGCGCGGAGAGGAACAGCTTGAATATGGAAGCGGCGGTGGGCTCAAAATTCCGGATGACCGCCGCCGCGATGACCGCCGAGGCCGAACCGGAGACAACGCCGCAGATGTCGCCCACCACGTCGTTGCAGAAGGAGGACACCTTGGGGGCGCTGCGAATGAGACGAATGGCCTCCTTGGCCTCGGGGAGGTTGCGGGCGGCCATAGAGTGAAAGGGCTGTTCCGACGCCGTCGTCACCGAGACGCCGATGATGTCAAACAAAATGCCCACCAGAACAATGGAGAACAGCACCACAAAGGCCAGCCCCGTCCCCACCCGTTCGAGCAGCGTTTCGGACAGGAAAGAAAAGCAGACGGAAATGAGGATCGTGACCCCAAAAATCATCCCGACCCATTTCACGTCTACTTTCGCGCCGTTATCCTTCCGTTGTTTTTTAGAATCTGGTTCCTTCAATTCCAATCACCAAAAATACCGTGTTATTTTTTAAGAAAGCGGCGGCAGGACAGGGAAAATCTTACGGCTTAGGTCGGGTTGGATTTCCCCCGCGAGGACCGCCCGTTGCCGGCGGCGGCGGTTTCCCTTTAACCCTGCGGCGGGCCTGTCGCCAAGACCCGTACCCGATTGCCACTTAGTCCGCACTGTAATCCCCTGCCTGCCCGGCCGAGCCGACAGCCTAGGTGTTTTCCACCACGATCCTACCGGTTCTTATCCTCTTTTGCAGCTACGGTTTCAAGAGGCAATAGCGCCCCTCCTATGGCCATAGGACAGGCGTTCGGTCCTCTTTCCCCCCGCATCCACGCAAGGCAGGCTACGCTGCACACAGCGCCGAAGCACCGCATTGCAGGTTACCCTGATTCGTAGGCGGTCCGGGCCAAAGGCGCGCGGCCACCCACAAGATCAGGTCTCCACGGCAACAGGGTCGGAAGCTCCATGCCATTGGGCGCGCCCTGAAACCTTAACCCCCAGCACCCACCCTAAGCTGGGCGCAAAAAGCAAGCACCAGGGACTTCATCGATATGCCCTTTAAAGGATTTTTAGGCCCTTCTTCAGAAACCGGCGGCATCGACTAGGATACTGCGCCGCTTTCTTTAGTTTAGCATATTCTGCATGAATATACAAGTGCCAGTTTGCCGGTTTTTCCAGGGACGCCCCGGCGGCAGTGCGTATTACGGTGTGTCTGCGTTAAAAATGGTGCTGTTTCCCCTGGCGGGACGCATCCATTCTATGGAAACTGTCCGCTCTCACTTTTCTTTTTCCCCTTTCAGAAAGTTTTCGCACAGTTCGGGATAGTCCTCAACTAAGCAGTCATATTGTTTCTTTCCGTTTCCAACGTGAAAGGCTTTCTGATATTTGTCACGCAAGTCCATATCACCGGTAATATTCATGATTCTTTCTGATAACTGAAAGTACAAATCATGATAGTAATGATTATATAAATTATTTGCTTTTTCTTTTGTCACGCGTAACCTTTTCCCAATAGCGGCATAAGTCAATCCCTCAGTTTCTCTGAGATAGATAATATTGGAAATTACTCGCTTATTAAATTTACTTCGTAAAGGCGGCAAAGCTTGTATCATCTCGTCTGGCATCCCCGGTTCGCCATTTCGGTATTCTTTTAAAATATCAGCATACTCTTTTTCAAAATAAGTCACTACATATTTGATTCCACAATAGCAATCAAACGCACTCCACCAGATTTTTCTGAAATGTGCTGTATTCTCATAGCCTTGCACAATAGAAAGATGATTTATGTAGTATTTTGTTTTTAAAAACAATATTTTTTCATAGTCACTGACAATAGTAGACACTGAAACACGATATTCCCTTGCTATATCCGCAAAGGTGTTGTTGTACACGTCACGAAGCATCCAAACATCATACTTACGACCTTTGTCCAGAAGATTCTTATATGGAATGTCGCTCAACATAACAATTCTTCATTTCTCTTAAAGAGTACTTTTATACTCTTTAAAAATACACCACTGAAATTGTTATGTCAAGGAGTGAAAACTATAATTTAACGTTTTTTATTTAATAATTCCAATCGTTTTTCAACCGCCGTTTTAATTACGGCTATATCCTCAGATGGAAGTTGTTCAATTTTCAGTTTGAGTTGATCGATTTCCGTCATGTCTTCTTGCAATTCGTCCAATTCCGACCCATAAATATATTCTGGCTTCACTTTCAAAACCAAACATATACTTTTTAATTTTGGCACACTTGGTAATCGTTCACCACGCTCATACTGTTTCCACGTACTTTCAGAACAATCACAGAATCCAGCGGCCTGCTCAATTGTAAGATTACGATGTTCTCTCATTTCTTTAATTCGATTGCCAAAGCCTTGTCTATCTTTCATCAATATTCCACCTTCCAAAAGAGTATTTTATTACTCTTAAAGTATATCCCAGATGATAGATAATCAAAAGGCGCACAAAGAGTCTGACCGAACTCTTTAAGAGTTTTTCCGGCATGAACAGGGGGCTATAAAAAAACTCCATTTTAAAAAGATACGTTTAAAGTTGAAGAAACCCCACAGAAGATCTCGTTCAGAAAACCTTCTGTGGGGTTTTATTGCCGCAAATTTTTTTGAGTTTTTCACAACTCCGGTGTGGTGAGCAGTTTATAGACGGAAACCGTCTTACAACTTCTTGCAAGCGTTTATAGAAAACGCCAGGGACAACAAAGGTCCGTGGCGTTTTCGTTATTACTGTCGTTCCAGCAAATCCACATACTTCTGTCGTTCGTTCTCCGGGACTTTCAGCGCCGCCATAGCTTGCTCAATCGTCAGGTCCATCGTTTCCATAAGATTTTTGATAGAGGACAAGATACCTTTTGCAACGCCCTTTTCCTCAACGCCCTTACTCAGATTGCACATGACCGACACCTCCCTTTCCATTGTCTGCGTCATTTGAATGTCGTAATCGTCCTGCAAAATCTTCCGTTTCTCCGCCTCACTGGTTTCGTTGGAGAGAAGCACATCCAGCATCCGCAATACGCCGTCATAGTTTGCCCCGTCTGGCCCGCCAAGACACAGCATGATGATGGACAGCAAATCATAATTCCTGACGGGTTCTGTAGCTTCGCCTACCAGATGTTCCTCCACCAGCCGATACCGGGTAATGGTATTCTCTCGATACTGCGGCGGTTTCATGCAAATCCAGATGGAGTAGACCTTTTTGATTTTCTCATAGTGGGGGCCGGTGAACTCCCGGCTATATTGGGAAGAAATCATCCGGCAGCAGTAGTATATGCCGCGCTTTATCAGCGGATAGCCGGGGTAAAAATCATTCTGCGCCTCCACGTTGATGATGAGGGCGATTTGCTCCCCGGAGCCGGGAACAATGGCACGGAAACGAATGTCATAGGTGACTGTCCCTTCGCGCACCGATTTGTCTTCGGTGTCCATGCCGCTGATGACTGTGCCGCCCTCGTCCGGCAGTACCGGAACGGCGGACACCTGGGGTTGGCCCTCTATGTATTTCTCAGCAATGTCATTGACATCGTGTTCTTTGTATTCTTCCAGGCAGGACTTCATGATCCGCGCCAGGATTGCTTTTTCGGACAGAACACGTTTACAGGCCGCATCATAGCCCGCACTATCAGCCGTTGCGTGCAGACCCTGGGCGATTGTCGTTTCCCCGTCCACCGTCCCCACCTTCTTTCACTTCATTTTACCATAGGTATGTCAGAGCGTCCACTATTTTTTGGATGGTGTTTCTTGTATGTGCTGGGTGGAGGGGGTACAGGAACGGGTAAAGCCGCAAAAACATAGTGTTTATGCGGCTTTGCGGCATGGAGAGCAAATTATTCTACTATTTTTATAGGACCGGCCATTCATTGACCGGGGGCTGGCAGCTATGCCCCTGGCAGACGTAAAAGGTTGCCCTCCCGTTTATAAGCGGGTAATCCGGCCCCGGTTCCCGAAGAATCACGGCGGCTTCCGGCGGCAGACGCAGGGGCAGCCGTTCCGCCTCCGATGGATGGGATAGAACGGCGGTCACCTTGGGCGGCGGGTCGCTGTGCTCCAAAAGCGCCAGCAGAAACATCCCGTAACCAGTGGGATATTGCCTTGCGTCCGCTGACAGAAAATCCAATTGCCGCTCCGCCAGGGGGCCGTAGGTTTTCTCGGAGACAAGCTGGCTGAGCCGGACCAGATTCCAAGCCATCAAGGCGTTTCCGCTGGGCATCGCCCCGTCATAGGTTTCCTTCGGGCGAAGGATCAAAGCTTCATGCTCCTCGCCATAAAGGTAAAAACCTCCATTCTGCTTGTCCAGAAATTGAGTCAGGGTTTCCTGGCAAAGCCGCGCGGCTCGCTCCAAATAGGCTTTCTCCAACGTCGCCCCGTATAGCGCGAGCTGGGCGTACAGACAGGCGGCGTAGTCGTCCAGAAAACCCTTGGCGCCCCTGCGGTTGGCCCGGAAGCTCACATGGAGCGTATCGCCGGCCCAAAGATTGGACCAGATGAATTGGTCCGCCCGTTTCGCCGCGTCCAGGTATTTTTGATGCCCGCCGGTCTGATAGAGCCGGCACAGCGCCGCGATTGCCAGCGCGTTCCAGGCGGTCAGGATTTTATCATCCAGACGGAGCGCACACCGGCTTATGCGGTATTGATAGACCTTTTCCAGCGCGCTGTCAAAGGAACGATGCGATGGGTCGCTGTGCAGGAGATTGGGAATGTTTTTTCCTTCAAAGTTTCCCGTGTCCGTCATGTTGAAATGTTGGCAGAACGCCTTGCCCTGCGCCGGGCCAAGGACTTCGGCAAGCTCCGCAGGCTTGAACAGGTAATACTTTCCTTCCTCGCCGCCGCTGTCGGCGTCCTGGGCGCTGTAAAAACCGCCGTCCGGCGAAGTCATCTCCCGCAGGATAAAATCCGCTGTCCGCTCCGCGACCAGGAGGTAAAGCTCCTTTTTAGTCACGGTATATGCCGCGCAGTAGGCCAGCATTAACAGCGCGTTGTCATACAGCATTTTTTCAAAGTGCGGGACCAAAAAGCGCGCATCGGTGGAATAACGGCAGAAGCCGCCGCCGATATGGTCAAAAAGTCCGCCCCGGTACATTTGCAGCAGCGTGCGTTCCGCCATTTCCAGACAAGCGCCGCCGCCCCGCCTCTGGTGGTATGCCAGAAGAAACAAAAGGTTGTGCGGGGCGGGAAATTTGGGCGCGCTGCCGAAGCCGCCGTTTTTGGCGTCGAAAAGGCGTCTGTATAGCTGAACGGCTTCTTCCAGCAGCGCGGGCTCCGCCCTGTCCGCCGCCGCCTGCGGACGGTTTAGAAGTGTTACAATTTCCTTCGCCTGACCGAGCAGAGCGGAGCGGTTTTGCTCCCACTCGGTATGAATCAACGTCAGCAGCTCCGCAAAGCTCACCATTCTCCCCTGGCGGCGCTTGGGGAAGTAGGTTCCGGCAAAAAAGGGCTGCTGATCCGGCGTCAGAAAAATGCTGGTGGGCCATCCGCCGCTGCCGGTAAACGCTTGGCAGAAGGTCATATAGACGCTGTCCAAGTCGGGCCGTTCTTCTCGGTCTACCTTGACAGAGATAAACCAGCGGTTCAGCAGCGCCGCCGTCTGCGCATCTTCAAAGCTTTCTCGGGCCATGACGTGGCACCAGTGGCAGGCGCTGTAGCCGATACTCAGAAAGATGGGCTTGTCCTCCGCTTCGGCCCGGCGAAAGGCCTCGCCGCCCCAGGGATACCAGTCCACCGGATTGTCTGCGTGCTGGAGCAGGTAAGGGCTGGTCTCGTTCTTCAGATGGTTTGAAATGAGATCACATCCTCTTTTTATCGTCGTTCGCCGGGTTGTCAATGCGGGTTCCGTCCTCCCCGAAGCGGGAGCCGTGACAGGGACAGTCCCAGCTATGCTCGGCGGCGTTGTACTTCAAGGCGCAGCCCATATGGGGACAACGCGGCTTGGTGGGGGTGAGGAGGCCCAACGTAGACTCCAGACCGTTTACGACCAATTGAGGGCGAAGAATGGTTCGCGAGGGGGAAAATACCGGCGTATAGGGATTGTCCCGCTCCAGCACTAGGTCGGTTAAGACATTGGCCGCGACCATGGAGGAGGTCATGCCCCACTTATGAAAGCCCGTAGCCACATAGAGCCCGGCTGTGCGTTTGGAATAGGGTCCGATATAGGGAACACCGTCTAGCGTCATGCAATCCTGCGTAGCCCAGCGGGCCGTCTCTTTGGCGTCAGGATAGTATTGGCTGGCGAAGCGCTCCAGCTCCTGCCAACCGCCGCCCCGTTTGCCTGTCCGGTGGCTGCCGCCGCCCAGGAACAGCAGGTCTTGGTAATTCCGGAAGGACAGCCCTTTTTGATTCTCATCTAAATACATTCCATCGACTTCTGAGGCGTTTTTCAGGGAAAGTACATAGGAACGATGCTGATAAAGCTTTAGAAAATAGCTTCCGTGTTTGTTGAGAAGGGGAAAATGGGTGGCGACGATGATTGCTTTCGCGGTGATGGTTCCGGCGTGTGTGACCGCCTTGCCGGGTCCGAGTTCAACAACTTTGGTGCGTTCAAAAATACGAAGGTTTTTCGCGATGGCGGCAACGAATTTCAGGGGATGGAATTGCGCCTGCCGGGGAAACTGGATCGCGCCTGCCACAGCGATGGGGAGGGGGATATGCTCCGAAAACGCAGCGGCAAAACCCAACCGGTCCAACGCTGCCAATTCCTGGTCCAATTTTCGCCGGCTGTCTGTGGAATAGACAAAAGCGTCCTTTTCCTCAAAATCGCAGTCGATGTCCTGGCACAGCTTGCGGTACTGCGCCAATGCCGCCTGGTTGGCTTCCAGATAGAGCCGGGCGCGTTCGACGCCAAATTGCCCGATGAGCTTGTGATAGACAAGACCGTGCTGGGAGGTGATTTTCGCCGTTGTGTTTTTGGTAATACCGCCGCAGATTCGGTCCGCCTCCACCAAGGCATAGTCCACCCCCGCTTCGGCCAATTTATGGGCGCATAAGAGTCCTGCCATACCGCCGCCGATAATTAAGACATCGGTTTTCAGGTCTGAACGGAGGGGGTCAAATGTGGGCAGTTTCGCCGTTTGAAGCCATGTGGAGTCCATCCCATCACCTCAATGTTTGATGGGAATAAGATGTCCGGCGTTTTTGGAATTATTCTTTTGCGGCTTTGGGGAAGAAACAGTGGATAAAGGGGCGGAAACTGGAATAATTTTGAGTTGTCATGATATTGGAAAAGCAGAGAGGGATTTTGTGACAAAAACACCAAATTTTTTCTTGTTTTTTCGTAAAAAACAAGAAATGAAACTGGACGGTATCTGTGATATACTCAAAAATAAGACAGGCGCAGAGAAGGGAAAGACGACCTGGAGTACGGATTTGAGCCTTTTCCAGCGCTGTGCCGGTCATTTTGTCAAGGATTCATCAAGGCTAAAAATAGGGGGAGACAATATATGAAAATTAGGTCCAGGATGCAAGCCCTTAGGAAGAACAGCCGGAACGGCTTTACACTGGTCGAGTTGATCGTCGTGCTTGTGATCCTGGCCGTCTTGGCCGCGTTGCTGATTCCGTCGCTGACGGGGTATATCGACAAGACGCGGCAAAAGCAGATTGTCTTGCAGACCCGTCAGGCCGTCATGGCTGCGCAGACCTTGTTTGACGAGGCGTATGGCGCTGGGATCTCCAAGTCATTTGGCAAAAAGCAACAGAACGTTCTGACGCTCTCCATCGGGTCGGACACAATAGCGGACCAGATTTATGAATTGGCTGAATTGGACCCGGACGAGGGGGTCATAGAAAAGGTATCGACCGATGAGACAGGAAAGATTTTGACGCTGACATGGCGGCTGTTTTCCGACCAGGGAGACGGTGATAAATGCGAATATAACGCCGAAAATAAAAACGAGCCGTATTCGGTCGTCCCCGGTTCGAACTAGGTTTGCCACAAGGCGCTTTTATGCCGCGCTGTTCGGCCCATTGTCTGGTAAGGAGAAAAAAGGTTGCTTTTTTGTGTGCAAGCCCTGCTTTGGCTGTTCTGGTTTTTTCTGGGTGCGTGCTTGTTCAGCTTTGCCGGTGTGGTAGCCTGCCGCCTTCCGCGAGGGGAGGGGACGCTGTGGGGAAGAAGCCATTGTCTTTCCTGCGGTAAAATTCTGGGACCGGCTGAGTTGATCCCTTGTCTCAGCTATTTGCTCCAACGAGGCCGGTGCCGGGGATGCGGCGGCAAAATCCCAGCCCGGGATTTTGGGATTGAGCTCCTGGGCGGACTGTGCGCCTGCGCCGCGATGCTGCGCTGGGGCGGGGAGCGGGACCGGGTGTGGGTAACGCTGCTGGCGTTGCTGCTGCTGGTCACTGTGGCGCTGACCGATTACGACACCAAGGAGATTTATGACCGTTTCCACGTTCTGCTGCTGCTCTGCGGGGTGGCGGCGATTTGGGCGTTCCCCGAGACGGAACTGTCCGCGCGGCTGATTGGCTGTGTGGTGCTGAGTGTACCGATGCTGATTGTGGCGTTATTTCTCCCCTACAGTTTTGGAGGCGGGGATATCAAGCTGGCGTTTGCGCTTGGGTTTTTGCTTGGCTGGCGGGGCATTGTGTGCGTTATGTTTTTATCATTTTTTGCTGCCGGTTCCCTGTGCATCTGGCGGCTGGCCCGGAAACAGGCGGGATGGAAGGACCAGATTGCGTTCGGGCCGTTTCTTTGTGCCGGAGCCGCAGTGGCGCTGTTCTATGGGAATGAAGTGGTGGACTGGTGGCTGGGCCTGGCGAAATATTAGCACATTTGCAAAAAGAAAGGCGGTCCGACACGGTGAGCATTTTCGGTCTAAATGAATACAAGCGCGGCAGAGATGATTCCGGTTCGCATGTGCGTTACCAATACACCGCAAAGAATTTGGAAGGCAAGATTTTCCGGGGGACGGCGATGGCATCCAATTACGACGCGCTCTATCGGCAGCTTCGCGGACAGGGACTCTATCTTCAAAACGCAACTCTGGTTGAGGAGAAGCGAGGCAAGAAATTTACGGACAAAGAGCTGTCAGTCTTTTGCCAGGAGCTGTCCAACCTGCTGGGAGCCGGCGTTAACCTGGTTCGCGCCCTGACCATCCTGACGCAGGAGGATTTGCCGCAAAGGCAAATTATGGTCTACGAAAATATTTTAAACGAGGTGCGCGCCGGGACCAGCCTTTCTGCGGCCATGGAACGGCAGGAAGTTTTCCCGGACCTGATGCTGGGCATGATCCGCTCTGCGGAAGGCAATGGCAATCTGGACGGTGTCGCGGCCCAGCTTGCCAGTCACTACACCCGGGAGCACAGGATCAAACAGCAAATTCGCTCCGCCATGACCTACCCCTGCATTTTGGCTGTGCTGGCATTGCTGGCGCTGACCGCCATCTTCACCTTTATCCTGCCCGAGTTTGAGGATTTATTCGACGGGATGGAGACGCTGCCGGCCTTTACCGTGGTTTTGATGGCAGTCTCCGATTTTCTGGTAAGCCGATGGTATGTGGCGTTGGGCGGCATCGTGCTGGTGGCGGTGCTGGTCCGTATTCTTTTGTGCGTACCCGCATTGTGCCTCCGGGTGGATAAATGGAAAATTAAAACCCGTTTTTTGGGAATTGGAAAGCTCACCTCGGCAATGTGCACCGCCCGCTTTGCCAGAACCATTTGCAGTCTCTATTCCTGCGGCATGCCGCTGGTCGCCGCACTTCAGACGGCTCGCGGGACGGTCGGTAACCGCTACCTGGCCAACCAGTTCGACGGCGTTGCCGCCAAGGTTTGCGGCGGCGAAACCCTGTCCGGTTCCCTGATGGGAGTGGATGGGTTGCAGCGGAAGTTGTGCGGCGCTGTCCAGGTGGGGGAGGAGACGGGCCGGTTGGACAACATGCTGAGCTTCATTGCCGATGTCATAGAATACGACAGCGGGGAGGCCAGCAAGCGTTTACTCACCTTTTTGGAGCCCATGATGATTCTTGTCATGTCCCTGGTAGTCGGCGTCATTATGATCGGCGTGATGTATCCCATTATCAGCTCATAT
This sequence comes from Oscillospiraceae bacterium, assembly GCA_022795735.1. GTDB lineage: Bacteria > Bacillota > Clostridia > Oscillospirales > Oscillospiraceae > Avoscillospira_A. Next base: position 20,718 of record JAAWHG010000004.1, read on the forward strand.
GGCGCAATCGGAGGCATCGGCTATTGAGAAAACCACCGGTTCAATCGCTGCGTGCGGATTGAACCGGTGGCTCTTTTGGATCCGAGATAACGCCCGGAGGTATCGTTTGTGCCGCGAAATTATGTTTTGCTGGGTTCTTCGGCGCCCTTGTCCTGCTCGGGGGTTTCCTCTGTCTCCTGACCGCTCTTTTCCCACTCGTCAAAGAGCTTCATGGTGGCGTCATAGGTCTTCTGGCTGATTTCCGGGAGTGCGCCGCCCCAGGCGTCGGCAGCGGCGTTGTAGCCTTTGATAAAGGCGTCGCGCATGAGAGAAACCTTGGACGGGTCGCTGTTGGTGAGAGCCTTGGCAAAGTCCACCAGGCGCTGCGAGGTCTTTTTGACACCCCACTCGCCGTCCTCGGAGATGGCCTCTATGGCGGCAGCCTTGGTGTCGGCGTCCACCATGATGTCCCCTTTTGCGATGGTCCGCCAGAAGCCCTGGCCGAGTTGGATCTGCTTGCCCTGCTTTTTGAGTATGTCGTTGACCATGTCAAAAAGCTTTTGCTGCGAGCTGTTGAGCTGGGCCTTCATCTGGTCTACCTTGGACAGCTCCTTCGGCGCGTTGCCGGACGGGACATAGGCGTCCTCCTTGGGGAGAAAGTCGTTGACGGAGGTCTGGCCGGAGGAGGCGTCCTCCTTCTTTTGACCCGTCACTACGGTTGCCTGATAGCTCAGTTTTACACTGGTCGCGGCGTACTCGTAAGAGTTGACATTGACTTGCATGATTTCACCTCCTAATTTTCCTGCTGATTAAGGTATCGGACATAATTTTGAAAAAGTTTAGAAGACGGTTTTCAGATACCACGCAATCAGGTAATCGGCCACCGCGCCGTAGGACTTGACCCCTTCTTCCTCCTGAAACGCTTTGAGATAGGCGTCGTTGACCGCCTGGGCGGCGTCCTGCACCGCTCCCTCGTAGGGCTCATAGTGAACCGAAGCGGCATGGCAGTCGGCGCGCAGTTGTGGCGACGCCATGTCCCAAACCAGGGCGGCCTTGGACGGGGCGGCGTCATAGAGGGCGTTATAGCAGTAGAGGAAGGCCGAATAGGCACCGGAGTAACGGAACTCGGGCGAGGGGTTGGACATACAGGCGAGATAGGCGCAGAAATTGGCGTCATCCTCGGCGGGGAAGGCCAGACGGTGGGCAAGTTCGTGGCACATGGTGAAGGGGAGAGACGCTTCAAAGGTGTCGGGATTGACCCCGCTCTCCCCGGTGAGGGGCATAAAAATCCCGGTGACGCCGAAATAGGAATAGAGCTTCCAGGCGGCCAGCCGTTTGACCGCTGCGCCGGGTCCGGCGAAACAGGGATACTGTCCGGCCAGCTTTTCGTAGCCCTGTCCCGCCTGGGCGGCGAGGACGCGAAAGGTCGAGAACGTCACGACGCCGTCTCCATCTCTGCCGACCTGGGGGGCGTAATCGTTGGCTTGTTCCGTGTAGTAGAGCGCGGCGGAGAGAAGCTCATCCTCGGTGTATTTGCGGACGTTCAGCCCCATCTGATCCCCGACGTCCGGCCCAAAATGTCCCAGGCCCCAGACGGAGACAAAGAGAAGCAGGGCGGCGCTGAAGGCGAGGAGGACGCCGGAGAGCCAGCGCAGGAGGCTGTGATGCCGGGCAAAGCCCCGTACCAGGGTATAGACGGCCCACAGAATGGCCAGCAGGGCCAGAATCTCCCAGAGGGCGAAGGGAAACGGCGAGGTGGCGGCGGTCAGGACCGCGATCATGCGCCGGGAGAGATCGGGGTAAAAGGAAAAAACCAGCGCGGGGGCGCGGGTCGCCGTCAGGATGAGGACGCCGGTCAGGGCGAGAAGAATAGCGGAGAGAATGACACGTGAGAGGGTTTTCATGGGCCGCTCCTTTTGGATTCAGTTTTTGGTATCATAACACAGAATTATGAACAAATATACACGCTGAAGCCCTTGTGCTTTGCTGAAAATTCGATTATAATACAGGCAGTCCAAATCCGAACAGAACAGGAGCGATTATCATGGAACACGAACATGAACACACCCATACCCACAGCCACGGCGGCGTGGAACACAATCACACCCATTCCCATGCCCACAGCCATGACCATGGCGAGGCGCACGACCACGCCCACGGCGCCGCTGCCGGCGCGGAGGATATCGCCGTCCTGCGCTATATGCTCGACCATAACGTCCACCACTGCGCGGAGCTCAAGGAACTGGCGGAGAAGCTCTCCGGCGAGGCGCAGCACCAGCTGCTGCACGCTATCGAGGACTTTGAGGCTTCCAACGGCCATCTGGCCCAGGTGGTTGAATTGTTGAGCAAATAGGTTCATAACTCGGGGACTGCTGCCAGCTCGAAGTGATTCCGGCTGGTTTTGAGCAGTCCCTCTTTTTGTAGGCGGGACAACGCGGCCGACATCGCGGCGCGGTCAACACAAAGATAGTCGGCCAGCTGCTGGCGGTCGTAGGGGATGGAGAAGGACAATTTCCCCTGGCGGACGGACTCCGAGGAGAGGTAGGACAACAACTTCTCCCTCGTAGTCCGTTTGCTCATGTGGGTGATTTTGTCGTTGAATAAAAGCACCTTTTTTGCCAGCACGGAAATCAAATTGCGAATCAGGTGGTTGTGATGCGCACAGGCCGTGGGACAGACCGTCAACAGTCGGGCGACATCCAGCAGCAGATAATCGCAGTGTCCGTCGGCGACTACACTGACCCCCAGCACCGACCCCGGCGTGGCGGCATACGGCTCAGCGAAAGATTCGCCTGGCTGAAGCTTTGTCATAATATTGCGGCGGCCCCACAGGTCTTCCTGTATGACCAGCACCGAGCCGGCCAGCACCAGTCCCGTACAGGACGTGCTCTCCCCGGCCCGAAGGAGGTATTCTCCGTTTTCCTTGGATACCAGCGCTGCGTTGACGCATTTCAGGATGGATAGAATCTCCTCGCCGGTCATCCCGGTGAAAAAGGGGCTGTTTTTTAAAATAAACAAGTACAACTCCATTTTTGAGCCTCCTGTTTGAAAACAAACATACAGATTGTAATTCCAATACTATACTACACCATAGAGTACCGCTGCTGCAAGTCAAATATATAGAAGGAGTGAACAAAATGGAAAGTCGTATGTTTTGTTTTCAATGTGAGCAGACCGCCAACTGTGCCGGCTGCACCGGCAACGCGGGGGTTTGCGGAAAGAAGGCGGAGACCGCCGTGTTGCAGGACCGTCTGACCGGCGCGCTGATTACCCTCTCCTGCGCAGCCAAGGGCAAGCCTGCCCTTGCGGAGAAGGACGTCCGCACCGTATTAGAAGCCTTGTTTGCCACCCTCACCAACGTGAGCTTCCACGACGGCAGCCTGACCCGTCAGATGGAAGCGGTCCATGACCTGCGGGCCAAACTCGGCTGCGGCTGCGCGGACTATGACATGAAACAGCTTTGGGTGGCAAACGAGGACATTCGATCCCTCAAATCCCTGATTCTGTTTGGCGTCCGGGGCATGGCGGCCTACGCTTACCACGCATTGGTTTTGGGCTATTCCGACCCCGATGTCAACGCCTTTGTACTCAAGGCACTATCCAAGATTGCCGAGGAGGATACCATGGACGCCCTGCTGCCGGTGGTGCTCAAGGTGGGCGAAGTCAATCTCAAGTGCATGGCGTTGCTGGAACGGGCTAACACGGCCACATATGGTACGCCCGCTCCGACGACGGTTTCCCTTATGGTGGAGAAGGGGCCGTTCATTGTCATTACCGGCCACGATCTCAGAGACCTTGCGCTGCTGCTCAAGCAGACCGAGGGCAAAGGGATTAACGTCTACACCCACGGCGAAATGCTGCCCGCCCACGCCTATCCCGAGCTCAACAAGTACCCCCATCTCAAAGGCCATTACGGCACCGCGTGGCAGAACCAGAAAAAGGAGTTCGACAATCTGCCCGCGCCCATTCTCTGGACCACCAACTGTCTGATGCCCCCCAAGGACAGCTATCTGGACCGTGTGTTTACCTCCGAGGCCGTGGCGTGGCCGGGTGCGGTACATATCGGCGCGGACAAAGATTTTACCCCTGTGATTGAAAAGGCCTTGGCGCTGGGCGGCTTCCCCGAGGACAGGGCGTTTACCGGCATGAACGGCGGCTCGCAGATGACCACCGGCTTCGGCAGCGCCGCCATTCTCTCCCGCGCAGAGACGGTTGTGGAGGCGGTCAAGGCGGGCGCGATCCGGCATTTCTTCCTGGTGGCCGGCTGCGACGGCGCGAAGAAGGAGCGCGGCTATTACACCGATTTCGTCAAGCGGACGCCCAAGGACAGCATCGTGCTGACCCTCGCTTGCGGCAAGTTTCGTTTCAACGATCTGGACCTCGGAGAAATTGACGGCCTGCCCCGCCTGATGGACGTGGGCCAGTGCAACGACGCTTACGGTGCGATCCAAGTTGTGGTCGCGTTGGCCGAAGCCTTTCAATGTGGGGTCAACGAGCTGCCATTGTCTTTTGTCCTCTCCTGGTACGAGCAAAAGGCGGTCTGCATCCTGCTGACCCTGCTGCATCTGGGCATCCAGAACATACGGCTCGGCCCCTCTCTGCCCGCCTTTATCTCGCCCAACGTCCTGAATTTCCTGGTGGACAAATTTGCAATCGCCTCGATCACGACGCCCGAGGCAGACATTCGAATGCTGCTGGGAGAGTAAACTGAATCGATTTGTAGTAGCAACGTCTGTTTTTTCTGCAACCGCGACCCGTTTTGCCGGGCTCGCGGTTGTTTTTTTGCCGCACGCTTTTCCTTGCAAAATGGGCGGAATTATCGTATGATAAGAAGGAGGTGAACAGAATGCGGCGCTTGCTGTGCTTTGGCGATTCCAATACCTATGGTTACGATCCCCGCTCCTTTGCTGGCGGCCGTTACCCGTCACAGGTCCGGTGGACAGGCAGGATGGGGCCGGAATATGATGTGATAAATGCGGGCCAAAACGGTCGAATGATTCCGTGCCGCTCGGCGGAATACGCGGAGACTGCGGACCTGCTTCGCCGCATGGGGCCGGTAGATTTGTTCTCTGTTATGCTGGGCACAAACGATCTGCTGAACCTTGCCACAGCGGAAGAGGCGGCGGAACGGATGCGCCGGTTTTTGGAGGCTGTGCTGCCCTTGGTGGGGAACGCACGCGTTTTACTGATTGCGCCGCCGCCCCTGCGGCCCGGGGAATGGGTTACGGAACCGGAAATGATTGACCGGTCGGTCCGGTATGCGGCGCTCTGCGGCGCGCTGGCGCGGGAGCTTGGGATTGACTATGCCGACGCGGGGGCGTGGAACGTTGGGCTGACCTTCGACGGCGTGCATTTTTCTGAGGAGGGACACCGGGCGTTTGCCGGCGGGTTGCGGCGTCATTGCGGTCCGCGCTGAAAATAGGCGGGTGAAAATAATTTTTTACTGTTCATTTTGTGGGATTTATGATACAATATTATTGTGAGGTGGTATGACATGCGGCAGGAACGCTCGACCGAAGGCCTTGACGGGGTCCGGGAGGATTACGAACGGCAGACCCAAAGGGAGCCCTATATTCCACGCCCTAAGTGGCAGATTGTGATGGCCTGGGTGCTGTTCGGCATTGTCGTGCTGGGGGTCGTCAACATCTGCTGGCTTCAGATTACCGGCAGATGAAAATCCTTGGCATCGACCCCGGCTTTGCCACCATCGGCTTTGGGCTCGTCTCCTCGGATCGCGGCAGCCATCAACTGCTTCGGTACGGCACCATCACGACGCCGCCCGAGCTGGACTTTCCCTCGCGTCTTGTGATGATCTATGACGATACCACCGAGCTGCTCGCTGCGCTGAAGCCGGACGCGGCGGCGGTGGAGGAGCTGTTCTGGGGCCACAACGTGACCACAGGCATCCACGTCTCCCACGGGCGGGGGGTGATCTTGCTGGCCCTCGCCAAGGCGAACGTCCCGATCTATGAATATACCCCCATGCAGGTCAAACAAGCCGTCGTGGGCTACGGCAGGGCGGAGAAACGCCAGGTCATGGACATGACGCGCCGTCTGCTGAAAATGCGGGAAATCCCCAGGCCGGACGACGCGGCGGACGCGCTGGCGTTGGCGCTTTGCCATGGGCGCACCCATACGTCGCTGCTCCGCCAGGCGGGCGTAGATTTGACCGGAAGGTAACGCTATGCTATTTTACTATCTCAATGGTACCGTCGCGGCGATGGAGGCCAATCTGGCCGTAGTGGACTGCGGCGGCGTGGGCTATGCCTGCTATACCACCTCGTATACACAATCTCAGCTTGCCATCGGGCGGGTGGCGAAGCTGTACACCTATTGCAGCATTCGGGAAGACGCGGTGGACATCTTCGGCTTTTCGTCAAGAGAGGAGAAAAAATGCTTTGAGCGGCTCGTCGGTGTCACCGGCGTGGGGCCCAAGGCGGCGCTGGCAATTCTCTCGTCCATGACGCCGGAGCAGTTCACCCTTGCGGTTGTGACCGGCGACGAAAAGGCTTTGACCGCCGCGCCGGGCGTGGGCAAAAAGCTGGCGCAGCGCATTCTCTTGGAGCTCAAGGATAAGCTGGCTGGAGAACAGATTGAAGCGGCCGGCTCCGGCCCTGCCGTGCCCTTGACCGGAGCGGGGGGGAAAGCTGCCGAGGCGTCGGCGGCGCTTGCGGCGCTGGGCTATTCCCAGTCGGAGATCGGCGCGTCCCTTCGCGGTGTGGACACCGGCAGTCTGACGGTGGAAGAGATTGTCCGCCAGTGCCTGCGGGCGATGGTGAAAAACTAAGGGGGCGGCGGCTTGAGCATAGACTATTCCCAGAATATCGAAGCGCCTCTAGTGACCGCCTCGGTTACGCCCTTGGATGAATCGGAGTTTTCACTCCGTCCCCGCAGCCTCCAGGATTACACCGGGCAGGAGAAGGCCAAAGGCAATCTTGCGGTGTACATTGAGGCGGCCCGGCGGCGAAACGAGCCGCTGGACCATACCCTGCTATACGGACCGCCAGGCCTGGGTAAGACTACCCTGGCCGGTATTATCGCGGCTGAAATGGGAGTCAGTCTCCGCGTCACCTCCGGTCCCGCCATCGAAAAGGCGGGGGACTTGGCGGCGCTGCTGACCAACCTGAACCCCGGCGATGTCCTTTTCATTGACGAAATTCACCGCCTTAACCGTGCGGTGGAAGAGATTCTCTATCCGGCTATGGAGGATTTCGCCATCGACATTATGATCGGAAAGGGGCCCGCGGCCAACTCGATCCGTCTGGACCTGCCCCGCTTTACGCTGGTAGGCGCGACGACGAGAGCGGGTCAGCTCTCCTCGCCGCTGCGCGACCGTTTCGGCGTGCAGCTGCGCCTGGAGCTCTACACAAAGGAGGAACTGCAGCGCATCGTGACCCGGAGCGCGGCGCTGCTGTCCCTGGAAATTGCGCCGGACGGCGCGGCGGAGATTGCCTCCCGTTCCCGGGGAACGCCCCGTATCGCCAACCGCATCCTGCGGCGCGTGCGGGACTTTGCGCAGCTTTATTATGACGGTGTTATCACCAAAGAGGCGGCCGGTCACGCGCTGAGCCAGCTGGAAATTGATAAGCTGGGGCTGGACGCCATTGACCGGCGGATGCTGAGCGCCATTATTAAACATTACAACGGAGGCCCGGTTGGGTTGGAGACTCTAGCAGCCACCATCGGGGAGGAGGCCGTGACGCTGGAGGATGTATACGAACCCTACCTCATGCAGATTGGCTATCTCACCCGCACGCCGCGCGGGCGATGCGTCACCCGGCTGGCCTACGAGCATTTGCACCTGGAGGTTCCGGGGCAGCAGCAATTTTCTCTATAGGAGGCAATCAATCTATGGGTTTATTATTTGGAACAGACGGAGTCCGAGGAGTCGCCAACGAGACCCTGGACAATAACCGCGCCTACCGCGTCGGACTGGCGACGGCCTGGCAGCTGGCCGAGCAGAAGGGCAGCCAGCCGGTTGTGGTCATTGGCAAGGACACGCGGATTTCCTCCGATATGCTGGAGGCGGCTCTCAGCGCGGGACTGTGCGCGGGTGGGGCCAACGTGGTGCAGCTTGGGGTCGTCCCCACGCCGGCTACGGCCTATTTGACCGTCGCCAACCACGCCGACGCCGGTATCGTAATTTCGGCGTCTCACAATCCCTATCAATATAACGGCATCAAAATTTTCTCTTCCCAGGGCTATAAAATCAGCGACGAGCTGGAGGCTGCCATCGAGCGGATGGTCCTCTCGCAGGGTGTGATGCCGCTCAAGACGGGCGGCGGTCTGGGACAGATTTACAATGGGCACCATGCGCTGGACGGGTACACGCACTATCTGATAACGACCGTGGACCGCCCTGCCATTACAGACCTCCGAGTCCTCATCGACTGCGCCAACGGAGCGGCGTCCAAGACGGCCCGTCGGATTTTCAGCCGCCTGGGCATTGAGGTGTCCTATATCAACGACCAGCCCAACGGCGTCAATATCAACGACCACTGCGGCTCCACCCATCTGGACCTGCTGGCGGAGCGGGTGGTGTCCGGTTGCTACGACCTGGGCCTGGCCTTTGACGGAGACGCCGACCGCTGCCTGGCGGTGGATGAGAAGGGCGGCGTGGTGGACGGGGACCAGATGCTGGCCATCTGCGCCGCCGATCTCAAAAAACAGGGGAAGCTGAAAAACAACGGCTTTGTCGCCACGGTGATGTCCAACCTGGGCCTGCACAAGTACGCCGGGGAGCACGGAATGAAGCTCTTTTGCAGCGGGGTGGGCGACCGCTATGTGCTGGAACTGATGCGAGACAAGGGCATGGTGCTGGGCGGCGAGCAGTCGGGCCACATCATCTTCCTGGAACATATGACCACTGGAGACGGACAGCTCTCCGGCCTGCAGTTCCTCCAGATTGTTGCCAAGAACATGGTTCCGGTGAGCCAGCTTGTATCGGCGGTGAAGCAATATCCGCAGGTGCTTTTAAACGTCGCCGGTCCCCACGATAACGCCGCAAAGGATGCCCTGACCAACTGTGCGCCGGTCCAGGCGGCTGTCGCCGAGGGGGAAAAGCGTTTGAACGGCGAAGGGCGCATTTTGCTCCGGCCCTCGGGCACCGAGGCGCTGATCCGGGTCATGGTGGAGGCCGGGACCGAGGCGGAGGCAAAGCAGGTGGCCCAGTTGGTGGCTGCGGCGGTTGAAAACGCGAAAAAACAATTTTAACGGGTAATTATTTCGTTTTTCCTATTGACAAACGGAAATTCTCTGCTTATAATAACCACGTTACTCACGTCTGAAAATCCATACGGCGCAAGTGCCTGTTGCATATATATTTCCGCGCTGTGGATGGGGCAAACCGATTTTTTGCATCTCCTGGATTCGCGTTACACGATCTCTCTTGATGTTACCAGTCTCCATCCGTATTTCCGTCGGGGGGCGTTCCGTTGGCGTCAACGGCGTTGGCCGTTCGCAAATATTTATGACCCTGTAGGACAGACCAACAATCGTTTGTGGGCGCCTTCGTCAGGGCAAAATCACTATTTGATGCAAGAGAGGTAAACAGTAATGTACGAAGACAAGACTTTAGTGTGTAAAGAGTGCGGCAATGAGTTCGTGTTCACCGCTGGCGAGCAGGAGTTCTACGCTGAGAGAGGCTTCCAGAATGAGCCCCAGCGCTGCAAATCCTGCCGTGACGCCCGCAAGAGTGCCGCGCGTGGCCCCAGAGAGTACTTCACCGCTGTCTGCGCTGCCTGCGGCGGCGAGGCCAAGGTGCCCTTCGAGCCCAAGTCGGACCGCCCCGTCTATTGCAGCGACTGCTTTGCACGGATGCGCGAGAACCGCGAGTAAGAACAATACCGGCCCCTTTTAGGGCTGTACGAAAACGGGACCGGACCGGTCCCGTTTTCGTCGTTATTCAGGAGGATTCTAAATGCTGATTGTATACGCCGGGGCTTGTGAGAGGGGCGAGGCGAGAGACTTGGCCTACGCGCTGCTGGAGAGGGCCCACGCGCTGCTCTGTGGGGGGCCAGTGCCGGAGCTGGCGAGGACAGGGCAGGGAAAGCCCTATTTTCCGGATGGGCGTTTCGAGTTTTCCCTGACCCATACCCGAACCATTGCGGCGCTGGCGGTGTCGGACAAGCCGGTGGGGGTGGATGCGGAAACCTTCCGTCCGGTCCGGCAGGGGGTCGCGCAGCGGAGCATGGGACCGGAAGAGCTGGCCTGGATTGCCGCGCAGCCGGAGGAGAACGAGGCGTTGCTGACCCTCTGGACATGCAAGGAGGCCCTGGTCAAGCGTTCTGGCCAGGGCCTTCAGTTTCGTCCCCGGGCGGTGCGGCTCTCCTTTGACGGCGGGGTCCCGCAGGGATTTCAGGTGCGCCGCCTCTGGGACGGCGTGGTCACGGTTTGCCCAAGTGAGGACGAGCCGGCGGTATGGCGGCTGGTTTAGTGCGAAAGCTCTAGCGGTGTTCCAGCAGCCAGGCGCGAATTTCCGCAAGGGCTTCGGCGGACATGGGAAAGGTTCGTTCCTCCTCCACAACGCTTTTTTCCAGGCAATAGGGCCCGTGCCAGAGCTGGCCGAAAATCGTGCTTTCCGACAGTTCGGGCTCCTTGGCGTTGCGCATGACCACGTTGGGAGTCAGCATGAAGCGCAGGGGGCCGTCGCTGCCCGAGAAACGGTTTTTGTTTTCGAAGTAATGGAGCGTCGGTAAATATAACTCCTCCATGTCACGCCTCCATCAGGCGTTCCATTTCGTCCAAAAGCTCGTCGAACAGCGCCAGCGCCTGCTCCACCGGCTCGGAAGCGGTCATATCGACCCCGGCGTCCTTGAGGAGGTCGATGGGGTCCTTGCTGCATCCGCCGGAGAGGAACGCAAGGTAGTCCTGGACCGCAGGTTCGCCCTCCTTCAGAATGCGGCGGCTCAAGGCAATGGCGGCGGCATAGCCGGTGGCATATTGGAAGACGTAATAGTTGTAGTAAAAATGGGGAATGCGGGCCCATTCTAAATCAATCTGCTGGTCGAGGACCAGGCCGGGGCCGAAATAGCGCTCGTTCAAGGCGCGATACTCCCGGCACAGCGCTTCGGCGGTCAAAGCCTCCCCGGCGGCGTTCATCTCGCCCATGCGGAGCTCAAACTCGGCGAACATGGTCTGACGGTAGAGGGTGCCCTTGAACTGTTCCAGGAAATGGTTGATGAGGGCGGCCCGCTCTTTTTTATCGGTGGTCTTTGCCAGTAGATGCTCCATCAGCAGCGCTTCGTTGCAGGTAGAGGCGACCTCGGCGACAAAGATCACATAGTCAGAATAGATTACCGGCTGGTCCCGGTTGGAGCGGTAGGAGTGGATCGCGTGGCCCATCTCATGGGCCAGGGTAAACTGGCTGTCCAGAGTGCCGGTATAGTTGAGAAGAACATAGGGGTGGACCCGTGCGCCGGCGGAGTAGGCCCCGGAGCGTTTTCCTGGATTGGGGTAGATGTCGATCCAGCGCTTGTCGTAGCCTTCGCGCAGGATGGATTGGTACGAACTACCCAACGGGGCCAGGGCGGCGAAGACGGTCTCCTTGGCCTCCTCGAAAGGGATCTCACGCGAGGCGTCGGGGACCAGCGGGGCATAGATGTCGTACATATGCAGTTCATCCAGTCCCAGCAGGCGGCGGCGCAGGTCCACGTAACGGTGCAGCTTGTTCAGGTTTTGATTCACCGCAGCGATTAAGTTGTGATAGACCTGGACCGGCACGTTGTTCCCATCCAGCGAGGCTTCCAGCGGGGAGGCATAATTACGCGCCCGGGCGTAAAACTGCTGCTGTTTAATCTGGGCAGAAAGGGTGGCGGCGAGGGTGTTGCGAAATTGGGATAGGGGCTCGTAATAGGACGTGAAAGCGTCCCGGCGCAGGATGCGGTCCGGCTTTTCCAGAAGCTGAACAAAGCTGCTCTGGGTCACCGGATGGGAGACGCCCTGGCTGTCCACTGCGTCGCGGAATTTGAGGTCGGCGTCGGAAAACATGGAGTAGATGTTGTCGGGGGACTGGGCCATCTCACCGGTGCCGGAGAGCAGTTTTTCCTCAGCGGGGGAGAGAATGTGGGCTCTTTTCCGGCGGATGTTGTCGAAATAGCGGCGGTAAAGGGTAAGTTTTGGCTGCTGGCGGTAAAATTTATCCAAGGTTTCGTCGGGGATGGAGAGCAGTTCCGGAGTCTCAAAGCTCGAGGCCGACGAGGCCTCGACCCAGGCGGCGGTGATGGCGTCGGTCATGGCCTGATAACGGGCAACGCGGGTGTCCTCGTCGCTGCGGCGCTGGGCATAGTTGGCGAGGCGGTCAAGAAGGATGCTGAGCGTTTCATCCAATTGCATATATTCATAGAGGGTTTCGGCGGACGTTCCCAGCTTCCCTTGGTACGCCGGCAGACGGGCAATCAGTTCCCGCAGGTTTGTCAGCTCGGCTTCCCAGCTCTCATCGCTTGGGAACAGGTCCTCAATGGCCCATAACTCCGAAGGTTTGCGCGCGCTCCGCTCTTCCATAGACATGGCGATTCCTCCCAAATAAATTGTTAGGAGTATTGTACCACAATTTCCGCTGTTTTACAATCCGGCGGTGTATGCGGAGGCAATGCGCAAGTGTGATTAGGAAGCAAAAACTGATAAATTGAGAGGTACTTATTATGAAACTGCGGGACAGTTATACATGTCCATTGGAACTGACATATGGTAGTTATTTTGATAGAGAGGGATTTCCCGTTACAAAAGCAATGTTTGACATCTATATGATAAAAATATAACCAAAGTGATGCACTGCCCCGTGTGGGAAAATAGAAGTGGAAAAAAATCCGGGCGGGGACGGCAAACGTCCTCGCCCGGATTTTATTTCACTGGAACACAGATGGCAAATCAATATAGCAATTGTCAAGAACACCAACCGGGACGGACAAATCAGAGGAATATACGGTTGCGGCGTGGTATACGCCATCCTCCAATAGATACACGGAAACCGTGCGGCTGGAAGGATCGACGAGCCAATATTCCAAAACACCAGCCCGTTGGTACAAGTTGAATTTGGTGATCTTATCGTACCGGGCGGAAGTGGGAGAAAGAATCTCGATAACCAAATCCGGCGCGCCGTGAACACCGTGCCGGTCAACCTTGTTTGGGTCGCAGACCACCATTAAATCAGGCTGGACAACGGTATCGATGTTTTCCGGGAGCTCTCCTCTTTTTTCAAACAAGCGGACATCAAAGGGAGAAAGATAGACCCTACATTTTTTCCCCCTCAGATAAGTGCCAAACTGCAAATGTAATTCGCCTAAAATCCTTTGGTGAATGTCGGACGGTGAGGCCAGTGCGACCGGTTGGCCGTTGTATAACTCGTACCTTGTGTTATCGTCCCAAGCCAGAAGATCAGCGTAACTGAAATAGCATTCCTGCGGTAATGGCGGCATAAGTTAGCCCCCTTTTGACGTTATAAGCCAAGTATACCACAGAAAGAGAGGATTCACAAGCAAGAAGATGAATTTTTTGTGAACACTACGGAGATAGTGTCGACCACCTCGTGGGGAGAAAGATGTCAGAGGAGGATATTGTCAAGAAACTGCAAGACATCGCGGCGGCGCACAGCAACGACAAAATCGTGCTCACAATTGGCGAGGATTCCGTGAGCTTTGAATGGATGGACGAGCGCGGCATAGAATGGGGTTGACTATAAAATCCATTGCTTGAGGGTTCGAATTAAAATGTCCGGGTCCAGGGGCTTGGGCAGATGGGCGTTCATTCCCGCCTCCATCGCGTTTCGCACGTCGTCAGAGAAGGTGTTGGCCGTCAGGGCGATAATGGGGACTTTCGGGGCGTCGGGGCGATCCAGGGCGCGAATGGCGCGGGTGGCCGCGTAGCCGTCCATCACCGGCATTTGAATGTCCATCAGAATTGCGCGGTAGTAGAAGGGAGGAGACGAGGCGAAACGTTCCACGCTTTCCTGTCCGTCAACGGCCTCCTCCACTTGAAGGCCCGCCATCTCTAACACCGTCCGGGCGATTTCCCGGTTTAGATCATTGTCCTCCACCAGGAGAGTCAGTGGAGCATCGGTAAAGTCGGAAATCTCCATCGTAGCTGGCCGTTTCTCAACGTGGTTTGCGGGTTTGCTGGCCGGTTTGAAAAATAGCGTGATGGTGAACCGGGAGCCTTGATTGAGGGCGCTCTCCACCTGGACCGAGCCGCCCATCATCTGAATCAGGTTGTGGGCGATGGCCATTCCCAGCCCGGAGCCGGGGACCTTGCTGATCCGGGAATCCTCCGCTCGCTCAAAGGGAAGGAAAATCCGCTCTTGAAACTCCCCGGTCATGCCAATACCGTTGTCCTGCACGACGAACTGGTAGCAGATGCCGCCGCCAGAGGACTGCGGCTTCTCCGTGAGGGAGAATAAAATATGGCCGCCCTCCGGGGTGTACTTGGTGGCGTTGGACAGGAAATTCATCAGGATTTCCTGAACGCGGATGGAGTCGCCGATGACAAAGTCGTGCTCCAGCTTCCCGATGTCAACGTCAAAGGTTTGATGCTGCTGGTCGGTGGTAGGGCGGATGAGATGGATGGTCTCGTTGACCACATCGGCAATGGAAAATACGGTCTCGGTGATGGTAAAGTTGTGGCTTTCAATTTTGGACATGTCCAGCACCTCATTGATTAGGTGCAAAAGCTGAGCGCCGGACTGCGCGATTTTCTCCAAGCAGTAATTCACCTGCTCCTGGTCATCCCTCTTTTGCCGCGCGATGGCGGTCATGCCCATGATGGCGTTCATTGGGGTACGAATATCGTGGGACATCCGGGAGAGGAACTCGGTTTTGGCCTGATTGGCGCGGCTGGCAGCCTCATAGGCCTCTTCCAGCGCTTGACGGGCCTGCCGTTCGCGTTGGCGCATCTCCCACTCCGCCTGCTTGCGCAGGGCCTCTGACTCGGTGACACCCTGGTAAATCCCGCGAAGGTTGGTCTTCCCGCTTTCCCCGGCATGCTCGCCGCCGCCGGTTTGACTCAGGTTGGAGTCATCCGCCTGTGTGGAGTGTGCGGACGGGATTCGGTCAGGGGAGGAGGCGTGGAGATGGACACAGAGCCAGCGGTCCCCCGTCTGGCGGAAGACAAAGGTGATTCGCTGACGCTTTGTCTCGGTGACCGTCTCCGAGACGGAGAACGAAATCTTGATAAGGCTGCCGCACACACATACCCCCGGCGCAACCTCCGTAATGGAATAGTTTTCCTCCAGAATGGCGCACGATGGAAGGACTATTTTACTGAAGTATGCGGCGGTTTCGGCCAGGGAATGAGCCTCGTTTCCCACTCTGGTGCCGATCCAACTGAAATCGGGAGCCAGGTATTCGAGCAGTGCCATGATACCGCTGCTCTCCCGGTAATAGATCCGGACCATCCGGGAGGAAATTTCCCGGATATGCAGTTCTGTGATGCCGTCCATGCGGATCACCTCCTCAAATATTGGAGCTGGCAAGCTCCGTTATGATCGCATAGACCTCGTCCCAGCCGCGTGCGCGGACGCAGCCGGCCTCCCGGTCCGGGAAGCTGCGGTTATAGGGCCTGTCGAACAGAATTCGGGCGTAGTCGCCGTCTACCAGATTGTGGGGGCCGTCATCAATGAGCACGTCGCCCCGAATGAGCTGCTTGCGGCTGGTCAGGATGACATGGTCCCAGTCCAGAAAGGGAAACATGGAGAGAATCGCGTCCATCTTGGGTTTGCAGTGCCGGTAATCGGTGGCCGAGACCATAAAAAGCTGATGGCCCTCATCGTAAAGCCGTTGCAGAACCCGCTGACTGCCAGGGAGAGGGGAGAGACGCTGCCAGAGTCCGTCCCATTCCAGCGCGCCGTAAACCTGTTCTCTGGTCAGACCTGGGAAAGCCAGGCTGACGTCCCAATCGTGAATATCGTCAACAGTGACGGCGGTCCCATACTTCTCATTGAGCAGGGCAAGCCAGACTTCTGATAGGTTTTCCGACGTGTCGTCCGCGTCGAACAGAATGGTTAGGTTCTTTTTCATCGTGCGCCCTCCAATTCATTCCGGCGGCAGATTTGGTTACTTAAAAAAACACTTGACATTCTCACTGTGTCAGGGTTTATGCTGTTGTACAGGAACCGGTTCCACAACAGATTGCAAGGAGGATACCATGCTGACCATTGGTGAATTTTCCCGTCTGAGTCACGTTTCGCCGCGAATGCTGCGTCATTATGACGCCCTGGGACTGCTGCGTCCGGAGATGGTGGGCGAAAACGGCTACCGTTATTACCGGCAGGAGCAATTGTCTGTCCTGATTCGGATTCAGTGGTTGGGAGGTTACGGATTCCCGCTCCACGAAATGGGTCCGCTGCTGGCTTTGGATGACCAGGCACTGTTAGAGCATTTGCGTCGGCGGCGGCTGACGCTCCGGCGAGAGTTGGAGGCAAAAAAGGAATTGCTGCGCCAATTGGAGCTGGATATTCTCCGGTTGGAAGGAGTAGCGCGTATGGAAAATCAGTATCATATTATTTTGCTGGATGACCCGGCACAAAAGGTTTTTTCAATTCGAAAAACCGTCGGCATCAATCAGTACCACGCATTATTTGAAGAACTGCGCCGGGAAGCGGCGGCACGGGGGCTGATGCAGGCGGGGCCGATTCAAATGCTCTATCACGCCCCTGATTTTAGCTATGAGAGCTCCGATGTGGAGGCGCAGATGGTGGTGGCCGAGGATGGGCCAGGGGTGACCATTAAACCCCGGTTTCTCTGCGCGTCAGTGCGGCACAAGGGCTCTTATGGAAAGCTGAACCGGGCGTATGAGGCGCTGTGCGGCTGGCTGGCCGAGCATGTGGAGTACCGGCCCTGCGGGGCGGCAATGGATCGGTATCTGAACGATCCGCACCAGACGCCGGAGGAAGAATTGGAAACGGGGATACTCTTCCCCGTAGAGCGTGTGCTGTCTGAAGGCCAAGGGTAGGAAACAGAACCTCCGGCGGCGGACAAGAATTATCCTTTTGTATTTTATCATCAATCCTTACCACTGTCAATTTGAGGGAGGATAAGAATGAAAAAATAATGATTTACTTTGCGAAATAAGACAAGAACGGGACACCCCCAATGTCAGAGGGCTGACATTGGGGGCGTCGTTTCACAATTGTAATCTGTTACGCGGCGGGGAGCTGGAGCTGCTGGCCGGTATAGAGAAGGTTGGGGCCCGCGAGCTTCCCGGCGTTGAGCTGGTAAATTTCAGACCAGCGGAGGCCGTTGCCCAGGTTCCGCGCGGCGATCGTCCACAGGCTGTCGCCATTCTGAACGGTATACAGGCCAGCGGGAGCGGGTGTGGGGGCAGAAGCCGGTTCTGGAACAGGCTTGGGTGCGGGAGCAGGTTCAGGCTGGGGTTCGGGAACCGGCTCGGGAACGGGCATCTCTTCCGCCGGGGCCTCCTCGGCCTGTGCGGCGATGGTGATGCGGCCCTGTCCCTTGGGGTCGGCGTAATCCTCGCCGACCGAGCCGCCGAGCTTCTCGGTTATGTAGTTAATCAAGCACTGGTTGTCCAACATGACCTCGTCTTTGAGGACTTTGCAGTTCTTGAACATGCTGTAGCCGTCGCCGCCGTTTTTGAGCATATAGTTGTGGGAGGCTACGGTGTAGGTCTGGGCGGGGTCAATGGGCTGGCCGCCCACCGTCACGTTGTAGACCCTGCGGTCGCCCTCTACCTTGACAAAAGCGCCGTGATCGTCACATACCACAGAGGTGGGAATGCTGGGATCGAAGGAATAGCTGAGGCCGGAAACCTGGAGGAAGCCGCCGTTCTCCTCGGGATAGAGGCGTGCGCCCAGCTCCAGCGCGTCGAGCAGCTGCTGGCCGGTGGCCTCAATGAGGCACATGGCGTTGCCGTAGGGCTGGACATTAATGATTTCTTCGTAGGTGATGTCACCGGCGTCGATGTCGGCGCGGATGCCGCCGCCGTTGGTCAGACCCACGTCGGCTCCCATCATGTTGCGGTAGGCGTCGGCACAGAGATCGCCCAGATTGGTTTCAGCGGTGCGCACCGCGCGATCGCCGGTGGCGGGGTCTTTGCTGGTTAGGGCGACGGTGGTGGTGGCGACCTTTTCCTGGAGAACGCCGGCCAGCTCCGCTTCAATATCGGCCAGCGCCTTGGCAGTTGCCGCATCAGAGTTTGCGTAGCCGGTCACCAGTTCGGTTTTCACACCAGCGGCGGGGTCGATGATAAGCTTGCCGATGGCGGCCAGCTTGGTGCCGGTCTGGAGCAGGGCGACATTCTTGCCGTCCTTGTTGGGGGCGGTGGTGCTGTACTGCTCATGGGAATGGCCGTCCAGAAGGGCGTCGATGCCGGTGGTGTTGGCGATCACGCTGGAGGAGGTCCAAGGGTCGTTGACGCCGTCCTGACCCAGATGTGCCAGAGCGACCACGTAATCGGCCCCATCGGCCTTGGCGGCATCGACTGCGGACTGTACGGCGGTGTACAGAGCTCCGTCCGACTCACAGAAGGTATAGACAAAGTTGCCGGAGGCGTCCTGGAAGGAGGTGGGGTCAGATTTGCTCAGGCTTTCCGGTGTGGCGATGCCCACATATCCAACCTTGCAGCTGCCGTAATCCACAATGGCGTAGGGGTCAAGGACCGGCTTGCCGTCCTTGAGGAGATTGCAGCAGATGTACTGATACTTTGCCCCTTCTACGAGGGACAGGAAGTTTTCCATGCCGAAGTCGAACTCATGGTTGCCGGGGATGGCAAGATCGTAACCGGCGGCGTTCATAAGCTGCTGGGGATAGGAGCCCTTGGACAGGGTGCCCGCGGCGCCGCCCTGGATGGCGTCGCCGGCGTCGGCCAGCGTCACATGGTCCGCGCCATATTGGGCTTCCATTTCAGCAACGTAGGCGGCTACGGCGGGGTAGCCAAGATGTGAGACGGTGCCGTCGTCTTCTGTTTCCTGGGCCAGGGCGCAGTGGACGTCATTGGTATACAGGATGACGACAGGGTCCGCGTCGGCGGCCAGCGCGGCGGCAGGGAGGAGCCCCAGGACGAGCAGAAGGGTCAAAAGCAGGGATATTGTTTTTTTCATGTGTGATGCCTCCTAAACTTCATTGGTGTGGAATTAAGGGGTATGTGCTTCCGATCCTCCTTTCTTCAGTGCAATAGCTGACAGCGGTGGTTACAGGCCCAGGCTGACGCCGTCGAAAGCCTTCTGGAGGTTGTCCAGGAACCAGGCCGCATGGGCTTCGTCCATTTGCGTGTGGTGAAATTGGAAGGAGACGGGAAGGGTGGTCTTTAAAAGGCCCTTTCGGTACCGGCCCCAGAGCATGGAGGGGTTGTTGCGGAAGCCGGAGTAGAGGTTGACCGCCCCATCCACGTTGTAGTCGGGCAGGGAGGAGGTTCCAATGACCATGGCTTCCTGTTCCAGCTCGTGGGGCTCGCCGCTGTTCATCACCTGGCGGGTGAAGTGCATATAGTCCTCATTGAACTGACGGAGATCCCACGAAAAGGGGACGTCGCAGGTGACAATTTTACCATTGCCGCACTGTACTGTGACGCCGATGGCAAGACGGTCAAAGGCCATCATCAGCTCGCGCACCGGCAGCATATAGAACTCAGTAATTTGAGAGGCTGCTTTGCCGATACAGTGACAGAGCAGCATATTAAAGCGCATGGCGTTCTTTCGGCTGAATTTGACCAGGGGGGTGACGTTCATCGTCCGGAAAAAGGTTATCATTGGCATCTTGGCGTTCATCCATAGCGCGAAGGCTGCGGCGCGCTTGGTTTCTTTGGGATCGACTTCTTTCGTATTGACCTCTCCTCTCGCTGGCGTGGGGAGGCGGCAATCTGTCCGTTTCCGTCTCCTGTTCCGTGTATTCTGATAACTTAAAGTATAAGACGAATTTTGGAAAAAAGCAAGGGGAAAAAACAAAAACGCCCCCTTGGAAAGACGGGATTGACCGTCTTTCCAAGGGGGCGCGTCTTATTTCAAAAAACAGCGCGCGGGTTGCTTATTTGGACAAGAGCTTCAGCGCGCCAGTCGGGCAGGCCTCGACGCACTTGCCGCAGTCCTTGCACTTGGCCAGGGCGTCGGCGGAGGCGAACTCGGGCTGTACGATGGTCTTGAAGCCGCGGCCCAGGAGGCCCAGAAGGCTCTGACCGGCGACCTCGCGGCACATGCGGACGCACTGATTGCAGAGCATGCACTTGCCCTGGTCGCGCTCAATGACGAGCAGCTTCTGCTCCTTGAAGCACTTGTGCTTCTCGCCCTTGAGACGGTCGGGATTGATGGGATCGAGGTTGGCGTAGCGGATGAGCTTGCAGTCGTCATAGTCGTGGCAGCCGCACTCCAGGCAGCGCTTGGCCTCGCTGCGGGCCTGCTCGTCGGAGAAGCCCTTGATGACCGACTCGAAGTCGCCCTTGCGGACGTCGGGATCACGGACCGGCATCTCAGCGCGCGGCTTCCTCTCGTAGTCGGCGTACTGCTCCTTGGTGACCTCACGCTTGGAGTAGAAGGGCTCGGCGGGCTTCATGTCCTGACCCTTGAGGTACTTGTCGATGGCGACGGCGGCGCGGTCGCCCTCACCGATGGCCTCAATGGCAATGGAAGCGCCGCGGTTGGTCATATCGCCGGCGGCAAACAGACCTTCGACGCTGGTCGCGCCGGTGGCTGGGTCGGTTGTGACGGTGCCGCGGTCCCAGTTGAACGGGAGGCCGTCGATGCCGTCGGGCTTACGCATCTTCTGACCGATGGCGGCGATGACGGTGTCCACCTGGAGGGTCTCAAACTTGCCCTCGACGGGAATGGGCTTCCGGCGGCCGGAGGCGTCTGGCTCGCCGAGCTCCATGATCTGGAGCTTGATCTCGTCCACCTTGCCGTCCTTTTCGATGATCTCGGCGGGGTTGGTCAGGAACTTGAACTGTACGCCCTCTTCAATGGCCTCTTCGATTTCCAGGTCATCGGCGGGGGCTTCTTCGCGGGTACGGCGGTAGATGACGTAAACGTTTTTCGCGCCGCAGCGGATGGCGGTGCGGCAGGCGTCCATGGCGGTGTTGCCGCCGCCGACGACGGCTACGCTCTTGCCGATGTCGGGAATTTTGCCCTCGTTGACGTCGCGCAGGAAGTCTATGCCGCCCAGCACGCCGGGTACGTTTTCACCGGGGCAGCCGACGTTGGAGCTCTGCCATGCGCCGATGGCGACCAGAACGGCGTCGTTTTCCTTTTGCAGGTTGGCCAAGGTGATGTCCTCGCCGAGTTTGATGTTGTTTTTCATCACAACACCGGTATCGGCAATCAGGTCCACTTCCTTCTTGACCAAATCCTTGGGCAGACGGTAAGCCGGGATGCCGTAGCGGAGCATACCGCCCATCTCGGGCATGGCGTCGTAAACGGTTACGGCGTGACCGGCCTTGCGGAGGTAGGCCGCGGCGCTGAGGCCGGCGGGGCCGCCGCCGACGATGGCGACCTTCTTGCCGGTGTCGGGGGCGCACTCGGGCTTATAGGGGTTGCCGGAGGCCAGATCATTGTCCGCAGCAAACGCTTTCAGGTAGGCGATGGAAAGGGGCTGCTCGACAAAGTTGCGGCGGCAGTCCAGCTCGCAGGGATGCGGGCAGACGCGGCCGATGGAGGCGGGCAGCGGAATTTTCTCTTTGATGATCTTGACGGCGCCCTTGTCGTCGCCCTCGGCAATCTTCTTCAGATAGCCCTGGACGTTGGTATGGGCGGGGCAGCGAAGGACGCAGGGACCCTTGCAGTCGCCCTCGTGGTCGCTCATGAGGAGCTCCAGGGCGATCTTGCGGGCCTGCTTGACGCGCGGGGTGTCGGTGTGGATGACCATACCGTCCTTTTCAACCGTCGTCGCACAGGAGCGCATCAGCTTGGGCATTCCCTCGGCTTCCACGACGCAGAGGCCGCAGGCGCCATAGACCTTCAGTTCCTTGTGATAACACATATTCGGGATTTCAATCCCGTTCTCGGCGGCGATGTTGAGGATAGTTTGACCTTTGTTCCCAACCAGCTCGCGGCCGTCAATGGTAATTTTGACTTGTTCCACTTCTCAATCGCCTCCCTTAGGTTACAGAAATCGCGTCAAACTTACAGTTCTTGCGGCACTGGTCGCAGCGGATGCAGAGGTTCGGGTCGATTTCATGCGGCTTCTTCTTCTCGCCGGTGATGGCCTTGGCCGGGCAGTTTTTGGCGCAGCGGCCGCAGCCGGTGCACTTCTCGGCGTCGATGCTGTAGTGCAGCAGGGCGGCGCACTGGGCGGCGGGGCAGCGCTTCTCGCGGATGTGCGCGTCGTACTCGTCGCGGAAATAACGAATGGTGGTCAGGACCGGGTTCGGAGCGGTCTGACCGAGGCCGCAGAGCGCGCCGTCCTTGATGGAAATGCACAGCTCTTCAAGCAGCTCGACGTCGCCTTCCTTGCCCTCGCCGTTGACGATACGGGTGAGAATCTCATCCATGCGCTTGGTGCCGATGCGGCAGTGGGTGCACTTGCCGCAGGACTCGGACATGGTGAAGTCCAGGAAGAACTTGGCCATGCCGACCATGCAGGTGGTCTCGTCCATGACGACCATGCCGCCGGAGCCCATGATCGCGCCGGTCGCGCCCAGGGCCTTGTAGTCGATGACGGTGTCGAGCAGGCGGGCGGGGATACAGCCGCCGGAGGGGCCGCCCATCTGGACCGCCTTGATTTCCTTATCGTCGCGGATGCCGCCGCCGATGCCGAAGATCACGTCCCGAAGGGTCTTGCCCATGGGGATTTCGACGAGGCCGCCCTTGCGGATTTTGCCGGTCAGGGCAAAGACCTTGGTGCCCTTGCTGCCCTCGGTGCCCATGGCCGCGAACTTCTCGCCGCCGTTGAGCATAATCCAGGCCACGTTGGCAAAGGTCTCGACGTTGTTGATGTTGGAGGGTTCATCCATATAGCCCTTGGCCGCCGGGAAGGGGGGCTTCAGACGGGGCATGCCGCGCTTGCCCTCAAGGGAGGCGATCAGGGCGGTTTCCTCGCCGCAGACGAACGCGCCCGCGCCGGCCTTGATCTTCATATCGCAGGAGAAGCCGGTGCCGAGGATGTTGTCGCCGAGGAGGTTGGCCGCGCGGGCCTGTACGATGGCCTCTTCCAGGTGCTTGATGGCGAGGGGATACTCGGCGCGGACGTAGACGATCATCTCGGAAGCGCCGATCGCATAAGCGCCGATCAACATACCTTCGATGAGGTTGTGGGGGTCGGACTCAATGACAGCGCGGTCCATGAACGCGCCGGGGTCGCCCTCGTCGGCGTTGCAGATCATGTGCTTGGGAATGCTGGGGTCGGTGACGCTGGTACGGGCGGCGTTCCATTTGAACCAGGTCGGGAAGCCCGCGCCGCCGCGTCCGGCCAGACCGGAAATTTTAATTTCTTCGATAACCTGCTCGGGGGTCATGGTCTTGAGGACCTTCTCCAGAGCCTGGTAGCCGTCGCTCTTGCGGTAATCCTCGAGGGAGGTGGGGTCGATCAGGCCGCAATGACGCAGGGCGATACGGGTCTGCTGGGTGAGGAAGGATTCGTCGTCGGGGGAGATGGTCAGGCTGTCCACCTTGGATAGGTCGCCGGTACGGGCGGCCTCGACGATGGCGGGGGCGTCCTCGGGCTTCAGGCGGACCAGGCGGCGGAGGAACTTCTCTCCGTCGTACAGATCAATGAGGGGCTCCAGGAAGCACATGCCGATGCAGCCGGTGCTGCCCAGGGTAAAGGGCTCGTTCTCTCCCATCAGATCGGTGATCGCCGTATGTACCTTGGAAGCTCCCGCCGCGATCCCGCAAGAGCCTTCGCCAATGACAATTCTCATTGCGCTCCCTCCGTATTCTGAATTTCCTTGAGGATGCCAACGGCTTTCTCCGGGGTCAGATTACCGTGCGCCTCACCGTTTATCATAATGACCGGCGCCAGCGAGCAACAGCCGAGGCAGGCGACCTTTTCCAGGGTGAAGAGGCCGTCCTCCGTGGTCTCCCCGTCCTCGATGCCGAGGTAACTGGAGATGGCGGTGATGATACGTTCGCTCGAGTTGACGTGGCAGGCGGTGCCCTGGCAGGACATCAGCAGATACTTGCCGATGGGCTGCAGGCGGAACTGCGCGTAGAACGTGGCGACGCCCAGCACCTCCGCTGGACTGACCCCGGTCTTGTCGGCGATATGATACATGACATCCTTGGGAAGATAGCCGTAAATTTCCTGGGCTTTTTGCAGGATGGTGATCAAGCTGCCGCGAACCGAGGCGTATTCGTCCAGAACGTCTTTCAGTTTCGTCAAGTCGCTCTGGGGGCCTTGCTTGCTGTGAACCATAAATTATTCCCTCCATTTTTAAAGGATTGCTGCTCAACGTCTAGTATACTACGTTTTTCGTCAATTGGGAAGACAAAGTTCCTGGGAAAACCAAATGAAAAATGGTCTGTTTTTTTGTGCAAACAGCGACAAGCAAAAGAAAAAAACTTAGAGAAATTGTGCAAAAAAATTTACCCGCTGGTTTGGCCCGTTTTATTGGGTTTTAGCGGGGAGACACGACGTTTTCCGGGCGCCGTGAAATAGTTCTGGACAGAAGGGGCGGCGGTGGAGTAAAATACGGGAAAGGAGGGAGCGAGATGAACGTCCAAAACTTATTGGCGCAGTCGCTGCGGGCGGGGGAGTGGGACGCCGCCCTGTCCGGGCTGTATGCGCTGGACGGCTCGGAGGAGAGCCTTTCACAGGCGCGGGAGCGCGCGGCGAACCTGGCGGAGTGCTTTGCGGCGGTCTTTCCCGGAGAGGCCGCGCCGTCTCTGTTCAGCGGGCCGGGGCGGACTGAAATCGGCGGCAATCACACCGATCACCAGCATGGCCGCGTACTTTGCGGGAGCGTGGACCTGGACATGCTGGCCTGCGCCGCCCCAAACGGAAAAAACGCAGCCCGCATCCAATCGGAGGGGTATCCGCCCCTGGAAATATCTTTGGAGGACCTGTCCCCCCGAGCGGAAGAGAGAAACAGTTCGGCAGCTCTGGTGCGGGGCGTTGCGGCGGGAATTCGGAAGGCGGGATTTACCCTTGCCGGATTCGACGCCTGTGTGACCTCGACGGTGCTCTCCGGCTCCGGACTCTCATCGTCGGCGGCTTATGAGGTGCTGGTTGGCAACATTTTCAACCATTTTTGCTGTGGGGGCGGGCTGGACCCGGTGACGATTGCCAAAATTGGGCAGTACGCGGAAAATGTCTATTTCGGGAAGCCGTGCGGATTGATGGACCAAATGGGTTCCGCCGTTGGCGGTGCGGTGTCCATCGACTTTCACAATCCGGCAGACCCCATTGTAAGGCGGGCTGGATACGACTTTTCCAAGTCGGGACACGCCCTGTGCATTGTGGACAGCGGGTCCTGTCACGCCGATTTGACTGGCGACTACGCCGCCATTCCCAGAGAGATGGGGGAGGTGGCCGCCTACTTCGGCAAGACCGTCCTGCGGGATGTACCAGAGTCCGACTTCCGGTCTGCGATCCCCGTCCTGCGGGAACGGTGCGGAGACCGGGCGGTCCTGCGGGCCATCCATTTCTACGACGATGACCGCTGTGCCGCGCTGGAGGCCGAGGCGTTGGAGGCGGGGGATTTTAACCGGTTTCTGCGCCTGGTTCACCAGTCCGGCCTGTCCTCCTGGCTGCGGCTGCAAAACACATGGTCCCTTGCCGACACGCGGCAGCAGGCGGTTCCGCTGGCACTGACCCTGAGCGCGGAGCTGTTGGAGGGCGAGGGCGCGTCCCGTGTCCATGGCGGCGGCTTTGCCGGAACGATTCAGGCCTTTGTCCCGGTGGACCGGCTGGAACGGTTCCGGACCGGCATGGAGGCGGTGTTGGGACAGGGCATGTGCCATATCATACATATTCGCCCGCAGGGTGGTTGTATGCTGGAAAAGAGGTAGAAAGAGAATGGCAAAGATTGACGAAGCGGTTGCAGAGCTGGCGGACTATGCGCTGCGCACCGGCCTGATTGGGGAGACGGAGAGGCGTTGGGCCATCAACACGATTCTGGAAACGCTGAAGCTGGACAGCTTCAGCAGTCCCGGCGGCGAGAGGCGGGCGCGTCCGTTGGCGGCCATTTTGGACGACCTGCTGGACGATGCCTATGCGCGGGGCGTTTTGACGGAAAATTCTGTGGGATACCGTGATTTGCTTGATACCGCGCTGATGGGCCGGCTGACCCCCCGTCCGGGCCAGGTGACCGCCGCGTTTTGGGAGCTGTTGGAGCGGGAGGGGCCGGAAAGTGCCACCGACTGGTACTACCGGTTCAGCCAGGACACCAACTACATCCGTCGTGACCGCATTGCCAGAGACCTCCAGTGGAAGGCGGACACCCCCTACGGCGAGCTGGATATTACGATCAACCTCTCAAAGCCGGAGAAAGACCCAAAAGCAATTGCCGCAGCGCGGGAGCTGCCGGCCTCCGACTACCCGCGGTGTCTGCTCTGCGCGGAAAACGAGGGCTACGCGGGCCGCCTGAATCATCCGGCGCGGCAAAACCACCGGTTGGTCCCCGTTCCCATAAAGGGGGCGTCCTGGTATTTTCAGTATTCGCCCTATGTTTATTACAATGAGCACTGTATTTGTTTTAACAGCGTCCATACGCCGATGAAGATTGACCGGTCCTGCTTTGAAAAGCTGCTGGACTTTGTGAGGCAGTTTCCCCATTATTTTGTCGGCTCCAACGCGGATTTGCCCATTGTGGGCGGCTCGATCCTGGCGCACGACCATTTCCAGGGGGGACGCTATGTGTTTGCGATGGAGAAAGCGAAGGTGGAGACCCCCTATACGTTCCCTGGCTTTGCGGATGTGACGGCGGGGATTGTCAACTGGCCCATGTCGGTGCTGCGTCTCACGGCGGCCAACCCGGAACGGCTGGTGGAATTGGCTGGACGGGTTTTGACGGCGTGGCGCGGTTATACCGACGAGGCCGCGATGATTTTGGCGGAGACAGAGGGAGTCCCCCATAATACGATTACGCCCATTGCCCGGAGGCGGGGGGCGGATTATGAGCTTGACCTGGTGCTGCGCAACAACCTGACGACGGAGGAACACCCACTGGGCTTGTACCACCCCCACGCCGAGCTGCACCACATTAAAAAAGAAAATATCGGGCTGATTGAAGTTATGGGGCTGGCGGTTTTGCCAGCGCGGCTCAAGGAGGAACTGACCGCCGTGGCCGGATGTCTGGCGGCGGGCGCGGACCTGCGGGAGAGCGAATTAACCGCAAAGCACGCCGGCTGGGCCGAGAGCTTTCGGGACCGGTACGACTTTAAACGGGAAAACGCGTTGGAGGCCGTCAAGGCTGAGACGGGTATCGTGTTTGCCAAGGTACTGGAGCACGCGGGGGTTTATAAGCGGAATCCGGAGGGAGTAGCGGCGTTTTTGCGGTTTCTGGGCACAATTTGCTGAGTGCAGAGAAAACCGGAGCGCGCGGCGACATAGAACAACAAAGAGTAAAAAGCAAGTACGGACATGCGCAAGCCCAGCGGGAGACGAGCTCTCGCTGGGCTTGCGCATGTCGTATCTGTACCAGTGGAGGGGATATGCAATCAACTGCCGGCCGTTTTTTCCTATAAATGAACAAGCACAATTTTACAGCATTTAAACTGAGCCGGGGGAGATGCGTGTTTACGACTTTGACGGCGTCAAGCTCCACGCTTATCAGACGGGCGATCCGTTGGCGGACGAAGTATTTCTGGTGGAAAAGTCCGGCCAGTTTGTGGGGCTGGAGACGCCATGCTTTGTGGACAGCATCGCCGCGCTAAGCGCATATCTGGAGAGCAAGACAGTGGCCGGGGTGCTGGTGGCCTATCA
Source organism: Oscillospiraceae bacterium (assembly GCA_022795735.1). Classification (GTDB taxonomy): domain Bacteria; phylum Bacillota; class Clostridia; order Oscillospirales; family Oscillospiraceae; genus Avoscillospira_A. The sequence goes on from JAAWHG010000004.1 coordinate 48,491, forward strand.
TGGAGCGGGTGCTTCGTTCCTTCCGGCGGTTCCCAAGTACGCAACCGCGAACGCTGTGGACTATGCGGAGAACGGTGGAGGAAAGGCTCTGATTGAGCAGTTCTCTACGGCCTTTGGCAGCGCCTTTGACAGCGGCGTTCACGCCATTACCCATATCATAGAGGCGGGACCGGTAACCATTGGTGGGATTTCTTTCATCATCCACCCTACCGTCGAAGCCTTTGACATAGAAATTCCGGAGATCAACGTAGTCTATACCCACATGCTGGGTCACGACTGTCACTCCATTGTGGCCGGAAGCGGTCATGCCGATGGAATCATTGCCCAGTTAAAGAATTATATTCAGCGAGGCTATGATCTGATCCTGACTTCCCACTATACGCCCGAAGGCTTGGAGGACGCGCAGACGAAAATCGACTATTTAGTGCGGTTGAAGCACATTGCGGCCTCCTGCGGGGACGGTGAAGCGTTTAAGGCAGAGGTAAGAAAACAGTATCCGGCCTACAGTGGTGAGAATTATCTGGATATGACCACCGGCTTTTTCTTTGGGTGAGCAGAGAGCCCCTGCGGAATTTCGTTCCGCAGGGGACTGCCATAGGAGCATGTTTCATAGAATAAAAGGAGCAGATTTGCGTGTTGAACAGAATCCTGCTCCAGGAGACTCCCGAATAGCAACGTCTATTTCAGCAAACAAGGTGGAGAGAACTTTGTCAAAAAGTTCTCTCCACCTTGTTTCTTATTTCGTCACCCAGGTATTGGTGGCGGCGCAGTTCAGATAAGCGTTAATGAAGCCGTCCAAATCTCCGTCCATGACCGCGTTGATGTTGGTGGACTCAAAGCCGGTCCGGGTGTCCTTGGCGAGGGTGTAGGGCATGAAGACGTAGCTTCGGATTTGGCTGCCCCACTCGATTTTCTTTTGGTCGCCCTTGATGTCGGAGATTTTATCGTAGTGCTCGCGCTCTTTGATTTCCACCAGCTTGGAACGGAGCATCTTCATACAGGTGTCCTTGTTCTGAAACTGGCTGCGCTCGGTCTGACAGGAGACCACAATGCCGGTGGGCTTGTGAATGAGCCGGACTGCAGAGGAGGTCTTGTTGATATGCTGACCGCCCGCGCCGGAGGAACGGTAGACCTGCATCTCAATGTCCTCGGGACGGATATCCACTTCGACATCGTCGGGAATCTCGGGGATGACCTCCACCGCGGAGAAAGAAGTGTGCCGCCGTCCCGACGAGTCAAAGGGGGAAATTCGCACCAGCCGGTGCACGCCCGACTCGCTTTTGAGCAAGCCGTAGGCGTTGGTGCCCTCAATCAAGAGCTCGGCAGATTTCAGGCCGGCCTCGTCGCCGTCCAGGTAGTCCAGGATTTGGTAGGTAAGGCCGTGGCGTTCCGCCCAACGGGTATACATCCGGTAAAGCATCTGGCACCAGTCCTGAGCCTCGGTGCCGCCGGCCCCCGCGTGAAAGGAGAGGAGAGCGTTGGTGTTGTCGTACTCGCCCGAGAGCAGCGTTTCCAAACGCGCGGCTTCCATGTCCTCCTCCAGCTTGGCGACGCCTTCAGTCAGCTCGCCGAGCATGGAGTCGTCATTTTCCTCCAGAGCGATTTCACAGATGGTCAGCAGATCGTCCAGCGCGGCGCGCATCGCCTGATATCGCTCGGCTTTGGTTTCCAGCTGACGGGTCCGCTTCATCACCTTCTGGGAGGTATCCGGGTCGTCCCAGAAGCCGGGGGAGTCAATTTGAGCGTGCAGGCGCTCCAACTCCTCCGCCTCGGCTTCCAGATTCAGAGAGACGGCTAGATTGTCCAGCTTGGGACCCAGGCCCGTGAGGCGGACCTTGTATTCTTCAAATTCTATCATAGATTCGCCTCCGGGTGGTCAGTTCGCTTCATTGTCGATCATCTCGTCGGTGACCTCGGAAATGGGGCTCAGGCCCGCTTCATAGTCGCGGTAGGCGGCGAGGCCGGAACCGGCGGGAATCAGCTTGCCGATGATAACATTTTCTTTCAGGCCGACCAGATGGTCAACTTTGCCCTTGATGGCCGCTTCGGTCAGGACCTTGGTGGTCTCCTGGAAAGAGGCGGCGGAGAGGAAGGACTCGGTGGCGAGGGATGCCTTGGTGATGCCCATCAGGATCAGGGACTTGGTTGCCAGGCGCAGGTCGGTCTCGCCGGCGTCAATTCGGGTCTGGACGGCGTCGTTGGCATCCTCAAACTCGAAAACGTCCACAACGGTGCCGGTGAGCAGATCGGTGTCGCCGGGGTCCTCCACGCGGACCTTGCGCATCATCTGGCGGATGATGACCTCGATGTGCTTGTCGTTGATATCGACGCCCTGCTGACGGTACACGGCCTGGACCTCCTGGGTCAGGTACTCCTGCACCGCCTCGACGCCAGAAATCCGCAGTACGTCGTGCGGACTGAGCGCGCCGTCGGTGATGCGGTCGCCCTTCTTGACCTCCTGCCCGTGCTCGACGCGCAGGCCGACCGAGTAGGGGACCTGGTACTGCTTGATCTCGCCGGTCTCGTCGCTGACCACGTTGATGGGGCGGAGGGCAGTGCGGTGGCTGTCGTCGATTTCCACCCGGCCAGTAATTTCGGAGATAATCGCCATCTTCTTGGGCTTGCGCGCCTCGAAGAGCTCTTCGACGCGGGGAAGACCCTGGGTGATGTCGTCGCCCGCGACGCCGCCGGTGTGGAAGGTACGCATGGTGAGCTGGGTGCCCGGTTCACCGATGGACTGTGCGGCGATGATGCCGACCGCCTCGCCCAGGTTGACCTCCTCGGAGGTGGCCAGGTTCATGCCGTAACAGGTGGCGCAGACGCCGCTGCGGGCTTTGCAGCCGAGGACGGTGCGGATATAAATCTTGTGAATGCCGTGTTTTTCAAAGAGGGCGGCGTCCTCGGGCTGCATCAGCTTGGTCCTGGGATGAAGTAGCTCGCCGGTCTCCGGGTCCACGACGTCCTCCACCGGGTAACGGCCGCGGATGCGGTTGCCGAAGGTGTCGATGACCTGACCCTTTTCAGAGACTTCGCCCACCCAGATGCCCTCCGGAGTGTGACAGTCCTTCTCGCGGATGATGACGTCCTGACTGACGTCCACCAGACGGCGGGTCAGATAACCGGAGTCGGCGGTGCGCAGGGCGGTGTCGGTCAGGCCCTTGCGCGCGCCTCGGGAAGAGATGAAGTATTCCAAGACACTCAGGCCTTCACGGAAATTGGCCTTGATGGGAATTTCGATGGTGCGGCCGTTGGTGTCGGCCATCAGGCCGCGCATACCAGCCAACTGGCGAATCTGGTTCATGCTGCCGCGCGCGCCCGAGTCAGCCATCATGAAGATGGGGTTGAAACGGTCCAGGTTGGCCTGGAGGGCGTCGGTGACGTCCTTGATGGTCTGCTCCCACTGGGAAACAACCAGACGGTAGCGTTCGTCGTTGGTAATAAAGCCGCGCTTGAACTGGCGGTCGATTTTGGCGGCGTGGTCTTCGGCGTCCTTAATCAGCTCGTACTTGCGCTCGGGGATGGTCATGTCGGCGATGGATACCGTGATGGCGCCCTTGGTGGAGTATTTGTAACCGAGAGCCTTGAGGTTGTCCAGCATCTCGGTCGCGATGGTAAAGCCGTGAATGCGGATGCAGCGGTCAATGATCTGGCCCAACTGTTTTTTACCGGTGGTGAAGCCTACCTCCAGATCATAATATTTCTCGGGGTCGCTGCGGTCTACGAAGCCCAGGTCCTGCGGAATGGGCTCGTTAAAGATCAGCTGGCCGACGGTGGCGTCGATGATCTTGTGGGTGAGGACGCCGTCCCGCTCCCGCTCCAAGCGGACCCGAATGGGGGCGTGAATGCCGACCACCTTTTCGTTGTAGGCCAGCATGGCCTCGTCGGGGGAGGAGAAAATTTTGCCCGCGCCCGGCTCATCCTGCTTGACGTAGGTGAGGTAATAGGTGCCGAGGATCATGTCCTGGGTGGGAACGGTGACCGGCTTGCCATCCTGCGGGCGGAGCAGATTGTTGGCCGAGAGCATCAGCATACGGGCCTCGGCCTGCGCCTCGGCAGACAGCGGGACGTGAACAGCCATCTGGTCGCCGTCGAAGTCGGCGTTGAAGGCGGTGCAGCAGAGGGGGTGCAGTTTGATGGCGCGGCCCTCTACAAGGACCGGTTCGAAGGCCTGAATGCCCAGACGGTGAAGGGTGGGGGCGCGGTTGAGCATAACCGGGCGGTCCTTGATGATATCTTCGAGGGCGTCCCAGACTTCATTCTGGCCCTTGTCAATCATCTTCTTGGCCGATTTGATGTTGTTGGCGGTGCCGTCGCCCACCAGCTTCTTCATCACGAAGGGGCGGAAGAGCTCAATGGCCATTTCCTTGGGGAGGCCGCACTGATAGAGCTTGAGCTCGGGGCCGACAACGATAACCGAACGGCCCGAGTAGTCAACGCGCTTGCCCAACAGGTTTTGACGGAACCGGCCCTGCTTGCCCTTGAGCATGTCGGACAGGGACTTGAGGGCGCGGTTGTTCGCGCCGGTGACGGCCCGTCCGCGCCGGCCGTTGTCGATCAGGGCGTCAACGGCCTCCTGAAGCATACGCTTTTCATTGCGGATGATGATGTCGGGGGCGCTCAATTGAATCAGCCTTTTCAGGCGGTTGTTGCGGTTGATGACGCGGCGGTAGAGGTCGTTGAGGTCGGAGGTGGCGAAGCGGCCGCCATCCAATTGCACCATGGGCCGCAGCTCGGGCGGAATGACGGGCAGCATATCCATAATCATCCAGGCGGGGTCGTTTTGGGACTGGCGGAATGCTTCCACCACTTCCAGCCGCTTGATGATGCGCAGCTTTTTGGTGCCCGATTTGGAGCCGGTTTTTGCGCCGGGCTTGGGGTCGGGCGCGTTTTTGAGCTCAGCCCGCAAATGTTCGGAAAGCCGGGTCAGGCCGTTCAGGGACTCGTACTCGGCCAGCACCTCGGGGTCGGCGGCCATATCGTGGGCATGGGCGGCGTCAATCTTTTCAAGAAGTTCCAGCTTGCGCTGGCTCTCCTCGTCGTTGAGTCCGACGGTGCAGAGCAGCTTTTTGACCGCCTCCGCGCCCATACCGGCCTGAAAATCGTCCTCATATTTTTCCCGCATATCGCGGTATTCTTTTTCGGTGAGAATTTGGTTTTTGGTCAGCGGACAATCGCCCGGGTTGATGACGATATAGGAGGCGAAATACAGGACTTTTTCCAGAATGCGCGGGCTGATGTCAAGCAGCAGGCCCATACGGGAGGGAATGCCCTTGAAGTACCAGATGTGGGAGGCGGGAGCGGCCAGTACTATGTGGCCCATGCGCTCGCGGCGGACCTTGGACTTGGTGACTTCGACGCCGCAGCGGTCGCAGACCTTGCCCTTATAACGGATTTTTTTGTACTTGCCGCAGTGGCACTCCCAGTCCTTGGTTGGCCCGAAAATCTTTTCGCAGAACAGGCCTTCCCGTTCAGGTTTTAGGGTGCGGTAATTGATGGTCTCCGGCTTTTTGACTTCGCCATGGGACCAATCGCGGATTTGCTCCGGAGAGGCGATCCCGATCTTGATCGCGTCAAAGGTTGCATAGCTCATAGTGATCCCTCCTCCTTACATGTCGCCGTCGTCCAGGAAATCGGCGAGGTCCACGTCGTCCTCGGGGCCGTCTTCGGGTTCCTCGCCGGGGACCTCCCCGTCCTCTTCTTCATAGGAGGAGCCGATGGCGGCCCGCTCCGGGCTCAAGGCGTCCTCGGCGTCGGACACGTCAAAGCCGGCGCGGGTGGCCTCGCCCTCGTCGGAGACGTAGGTCTCATGGCTCGAATTGTAGATGGTATCGTCTTCTTCATCGTCGGTGAGTTCAATTTCGCCGCCGGCCTCGTCGAGAACACGGACGTCCAGGCAGAGGGATTGCAGCTCCTTGACCAGCACCTTGAAGGCCTCCGGGACGCCGGGGGAGGGCACGTTGCGGCCCTTGACGATGGCTTCATAGGTTTTAACGCGCCCGGTCACATCGTCCGACTTGACGGTCAGCATTTCGCGGAGGGTATAGGCCGCGCCATAGGCCTCGAGGGCCCACATTTCCATTTCGCCGAAGCGCTGGCCGCCAAACTGGGCCTTGCCGCCCAACGGCTGCTGGGTGACCAGGGAGTAGGGACCGGTGGAACGGGCGTGGATTTTGTCGTCCACCAGATGGTGCAGCTTGAGGAAGTAGACGTAGCCGACGGTAACGCGGTTGTCAAAGGGTTCGCCGGTGCGCCCGTCGTAGAGGACGCTCTTGCCGTCCTTGGGCAGGCCGGCCATTTCCAGGGTGTTCAGGATATCGCTTTCGGAAGCGCCGTCGAAGATGGGAGTCGCCACCTTCCAGCCCAGCGCGTGGGCGGCGTAGCCCAGGTGAACCTCCAGCACCTGGCCGATGTTCATACGGGAGGGAACGCCCAGCGGGTTGAGGACGATGTCCAGTGGGGTGCCGTCGGGCAGGAAGGGCATGTCCTCCTCGGGCAGAACGCGGGAGACGACGCCCTTGTTGCCGTGCCGGCCGGCCATCTTGTCGCCCACCGAGATTTTGCGCTTTTGGGCGATATAGACCCGGACGACCTTGTTGACGCCGGGGGAGAGCTCGTCGCCGTTCTCACGGGTGAAAACCTTGACGTCTACGATGATGCCGCTCTCGCCGTGGGGGACCTTGAGGGAGGAGTCGCGGACTTCGCGGGCTTTTTCACCGAAGATCGCGCGGAGCAGGCGTTCCTCCGCAGTCAGCTCGGTTTCGCCCTTGGGCGTGACCTTGCCCACCAGGTAGTCGCCCGACGTGACCTCCGCGCCGATGCGGATGACGCCGTTTTCGTCCAGGTCCTTCAGGGTATCCTCGCCGACATTGGGGATATCACGGGTGATCTCCTCGGGGCCGAGCTTGGTGTCGCGGGACTCGGTCTCATACTCCTCGATATGAATGGAGGTGAACACATCCTCGCGGACCAGGCGCTCGTTGAGCAGGATGGCGTCCTCGTAGTTGTAGCCCTCCCAGGTCATGAACCCGATGAGCACGTTTTTGCCCAGCGCGATTTCACCCTGGGAGCAGGAGGGGCCGTCGGCGATGACCTGTCCCTCGGAAACCCGCTCGCCGGGCTCGACGATGGGACGCTGGTTGACGCAGGTGCCTTGGTTGGAGCGGATGAATTTGGTCAGCCGGTGGGTGACGGTACGGCCCTTGTCGTAGTGGACGGTAATCTCGTTGGCCGAGACCTTGGTGACGGTTCCGTCCCCGCCGGCCTTGACGCAGACTTCCGAGTCAACGGCGACCTTGTGCTCCATGCCGGTGGCGACAATGGGGGCCTCGGTGACCAGCAGCGGGACCGCCTGACGCTGCATGTTGGCACCCATCAGGGCGCGGTTGGCGTCGTCGTTTTGAAGGAAGGGGATGAAAGCGGTGGCGACCGACGTCATCATCCGGGGGGAGACGTCCAGGTAGTCGATATTTTCCCGGTCCACGGCAATGATTTCGTCGCGGTGGCGGCAGGTGATGCGCTTGTTGAGCAGGCAGCCGTTTTCGTCTACGGGCTCGGTAGCCTGGGCGATATAGTAATCGTCCTCGACGTCGGCGGTCATATAGTCCACCGTACCGGTGACACAACAGGTCTCCTTGTCCACCTTGCGGAAGGGGGCTTCCACGAAGCCGTATTCGTTAATCTTGGCGAAGGTGGCCAGATAGTTGATGAGGCCGATGTTGGGACCTTCGGGGGTCTCAATGGGACACATGCGGCCATAATGGCTGTAGTGGACGTCGCGCACGTCAAAGGAGGCGCGCTCACGGGTGAGGCCGCCGGGACCGAGGGCGGAGAGACGGCGCTTATGGGTCAGCTCGGCCAAGGGATTGTTCTGGTCCATGAACTGGCTCAGAGGGCTGGAACCGAAAAACTCCTTGATGACGGCGGTGACGGGGCGAATGTTGATAAGGCTCTGAGGGGTGACGTTTTCCAAGTCCTGAATGGTCATGCGTTCGCGGATGACGCGCTCAAGACGGGTAAAGCCGACCCGGAACTGGTTTTGCAGCAGCTCGCCGACACAGCGCAGGCGGCGGTTGCCCAGATGGTCGATGTCGTCGGTGGTGCCCGCGCCCATGGCAAGGCAGGTGAGGTAGTTGATGGAGGCGAGGATGTCGGCCTTGGTGATGTGCATGGGAATCAGGTCGGCGCGGCGCTCCTCAATGGCCTTGGCCCAGCCATCGCTGGGGGTGGTCTCCAACAGCTCGCGCAGGACGGAGAAAGAGACCTTTTCCTTGATATCGTACTCGCTCGGGTCAAAGTCCACAAAGTTCTTCATATCAACCATGCCGTTGGAGAAGACGCGGACCCTGTGGCCGTCCACGTCGAGCACAGCTTCGTTGACGCCTCTGGCGGAGAGCATGTGGGCGGTGTCGCGGCTGAGGGGCCGGCCGTCGGCCTCCGCCAAGGTCTCGCCGGTCAGCGGGTCGGCGACCGGCTCGGCCAGAATTTGGCCGAACAGGCGGCTCCAAATGTCCAGCTTTTTGTTGAACTTGTAGCGGCCCACCTTGGAGACGTCGTAGCGCCGGGGGTCGAAGAACAGAGATTCGATATAAGATTCCGCGTTTTCCACCGTGGGAGGCTCGCCGGGACGGAGCTTGCGGTAAATTTCCAGCAGGGAGGCTTCGCGGGTCTTGCACGCGTCCTTTTCCAGGGTGGCGAGGATACGTTTGTCCTCGCCAAACAGGGCCTTGATCTGCTCGTCGGCCTCGATGCCCAGGGAGCGAATCAGGCAGGTGACGGGAATCTTGCGGTTTTTGTCAATGCGGACGTAAAAGACGTCGTTGACGTCGGTTTCATATTCCAGCCAGGCGCCCCGGTAGGGAATGACGGTGGCGGTGTAGCTGTGCTGGTCGGCCTTGTCCACGGTATCGCCGTAGTAGATACCAGGACTGCGGACAATCTGGGAAACGATGACCCGCTCCGCGCCGTTGATGATGAAGGTGCCGCCATTGGTCATGAGAGGGAAATCGCCCATAAAAATCTCTTGCTCGCGGAAGTTCTCGCCGGGGACCGAAAGCTTTTCGGCCCCGTCCTCGGTCTTCCCCTCTTCGGGCTTGGCTTTGTAGTGAAGACGGACGCGAATCTTGATGGGCTTGGCGTAGGTGGCGTCGCGCTCCTTGCACTCCTCCACGGTGTGCTTGGGCTTATCGTTCATGCTGTAGTCCAGGAACGAGAGCTCGAGGTTGCCGGAGTAATCGGTGATGGTGTCCACGTCGCGGAACACCTCGCGCAGTCCCTCATCCAGGAACCACTGGTAGGAGTCCTTCTGAATCTTCAGAAGGTTGGGGATCTCCAGGATCTCGTCGTGCTTGGCATAGCTCTTTCGCAGCGTCTTGCCGTAGGACAGTTCCTTGACCATCTCCATGACGATACATCACAGCCTTTCTCGGCCCGAAGGCCGCATAAATTCGACACGCCCGGATCGGTTGTATCTTTTGGGGCCAACCGCCTTGATTTGCGCCCCGGATCGTGGTAAACTAACAAAAAAGAAATGGGCAATTGGCAGATTTGGGCAGTATGGAATGTTATTCTACCATACTGCCTTTTTGTTGTCAATCCCCATTTACAGGGATTTACAATGATAAAGACTGCCCTCTGACAAAGGCAGTCTTTTTTGCGCTAAAAAAGGGGCCGCGTTTTGCGGCCCTTCTCCTACCTGCACCTCATGCTCACGTCCCGCTATTTTTCGTCTTCCATTCGTTCAATTTTGAAAATGACCGGTCTGGTCCCATCGGAGCAGCAGACAATTAACGCGTTTTTTTCCTTCATCCAGCACCGCAAAGAGGAGCGGTCTTTCACGCTGGCAAAAATGTATCGAGAAACCGCGTCCCATAATTCCGTACAGTGTGGTATTTTGGGTCCGCCGGCGACAAAATCTGGGTCCGCAGTTGTTTTCACAAGGGTATTCAGGCCCAGGCGCCAAACATCGTCGTGTTTTTCATCGGAGGAAAAGATATATTCGTCCCCCACGTTATAACACGGGCAAGCTCCCTTGTGGGAATCAGCAGAATATTGCTGCTGCAATTCCGGGTATAGTTTTTTATCAATTACGGTTACCTTGGTTTTTATCATCTCATGATTCCCTCCGGCCAAAATAATACGAAGCCTGAAATTTGGTGCTTGTGTACGGATATCATTTTCTTTGCAGAACGCCCAGATGCTCCACGTCATGGTCGTTAGCGTGTGCTTCGAGCGGGCGTGCTCTGAGCTTGGAGCTGGAGAAGGTCTGACTGGAATAGAGACCGCTGTAGCCGGAGAGGGCATAGCTGATGAAGCAGGCGGCGGCAAAGTAGAGAAGCCCGCCGTCTCCGAAAAGCTCAATGGCGAGGAAGATAGAGGCGATGGGACAGTTGGTCGCGCCGCAGAAGACGCCGATCAAACCGATGGCGGCGGCAAAGCCGGCGTCGATTCCTAGCAGCGGGCCAGCAAAGCAGCCGAAGGTGGCCCCCACGAAAAAGGAGGGCACGACCTCGCCGCCTTTCAATCCAGCCGCCAATGTGACGGCGGTGAAAAGGAGCTTGAGAAGGAAGGCGGCCGGTTTTGCGGCGCCCTGTTCCACGGCGGCGGCAATGACGTCCATGCCTGCGCCGTTATAGTCGGTGCTTCCGGCCAGAAGGGTCAGAAGGATTATGGTAATACCGCCGGCGGCTGCCCGCAAGAAGGGGTTTTTGATCCAGCGCGCCGAGTAGCGTTCGGTCAGGTGAATAACTGCGCAGAACAGAACCGAGAGCAGAGCGCACAGCGCCGCTAACAGGGAGACTCGCAGCATAAGTACAGTGTCGAGCGCCGGCATGACCACCGTGAAGCGGGTAGGTGTCACCCCCATGAGCAGAGAGACTCCATAGGCGGTCAGGGCGGAGGCCAGGCAGGGGACGAGGGCGGCGTGGTACATCGTACCGACGCTGATTACGACAATGGAAAAAACGGCGGCGGCCAGCGGGGTGCCAAAGAGGGCGGAGAAGAAAGCCGCCATACCGGCCATGGTGGCAATTTTGAGATCATGTGGGTCCAGACGGCACAGCCGGCCGGTATGGTAACCGATGGTGCCGCCCATCTGGAGTGCCGCCCCCTCGCGGCCGGCGCTGCCGCCGCAGAGATGGGTCAGCGTGGTACTCAGGAAGATTGCGGGCAGGAGAGAGAAGGGGAGCGGGTCTCCCCGCTGCACGACGTTTAAAACCTGGTTGGTGCCCTTGCCCTCGGTTTTGGTCACCCTGTAGATGGCGGCGGTCAGAAGTCCCGCCGCTGGAAGGAGATACAGAAGCCAGGGCTGAGCTGCCCGGCAGCCGGCGGCGTATTGGATGCCAAAATGGAAGACCGCGCCGGCCGCGCCGCAGACCGTACCGATGATGACCGACAGGGCCAGCCATTTTGCCAGGGTGCGCAGATACAGACACACCATGCGTCTCCAGGCAACAAAACTTTCCTTCATAAGCATAACCAATTACCTCGGCTCTAACAAAACATTTGGTTCCCTGATCCAATTATAGAGTGATGGCCGGAAAAATGCAACAGTTAATGCAACAGTTTTGGAAGCCAAGTCTAAACTTTCACTGGAAAAAATCGACGCTTACGCCGCCAAGGGCGGTGATAAAAACTGGACATAGATGCTGCCTGCGCCGCAGGAGAGGTGCAGCGTCTTGCCGGTTTCCCCCCGGCGGTCCGTCAGGTTGCACGTACCCAAATTGGTGAGGGAGTCAATGCTGTAGTCGCTTTCCGTGCCCAAAATGGAGCCTTCGATGCTGCCCAGGTCGGATGAAGCTTCAATATGAGCGGCGGTCAGCTCATGAAATGCAACGCTGCCGGCGTTGGCGGCGAGGGTGACGTCCTGGGCGGAGACCTGAGACAGCGTAACATCTCCCAGATTGGCGGCAAGAAAGGCGTATTGGGCGATTTGCCAATTCTGGCCCGTCACATTGCCTGCGCCGCATTGGACGGTGACGCTGCGGGCGGCGAGAGATTTGGCGGAAAAACTGCCCAGGTCCAGTTTGGCGTCGAGTGCGCCGGTGAGTTCCAGGCCGTCGGCAATCACGATAGAGCCTGCGTCCAGCTCCAGTAAAAGATCGCCGTCGAAGCTTTTGGGAAGGGAGAGGGAGAGATTGCGGCCAATGTCCCAGTCGAAGTTGATCCGGAACCAGTCAGGAAGACGCTTTGTTTCCGTATTCTTTTGTGTGATATGCAATTCCGCGCCGTCCACGGTGGCGCTATAGGTGAAGCCGCCGCCCTCAAAGCAGCGGAGATGAATCTGTCCGTCCGGGGAGGGCAGGAGGGTAACGCTGTCCCAAGACATATCCGTCACAATGCGGTCCACGCCGTCTGGGTCATAAGAACGGACATGCTCGGTTCGGTCACTGGTGGACGGAACGGAAAGCCGGGCTATGTCAAAGCCGGACAGCGCCAGCGTGGCTGCGCAGAGCCCCAGGCCCAGGAATGCCAGCACGGCGGCTAAGCACAGAATCTTTTTTGTGCTTTGTTTCATGCGAATCCCTCCTTTTTGGAGATGAGCTTGCCCCGAAGGAAGCGGAATAGCCGTGATACCCCGCGGATGAGCAGCCGGCTAAGCGCCAGAACTGGAATAAACAGCGCGATGCCCAGCGCCGCGCAGAACAGGCCCACGCCCAGCAGGAATAAACCCGTCAATGGATAGCCGCTGGTCAGCAGGAGGAACAGGCAGCCGATACCCGCGATCAGACAGAGCGCCAATGCCGCCGTCACGGAGAAAAGGGCCAGGATTACCGACCAGGCCGCGATAAACAGGGCGAAAAATACGCACCCCGCTGCCAGCAGCAGGGGAAACCAAAGGGGAAAACCGGCAATCAGCAATACCGTCTCCCAGCGGGGGCGCTTTTTTTTCGTCGGGGGGCCGTTTTCAGCTCGAAGCCGCGCCGCAATCTCCGCCACCGGCTCCATTTCGGCCACGGCGTCCGCCTCGCGCAATCCGTCCTCGACTCGGTCCTCCAGAATTTCGCGGTAATACTGCACCGTTCTGTTTCGTTCGGCCGGGTCCATGAAGGACAAGGCTTCAGTCAGTTTTGTCAGGAATGTTTCCTTGTTCATCTGATCCGTCTCCTTCCTGAATGAATCTGTAGGCCCGCAGCACGTCCTGCCATTCCTCCAGGAAGCTGGCAATCCGTGCGCGTCCGGCCTCGGTGATGCGGTAGTATTTCCGCAGACGCCCGTTGTGTGCCATGCTGTAAACCGTCACAAGCTGCGCCCCCTCCAGGCGGCGGAGGATGGGGTAGAGGGTGGACTCCGAGATGTCGATGTAGGGGGAAATGTCTTTGATAAGCCGGTAGCCGTAGCTGTCGCCCCGCCGCATCGCGGCGAGGACGCAGACCTCCAGCAGGCCGCGCCTGAGCTGTCCGTCCATAGAAATACCTCCTTTCGCATAATACTATATCATACATAGTATTGGAGGTCAAGTAAAAAATGCAAACAGAAACATGTACATGCTGCCGTTTTATGCTATACTGAGTTTGTCCATCAAAGAGAAGCGAGGCGGTAACCCATGAAAATTGACCGAATGATTGGAATCCTGTCCATATTATTGCAGCGGGAAAAGGTGACGGCCCCCTATCTTGCGGAGAAGTTTGAGGTTTCCCGCCGGACCATCAACCGGGATATCGAGGCGCTCAGTATGGCGGGAATCCCGCTGGTGACGGAACCCGGGCAGAATGGCGGCGTCTCGATTATGGAAGGCTATAAGATTGACCGCACGCTGCTCAGCACATCGGATATGCGGACGATTTTAACGGGCCTTCGGAGCCTGGACAGCGTGAGCGGCACAAATCGTTACGCACAGCTGATGGAAAAGCTTTCCGCCGGCTCGTCCAACCTGCTTGCGGGCGATACCCATATACTGATTGATTTATCCTGCTGGCATAAGGCGGCGCTGTCTCACAAAATAGAGCTGCTGCATGATGCAATTGATTCCGGACGGATGGTTTCCTTTACCTATTTTTCCCCAAAAGAGGAGTCTCAGCGGACAGTTGAACCGTATGACCTGCTATTTCAGTGGTCCAACTGGTATCTGTGGGGGTGGTGTCTGCGCAGGGAGGATTTTCGCCTGTTTAAGCTGGGGCGGATGACGGAGCTGCAAAGAACAGAACCGTTTGAAAAACGGGCTGCGCCGCTGCCGGATCTTTCGCCGGAACGGGTGTTTCCGCATTTGTACCAGGTAAAAGCCAGGATACACCCCAAATATAAATGGCGGCTGGTTGAGGAGTATGGCTTGGAGAGCTTTACGGTTCAGCCGGACGGCATGCTGCTCTTTTCCTTCGGATTTACCGATAAAACGGGCATTGTAAGCTGGATTGCATCCTTTGGAGAAGGGGCGGAGCTATTAGAGCCGGCGGAATTTCGCCGGGATGTTTTGGCCTTTGCGGAGGGAATCCGAAAAAAGTATCTGCAACCATGACATACAGATGTCGTGGTTGCCCTGGTAAAATAGAATCATCAAAAAGAAAGGATGATTTTTATGAATTATGAAATTGTGACGCTGGAAGAAAAAATCGTAGCGGGGATATCTGCGCGCACGAACAATACCTCTCCCGATATGGGAGCCGTGATTGGCGGCCTGTGGAACCGTTTTTATCAGCAGGGCGTCTATACTTCCATTCCCGGAAAGGCAAATGAGAAAGCGCTGGGCATTTACACCGATTACGCGGGCGACGAAAAAGCGGATTATACCGCTATGGTTGCCTGTGAAGTGACGGAAGAGCCGCAGGGCGGGGCGTATACGGTTTACCGGGTTCCCGCCGGACGGTATGCGAAATTTGTAATTCACGGCGACATGGTGCAGGCGGTGGGCGCGGCGTGGCAGGAAATATGGCGGATGGACCTGCCAAGGCGTTTTCAGTGTGATTTTGAGGAATACCAGGATGACAGCATGGAAAATGCGGAAATACATATTTATGTTGGCTTAACGGATTGTGAGCCGGACGCGGTGCAATCGCGGTGCGGCATTTTATGCAGCCAATGCGGGTACCGCGAGCAGATGGACTGTGCCGGCTGCATTCGTATTCAAAAGCCGTTTTGGGGGGACAGATGTCCGGTGAAAGCGTGCTGTGAGGAAAAGGGGCATGCGCATTGCGGACAGTGTCAGGAATTTCCCTGCGATTTGCTGAAGGGAATGGCTTATGATGAACAGCAAGGCGACGGTGGAAAGCGGATCGAGCAGTGCAGGTGCTGGCGGAAATAATTTAGAGCAGTACCGCTTATAAACAGACGCGCGGCCTTTGTTTCGAAAACGAAACAGAGGCCGCGTTTCACATATAACAGATCACTGATGGATTGACCCGTCCCCATCTCATATTTTAAACAAGGCCTATTGTAATTTTCGGCAAATGTGCTACAATAGAAAAAACGAAAGGATGGAATATCAATGGCTGAAAACCGGGAATATCTTTCCGCCGCGCAGAAGGGCGGCGTGATTCACATCTCCGAGGAGGTAATTGTGTCTATTGCCGCCATGGCGGTGATGGAAGTGGAAGGGGTTTATGGCGTCGGACCCAACCCCGCCCCGGACCTGACCGACCGTCTGAGCAAGCGCGGCCTGGGCAAGAGCATCCGGCTGGCCTTTGAGGAGGAGAGCGTGACCATTGCCTGCGACGTGACGTTGCTTTTCGGGTATTCGGTCATCGAGGTTGCCAAAAAGATTCAGGAGCAGGTGACCACCGCCGTTGCGTCCATGACCGGCTGCAAAGTGCAGGGCGTGGATGTAAACGTCTGTGGGATCACGCTTCCCAAGTAGCGGGGAGACGAAATTGCGTCGAGGGGTGAGGATATGAAGGTATTATTGGTCAACGGAAGCCCGCGCAGGGAGGGCAATACCGCCGTAGCGCTCCAAGAGATGGAAAAGATTTTTCACGCGGAAGGAATCGAGACGGAGCTGGTGCATATCGGCGGCAAGGCGGTCAGGGGCTGTGTGGACTGCCTGTCCTGCGTGGAAACTGGCAAGTGTTGTTTTGACGACATTGTAAACGAGACGGCGCGGCTGTTTGAGGAGGCGGACGGCTTGGTTGTGGGCTGCCCCGTATACTATGGCTCCGCCAACGCCACCTTGGTGGCCTACTTGGACAGACTGTTTTTCAGCACCCATTTTGACAAGACGATGAAGGTTGGCGCGGCGGTAGGAGCGGCAAGGCGAGGTGGCCTGACGGCTACCTTTGACGAGCTGAACAAATACTTTACCATTTCAGGCATGCCGGTTGCGGCGGGGCAGTACTGGAACGGAGTCCACGGCGCGGCCCCGGGCGAAGCGCGGCAGGATGCCGAGGGGCTTCAGCAGATGCGGACGCTGGCGCGCAACATGTCGTTTTTGATGAAATCCATTCAATTGGGAAAAGACAAATTTGGCTTGCCGGAGAGGGAGAAGGCGGTCAAAACGAATTTTGTCAGATAATACAGAGGATATTAGAGGATTGTCACAAGCGGAGGGTTGATGGAGAAGGGATATCTGCATGGATACGAAAGTACTGTTTGTGGGAAATTATAAGGGCGGAGTCGGGAAGACGACAAGCGTATTAAATTTTGCAAAATACTTTACAATAGAAGGGAAAAGAATTCTGGTTTTGGATTTAGACCCTCAGAGTTCCCTAAGTGAAATCTTAATCAGTAACAATCATGATTATAACGGTCAATTAAGCGACCTAGATGAAACAAAAACATTGAATTATGTCTTTGATTTACATATATCTCGAATAAAAAGGTATAATAGTCTGAATCTGCACGTTGGTGAGGACATTGTACAGACATATAGAAAAGGAAAATTTGATTTTATTGCATCCAGTTTGTTTTATAAAAACGGAATGGGACTAGATGAGTTGGCGGTAAGGATGGAGGACAATGTAGAGTATTTGTCCATATTAAAGCAATTTCTTGAAGCCATTTTAAAAGTCGAAACATATGATTATGTATTGATTGATTGTCCCCCGTCAAATAACTTGATTACGCGTTCTGCCTTTTTAGCATCTGATTTTTATATTATTCCTACTATTTTGGATAGTATTAGTACGAACGGCGTGGCACACTATATCCAAACTGTTCAAAAGACGTATAAAAGATATTGTGTGGAATCCGAGGACTGTACCTTAATGAAGCATTATTTTGGTGCGCCGCCGAGGCTTGTCGGCATTTTCTGTACTTTTATGAGGGGACAGGTTGATTATAGACAGTCGTTGCGGCGGTTAAAGGATAACGTTTGCCATAGATGTAAGTGCGAAGAGGATGAAATATTCATTTTTGAAGAAGAAATAAACAATTATATTGATATTGCAAGAAGTACGGAAATAGGGGATGTGTCTAAAGCGCGAAAGGACTATGAAGCATTGTCCAAAAGGGTTTTAGACCGCATTATGGCTATGGATTGCGGATAAACAGGATAACTTCCAGCATAAAGGAGTTAATCATGTGTATTTCAAAAGCACAACTTTCTGAGCTTAATGAGATTATTGATAGATTAAACTTAATACATGAAGCTGAAATTCGGCAGCAATATTTGGCGAGCAAAGTTGAAGATGTCGACTTTTTTCTGAATATCCTAAAAAAAGTCAACAAAAACAACTTGCGAGAGGGAAAAGAGCGGAGTAAATCCACGACGGATAAAGGGAAGTATATTTATCAAAAAGAGGATGTAATAGACCGTTTTCAAATAAATAGTTTGGAGTCTATTGTGTCGGACAGCTCCAAAATGGAACTGACAGCCATGTATTATGCCGTATACAATTCTAAGCCACTATCCGCCAATACTAAAATGCAGATTGCGCAGGCAATTAAAAGATACATTCATGACATGCAGCGAGCTGACGTTCTGCTGGGTTAAGACGAAACGACAACACTGAGGTATAACAAAGTACGCGCCGGCAGCTTGTTCAGGCTGCCGGCGCGCGCGTTATTGTGGCCTGTGGTACAATGCTCTGCCGGTAAAGTCAAATGATAAACATTAATTGAGGGCTGCGCGCAAGGCGCTTTCGACCGCCTTTTTCAAAACCATACTGGAATTGGTTGCGCCGGAAACGGCGTCGACATCGACCTTCTGCTTGGAAATGATTTGGTCAATCACGGCTTCTGCGGCTTGACCGCGTTCGTTTTTGTGTTCCAAGATTTTAATTTCGGTAATGCGTCCACCATAAACCGTGACCTCCACCTTTGCGCGGATAAAGTCAACATCGCACCCGCCAAGATAAACACCGTCCGGAAGATCAGAGATACAGACGTCCTCCATTGTAATTTCATTCACAGCCTGCTTATAATCAAAAACGCTTTTCAAATAGATCGCAAGGCAAAGCAATCCAACCCAAATAACGGCTGCAATTATACATATAACCGTTTTGTTAACAGACCGTTTCATTGCCAGCACCTCGTTATTTTCCGCAACACATGCGCCGGAATTGCTGTTCTCTTACCGGCATTTGCACAGACGGCTTTTCCCATTGATTTCATACCGGCGGTTTTGAAGAATTCATCCATGCTCCGGATTGCCCCCTTGCTCTGCCCAAATATCCATGAAAACGGGGCGGGCGTGTTACAGGCAGTCAGAAGCATATATTTTTTGCCCGATAGACGGGGCTTGGGAAAGGTGGGCGTTTCTTCCATGGCAGTCCCCAAAAGGCGGTCAAAAAGGTTTTTGACAACGGCGGGCACATTGGCCCAATATGTAGGGGCCGCCAGAATTATAATTTCACATTCACGGATCGCAGAAACGATCTCCTGTATATCATCTTTTTGAACACAAGTCCCAGAGACAAAGCACATTCTGCATCCTGTACAAAATGCCAGATTTTTGCTGTACAGATGAATCTTGCTTACGAAATATCCGGCCTTTTCCGCCTGACAAATCGTGTGATTTAACATAGCGGCTGTGATTCCGTCTGAATGCGGGCTGCCCAGAATAGCGAGTACACGCTTGGCGCTCATTGCTTGTCCTCCCTGCTTACAATAGACTGATAAATCATGTCAAAACCATACTGTAAAAATTCATTTTTGGACCATCCCATGGTCTGTTGAATATAGTCTTTTTTGTTTGCCGCAAAGTGAATCAAGCCCGCCATCATACCCCAACAAGAAAACGCTGTGGGTGCGATTTTGATATCCCGCCGGAGGTCCCCGTTTTCAATTCCGGACAGTAAAAGTGTCTGGATCATTTCATTTATTTCTTCTCCAATCTGAAATGTCTCTTTTTCTTCCGGAAAATAATCCCGGTTTTCAAAGTCTATGTTGATTGTTTCCAGTGTAATTTTGAAGTAAAACGGATATTCTTCCTGATACCGTACCAATTCCCGGCAGATAAGGTCATACTTGTCTCTTGTAGATTTCTGGTGCCGCAGAGCGGAGGAGATATAAGCACAGAGCTTTTTCATGCTGTCCAGTACCAGTACGCTTACAATTTCTTCCTTGTTTTGAAAATAAACATAGAGAGTTGCTTTGCTATACCCTGCGGTTCTTGCGATATCATCCATGGATGTTGCAGAAATACCCCTTGCCAAAAATAATTCGGAAGCGACCGAGGCAATTTTTTCCCGATGCACATTTCTTGGTTCCTTTTTTCTCCGCCCCATAAAAATGACCCCCTATAATTAAACTACAAGTTTAATTATAGGGGGTGGAGGGTGTCTCTGTCAACAGGTTTCCAGAATAAATTTTTATTTTGACAAACAGCCCTCGTTTCAAGGCAATCTCGCCGATTACTTCAACTCTTCCATTGCCGCCTTGGCGTGGGCGATTAAAAGCTCTTGGATTGCGGGGAGCTCGCCCAGGCCCGTGAGGTCGGTAACCACTTCGTAACCCTCCGCCTCGAACAGCGTTTTCCAGGTATCCTCTTCGTCGCCTGCCATATCGTTGTTGGCGTGGTCGCCGGCCACAATCATCATAGGCCGAAGCACAACGCGCTCATAGTTTCCCGCCTTTACCAACGCTAGCACGTCTTCCAGGGTAGGGGAGGCCTCGACGGTACCGACAAAATAATTCTGATAGCCCTTTTCGGTCAATACCTCCTGCATCTTGGCGTAGACGCTGTTGGACGCAGCCTCGGTGCCGTGTCCCATCCAGCAAATGGCGGTCTTGTCGTCGTCATATTCCTTTGTGCAGTCCGCCATTGCGTCGGCCACAGCGGAGAAATCGGCATCTGAAATCAAAATCGGTTTCCCGACTGCAACGGCGGTAAAGGCGTCGGCGTATTGGGCGACCTCATTTACCACGTCATTGTACTCCAACCCGTCCATCAGATGGGTTGGCTGTACGACCAGCCGCTGAACGCCATTGGCAACAGCCCGGTCCAGCGCTTCAGTCATGTTGTCGATGACCTCCCCATCTCTGCTTTTCACATGGTCGATGATAATCTGGCTGGTGAAGCCGCGCCGTACCGACCAGTCGGGGAAGGCCGCGATCATAGCTTTTTCAATGGCTCCGACCGTCAGCCGGCGGTTGTCGTTAAAGCTGGTGCCAAAGCTGGCCACCAGCAGTTCATCCGCACCAATATCATCCTGATTCAACGGGTCGTCCAGAGAGGCGTCGCCAGTATCATAGTTTTCCTCGTCCTCCTCTGCCGGGTCGGCTTCCGGCTCGGGGGCGGGAGTAGATTCCGGTTCTGCGTCGGGGTTGACCTCGGGGACGGGCGCGGGCGCCGCTTCGGGTTCGGCTTCTGGTACGGGTTCCGGCTGCGCAGCGGGCGCGGGTTCCACTGCGGGGGCTGGCGCTTCCTGTTTGGCGCATCCGGCAAACAACGCCGCCGTCAGCGTCAAAGCCAGCAGCCATGCGAGCGGTTTGATGTACTTCTTCATAACAAAAATCCTCCCATACTTTTTTGAAGCGGGAAACCGCCTCTTTACATAAGAAAAAAGTACGAAGGAACAAAAGCGGCCACCATTCTCCATGATGACCACAAGGTCCCCCTCTTGAGAAGGGGGAACATACGGCATCGATCAATTCCTCGTGATCCAGGACACAAAAGTCCTCCGTACCAGCATCTGGCAGGTCTCCTGACTTACAGCTCAAACACGCGCCGCTGCCTTCCCAACCCTGATCCGGGTCAGTGGCTGTTGTTTCCAACATGACGGTGCGCTCGCCGCATACAGTGACGAGATCGTACAGGATTTTCACCTGTTTCCCTATTATCCGTCCCCTAAGGACGGCACCAGAAGCCATATTTAGTTGTGCTTATAATATAGCACAAATGCTGCGGAATTGCAACAACTATTTTTAGATGCAAAGGTAGGGCCCGTATATGTATGGAAGGGAATCCCCCCTCCCGATAAGCCGGGAGGAGGATTCCCTTTCAGCCGGATGTGCCCCTACTCTCCGGAAAGAAATTTGATTTTAGCAAGACACAAGAGAAAAAACTTGACGAACACCAAACAGCGCGTTACAATAATGCGAAAAAAACGCGAGGAGGCCCTTTTATGCCCGAACTGCCCGTCACAAAATACCATGGCTGCGGCAATGACTTTCTGATAGTCCACGCCCATGATGCCGATGGGCTGGATTTAGCTCCGTTGATTGTGTCAGCCTGTGACCGCCGGACCGGTATCGGCGCGGACGGATTGATTGTTGTAGAGCCGGAGCCGTTGAAAATGCGATATTACAACGCCGACGCGAGCCCCGCTCCCATGTGCGGCAATGGAATTCGCTGTTTTGCCCGGTTCTGTTTAGACGAGGGGTTGGCGTCGGAGGATTGTTTTTCCGTTCGCACCGGCGCGGGCCTTAAAACGGTTCGGATTATCTCCCGGGACCCGTTCTTGGCTCAAATCGCCATGGGAAAGCCCGACTATGACCCCGCTGCCATTCATACGGAAGGTCCTGTCTGGGATGATCCGTTGGAGGTTATGGGACGGAGCGTGCGTCTGTATAGTTTTTTTATGTCGACCGTCCATACGGTCTGGTTTGTGGACGACGCGATGGACGACGAATTATTGCCCATTGCGGAGGCGATTCACCGGCATCCAATGTTTGGGGAGAAAACCAACGTCAACATGGTCCAGGTGACAGGCCGGGACACGCTCCGTATGCGGACTTGGGAACGGGGGGCCGGTCTGACGCTGGCCTGCGGCACCGGAGCCTGCGCCGCCGCGCTGACTGCGTGGAAACTGGACCTCTGCGGCGCCGAAACCACCGTTTTGCTTCCCAAGGGGGAACTTCATATCAGCATTGACGCGGACGAGCAGGTATGGATGACCGGTCCCGCCGTCAAGACAATGAAAGGAGTCTATCTATGGAAGCCCACGAATTGATTCAATATATCGCCGCGTCGGAGAAGAAAACGCCGGTCAAGCTGCTGGTAAGGGAAAAGGCCCCCATTGACTACGGCTCGTCCAAGGTGTTCGGGGCGGGGGACAAGGTGGTCTTTGGAGACTGGAAGGAGCTGGGTCCAATCCTGCGGGACAATCAAGACAAGATCGAGGACTTGGTGGTGGAAAATGACAGCCGCAATACGGCAATCCCCCTTCTGGACATCAAGAACGCCAACGCCAGAATCGAACCAGGGGCCATTATCCGGGAACAGGTGGAGATCGGAGACCGGGCGGTTATCATGATGGGGGCTATCCTCAACATCGGCGCGTCAGTAGGGGAGGGCTCCATGATCGACATGGGAGCCGTCCTGGGCGGCAGAGCCACCGTGGGGAAGCACTGCCACATCGGGGCCAATGCTGTCCTGGCCGGCGTCATTGAACCGGCCAGCGCCAAGCCGGTTGTGGTGGAGGACGGCGTACTGGTGGGTGCGTGCGCGGTAGTCATTGAGGGGGTCCATGTGGGAAAAGGCGCGGTAGTGGCCGCGGGCAGTGTGGTCATTGAGGACGTCCCCGCGGGGGCGGTGGTGGCCGGTGTCCCGGCACGAATTGTCAAAACGCAAAAGGACGAGGGCACGACCCAGAAAACGGCGCTGCAAGACGCGCTCCGCTCACTTTAAGCACAATAAAATATCTGTTTCCCATATTGACAGCGAATAAATGACAGCTTTTCCAACCCAAATGGGCGGAAAAGCTGTCGTTTTGCGATGGACCGGACTTATCCCTCGCGGAGCCAGACCCGCATCTGGCCCAGACCACGATTTCCCCAGAGATAATAGGGGACGGCCTTCAAACGGGCGGCGGACCGTGCGGGGGGCTTTGTATCATACAAAATGTCGGAATCGGCCTCGCGCAGGCCGTCCACAGCCAGTGTCACCGTTCCAGCCAGGACGCCGCCGGTCTCCAAAACCTCCTCGATTGCTGCGTCCCGCCGCAGCAGGAGGGCTTGAAGTTGGGACCCATTGTCCGTCTCCTCAAAGCAGTAGACGATGGGCCCCCGCTCCAATGCCGCCTTTCCCACCGTGTCAAGGCAGCGTACCGTGCCGTATACCCTGCGCGGCTTCAGCGGGAAAGACAACTCCACCGTGTCGCCGTGCGACCAGGTCCGGTCAAGGTAAAAATACCCCATTTCCACGACGCCGTCCGACGGTTGACCGTTGCAGAGCACCTGGAAATCGGCGCTGTTCAGATAACCGGGTACGTGAAGGGCCAGCATGAAACGCTTCCGCTCCCTTGGCGTGACGGTCAACTTAACTTTGCCCTCCCAGGGGTAGCCGCTTTCGACCGCAACGCGGGCGAGCGCCAGCTCCGCCGTCTGTCCCAGATACAGGTGGACGAAAATGGTGTCCTCCCCCTCGCTCCAACCGCAGCGCCCCAGAGAGAGAATCATCCGCGCCAGATTGGGCGGGCAGCAGGCGCATTGATACCAGCCGGGACGTTCCGGCAGTACGTGGCGCATCCCGAAGACCTCCCCAGACAGGCCGGGGTTGGTTTCCAGCGGGTTGACGTAGAAAAAGTGCTTGCCGTCCATCTGCATTCCGCTGATGGTGGAATTGTAAAGACAGCGCTCCATCAGATCGGCGTAACGCCCGTCCGGTTCCAGGTCCAGCATGGACTTGGCGAAGAACACCAGACCAATCTGCGCGCAGGTTTCGGCGTAGGCCCTGTCGCCGGGGAGATCGTAATCCTTTGAGAAGCTTTCCAGCTCTCCGGAGGATCCGATTGCGCCGGTCACATACATTTTCCGATTTCGGATGCTGTCCATCAGCCGGCGGCAAGCCTTGCGCAGTCCTTCATCGCCGGTTGCGCCGGCGGCGTCGGCCATGGCGCGGTACAGATACACGGCGCGGACCGCGTGGCCTTCGGCGGAGGACTGCTCCCGTACCGGCGCGAAGGACTGATTATAGGCCGTATTGGCCGGGGCCATATCGAAAATGGAAAAATCGCGCCGCGCTTTTTCCTCTTTGAAAAAGTCCGGCCTTTCTCCACGTGCGTTGAGAAAATACATTGCCAGGTCAAGATAGGAGGCCTTCCCGGTGACCTGATAGAGGCGGAGCAGGCCAACCTCGATCTCCTCATGACCGGGAATACCGTAGCGGTCCGGGCCGAAAACGTTGGCAATGTGACCGGCCATCCGTTCGGCGACCCGCAGCAGCTTGTCCTTGCCGGTGACCTCATACCAAGCGGCGGCAGCCTCCATCATGTGGCCCATGCAATAGAGCTCATGTCCCTCCAACAGATTTTGCCAGCGGTGTTCCGGTTCCTTGATTGTGAAATAGGTGTCCAGGTACCCGTCGGGCTGCTGAGCCTTTTCCACGATGTCAATGACCGCTTCGGCCCGCTGTTCCAGCGCCGGGTCGGGATGGACCCAGAGGGAATAGGCCGCCGCTTCCAGCCATTTGGCCACGTCGCTGTCCTGAAAGACCATGCCATAAAATTCGCCTTGCTCCAGCCCGGCCGCGATGCGAAAGTTGGCCAGCGCGTGGCTCTTTTCGGCCCCCGGAACCTCATCGTTGAGAATCTTTTCCTGATAGGGGAGTACCGTGTCTGAGACCAGCTTTTGGTATGGCGACCAAAAGCTGTCGTGGAGGCGCACTTGTTTTAACGAGACCGGCTTCAACGGACGCCCCCTCCTTTCAGTGTGATGACCGCGCCGTCATCGGTTCGGGTGACTGTGGCGCCGGGTTCCCACAATGCGCCGCAGGTCCAGTTTCCGCCGCCCTGGACACTCAGACGGATTTCGTTTCCGCTCCGTGCGGCGCGGGCGGTCAGAACCGGGTTTCCATGGAGGTCGGGGACCACGGTCTCAGCGGCTTCGCCGTCTTCCAGATAGGTCACATGCAGCGTAACCCCCTCTGCGAAATCGTAATCGGGCCGGTCGCAGCGGTTCCCCATGGCGAGAATTTTACCGGGCGCGGCCAGCAGAGGCATGCTGTGGTAGTCAAAGCGGCCCTGATGCCAGCCCGGTCCCTTGAGCAGCTCTCCGGTCAGCAAATTATACCACTTGCCCTTGGGGAGATAATACTCCGCCGCGCCGTCCGCGCGAAACACCGGCGCGGCCAGCAGCGTATCGCCCAGCATATATTGCAGGTCAAGGGTTTGACAGCTCCGGTCCTCCGGAAACTCCATAAACATGGGCCGCAGCATGGGAACGCCGGTCTGGTGGGCGCAGACCGCCTGCCCGTATAGATAGGGCATCAGTCTGCATTTCAGCTCGGTGAACTCCTTGAGCACCACGCAGGCCTCATCGTCGAACAGCCAGGGAACCCGGTAAGAGTCCGAGCCGTGAAGACGGCTGTGGGAGCTCAGAAGCCCAAATTGGCACCAACGTTTATAGAGGTCGGGCGTCGCCGTCTGCTCGAAGCCGCTGATGTCGTGGCTCCAAAAGCCAAAGCCGCAGCAGGCCAGGGAAAGGCCGCCCCGAAGCGTTTCGGCCATGGAGGAATAGGAGGCCGTGCAGTCGCCGCCCCAGTGGGCCGGAAATTGCTGTCCGCCCGCCGCGGCGGAACGCGCGAACAGGACGGCGTCTCCCTTGCCGCGTTCGGTTTCCAACAGATCGAAAACAGCTTTGTTATAGAGATAGGTGTACTGGTTGTGCATATCGCCCGGATGGGAGCCGTCGAACCAGCGGATGCCACGTACCGGGACCCGCTCGCCGAAGTCGGTTTTGAAGCAGTCCACCCCCATGTCGAGCAGAGCCTTGAGCTTTTCACGATACCAGGCCGCCGCGACGGGGTTAGTGAAGTCCACCAGCGCCATCCCAGGTTGCCACAGGTCGGTCTGCCAGACCGAGCCGTCCTCCCTGCGCAGCAGAAAGCCCCGCTCCATACCCTCCTGGAACAGGTGGGAACGCTGGGCGATATAGGGGTTGATCCAGACGCAGAGCTTGAGGCCGCGTTCATGATAGCGGCGGAGCATGGCGGGCGGGTCGGGGAAGACGTCCGGGTCCCAGACAAAGTCGCACCAATGGTAGCCGCGCATCCAGTAGCAGTCAAAATGGAACACGCGCAGGGGAATGCCCCGGTCAGCCATGCCCTGGATAAACCGGGAGGTGGTCTCCTCATCGTAGTCGGTGGTAAAGGAGGTGGTCAGCCAAAGGCCGAAGCTCCACGCGGGGGGCAGGGCGGGCAGTCCGGTCAGCGCGCAGTAACGGGAGACCGTTCCCTTGGGGGTCCCGCCGGCGATCAGATAGTAGCCCAACGTCTCGCCGGGGACGGAGAACTGTACCTCCTCCACCTTTTCGCTGGCGATCTCGAAGGACACTTCGCCCGCCGTGTCAACCAGCACGCCGTAGCCCCGGCTGCTGAGATAGAAGGGGATACACTTGTAGCCCTGTTCGCTGGCGGTGCCGCCGTCCTCGTTCCAATTTTCCACCGTCTGCCCATTTTTGACAAAGGGGGTAAAACGCTCCCCCAGACCGTAGACAGTTTCACCCACGTCCAGACGGAGCTGCTCGACCATAAAGCTCTCCCCGGTGTCCCGGCGGCGCATGCGGGCCATGTTGCGGTAATCGGTGCCGGTCAGGTGGCGGCTACCGTCGTAGTACTCGATGCGCCAATCACTGGGGGCTTTGGAAATCTGGGCGCGGAGGGTTCCGGTCTGGAACGTCAGTGCTGTTTCGTCCTCGGTGACTGTCACATGGGGAGCGGCTTCCCGGACAGAGGGCCGGACGCGCGGTTCACATTGTCCGGCAAAGTGGGTCAGCTCGACGTGCAAAACGTTTTCCAGCGGACTTTTCAGCGTAACGGTCAGCATCCCGACATTCAGGCAGTCGCCCCGGCCTGTGATATGCCTGCCCACGGCGTAGACCGTCAACGTATCGCCGTCGAGCGCGTGTCCCGCGTATTCCACCGCGAACAGGGGTTCGACATTTTGTTTCATTAACCAAAAACCATTGGTAAATTTCATATTCAGTTCTCCTCAGCGTCGGATTTCGGCGAATGCCGCTTGAGCAGCGGCTCAATCAGAATGGAAGTCACGCAGGCGAACGCCGCGGGTATGATAAAAACCAGCGGCAGCAGCCAGCGCAGCAAAAGAAGGTAAGCCAGCGCGAACAGCGCCAGCAGCAGCAGGGAAATGGGAAAATAGCGGAAGGTCATATAGAGGGCCAGCTTGAGAATCCAGCCCGCCGGCATGTCGAAGCGCGACAGAGCGGGAAAGGCGTAGCAGCCCGTCACCACGGCCAGGGAGAGGAGGACCCAGTAGAAGATCAGAAAGAACAGCCCCGCCAGTCCGGTAATTTTTTCCCGCAGAATGCCGACGTTCAGCAGCAGCAAAAAGAGCGCGCCCGCGACAGTCAGCCAGACGGGCAGGGACTGCCGCAGGTCGCGCTTCCAGGCGCGCCAGAATTGATGGCTGACAGAGCCGTCACTTTGGCGGATCGAGCGGACCGCCGCATGGTACAGGGCGCTGAACGAGGCCCCCATGGTGACAACGGGGAGGCTGCCGAGTACAAAGAAAACGCTGAGGGCAACAAGGTCGAAGAGTTTTTCGGAATAGGCGTAGAAATCCCCGCCAAATTGAAAAAATCGCCTTGTTTCAGTCTGTTTCCGTTTCATCCCGGCGGCCTCCCTTTCGGCGCTGGATTCACCGGCGTTGGACAAAACCGGTGAATCCAGCCTATTGGCTATTGTGTTACGGACAGTGCAAAACCGTCCCGTGTAAAGAGCGGAATTTGCGCAATGGGCGCGGCAGCCGTGACCGTCTGTCCGCCGTCATAGGTCTCGCCGGTCCAGGCGTTGGTCCATTTAGCCCCGGCGGGCAGATAGACAGAGGTTTCACGGCATCCGGCGTCGGTGATGGGCTTGACCAGAATGCTGGGGCCAAACAGATACTGATCCTCCACCTCCCAGCAGCGGGTATCCTTGGGGAAGTCGTAGAACAGCGGGCGCATGACCGGGGTGCCCTTTTCGTGGGCCTCCCGCATCCGCTCGGTCACGTAGGGACGCATCCGCTCCCGAAGGAACAGATAGGAGGAGAGAATTTTTTCCACCTCTTCGCCATAGCTCCACACCTCGTTGGGCGCGCCCGAAATGCAGCTCGCGCCGCCAGTCGTGCCGTACTGGGGCTGCAAGGGCCAGCGGTAGCCGTGGAGCCGGAAGACCGGGCAGAAGCAGCCGTACTGGAACCAACGGATCAGCAATTCATGGAAGGCTGGGTCGTTGATGTTGGCGCCGAAGAAGCCGCCGATGTCGGTGGTCCACCAGGGGATGCCGGCAATGGCCATATTGAGGCCCGCCGCGAGCTGGTTCTTCATGCTGGGGAAGGAGGACTTGATGTCTCCCGACCAGACCAGCGCGCCGTAGCGTTGGGAGCCGGCCCAGGCGCAGCGAAGCAGATTGATGATATTTTCCTGTCCCTCGGCCTTCATGCCGTCAAAGAAGGTCTTAGCGTACATCAGCGGATAGATGTTGCCGACTTGGACGTTGGGCCCCAGATGATACCGGTAGTTCTCGAAGTCATAGTAGGTGTACTCGGGCTCGGCCTCGTCCAGCCAGAACACGCGGACGCCCTTGTCGTAATAGTTCCGCTTTGCCTTGTCCCAGACATAGTCGCGCGCCTCCGGGTTGGTCGCGTCAAAGTGCAGGGTATTCCCCTGGAAATCCATGGAGATCGGATAGCCCGACTCCACCCGGATCAACAGGCCCTTGGACTGCATCTCGTCGAAGTTTTCACTGCGGTAGTCCACCGTGGGCCAGATGGACACCATCAGCTCAATGCCCATTTCCTTGAGCTCGGCGATCATGGCGTCGGGGTCGGGCCAATAGGTGGGGTCGAACTTCCATTCGCCCTGGCAGGGCCAGTGGAAGAAGTCCACGACAATTACGCTGACCGGATATCCCTTCCGCTTGTATTCGCGGGCGACCTCCAAAAGCTCCTCCTGGGTCTGATAGCGGAGCTTGCACTGCCAGAAGCCCATCGCGTAGTCGGGCATCATGGGGACCTTGCCGGTGACGTTAGCATAGGCCTCCTCAATTTCGGCGGGGGTGTCGCCGGCGGTAATCCAGTAGTCCAGCTTCTTGGAGGAGAACGCCTCCCAGGTGGTGATGTTTTTGCCGAAGTTGACCCGCCCAACCGCCGGGTTATTCCAGAGGAAGCCGTAGCCGAGGCTGGAGAGCAGGAAGGGAACGCTGGCCTGAGAATTGCGCTGGGCCAATTCAAGGTCGGCGCCCTTGAGATCCAGATAGGGTTGCTGGTATTGTCCCATACCATAGAGCTTTTCCCCCGGTTCGGAGACGAAACGGGCGGTCAGCTTGTAGTCTCCGCCAATAATGGCCTTGAACTCGCGTGCTTCTACGCACAGAGAACTGCATGTGCTGCCAAACATGTCCTTGCGGTTGCGGACATATTCCTCCAGCAGCACCTCGCCCTTCTGGTTGTAAAAGGTCAGCTTGCCGATCAGATTCAATTCTGCGCGGAGCTTGCCGTTGACAATCTCTGCCCCATCCTCACGCACGGTAATCTGGGGTGTTCCGGGGTTTTCGGGCGCGAGGAGAGCCCAGTCCTCCGGCGGCATTTCGGCCATCTTTGTGGCGCGAACGCGCAGGCTGTTTGCTCCCCAGGGCTCGATAACCAGACGCTCAGCCTCGTAGCGGTAACAGAGGGCGTTTCCCTTCTGTTCAAAATAGCCGTAAACGACTTGTACTTCGTCGTGATCTTGTTTTGCCATTTTAAATTAGCCTCCTAATCTTTAACCGCGCCGGCCACAAGACCGCCCACGATGTATTTCTGCATAAAGATAAAGAGCAGTACGACTGGGATCACAAGGATGGTTCCGTAAGCCATGATACAGTTCCAGCGGGTTCCATAGGCGTTCTGGAATTTATAGATGTTGGCCGTCAAGGGGCGCATCTCCGGGACAACGTTGAAGGTCATGGAGTAGACCAGATCGTTCCAGCCGTTGAGGAAGGAAATGACCGTGATGGTGATGATGCCGGTCTTGACCGCGGGAATCATGACGTACCAGAACGCGGTGAAGGCATTGCAGCCGTCGATGCGGGCGGCCTCGTCGAGGGCGGCTGGGATGCTCTTAAAATAGGGCCGCAGAGTGACGATTGCAAAGGGAATGGAGCCCGCCGCGATGGCGATGGGGGCGGCGAAGCGGGTGCCCAAAAGGTGAAGCTTATTGAAGATGAGGTACATGGGGGTCAAGGTCAGGGAAGGGGGCAGCATCTGGGCGACTAGGAAGGTCAGAAGGAAGATGCTGCCGCCCGGGACCTTGAAGCGTCCCATGCCGTAGGCGGCGGGGACGCCCAGCAGCAGGGCGATGCCCATGGTCAGAAACGCGTTGATAAAGCTGTTGCGCAGAGACATCAAAAAGGTGGGGTCGCGCAGGTTTTCCAGCCAGGGCTGCACGGTAAATTCGCGGGGGAAGTAGCTGAGGACCTTTCCGAAGGTTTCAGAGTCCGATTTAAAGGAAATCTGCGCCAGCCAGTAGATGGGAAACAGGAAGATAATGGCGATGATGACCGCGATCACACAGTTAAGGATAGCTCGCCGCTTCTCGTTCAGGAAGGTTTTTTTCATGTTAGTCATCCTCCTTGGAGAGCAGTTTCAGGTAAAACAGACCGACAATGAACAGACACGCGAACAGCACCATGGCAATGGCCGAGCCTTCGGAGAACTTGTACTGAGTGAAGGAACGGACATAGGAATAGGTGCCCAGCACGTCGGTGGCGTTGACCGGTCCGCCGGCGGTCATGATATACATCAAATCGAAAGCGCGGAAGGTGTAGATGAAGCCGAGCATTAGCACGGCCATGATGGAGCTCTTCATCAGCGGCAGCGTGATATAGCGGAATTTCTGAGACCAGGACGCGCCGTCAATGGTCGCCGCCTCATAGATGTCGTTGGAGATGCCGGTCAGGCCGGACATCAGCAGCAGCATGTTAAAGGGAATACCCACCCAGCAGTTCATCACAATGATGGCGATCATGGCCGTTGTACCGTTCACCAGCCATTCCGGGCCGGCGATGCCGACTTTGAGGAGCAGATCGTTGATAAGCCCCGCGTTGGAAAAGATGTTCTTGCCCAGCAGGCCGGTGACCGACATCGGCATCATATAGCTGACGAGCAGCATCCCGCGAACCGGTCCGGCGAGTTTGAATTTCTGATTGAAGAACAGCGCCAGCGCAAAGCCGATGGTGAACTGGAAGACCAGACAGGCGATGGTAAAGACGAAGGTATTTCGCAAAACCAACCGGAAGGTGGGATCGGCAAAGAGATTTTTATAGTTGGTCAGGCCGACAAAGATGTCGCCTCCCTTGGTCAGGTTTTTGACGTCCACGTTGCGGAAGCTCAAATACAGGTTGTAGACCAGCGGGTAGCCCAGCACGATGAGCATATAGATAAAGGCGGGCAGGATGAAGCAGTAGGCTTCGCGCCCGGTGCGGGCTTGTTTCAGCGTTTTTCCCATAATTTCGCCTCATTTCTCTGAATAATCTCATAGAGAACTTTCCCGCCAGAGGCATAGCGCCGCTGGCGGGAAGCGCTGTCCAAGTCCTTACGGCAGCGGTGTCACGTCGGTGATGGGTTTAATGGTGGCCATCGCGGTCTCAAGGGCGGCCGCGGGGTCGGCACCGTTGACAAAGACCGACTGGGTGGCGGTGTAAATCGCCTCGGAAATGGTCGGCCACTCAGCGTGCGGGCCGCGGGCGTCAGCGTAGTTCATCTCTTCGGTGAAGACGGCGAAGCCCTTCTGCTCGTAGTCGTAGTTGGAGACCGAGTCGGAGCGGGTCGGAATCTTGCCGGCCACGACGCCCCACTCGCCTTCCTTCTCCTTGGAGCACAGCCACTGGAGGAACTCGATGCAGGCCTCGCGCGCGTTCGCGCCGGTGCATACGCCGAAGTTCTCGCCGCCGATGGTGGAGCTGGAGGTTCCCTCGTCGCCGGTGGGCAGCAGGCAGAAGTCGTAGTTGAAGCTCACGCCGGCGTCTTGAATCATGGCCAGATGCCAGGTGCCGATCTCACACATTACGGCCTTGCCGGCGCACCACTGGTTAAAGGCGTCGGACTGGGTCCAGTTGATGCACTCCTTGCTCATCGCGCCGTTGTTTATCATGTCGGCAAGGGCAGTCAGACCCTTGACGGCGGAGGGAGCGGTCAGGTCATCGACGTTGACTTCCTGGCCGTCCTGTGTGCCGCGCAGCCAAGGCAGGATTTGGAAGGTGCCTTCCTCGGTGGAGACGCAGCACATCGCCATGCCGTAGGTGGAGGTGGCGGGGTCGTTGCAGGCAAGCGCCATTTCCTGAAGCTCCGCCAAACTGGTGGGCATGTGGTCGTATCCGGCGGCCTTGAGAGCGTCCATGTTACAGGCCAGGGCCAGGCAGTTGGAGTTTTGCGGCAGGCCGTAGATTCTGCCCTCGGAGTCCATGCAGGAGCTCAGCGGGCCGGGGTAGAAGTTATCCAGCTCACCCCAGGCGTTCAGTTCGTCGGTGATATCGTCGAATACGCCCAGAGAGATATAGGAGGCCATATCGGGGGAGTCCACCATGCCGATGTCAGGCAGTTCGCCGGAGAGCGCGCCTATGGTGTACTGATTCATCAACTCGTCGCGGGAGACGTAAGTGCAGTTGATGTGGATGTCGCTCTGTAAAGTGTTGTATTCGTCAATCCAGTCAATAATAGCCTGCTTATCGTTGGAAGAGTCGAAATAGTGCCACAGGTCGATTTCTACCGCGCCGGCGGCGGGTTCGGTTGTGGGAGCGTCGGCGGCAGGGTCGGTTGCCGGCGTGGTGGGCGTGTCGGCGGCGGGTGTGGATGGGTCAGCCGCAGGCGTGGTGGGTTCCGTCTTGGCGGCGCAGGCCGCGAGGGACAGGAGCATGGTCAGGGCCAACAGTAGGGACAATGCTTTTTTCATCTTGGTTCCTCCTTCAAAAAGTGGAATGTTATGCCAAGCTATATTTGCCTTTTGCACAAATACAGCTTGCTATCCTTGCGGGATATTGTCTATATTTTAACATTTTTTGAAAAGATGCACAACTTAAAGATTTAAGATAGCTCACAATTTGGTAGGGCAAAAAAATAAGATAATGAGGAAATATTTAAGATTTATCCTGCTCGCGCAGATATTCTGACGGGGTTTTTCCGGTGAATTCCCGAAAGACGCGGTTGAAATACTTCGGATCAGAAAAACCG
The DNA here is from genome assembly GCA_022795735.1 of Oscillospiraceae bacterium. GTDB lineage: Bacteria > Bacillota > Clostridia > Oscillospirales > Oscillospiraceae > Avoscillospira_A. Next base: position 81,940 of record JAAWHG010000004.1, read on the forward strand.
ACGGCATATGGGACGCTTTTTCGGTCTACATCCTTTCGCCGGTAGAGCAGCAGCGCCTGCCGGATGCGGTAGCGGCGCAGGAAATAGGAAAAGGGCTCCCCTACATGGATGGAGAACAGGTAGCTGAAATACTCCGGACTGATGCCCAACTGCTGAGCCAGCCCCTTTTGGCTGATTTTACCGCCGTAGCCGGACTGGATGGCGTCGAGGGCGCGCAGAACCAGCGGGTGGGCATCGGGGTACTGCTTGCGGAGACTGTCCGGTTCGGCGGCTGGATAGACCCGCCGTCCATCCAGTCTGGCCTGGATGCGGCTGAGCGCGGTCTCCATATCGCTGCGGGTCAACGGTTTGAGCAGATAGTCCGCCACATCCAGTGAGATGCACTGCTGCGCCATCTTGAAGTCGGCGTAAGCGCTGACGACGACAAATTCCGTCCGGAACCCCCGGGCGCGCACGGCGCGAATCAGTTCGACGCCATTCATATAGGGCATTTTGATGTCGGTGAATACCACATCCGGCTCCAACTGCACGATCAGCTCCAGTCCCGTCTCCCCATTGGAGGCTCGGGCCACGACCTCGTATTCCTCAGAGAGCATACCGATCAGACGGATAATGCCCTCTCTGGCGCGCTGTTCGTTTTCCACCACGATGATCTTCATACCTCGTCCTCCAATGTGCTGCCCGCGTCCATAAATTCCGGCGGGATGGGAAGCAGGAAGGAAAACTGGGTCCCGCGTCCTGGTGCGGTCTCCAGGCTGACGGAAAGGCCCTCGCCGTAATACATCCGAAGCCGGGCGATGGCGTTGCGGATGCCAATGCCCGCCCGTTCGGCGTCCTTGAGCGCCAGGGCGTGGGTCTCGTTCAGTATCGACCGTATGGAACCGGCTTCCGCCGGCGCCATGCCCCGTCCATTGTCTTGAATCTCAATCAGCAGGCGGCCGCCCATAGAACGGCCCACGATGGAAATCCGTCCGCCCTGTTCCCAGCCTTCAAAGCCGTGAAGGATGGAATTTTCGACAAAGGGCTGTAGGAAGAGCTTGCAGCAGGGCCATTCCCCATATTCCTCCTGAAAGTGAATCTCATAGTCAAAGACGTCCATCAGCCGGTACTTCTGGAGGTAGAGGTACTGGCGTACCCAGTCGAGCTCCATGGCAAGGGTAACCGTCCTGGTCTCCTTGGAAAAGCTGTAAAAAAGAATGTTGGACAGACTCTTGAGGAGCTCAGAAACCTCTGTATTTCCATTTTCAATGGCGGAGTAATTGATGGCCCCAAGGGTGTTGAAGAGGAAATGCGCGTTGATCTGGGACTCCAGCGCCTCCCGCTCGGCCTCGTTTTGGCGCTGGACGGATAAGGTTTTCTCCTGAAATTCGCGTTGGGTCTCCCGGCGCTGGCGTTCCAGCGCCGCAACCATTCGGTTGTACTGTTCGGCGAGCTGCCAGAGCTCATGCTTGCCGCGTACCGCGATCCGGCTGTCGAATGCGCCGCCGCCAATGCGCTCCATGGCGTTCCGGATGGCCCGCGCAGGCTCAAGAATACGGCGGATGGATAATTGCCACACCAAGACGGTCAGCACCAAAAGTACAAAATAGACCACGCCGGCCTGCGCGTACATTTCGTTGACGCGCGCCTCAATGCGCCGGGCGTCGAGACCGGTGTGGAGCGTCCAGCCAAAGTAATTCAGCGGCTTTGCATGCAGCTGAAGGAGCGTTTCATCCACCTGGCAGCCGCCGCCATTGTGGAATATGAGATTGCCGCGCGCGTCCGTGATATATTCCACGATACTCTCCTGCTGCCCGCTGGCCAAGCCGCTGTTCTGAACGAGCCGGTCCAGACGGAAGGTAAGAATCACCACCGCATCCGCGTCTCGAATGCGCACCTTGCCGCCCACCAGAGGAAAAGCCAAATGAACCAGGCGCATCTCCGGATAGGCGGGATGCCGGTACGCCTGCGGTTCCGCCCGATATACCGTACCGCCGCTGTCGGTATGGCTCATGACGTCCTGGTAGAGCCGTTCCATCACGGGAAGCTCCGCCTCGCGCCATGCGGTCCGATAGCCGCTGTCACCCCAATAGCGTCCGTACTCCATCAGGAGACCGTCCTCGGTGAAGACCGTCGCGGCGGCAAAATACGCGCCGTAATTGGTGACGTCACGCAGCTTGGTCCCCAACGCCAGCCGGTCTTGGACGGTGACGCCATCCCCGGTACAGACCCGTTCCGCCACTGTCTGGAGATCGGTGTCAGTAGCCGCCACCGCGCCGGCGAGGAGGGCCTCGCGAAAAGAACCGTTGAGATTGGCGGCGGCGGCATCCAGAATCATGCGCCCTGTCCGTGTGGTTTCGTCCAGGAGGTACTGATAGTATGCGTTTTTCAAATAGGTCTGAAACATCAGCGCCATCAAAAGAAGAATCAGGATACCGGAAGAGATCAGGCTGAAGGCGATGTGGGAGGCGGAAAAGCGGCGTACCGCGCGATACCACCGAGCGACAACGGTGTCGGTCAGTTTTTTCATCATACATCGCCTCCGCTTTTTTAAACTATATCACGCTCCTTTCCTGTTTTCAACTCCCGTTCGCAATATTGACAAATGGGATTGTACCAAAAGGAGGCCGCCCGCGCTGTTGCGGGCGGCCTCCTTCGCCGGTTCAGACCGCCAAAAAGCCTCTTTCCAAATCGGCGAGAATGTCGTCAATATGCTCGACGCCGACAGAAAGACGAATGGTATTTGGCTTAATTCCCTGATCCAGCAGTTCCTTGGAGGAAAGCTGGCTGTGAGTGGTGCTGGCCGGATGGATGACCAAAGACTTGACATCGGCCACATTGGCCAGAAGGGAGAAGATTTCCAGATTGTCGATAAACCGCCAAGCCTCATCCTGCCCGCCCTTGACCTCGAAGGTAAAGATGGACGCGCCTCCATTGGGAAAGTATTTTTCATACAGCGCGTGGTCGGGATGATCGGGCAGGGAGGGATGATTGACCTGGTCCACCAACGGATGCCTGGTGAGATATTCCACGACCCTCCGGGTATTTTCCGCGTGCCGGTCCAGACGAAGGGATAAGGTTTCTATGCCCTGAAGCAGCAAAAAGGCATTGAAAGGGGAGATAGCTGCGCCGGTGTCGCGAAGCAGGACGGCGCGGATATAGGTTACAAAGGCGGCGGGGCCCGCGGCGTCCGCGAAGGAAACGCCGTGATAGCTGGGGTTGGCCTCGGCGATGGGGGCGTACCGGCCGCTGGCTTTCCAATCGAATTTCCCGGAATCCACGATCACGCCGCCCAAAGTGGTACCGTGGCCGCCCAAAAACTTGGTGGCCGAGTGGACGACGATATCGGCGCCATGCTCAATGGGACGGATCAGATAGGGGGTGCCGAAGGTATTGTCAATGACCAGCGGCAAGTCATGCCTGTGGGCAATGGCGGCGATGGCGTCGATGTCGGGAATGTCTGAATTGGGGTTCCCCAGAGTTTCCAGATAGACGGCCTTGGTGTTGGGCAGGATTGCGGCCTCCAGCTCAGTAAGGTTGTGGGCGTCTACAAAGGTGGTCCGGACCCCAAACTGAGGAAGGGTGTGGGCGAGCAGATTGAAGGTGCCGCCGTAGATGGTCTTTTGCGCCACAATATGGCCGCCGGCCTGGGCCAACGCCTGAATGGTGTAGGTAATAGCTGCCGCGCCAGAGGCCAGGGCCAGAGCGGCGGTGCCCCCCTCCAGGGCGGCGACACGCTTTTCCAAGACGTCCTGCGTCGAGTTTGTCAGTCGTCCGTAGATGTTGCCGCTGTCGGCGAGTCCAAAGCGGGCGGCGGCGTGGGCGGCGTTGTGGAAGACATAGGAGGTGGTCTGATAAATGGGTACGGCCCGCGCGTCAGTGGCGGGATCAGCTTGTTCTTGACCGGCGTGGAGTTGAAGGGTTTCAAATTGATAGCTTTTCATAGCGATATTTCCTCATGCAAACAAGGGCGTGGAAAGGTAACGGTCACCGGTGTCGGGAAGCAGGGCAACGATAGTCTTACCTTTATTTTCATCCCGCCTTGCCAGCTCAATGGCCGCCCAGACAGCCGCGCCGGAGGAGATGCCCACCAATATACCCTCAAGGCGGCCCACTTCCCGGCCCGCTGCAAATGCGTCGTCGTTTTCCACCGTAATAATTTTATCATAAATGTGCGTATCCAGCACCTCCGGCACAAAGCCCGCGCCAATGCCCTGGATTTTATGAGAACCGGCTGTTCCTTTGCTCAGGACCGGAGAGGAGGCGGGTTCCACGGCAACGATTTTTACCTCCGGCTTCCGCTCCTTCAATAAAGCGCCCACGCCGGTGATCGTACCCCCGGTCCCCACGCCGGCCACGAAGATATCGACCTCGCCGCCAGTATCTTCCCAAATCTCAAGGCCGGTAGTGGCCTTGTGAATGGCCGGGTTCGCGGGGTTCACAAATTGGCCGGGGATAAACGCGCCGGGGAGTTCTTGGGCCAACTCATTTGCTTTGGCGATTGCGCCCGCCATACCCTTTGCCCCCTCGGTGAGGACCAATTCTGCGCCGTAAGCCTTCATAAGCTGCCGCCGTTCGACGCTCATGGTCTCGGGCATAACGATGATAATGCGGTAGCCCCGCGCTGCGGCGACGGAGGCCAGACCAATCCCGGTGTTGCCGGAGGTTGGTTCGATGATGACAGAATGTTCGTTTAAAAGCCCTTTTTGCTCAGCGTCGTCGATCATTGCCTTGGCGACCCGGTCCTTGACCGACCCGGCGGGATTAAAATATTCCAGCTTGGCCAGGATTTTGGCCGCCAGCTTGTGTTCCCGCTCCATACCGGTCAGTTCCAGGAGAGGAGTCTTGCCGATCAACTGGTCGGCGGACGTATAGATGTTAGCCATGGTAAGACCTCCAATTATAAATCATATTAACTTGGTTGGTTTATTGGGATTATAATCCTCCTGACCGGAAATGTCAATTGAAACTTTGCACAGAGCGATTGAAATCCTACTAACCACATTGTATAATAGGTAGAAAAAGGAGGGAGCGGCATGATCGTATCGACAAAAGGGCGGTATGCCCTGCGTGTTATGATTGACCTGGCGGAGCACCAGATGGATGGCTATATCCCGCTGAAAGAGATTGCGGAGCGTCAGGACATTTCGGAAAAATACTTGGAGGCGATCATTAAGACGCTGGTACGGGCCAAGCTTCTCCTCGGATTGCGGGGAAAGGGCGGGGGATACCAACTGTCGAGAGAGCCGGAGCAGTATACAGCCGGTGAGATCGTCCGTGTGGCCGAAGGAGGTCTGGCCTCAGTGGCATGTTTGATGTCCGACGCGGAGATTTGCAGCAGAGCAGCGAATTGCAAGACATTGCCCATGTGGAAAAAGCTGGACCGCCTGGTCAATGATTTTCTGGATAGCTATACGCTCGCCAGTCTAATGAATGTAAAACAGACCGGAGATGACTACGTGATATAATTTCCTAGTAATTTAATAGGAAGGGCTTGACACAGGGAAAAATAGGGCCTATAATAAACATATAAAAATACTAGGGAAATGGAGGATCCCAATCTTGATTTACGCTGACAACGCGGCCACTACGGCCATGAGCGCCGCCGCGAAAGAGGCCATGCTGCCCTACTTCGACCAAATCTACGGCAATCCGTCCAGCCCCAACAGTATTGGGAACAGGGCGGCGGAGGCCGTGGCTGGAGCCCGTAAAACCGTGGCGGCGTGCTTGCACGCCGAACCAGATGAAATCTACTTTACCTCCGGCGGGAGCGAGGCGGACAATCAGGCCATCCGTTCCGCGGCACTGGCGGGAGCAAAGCGGGGGAAAAGGCACATCATTTCCAGCAAATTTGAACACCATGCCGTACTTCATACCCTTCAACGGCTGGAACAAGAGGGCTTTGAGGTCCAGCTTTTGGACGTATATGAGGACGGCGTGGTCCGGGTGGAAGATGTGAGATCCGCCCTCCGGGCCGATACGGCCCTCGTCACCATCATGGCCGCCAACAATGAGATCGGGACGATCCAACCGTTCACGGAGATCGGCGCGGTGTGCCGCGCTGTCGGGACGCCGTTCCATACCGACGCGGTACAGGCTGGGGGACACGTGCCTCTGAACGTCAAGGCGCAGAATGTGGACTTGTTGTCCCTGTCTGCGCATAAATTTCACGGGCCAAAAGGGGTTGGTGTTCTCTACGCGCGGCGCGGCGCGGTCCCGCTGACCAATGTGATCGAAGGCGGCGGCCAAGAGCGCGGCAAAAGGCCGGGAACAGAAAACGTTCCCGGCATCGTAGGACTGGCGGCGGCTCTAAGGGAAGCCTGCGAAAAGATGGACAAGCACAACGAGAAGACCTCCGCCCTGCGTGACCGTCTCATTGAGGGCCTGTCCCAAATCCCGTTGGCAAGGCTCAACGGAGACCGGACAAAGCGCCTGCCGGGCAATGTCAATTTCAGCTTTCCAGGGATAGAAGGGGAAAGTCTGCTGCTTCTGCTGGACCATGAGGGGGTCGCTGCGTCCTCCGGTTCGGCCTGCACCTCAGGTTCGCTGGACCCCAGCCATGTGCTGCTTGCCATCGGCCTGCCCCATGAAATTGCTCACGGCTCGCTGCGCCTGAGCTTGAGCGCTTATAATACGGAGGCGGAGATCGACCATATCTTGGAGGCGGTACCCCGGTTGGTTGCAAGACTGCGGGAGATGTCTCCGGTTTGGAAAAAGATGAAGGAGGTTGACTGATATGCAATATAGCGCAAAAGTAATGGACCATTTTCTGAATCCCCGGAATGTCGGAGAACTGCCAGAGGCCGACGGCGTTGGGGAGGTTGGCAACGCCAAGTGCGGCGACATTATGAAAATTTATTTGAAGATTCAGGACGAAATGATTCAGGACGTGAAATTTAACACCTTTGGCTGCGGCGCGGCGATTGCAACCAGCTCCATGGCGACGGAACTCATCAAGGGCAAGCGTGTAGAGGAGGCCATGAAACTGAGCAACAAAGCGGTGGTAGAAGCTTTGGACGGACTGCCGCCGGTGAAGCTCCACTGCTCGGTCCTGGCCGAGGAAGCGGTACGGGCCGCTGTACAGGATTATTATACGCGCAATGGGAGGTCCCTCCCGCCAGAGTTGGAGAGAGGCTGTTCCGGATTCTGTGACCAGTGCGGTAAGGCGGATTAGTTGGAATCTGTGGGCGCTGGGTCGGAGGCAAGGGTTACGAAGTAATCATAGAAGGGCAAAAGAAACAAAAAGCCACGTTTCACCCGCTCCACAATCTCCCGGCTGAACAGTTCTTCCGACGGGCTATTCCTGTAAACGATGCTGAAATTCCGAGCCTGATACCAGGGCGCAAGCAGCTTGGAAGGGGCCGCGCCCTTTGACCGCTTGTACTGCGGAAGCTCCGGTACAAACTCCTCCTGCCGCTCTAACGCGCGAACCAAATTTTCCAAAGGCTTTGGGTCCCGCTCCATCCGGGCGCGGAGCTTTGCCATGGACAGCGGCGATGCCAAATCCCCCAGGCCGTAGGAATAGCAGTCCGGGTCGATCTCAAAGTAAAAGGTTGGTTTATCCCGCCAGTCCTCCGACGGCTGGTCAACGCAAAACCACAGCCCGTCTTTATAAGGCCCCTTGCCAAAAAGCCGCCGGGTGTCCCGATAGATGCGGGTCACCTTGCGGGCCAGACCATGGTCTGGGCGCAGGCTGCGAAGATACTCGCAGAGCTCGTCGGCCATTTCGACCATGGGCCGGTAGAGCTCCGCCAGATAGATTTCCTTGTGGGCTTCAAACCATTCCCGATTGTTGTTGAGGCGGATGCCCCAGAGGAAGTCGATGGTCTCGCCGGTAAATCCCTTAAACATGTGCGTATCCTTTCTGTCTGTTTTCGTATATGGTGGCGCCGCAGTTCCCCAATTTCAAAAACAGCCCTCCCCGTTGAGGGAGGACTGCGCTGGTCCAAGAGGGTGAAGCCAGGCGTCAACTGGCCCGTTTATTCAGCAAAACGCTAAATTCGGCTGCGGGCAAAGGTTCGGAGTAGTAATAGCCCTGGACATTGTCGCAGGCGTGGATAATCAGGAAATCTCGCTGCTGTGTGTGCTCGACCCCTTCCGCGGTGACCGTCATATTGAACTTGTGGGAGAGCTGCATGATGGATTCCAGCAAAGATTCTCCCTCAGGCGTGCCAATGCAGTCCACCAAACTTTTGTCAATTTTAATGTTGTCAAAGCACTTTTTGGTCAATGTCGCCAGAGAAGAGTAGCCGCTTCCAAAGTCATCCACCAGGATGTGGAAGCCGCAGGAGTGGAAAATATTGATGATGTTTTCCACTTCCATGTTGTTTTCAATCGCACCCTCCGTAATTTCCAGCTCGACATGGTCGGTGCTGATGCCGTGCCGGTTCATCACGATCATATACCGCCCCGTGATGTTGGGGAAGTAGAGGCTGACGCGGGAGACGTTGACCGACACCGGTACGACCGCCAGGCCATGGTTCATCCAAGTACGCTGCTGGGCGCAAACCGCGTCGAAGGTGTACTCGTCCAGATGGGCGATCATGCCGTTGCGCTCAAACAGTGGGATAAACTTTCCTGGAGAGACCAGGGTGCCGTCTGGCCGGCGCCAGCGGACCAATGCCTCGGCGGCCACCACTTCACCGGTGGAGGGAGAAAATTTGGGCTGATACCACATTTCAAACTGCCGTCCGGCTAATGCCTGTTCAAACTCGCCCTCAAGCAGCTGGGCTTCCAGAGTCTGATTGCGGATGTTGTCATCAAAAAAGGAGTAGAAGAAATCGACGCGCTCACGCAGAGACTGCATGGCGAGGGTGGCGTTGCCGTAGGCCTGTTCCGGGCTGTCGGTGCTTTCCACCGCACATATGCCGAACTGTGGCACGAGCTGGGGCAGATCGAGCAGGGGAGAGAGGTCTAAAATATCGCTCCGAATGAGCCGGATGCGGCGGATCAGATCGTCCCGGTCGGCGGCGTGGAGAAACAGCACAAAGCTGTCGCAGCTCACATGGGCGGCCAGCTCGCCGCTTCCCTCGTGGCTCTTGAGGATTTTTGCCAAAGCGTAGAGCAGTTCGTCGCCCTTTGCCGCGCCGAAGGCGTTGTTGATGGTGCTGAAGCTGCGCAAATCGGTCGAGACGACGAAACCAGACCCATTCAGCTCGACGCCGGCGCGCATTTTTTCCTTGAAGGAGAGGTAGTTGTCTATCCGGGTCAACGGGCAGGTATAGGCCAGACGGAACAGCTCCCGCCGCTGTTTGAGATAGGTCATGATAAAAATCACGGCGCAGGCGAGCATTAGAATTACAATGGTAAGAATTAAGGTGTTCGCGCCGTCCAGAAGGGGCTGGATGCGCTTGCCGAGGATGGAGGTGGCAATGGTGGTGGCAAGGAACAAGCGGTCGCCTCCGGGTACGTTGGCAATCTCCGTGAGATTGATGAAATAGCTCTTTTCCCCGTCGGAGATGGTGGCGATTGTCGAATCTCCCTCCGCGATGCACCGGCGCAACGTCTCAATTGCGCTGGCGTTGACGGTGGGATTGGTGCGCATAAAGTCCTGAAACATATTCATGCCGGGCTTGAGATGATTGGAGTGGAAAACGGAGACGACATAGCCGTCGGACCGGAGCAGCCAACTATTTACGCGGCCATCGTAGGTGTCAACCTGCAGCGCGTTGGTAAAGGCCGGAACGTCATAGACGACAAACATGACGCCAGTGATTTCCGTCTTCTCCCCCGCGTAGACCGGGAGGCTGTGAACATATACCTCCTCCCCCTGGGGGGCGCGAATGGCTTCGCTGAGAAAGGGGGAGCCGTGGATGCTCTGCTGAAAAAAGTCCTGACCGGCGACATTGGCCCGCAGTCCGCCGCTGAGGTAGGCGTCCCCATTGGGGGCGGCATAACCAATTTGCTTGGCAAAGTGCATATCCAGCAGGGGGTCAAACAAGTCGATGAGGGAGGCGGGGTCGGTTTGGTTCGTCATCTGGCTGGACAGCGACTCCAGGAACTGAATGTGGAAATCAATTGCAGATTGGAACTGCTCGACGTTCAGCGACGCGGTGTCCAGGAGGCTCCGCTCAAGCTGCTCCCGGGTATCAAAACGGAGTTGATGAAAATATCTATTTACCGCGAGGAACCCCAGAACTAGGGCGGTCAGGACCGCAAACGCACAGGCGACCAGATGTCTCCTCTTGATAAACATGATAAATTCCTCCCCGCCAAGCCGGCGCGCCTGTTTTCCTTCCAAAAATCATACTACAAACCATTCAGAACAAGGTCCTGACGTGCGCCGCTAGAGCGGCACGACCTTGTTTTTCCCCGATGTCTTGGCGCGGTAGAGGGCTGCGTCCACCCTGGAGCAGAGGGAATCGGTGCTGTCCTCCGGGTTTGCCTGGGCCGCGCCGACGCTGACGGTCTGGGTGCGCATCCCAGGAAAGTGGGTACCGGCAAAGCGCTGCCGGAGCTGTTCTCCGGTCATAACGGCCTCCGAAAGATCGGTGTCATAGAGCAGTACCATAAATTCCTCGCCTCCCCAGCGGCCCGCTTTGAAGCGGCCGGAGCGGGTGTTGCGCAGAATGTCCGCAAAGGCGATGAGCACCGCGTCGCCGCCCTGGTGGCCGTAAGTATCGTTGATCTGTTTAAAGTTGTCTAAATCAAACATCAAAAGGCTGACCCGCCCGCCGTTTTCCTGAATGGATTGGAGGGCGTCTGTAATGAAGCTATGTATGGTCCCCCGGTTGAGAATGCCGGTCAGGCCGTCGGTGGTGGAGGCCTCCTGAAGACGGAGCTTTAACAGCTCCTTCTGGGTAACGTCGTTAATCAGACCGACAATGCCGGTGATGCGCCCTGCTGCATCACGCACAGGGCGCTTGATGACCTCCATGAACTCCCGAACGCCGTTCACGTTGATCTCAATGGTATAATCGGTTCCTGTGCCGGTTTTCAGCAGCTCCATATCGGCCTTCATGGCTTCAATGGCGTTTTCCTTATCTTTGCGGACCTCAATGTCGGTCTTGCCGCGGATGGTCCAGTTTGGGTTGCGGCCGTGCTCAATGTGATGCCAGTATTGGGTGCAGAAAATGTACTTGCCTTCCTCGTCCTTGAGATAAATATTGGAGGGCAGCTCTTTGAGGATGCGTTCCATTTCCCGAAAGCTCAGCGAGTCCTTGGCCCGAATGGCGTTCTGTATGCGGTGGGCGACGATGTCGGCGTGGAAAGGGGAGAGGATGAAGTCCTGCGCGCCTAAAGACAGACAGGCGCGGCCCCCGTCGCGCGGCTGCTCATAGCAGACCACAATGATGGCAAGGGAGGACAGCGAGACCGAATTGGAGATGGCTTTAAAAAACGCGCCGTCATTTTCGAGGCCGCAGTCTTCATCAATGAGGACTGCGGCGAGCTTCTTGCCAAATTCTTCAAGAACCAATAGACCGCCTGCGGCTGTGTTGCTTGAAATAAAGGAAAAGCGGTCGGATAACAACTCGACGAGTTCCCGCTGCTGCCGGGCGTTTTTGGAAATATATAGGAGCACGGTACCGTTTTGAAAGAGGTCGGGACTTTTCATACAGATCGCCTCCACACCGTAAAAGGTTGTACTAACCACATTTTAACACGTAATATGGAAATGTCAAGACTCGGAAAATAAGAAAAAGAGAGGATATTAGACGCGGACGGCTTGACCTGTGGAAAAGAGTATGGTATAATTGCCCAACATACCTTATTTAAGCGCGGAAGAGGAAATTCACATGGACCCAAAAACATTACAAGCCAAGCTGGACGAGGCCCGTTTTGTCTATGACGGCGCCCTGATTACTACCCTTCTGGTGGCCCTCAAGCTGGGCCGGCCCCTCCTGGTTGAGGGAGCGGCGGGCGTGGGCAAGACCGAGATCGCCAAGGTTATGGCCTATGCCCTGGACCGGGAGCTCATCCGCCTCCAGTGCTACGAGGGGCTGGACGAGAGCAAGGCCCTTTACGAGTGGAATTATCAAAAGCAGCTGCTCTCCATTCAAATCCGCCGGGAGTCCGCCATGCCGGACGACTTGACCGCCTCCCTGTTCAGCGACGAATATCTGCTGGAACGGCCCCTTCTGAAATCGATCCGTTCGGAGAAGCCAACCGTCCTCCTCATCGACGAAATTGACAAGGCGGACGAGGAGTTTGAAGCTTTTCTGCTGGAATTGTTGTCCGAGATGCAGGTCAGTATCCCCGAAATCGGCACAATTAAGGCCAAGACCATTCCCTTCGTTGTCCTGACCTCCAACCGGGCGCGCCCGTTGAGCGAGGCGCTGCGCCGCCGTTGCGCCTACCTCTATTTAGAATATCCAAGCATTGAGAAGGAGGTTGCCATCCTCCGAGCCAAGCTGCCCAACGTCAACGAGCATCTTGCCCTTCAGGTGGCCCAGGCCATCCACGACCTGCGGGAAAACGAGTCCATCTTAAAGAAACCCTCCATTTCTGAGACGTTGGACTGGGTCTCCGCGTTGGAGGCGTTGGGAATTAGCGACCTGACCGAAGAGGCCATGTCCCAGACCCGGGGCTTTGTCCTCAAAAACAGCGAGGATTTGGACGCCTTGGCGCCCGGCGGCTGCACGCACGAACACTCCCACACCGGCTGCGGCCATCATCACGGCGGAGGCCACGAATGCGCCTGCGGCGGGCACGGCCAGGAGGAGCGTGAGCCGGCCGAAGGGGGCCTCCAGGTCCGCAGGTTTCCATGATGGCGTACAGCGAGACGGTCTATGTTGAAAAGTTGACCGAGTTTTCCAATCTCCTCCGGCAAAACGGCCTCAGCGCCGGCCCCGGCGAGACGGCGAACGCGCTCCGGCTGCTGGAGACGATGGAGTTGACGGAGCGGAATGCGGTCCGAGATGGACTGCGGGCGGTGTACGCCAAGAGCCGCCAGGAGCAGTATGCCTTTGACAAGGCGTTCGACGGCTTTTTTGTAAGCGTAGAACAGCGGGAGGCCTATCTTGCCAAACACCGTGCGGAAGCTGAGGAAATGGCCCGCCGCCGCGCCCAGGCCGAACAGGACTTGCAGCTCAACGGCAAGCCGATGGAGCTGCGGGCGGACCTTCAGGAGGTCTATCTCCGGATGGGGGAGGACAAGCGGGAATATCTTCGCCAGCTACTGGAGAAAAACCGGGACAATTTAGAATTGCGTCCCAAGCTGTACGGCGGTTTTATCCACTCGGTTTTTATGCGTTTTCTTCTGGAGCAGCAGATGGCGCTGGAGGACGCGGCGGTCAGCGCGCAGGAGCTGGACCCCGATTTGGGGTTGCTGTTCCGCGACATTTCCAAGTTTAAGGACTCCGACATTCCCCGGGCGACCGCCCTGATTGCCAAGGTGGCCCAGCAGATTTCAGCGGAGCTGGACCAGCGCCGCCGCCGGGGCGGCCACAGCGGCCAGTTGGATTTTAAACGCACCATCCGGCGCGGCCTGGAGACGGGAGGCAGCTTCTACCGTCTGTCCTACCGGCGCAAGCGTCGGAGACGGAAGCGGCTGGTGCTGCTGTGCGACGTGTCGGGCTCCATGCTTCAATTTTCCGAGTTTACCTTGCGGTTTCTCAAGTCGATGTCCGAGGTAGCCGAGTCGTCGCGCACCTTCCTCTTTTCGGAGCGCATGAAAGAGGTGGACCCGGCGGCTCTCCGGGAGATGGACCGCTTCCGGGAATACGTCCGGGCGTCGGGCCTGTACGGACGGGGGACCGACCTCGGTTCGGCGCTGACCGCGCTTTGCCGGGAAAAGCCCAGCCCGCTTGGGCCGTCTTCTACCCTGCTGATTCTCTCCGATACCAAAACGATTGATCTTCCACGAGCCGGGCAGGCGCTGCTGGAAGTCCGGCGGCAGGTGGGAAAGACGCTCTGGCTCAACCCCATCCCAGAACCCAAATGGGCATACGTGCGTAGCATCCAAACCATGTCGGCCCTCTGCCCGATGGCCCCCTGCAGTACGCTGGAAGAGCTGGCGCGTACCTGCCGCAAGCTGCTGGACAGTTGATATACTGGAAAGCCCCTGCGAAGGGGATATTTATAGAATCTAAGGAGAATGAGATACCATGAAAAAGATTGCAGCATCCCTGTTCGCATTTGTCCTGCTGTTGGGTCTGACGGCCTGTGGGAGCAAGTCCATGACCGTCGCGGTGCCCAGCGACACGACCAACGAGGCCCGCGCCCTGCTCCTGTTGGAAAGCCAGGGTTACATTACGCTCAAGGAGGGGGCGGGCATCACCGCCACCGTCCGCGACATCGAATCCAACCCCGGCAAGTTGGAGTTTAACGAGGTCGAGGCTGCCCAGCTTCCCAATGTGCTGAAGGACGTGGACTACGCCGTCATCAACTCCAATTACGCCCTGGAGGCGGGACTTAACCCCACCAGCGACGCCCTGACCATTGAGGGCTCCGCTTCGTCCTACAGCAACCTTTTGGCCGTCAAGGAGGGCAACGAGAACAGCGATACGGTAAAGGCGCTGGTTGCGGCTCTGGAGAGCCAAAAGGTGGCCGACTTCATTGCCAGCACCTACGGCGGCGCGGTGGTCGGCGTGGTGGAGGCCCCAGGCGATGGGACAGACCCCTCGGTAGATTACGCCGCCCTGAACGGCACGACCATCAAGGTTGCCGCCTCTCCCACCCCCCACGCCGAAATTCTGGCGGTTGCCAAGGAAATCCTGGCTGAAAAGGGCGTCACCCTGGACGTCATCGAGTACACCGATTATGTCCAGCCGAACAATGTGGTGGAGAGCGGGGAAGTGGACGCCAACTACTTCCAGCATGAGCCCTATCTGAACGATTTTAACGCTGAGAACGGGACCCATCTTGTCCCGGTGTCCTACGTCCACGTGGAGCCCATGGGCCTCTACGGCGGCAAGCAGACCAGCCTGGACGGGCTGAAAACAGAATAAAGAGAACAAAGGGCTGCCGTAACGCGCGGCGGCCCTTTTCTAATGGAGTGTTACTATGATCGAGATACGGGACCTGACCAAGACCTTTCAAACGGCGGACGGCAGGGTAGAGGCCCTGAAAAACATTAATCTGACCATCCAGGACAAGGACATTTATGGTGTGATCGGCATGTCGGGGGCGGGCAAGAGTACGCTGGTGCGCTGTGTCAACATGCTCGAGCGTCCCACGTCGGGCACGGTGGTCATAGACGGGCAGGACATGGGAAGCCTGGGCCCGGCGGCGCTGCGCGAGGCGCGGCGGGGGATTACGATGATCTTCCAGAACTTCAATCTGCTGATGCAGCGGAACTGTCTGTCCAATATTCGCTTTCCCCTCAAGCTGGCCGGCGTCAAGAAGGAGGAGGCCGAACGGCGGGCGATGGAGCTGCTGGAGCTGGTGGGCCTGCCCGATAAGGCGAAAGCGTACCCTGCTCAGCTTTCTGGTGGCCAGCAGCAGCGCATTGCTATTGCCAGAGCGCTGGCGACCGACCCGAAAATTTTACTCTGCGACGAGGCGACGAGCGCCCTGGACCCCAAGACCACCCATTCCATTCTGGAGCTGATCCAGGACATCAACCGGCGTCTGGGCATTACGGTCATTGTGATTACCCACCAGATGAGCGTGGTGGAGGAAATCTGCAACCGGGTTGCCATCCTGGACGGCGGCGAGGTGGTGGAGGAAGGGGAGGTGGCCTCGGTCTTCTCCCGTCCCAGGTCCGCGGCGGCGCGGCGAATGGTATTCCCCGAGCTGGAGGGAGATGCGGTCCCAAAGGGGGCGGGGGTACGTACCATCCAAATCGTCTACCGCGGTGCGGTGGCGGCCATGGAGCCTACCATCACCCAGATGGCGATCGACGAACACATCACGGCCAACATTGCCTATGCCTCCACCCGCGCCATTGGAGAGAAAGCATATGGTACCATGCTCTTGACCTTCCCCGACGATGACGAGACGGTTCGCCGGGCCATGGCCTACCTGGGCCGGAAGGAAGATGTGACAGTGGAGGAGGTAAGCCATGTTTGAGAGGATGTTTGCGCCAGAGGTCATGGAGGAGGCTTTCGCAATCCTGGCTGAGGAGATGCCGCTGGCCCTCTGGGAGACCGCCTATGCGACCATCTTGGCGACCCTGTTCGCCGTGATTTTGGGGCTCCCGCTGGGGGTCCTTCTGGTGGCGGGAGAACGGAACGGCGTGCTCCCTCTGCCGGGCTGGCTGTTGAAGGGCATCAATGTGGTTGTCAATCTGCTTCGCTCGGTTCCCTTCTTGATTCTGATGATTATGGTCATTCCCCTGACCCGATTAATTGTGGGTACCATGGTTGGGACGGTGGCCTCCATTGTGCCGCTGGTCATAGCCGCGTTCCCATTTATCGCCCGGCTGGTGGAAAGCAGCCTGCGGGAGGTGGACGCCAACATCATTGAGGCGGCTCAGAGTATGGGCGCGTCCCCGTGCCAGATCATTCTGCAAGTGATGCTCCCCGAGAGCGTCCCGTCGCTGATCTCCAACCTGACCATTGCGGTGACCACCATTCTGGGATACACCGCCATGAGCGGAATCATCGGCGGCGGCGGCTTGGGCAAGATTGCCATCAACTACGGCTATTATCGTTATAAGTATCTGGTGATGCTTTTCGCGGTGGTGCTGCTGGTGGTGCTGGTCCAGATTTTCCAGAGCTTGGGTACCCGGCTGGCCGCGGGGCTGGACCGGCGGATTAAGCGCTAATAGGAAAACATGCGCCCACGCCGGTTTTGCCGGCGCGGGCGTGGTGTTTATTTAATCCTCTGAGTAAGGCTGGAAGAGAAGCTGGTAATCCTGT
Organism: Oscillospiraceae bacterium; assembly: GCA_022795735.1. Lineage (GTDB taxonomy): Bacteria > Bacillota > Clostridia > Oscillospirales > Oscillospiraceae > Avoscillospira_A. Next base: position 98,661 of record JAAWHG010000004.1, read on the forward strand.
TCCGCGTCTTTTTTGACCTGATAACAGCCGGGAGACGCGGAATCCGCCTTTTGGTGCTCGTACCAGTCTCTTCTGGGTCTCGTTGCAATGGACTGCGTACCGCTTGCTTTTGCGCTCCGAAGCTCGACGGTCACCTGTTCCAGCTCGTCCGCTATGATCTTTTGGGTTTCGGTGGTGGCTCCGCCGCTGTCCGTACCCGTCGCTTTGAGTAAGAGCATATGGTTTTGCAGCGCTTGCTGCTTGGTTTGCAGCTCCGCTATCGCGGTCAACGGATTGAGATAACCGGGGCGCGTCTGTATTGCCATAAGTATGAACCTCCATTTCAGATAGCTATATTGTGTTTCGAAGGGCCCTCATACTTGCTATCGAACAAAACAGACCGGGGAAAAGGCTCATAACGTAAACGGCTAATTCTGGTTCGTGAATGGCTGGTACAAATGTGGCCGACGGGTCAGCGGGAGCAGAGCAGCACGGTGATGCGGAACCTTCCGTTTTCCAGTTCGGTTTCCATCGTACCATGGTACTTGTCCGCAACCTGCCGGACATTTTTTAAGCCTGTCCCAGGCGGCGCTGGTTGAACGGCGTTTGTGGTATTGATGGCTTCAACAATTAAAAACCGTGATTTGACCTTGGCGGATACAGACAACAGGCGTTCCTCCAGCTCTTTCTCCATACAGGCGGCGATTGCGTTGTCCAAAATATTGGAAAACAGGACGCACAAGTCCAAATCGTCAGCGTGGAAATCTCCCAGAATGGTTACGTCGTGTTTTACGGCAATCTGACTGCGCTTTGCATAGCTAAGCTTTTCCCGCAGCAAGACGTCCAAAGCCGGATTTCCGGTGGACATATCCATCAGCAGACCTGTGGAACTGACGCGCAGCTTCTCCGTATACTGCTCCGCCTGTGTGAACAGCTTGTCATGGAGCAAGCCGGATATGACCAACAGGTGATTATCAATATCGTGTTGAAACGCGGAATAAAATGTATTGCGTTTTTTTGCTTCCTCCAGGTAAACTTGCTGCCCATGCAGCTGGCTCTGGAGCAGCGCCACGGCTTTTTCCTGTGTGGATAGCTGAATGATTTTGCAGAAAACGCCAATCATCATGAATACCAGAATGGCCGCCGCGAGCATGGAAAGAAACACGGCGAGTCTGACCGGAGCACCAAAAGAAGAGAGCCGGCTTGCGACGTCACGGCTGTCCAATTTCAGACCATATCGAATACCCAACACAATCATTGCGCAGGGGAATAGAAGCACATACAAATTGGATGAGATGGGCTGCCGCAGCGCACCGGCATATTTTCGTTTGACGGTTTGTAGCGCAAGGAAAAAAAGCAAATCCAGAAAAAGTGTGATGGCGGCTTGTTCCAGCATCCCGCCGGTGGAGGAATAGAGATGAACGGACGCCCAAGACAGGATAAAGGCGGAATAACCTTCTACAAAGGTATAGAAGGTAAAAATGATGGTAATCGGAGCGGCAAGTTCCGCGCTGCGCATGGTAAGCGCCGTCCTTGCAAAGACAAAAAGGACGAGAACGTCCAGTGGAAAAGTTCCAGGAAGCTGAAGCATGGTGACAATCCATGTGATGCAACCGTTTCCAATCAGCCAGATCGGAAGATACCGCCTGCCCTCTTTCTGTGTAACGCGCAGCAGGAAATCGAAGATGAAGAAATGAACAAAACTGTTTTCCAATACGCACCAAATGGAAAAGAGAAAGCGTGAAGGCATTAGATCAGCCCTTTCCTGCAAGTCTCCAGCAGCCGCTGTGTAAACTCCCGTTGTTTCCGCCGTGCAATCAAAACGCGGTCTCCGCCGTCCACAATTGCAAAACCCGTCTGCTTCTCGACGACGTGGTCCATATTGACGAGGTAGCTCTTGTGACTGCGAAAAAAGCGGTCGCCCACCCTTTCCTGTACCGCGTCCAGCGTGCCAAAAAACTGAAACGTCTCTACCGGTGTGTGAATCGTGATTTGATGGTCCATCGCTTCGCAATATAGGATGTCCCGGAGGGGAACGCGAGACGCGCGAGTTCCGCTTGTGATGAGGAGTGTTTTTCCGCAGTCTGAGGAGACGCGCTTGACCGCCTTGTCTATGGCGGGAAAAAGCTTTTCAGCGCTCACCGGCTTGAGAATATAATGGACGGCGTCCAAGTCAAATGCCTGGAACACATATTGTGGGTACGCGGTGATAAAAATGACCGGATTATCGTTGCCGCAGTCCCGCAGCTTTTGGACAATGTCCATCCCATCGCGGCCCGGAAGCTTGATGTCCATTAAAATAATATCGCTCGTCTGCCCGGAGGCCAGCAGCTGTTCCCCATTCGAAAATGTCAATGTGGACAAACCAATTCCCTTTAAACGGCAGTACTCGTCCAATAATTTCCGCAGTTCGGAAACAAAGTAGGCCTCGTCCTCGCAAATGGAGACGGTAATCATGGCAGGAACCTCCGACATGTGGTATAATAGAAAAAAGCGGGCACGAGACGCGAATGATAAAATGCAACACCAGGAGGATGCAATGGATGACGTATGAAATACCGGCGGGGGCGGTTCGCATTCTGGAGACGCTGGAGGCTGCCGGGCATGAAGCGTACCTGGTAGGCGGCTGTGTCCGGGACCTTTTGCGGGGGACCGAACCGCATGACTTGGACATCTGCACCTCAGCGAAGCCAGAACAGACGAAGGCGTGTTTCGCGGGGAGCAAGGTGCTGAAAACGGGAATCAAACATGGCACTTTGACGGTAGTGGAGGATGGAACGTCCTATGAAGTGACCACTTACCGGGTGGAACAGGGCTATTCCGACCGGCGGCATCCGGACGCGGTGATATTTGTCCCCGATTTGTATGAGGACCTGCGCCGCCGGGACTTCACTGTGAACGCAATCGCGATGGACCGTCGGGGAACGTTCCAAGACCCTTTCGACGGGCGCGGGGATATTCAAAGGAAGCTTCTCCGCTGCGTGGGCGAACCGGACCGGCGGCTGCGGGAGGACGGGCTTCGGGTCATGCGCGGCCTGCGGTTTGCGGCCTCGCTTTCCTACCTTGTGGAGGAGGAGACGGCGGCGGCGCTGCACCGAAACCGGGGGATGCTGAAGCACGTGGCAGCGGAACGGATTCGGGCGGAGCTCTGCAAACTGCTGACCGGTGTGGGAGCGGCCGCAATCCTGCGGGATTATCCGGACGTGCTGCTGGAATTTTGGCCTGAATTGGGACCGCTGATGGAGTTGGAGCAGCATAACCCCTGGCATTGCTGGGGCGGCTGGGAACACACCCTTCACGCGGTGGATGCCGCGCCGGACGATCAAATTCTACGGCTGACCATGCTCCTGCACGATATTGGAAAGCCGTCCTGCAAGCGCACCGACGAGAGAGGAATTGACCACTTTCATGGACACCAGGCCGTAGGCGCGGAGATGGCGGACCGGATGCTCCGTACGCTTCGCTTTGACAACCGGACCCGCCAAGAGGTGACGGCGTTAATCGCCGTACACGACGACAGGCTGACCGCCGGGGAAAGCGACGTCCGGCGGCGGCTCAACCGGATGGGACCGGAACGGTTCTTCCGTCTTTTGGAAGTGATACGGGCCGATAAGTTGGGACAGAACCCGGAGAAGGCGGGAGCCATTCTGGCCGAGCTGCCCAGGATTCGGGCAAGCGCGGAGGCCATCCTTGCGGAGCGGCAATGCCTCACGCTCCGAGAGTTGGCGGTAAACGGTCAGGACGTCTTAGCGGCGGGGGTGGAGCCGGGGAGAGCGGTGGGACGCGTTTTGGATGGACTCTTGGAGCGGGTCCTCTGTGGGGATACGCCGAACGAACGCGATGCGCTGCTGGCACTGATTCGCAACAGAACATGAACAGCAGCGCCGGCCCGGGCCAGAACACACGGGACGGCGCTGCTTGTATTTTGTCTTACTGAATCACGCCCTCCGCGTACAGCGGGTGCTTTTGCGTCAGTTCGCGGACAATACCCTTGGTGCGCTCCACAGCGCCTTCGCCGTGGGAGACCAGGTCGTCGATACAGCCCGCGATGATCTCCATATCGGAAGGCTGGAAGCCACGGGCGGAGAGGGCGGCGGTGCCGAGACGGACGCCGCTTGTGATATCGGGGGGCTGCGGGTCGCCAGGGATGGCGTTTTTGTTGCAGGTGATGTTGGCGCGGTCCAGCAAAATTTCGCAGGCCTTGCCGGTAATGCCCTTGCTGCGGAGATCGACCAGCATCAAGTGGTTGTCGGTACCCCCTGACACCAAATTGAAACCCCGGTTGGTCAGCCCGGCGGCAAGGGACTTGCAGTTGTCCAAAATCAATTGCTGATAGGCTTTGAATCCAGGGTCGAGCACCTCGCGGAACGCGACCGCCTTGGCAGCGACCTGGTGCATCAGAGGCCCGCCCTGGACGCCGGGGAAGACGGCGCGGTTGAATTTATGTTCCTTGGCAAACTCGGCATCAGAGAGAATCAAGCCGCCGCGTGGACCACGCAGGGTTTTATGGGTTGTGGAGGTGGTGACATGGGCATAGGGGATGGGGCTCATATGCAGGCCCGCCGCGACCAGCCCGGCAATGTGGGCGATGTCCGCCATCAGATAGGCCCCGCACTTGTCGGCAATCTCCCGGAAGCGGCGGAAGTTAATCTCACGGGGATAGGCCGACGCGCCGGCGATGATTAAACGGGGCTTGTGCTCCATTGCCTTGCGCTCCACCTCGTCGTAGTCCAGCCAGCCGTCCTCGCCCACGCCATAGTCCACGACGTTGAAGCACAGACCGGAGAAGTTGACCGGGCTGCCGTGGGAGAGGTGGCCGCCATGGGCCAGCCGCATGCCCAGAATGGTGTCGCCCGGTTTGCAGAGGGCGAGCTCTACCGCCATATTGGCCTGGGTGCCCGAGTGGGGCTGAACATTGGCATAGGTGCAGCCGAAGATGAGTTTGGCACGCTCAATGGCGATGGACTCGATCACGTCCACATGCTCGCAGCCGCCGTAATAGCGGTGGCCGGGATAACCCTCGGCGTATTTGTTGGTCAGGGGGGTGCCGGCGGCCGACATGACGGGGACGCTGGCAAAGTTTTCGGAGGCGATCAGCTCCAGATGAGAGGACTGACGGTCCATTTCAGCCTGAATGGCGCTTCCGATCTCAGGGTCCACCTGGTGGACGACGTAAATTGGATACATGGGCGACGTTTCTCCTTCGCTAAGTTTTTTCTTTCTCAATTATACCTATTTTTCGGTATTTTTCAAGGGAAATTTTCGTCAAAACGGCAAAACAGGCGGAGGGGTTTTTGTACATTCTGAACATGCTGGAGGCCGCTTGACTTGCGGGGGCTTCCCACCTATAATATGCTCCATAAGTTTGGATGGAGGGAAAGCCGATGAAAACCGGGGGCGAGAACAGCTACGAAGAGATTTGTGAGCGGTGGCGGAAGGAATTTTTGACGCTGGACCAGGAAGAACTGCTTGCGAGACGGCTGGAACTGAAAAGGGAGGGTGAGCGAATCACCCTCCGCCATTACCATCGAAAATTTGGCGTATGCCGTTCCAGCGGGGAAATCGAGGCGTTGGAGGACGGCGGCCACGTGACCTGCTATGAGAAAATGAACATCTACGCGCTGCTCCGCGCGCTTTCGGCTGGGGCGAGGCTTCAGGGCGAATGGGTCCCGTTTGAAAAACTGCGGGGGACGGCGCCCTTTTACCGGTCCTTTCAGGCCAACATCGTCCGGCCCTTTGCCAAGATGTTTCAAGGCCGTCTCTCCGAATTGGAACGCGCCTGTGTGGGACTCGAAGGGAAAAAGCTTCCCTGGTCGGACGCCGGGTATGAACTGAAAGCCTTCGACTGCATTCCGGTCCGCTTCCTGTTCTGGGAGGGGGACGACGAGTTCCCGGCACAGGGGAATCTGTTATTCGACGTCAGCGCGGCGGACTTCATCGACGAAAAGAGTTTAATTCGGGTTGCCCTGGTGGGGCTGGGCCGGATCGCGAAGCAGGCCGGAGTCCCTATGGATGCTTCCGCGTTTCTGATTTTTTGAGCGCGAGATGGTCAGGCAAATCTATTCCGCTGAGATCAAATAGTAGTAGACCGGCTGCCCGCCAGGAAGCAGGCTGACCTCCGCATGGGGGCAGCGTTTGGTGAAAATGGACAGCGCCTTGTTTGCTTTTTTTGCCTCGACGTCTTTGCCGTAAAAAATGGTGACAAATTCCTTACCCTCGTCGGCCACCTTTTGGGCCAGTCCGTTGAGGAGGGCGTCGAGGCTTCGGTCGGTGCCGAAGAGGGCGCTGTTGCAGAGCGCGAGGTAATCGCCCTTGCGGATGTGGAAGCCGTCGAAGCCGGAGTCCCGGGCGGCGTAGGTGATCTGCATGGTGGTTACGGTGTCCAATGCCCCGGTCAGTGCCGCGGTGTTGTCGGCAAGCTCCCCGTCGGGATCAAAAGCAAGCATGGCGGTCAACCCCTGGGGTACCGTCTTGGAGGGGATGACGATGACCTGTTTCTCCGACAGGGGGACGGCCTGTTCGGCGGCCATGATGATGTTCTTGTTATTGGGCAGGACAAAGACGACGTCCGAAGGGGTGTGTGCAACCGCTTTTGCGATGTCCTCGGTGGAGGGATTCATGGTCTGCCCGCCCTGCACGATGACATCCACGCCTAAGTCGCGGAAGACCGCCTCAATGCCTTCCCCAGCGCAAATTGACACAACGCCGAATTTTTTCTTTACCGCAGGGGCCGAGGGCTCCAGCGGCGGGGGAGACAGGGGCGCGTCGCCGTCCAAATCGTCGGTGCTGCGGGGCCTGCGTCCGGTGGCCATATCCTCGTATTGGGCGCGCATGTTTTCGATTTTGGCCAGCTCCAGCGTGCCGTACTTCTGGGCCTCGGTCAGGGCTATACCAGGAACATCGGTATGGACGTGAACCTTGAAGCGGTCGTCGTCCTCGCCGATGACCAGACTGTCGCCAATGGTACCCAGATAGGCGCGCAGCAAATCCAAAGGCTTGTCCTCGTCTTTTTTTACAATAAAAACGGTGTCGAAGGTAAAGGTGATATCCTCCGCCGAGAGAGCCGCGAAGTCCGCGCCGGTTTGCTCTGCGCTTACGCCGGAGGAGAGATCGTGCCCGCGCAGGCTTGCCAGCATCCCTTCGAGGATGGCCACGAAGCCCATGCCGCCGGCATCCACGACGCCGGCCTTTTCCAGCACGGGATTCTGATGGACGGTGTCCGCCAGGGCGGCCTTGGAGGCGGTGACGGCATAGTCCACAATGTGCTCAATGGCGTCGTCCTGCTTGGCCTCCCCGGCGCAGGCCTCGGCGGTGACGCGGGTGACGGTCAGAATTGTGCCCTCGGCAGGCTTCATGACGGCCTTGTAGGCCACCCGCACGCCGTTGCCCAGCGCTTCGGCGAAACCGGCTCCGTTCAGCTCCTTCTTGCCCTTGAGGGATTTGGAGAAGCCGCGAAAGAGGAGGGAGAGAATGACCCCGGAGTTGCCGCGTGCGCCGCGGAGCAGTGCCGAGGCGGCGGTGTCGGCTGCCTTGGAGAGGCTGGGGGCGTCGAGCTTGCGGAGGTCGCCCGCTGCGGTGCTCATGGTCATGCTCATATTGGTCCCGGTATCGCCGTCAGGAACGGGAAACACGTTGAGCTCATTGATTTGCTGCTTCTGAATCTCTATTGAGGCAGCGGCGCTCAGCATCATTCGCTGGAAGGCCGCTCCGTCAATGGTCTGCCTCAAGTGGATACACCTCCGATATTCTATATCTCAGAACGTTCATGTTAACAGATGTTTTGCCTGTTAACAGATTATCCGACAATCATGGAATCGACGTAGACATTGACTGCTTTGACCTCGGTGCCGGTGGATTTGGTGACGACATAGCGTACTTCGTCAATGATGGCGCTTCCGACGGCCGGGATGTTGACGCCGAGGTCGATGACGATGTGCAGGTCGATGGAGATAGACTTGTCGTCGTGGAAGGTGACGCGGACCCCTTTGTTCAGCACCTCACGGCGCAGGATATGCACCAGCCCGTCGGTCATGGAGCGGTGCGCCATACCCTTGACGCCAAAGCAGTTGGAAGCCGCGACGCCGGCGATACGGGTATAGACGCCATGGTCCACTTGAATGGCGCCACGTTCCGTTGATAGACGAATCATATGCGACCCTCCTTGCGATTTTTACTATTGTACCGTATTTTAGCTAAAATCACAAGAGGAATCTTCACCAAAACGTGTAAAATAGGTTTTACGTACCGGGCGGGAAGCTTCCGCCGGTGTAATTTCTCTGAGCTGTTGATGAAAAGTATGGTAATTTGCCTGGGACTGTGATAAAATATAAAAAGGTTTGTGCGCCTATGGGCGCTGCCTTTGCAAATCAAAATCATGAGGAGGCATTTCATGAGCTATCTGTCCGCCGTAATTCTGGGATTGGTACAGGGCGTCGCGGAGTTCCTGCCCATCTCCAGCTCCGGCCATCTGGCGATTCTGCAAAAGTTTTTCCGCCTGGCCGATGTGGAACACGACCACATGTTTTTCGACGTTCTGCTCCATTTGGGGACCCTGATTGCGGTTTTCGCCGCCTACCGCAGGGATATTGCTGATTTAATCCGTGAATTTTTTCGGATGCTCCGTTTACAGCCCACCCCCCGTCATCAAAGGCCCGATTACCCCAAGCGGCGCATGATTCTGATGCTGATTCTGGCGACGCTGCCGCTGTTTCTGGTGCTGCCCGTCAAAGACTATGTGGAGGGGCTGTATACGAACACCTTCTTCATTGCCGGCGCGCTCCTGGTAACCGGCGGACTGCTCTTCCTGTCAGACCGCTTCAGCAGAGGGGGGAAGGATGAAAAGAGTATCCGCATCAGCGACGCCCTCTTCGTAGGCTGCGCGCAGGCCATTGCGGTAGTGCCCGGCCTCTCCCGCTCCGGGACCACCATCGCGGCAGGCATGAATCGGGGTTTTGACCGGAGCTTTGCGGTAAAGTTCTCGTTCTTGCTCTCCATCCCTGCGGTGCTGGGCGCAAATATTCTGAGCTTGATCGACGCGGTTCAGACCGGCTTCGACTCCTCACTGCTGCCGGTTTATCTGGTGGGCGTTCTGGTGGCGATGGTCTCCGGCTACGCCTCTATCATCCTGCTGCGCTACATAGCGGGCAAGGGCCGCTTCGGCGGCTTTGCCTATTATTGCTGGGGCGCGGCTATCATTACCCTGGTGTTTTCACTCATTTCTTAAAGAACAGAAGGGATCGCTATGGCTTCCAAAAATACAAAAGAAACTGCGGGTTCATCCCGCGCAGGGGGCAGGGGAAAGCCGAAAAACCAAAGGACGTCCGGCAAAAGGCCGGTTCATCGAGAGATCTCGGCCTTTGTCTGTCTCTTTATCGGCTTTTTTTTGCTCCTGGGAATGTTTGGCGCGAACGGCTTCTTTATTAAAATGCTCTGCGATTTTGCCAAAGGATTGCTGGGGACCGGCTTTTATGTCTTGCCCTTCGCGTTCCTCTACGCGTTTTGGGCGCTGCTGCGGCATGGCGGCCGTCCGGTGGTGCTGCGGCTGCTGTGCATCTTCTGCCTGCCCGTCGCCGTCGGCGCGCTGGCCTACCTGTTCACCAGTACAAGCTTTGAGTGGAGCAGTCTGGGACTCCTCTATAAGCGCGGCGTGAACGGGGGAGCCAGCGGGATACTTTCCGGCTTTTTCGGGCTGCTCTTTTCCAATATTTTTAGCCGGATTGGGGCGATTCTTCTCTTCATCGTTCTGACCCTGCTGGCCCTGTTGGGCGCGCTGAATATGACCATTTTCAGCTTCATTCGCGCCGTCCGGAACCGGCCCCGGCTGCCCAAATATGAGGAGCCGGAGGAGCCCCCGGTGGACCGGGCCGCCCAGCTTGTGACACATGTGCAAAACCGCCGGATTGAACGGGTGGAGAAGCGGCGGATTGCGCAGACGGAGCAGAGACGCCGCGCCAGCGAGTTTGATGTGCCGGTGGATGACTCGCCTTATGTGCCCGTCCGCCCGGCCCGCAGCCAGTCGCCTGATGTGTTCCAGGTGCAGTCGCCGGTGGACTATCTGCTGGAGCAGCGCCGTACCGCCAAAGAGGCGCAGAAACCGGCCCCCAGACCGCTGGAGAACATTGGAGAGGTTCGGGAACAGTCGCCGGAACGGCTGGAGGTGGTCCCGCCGGAGCCAGCCGAGGTAGTCTCGGAGCCGGAGCCGGTCTTGCCGCCCCCCATTCCGTTCAACCCGGTGGAGCCAGAGTGGCAGGCGGCGGAACCGCCCGCCGCAGCCGGGCCTGTTTCGGAGCAGCCGGTTCCCGTTCAGCCGGCGCCTATGCCGGCGGCCCCTGCGCCAAAGACAGATGAACCAGCGGTCGAGCTTGTCTCGCGGGAGATCACGGAAGCCGCCCAGCCAGCTGAGGAGTATGTATTCCCGCCAGTGGAGCTGCTCCGGGCCTCCCAGGGCAGCGCTGTAGACGGTACCACGGAGATGCGGGAGAACGCGGACCGGCTCAATGAAACGCTAAAGAGCTTTAATATCGACGCGCATATTGTCAATGTCGTTCGGGGCCCTTCGGTGACCCGCTACGAGCTGGAGCTGGACCGTGGCGTCAAGCTGTCCAAGCTCACCAACCTGTCCGACGACATCGCCCTGTCGCTGGGCGCGTCTGGCGTTCGAATCTCGGCCATCCCCGACAAAATTTCGGTGGTAGGTATCGAGGTTCCCAACCGGCTGGTGACGCCGGTGCTGGTCCGGGATGTCATTGACTCGGCCGAGTTCCGGGAAAGCCGGTCGAGGATATCGTTTGCCGTGGGCAAGGACATCGGCGGCAATCGGATTGTTGGGGACATTGCCAAGCTGCCCCATATGCTGATTGCCGGCACCACCGGTTCGGGTAAATCGGTGTGCATGAACTCTCTCATTATATCTCTGCTTTACAAAGCCGGCCCGGACGAGGTGCGGCTCATCATGGTAGACCCCAAAATGGTCGAGCTGGGCGTCTATAACGGCGTGCCCCACCTTTTAATTCCGGTTGTCACCGACCCGAAAAAGGCGGCTGGGGCGCTGCAATGGGCGGTCAATGAAATGCTGCGGCGCTACCGCCTGATGGCTGACGCGGGGGTCCGCGACCTGGAATCGTACAATCACCAGCTGAAGGGCGGCGGCGAGGAGCAGAAGCCGCTGGAGCAGATTGTGGTGGTCATCGACGAGCTGGCCGATTTGATGCTGGTGGCGGCCAAGGAGGTGGAGGAGTCCATCTGCCGGATCGCCCAGATGGGCCGCGCCTCGGGTATCCACCTGGTCATTGCGACTCAGCGGCCCTCGGCGGACGTGATTACCGGCCTGATGAAAGCCAACATCCCGTCGCGTATTGCCTTTGCGGTTGCCTCGGGCATTGAGTCTCGTATCATTTTGGACACCCAGGGCGCGGAAAAGCTGGTGGGCAAGGGAGACATGCTCTACGCCCCCCTCGGTCAGGGCAAACCCAAACGGGTCCAGGGCTGTTTCATCACCGACGCGGAGGTCCAGGAGGTGGTGCGCTTTATCAAGCAGAGCAGCTCTCCCAACTATTCCGAGGAGGTCCAGAGTCAGATTGAGGACACCAGCAGCGCCAAGGGGGACGCTGCCGCTTCGGAGCGCGAGAGCGAGGGATGCGACGAACTGTTGCCTGCGGCGGTGGACGTATTTCTGGAAACTGGACAGGCCTCGGTTTCCATGCTTCAGCGCCGGTTAAAGCTGGGTTACGCCAGGGCGGCGAGAGTCGTGGACGAAATGGAGGAGCTTGGAATCGTCGGTCCGTTCGAGGGCTCTAAGCCAAGACAGGTCCTTATCACGCGTGAGGAGTGGGAGCTCCGCAAGCAGGGCGGCGCGGCTCCGGCGGCGCCCGAGGCCGGGGAAGAAGTATAAAGTATGACGGAAAACGGCGGCTTTGGGAAAAAGCCGCCGTTTTTATCATTGACGGGAGGCGAACCAGGCATTATAATAGGCGAGTGTGCAAAAAAGGAGGATATACATGAAGAAAAGTGTTACTACGGCGGTGATTGTGCTGGCTCTCCTTGCGCTGCTGCTGACCACCGCATTATGCGGACTGAATCTGGGGTTCATACAGATTCAGCCTATACAGGAGGGCATTGTCCTGGGCCTGGACCTGGTGGGCGGGTCGGAGATCACCTATGAGGCGCAGATTCCCGCCGGTATGAGCCGGGAGGAGATTGACAGCGGCCTGGAGGTCGCCCAATCCATGCTCCGCCAGCGCCTTAACGGGCTTGGCTACACCGAGGCTTCGGTCTATATGGCGAGCGGAGACCGCATTGTTGTGGAGATTCCGGCGGTGGACGACCCGGAGCAGGCGGTGCAGCAATTGGGCAAGACGGCGGTGGTTACGTTTCAGGACGCCGACGGCAACGTGGTATTGGGCGGCGGCGACATCAAGTCGGCCACCTACAGTCACGGCCAGGTGTCGGGGTACCCGGTCCCGGTGTATCATGTGGTGCTCAACCTGACGAGCGAGGGCAGCGAGAAGTTTGCCGACGCCACCGAGGTTGCCGCCGAGCGCATGTTGGAGGGTAAGAACTATATTAGCATCGTCATGGACGGCGAAATAATCAGCGCGCCCCAGGTGAGCGAGCGCATTTACTCCGACTCAGCCGTTATCACCATGGGCACCAACGCGACGGTGGAGCAGGTGCGGTACCTCTCCGAGCTGATTTCGGCGGGACAGCTTCCCTTCAGCCTCGAACACGTCAAACTCCAAAGCGTGGGCGCGTCTTTGGGCGAGCGCAGCTTGGAGACCAGCCTGATGGCGGGCTTGATCGGTCTTGCGTTGGTCTGCCTGTTCATGCTGGCGGTCTACCGGATTATGGGGTTCATCTCCTGCATCGCGCTGCTGATTTATGGCTCGGCGTTTGCGGTTGTGGCCTCTGTTGCCCACATTAATTTGAGCCTGCCGGGCATTGCAGGTGTGATTCTGACGGTTGGCATGGCGGTGGATGCCAATGTGGTCATCTACGAGCGGATCAAAGAAGAGCTGCGCCTTGGCAAGACCCTGCGCTACGCCATCGACGCCGGTTACCGCCATGCGGTGTCGGCCATCGTTGACTCCAATATTACCACCATCATAGCTGCCGCCGTCCTCTGGATTTTCGGCACCGGCACCATCCTGAGTTTCGCCCAGACGCTGCTGATCGGCGTGGTGCTGTCTATGATTATCATGCTGGTATTTACCAAGCTGCTGCTGAAGACCGCCGTGGGCCTGAAGATCACCAATCTCAAGGCCTACTGCGCGTGAGAGGGGAGGGGTCAAAATGAAAGAAAACAAGAAGACCTTCGACTTTGTCAAAAATTTTAAATTCACGGGCCTGATCTCTATCGTCCTGGCGCTCACCGGTCTGGTGGGGCTGCTGCTGGCTCCCTTTGGCGTGTTCCTCTTTAACTTTGATATTGACTTTGTTGGCGGTACAACGATGCAGTTTGAAATGCACCAGGATGTGACCGCTGAGCTGACCGCAAAGGTTTCCGGCATTGTTGCCGGCGCAACGGGCGTCCGTCCCTCATCGGTCATTAAGGCCGGCGACGCGGGAACCCAGGTCGTCATTAAATGCGCTGAGCTGAGCTCTGAGATGCGCGACGCCGCGTTTGAGGCGGTTCGCGCCGCTTACAACCTGCCGGAGACCGACTCGCCAATCAAGAGCGAGTTTGTGTCCGCTTCGGTAGGCAGCGACCTCAAGCGGAGCGCGGTTCTGGCGTCGGCTATTGCGGTGGCGTTGATTCTGGTCTATATCACCATCCGCTTTCAGTTCTTCTCCGGCCTTGCGGCGGTAATTGCGCTTGTTCACGATTTGCTGATTATGCTTAGTGTCTATATCATCTTCCGTATTCCCTTCAACATGAACTTTATCGCGGCGGCCCTGACCATTTTGGGCTACTCGATCAACGCCACCATTGTGGTCTTTGACCGGGTGCGCGAGAACATTCGCTTGGAGCCGGAGAAGAAGTTTGGACAGATTGTAGACACCTCCATTCACCAGACCCTTTCGCGCAGTGTCAATACGACGCTGACGACGCTGTTTGCCATCGTTCTGCTGGTGGTCTTTGGTGTGGATTCCATTCGTAACTTCGCGCTGCCGGTCTGTGTCGGCGTGATTTGCGGCTGCTATTCGTCGGTGTGCATCTCCGGGCCGATGTGGAATCTGTTTGAGAGCAAAAAGAAGGCGGCATAACCTTCTCCCTAATATTGTATTGTCCAGACGGGCGTGGTGTGGAATGGCAATTCCACAGCGCGTCCGTTTTTCTTTTGGTCTGTTTGGGAACCGGGCTGCATATTCTGCATCGGAGGGATGTGAAATGAGCGACGCCATCTGCCGCCAGCTTTTACCATACCTGCCCCCAAACGTGGGACAGGCTGTGATGAGCCTGCCGGAGGCTGGGCAGGGGAGGCTGGAGGAATTACGCTTCCGGCGGGGGTGCGAGCTGACCGCCGTGATCGGCGGGGTGGAGCAACCGTTGAGTCTGGAACGGCCTTTGCTCTGCTCCGACCAGACGCTTCAATTTCTGCTCAACGCGGCCAGCGGCTATTCCGCCTATGCGGCGGGAGAGGCGTTAAGGCAAGGGTTCCTGCCCCTGCGGGGCGGCCACCGTCTGGGTTTTTGCGGGACGGCGGTGTTGGAACAGGGGGAAATACTGGCGCTACACGAGCTGTCCTCCGCCAATCTTCGGGTGGCCCGGGCCTGTCATGGCTGTGCGGACGAGGCACTGCGCTTGTTGGGAGATACCCCGGGCAGCGTTCTGATTGCGGGGCCGCCGGGGAGCGGCAAGACCACTTTATTACGGGAACTGGTGCGCCTGCTGTCGGACAGGCTGGGGAGGCGCGTGGGCGTGGTAGACAGCCGGGGCGAATTGGCGGCTTGTCTGAACGGCGAACCGCAGTTCGCGGTGGGCCGGCGAACCGATGTGATCTCCATGGTACCCAAGGCGCAGGGTTTGGAACTGCTGCTGCGGGTGATGTCGCCGGAATGGATTGCCGTGGATGAAATTACGGCGGGGGAGGATGTCCGCGCGCTGAACCGCGCCGGCTACTGCGGCGTCAGACTGCTGGCGACGGTACACGCGTTCGGGCCTGCCGATTTAAAGCGGCGGCCCCTGTACAAAAAGCTGCTGGACGAAGGGATGTTCGACACAGTTCTCAGCCTGGACCGGCAGCGTCAGATCAAGCTGGAGAGGATGGAAAAGCTATGCTGAAGCTGATAGGTGTGATCTTTGTAGTGCTGGGTTCGACGGGAGCGGGGGTGACCATGGCCTGGGGCGCCCGTCGCACGTTGGAGACGGCGCGGCAGCTCCGGGTGGCGCTGGAACGGATGAAGAATGAGATTGCCTGTCACCGGACGGCGCTCCCGGAGCTGATGGAATTGCTGTCTCGGGAAACCGGACCTCTTTCCGCCCTCTTCGGCGGCATGGCGGAGCAGCTTCGTCTGCGGCAGGAGGCTTCGGTATATGCCATTGTGCGCAAGAGCCTGGCCGCAGCACCGGCCTTACCGGGCGAGGTTGGCAGGATTTTGCTGGAACTGGCGCCGGGACTGGGGCAATATGACGTACAATGCCAGCTCTATTCCCTCGATTTGGCCGCGGGACAGGCCCAGGCGCTGATCGAGCGCTGTCAGTCGGAGCAGAAGGGACGCGTCAGAAGCTATTACACCTTAGGCGTTTGCGCGGGGTTAGCCCTTGCGATCATGCTTCTATAATAAACCGTGAGCGCATAGACTCAAAGCAGCGGACAAGTCTTATACAAAGGAGCCGAGGCCGGATGGACATCGATCTGATCTTCAAAATTGCGGCGGTGGGCATTATCGTGTCCATCCTGAACCAGGTGCTGGTGCGCTCCGGACGGGAGGAGCAGGCGACCATGACCACATTGGCCGGGCTGGTTGTGGTGCTGATGATTGTGGTTCAGCGCATCGCGGACCTCTTTGCGCTGGTCAAGGACCTGTTCCAGTTCTGATGGATGAGTTTATCCAGATTGTCGTCCTGGCGCTGACAGCGATGGTCGCGGTGAGCGCGCTGAAAAAGCGGGCGGGAGAATTTTCCCTACTGGTGACGGCGGTGTGTATCGGAGCGCTTGGGGTCTTTGCCGTGACCCGGCTGGGGCCGGTACTGGACCTGCTCCGGCGGTTGGAAAAGCTGACCGGTGTAAACCGCGCGATTATGGCCCCCGCGCTCAAGGCCGCGCTGGTGGGGATTTTAACCAATGTGGCGGCCGGGGTGTGCGGAGACTGCGGCGAGGGGGGCGTGGCAAAAATGGTGGAGCTGTGCGGCACCGTGATGGCGCTGTACCTCTCCGCCCCTCTTGTCACCGCCGTGCTGGAGCTTTTGGACGGACTGCTGGGGGGCTGAGAACCATATGAAGCGGTTATCCATATTTATGTTCTGTGTACTGATTCTGACTGTCCCCGTATGGGGCGTGGACGTGGCGGAGGAGCAGGCCCGCCAGTTTGGATTGGACGGGCTGGAGGCGCCGGAAGGGGCAAAGGAGCTTTTGCCCGGCATGTCCCCAAGCGCTCCCGGCGATCTGTCCGGGAGCATGGGAAGCCTCCTGACCGAAGGGCTGTCGCGGAGCGGCGGCTTCCTGCGGGAGGCGGCGCGAACGGCGGCCTCCATGCTGGCGGTGGCGCTCCTCTGCTCTATGGTGACGCAATTGGAGGGAAACCGGGCCAAGGACGCGGTTCTGCTGGCGGGGACATTGGCAATCGCCCTGTTGGGGGTAGGGGGATTCCGGTCCATGGTTGCGCTGGGAAGGGAGACGCTTGCGGAACTGCGCTCCTTTTCTTTATTGTTGCTTCCGGCTCTCTCGGCGGCCACCGCGGCCAGCGGCGGTATCGCCAGCGGCGGCGCAGTGTACGCCGCGTCGATTGTCGTTTCTGATATCCTGAATACGTTGATCGACAAGCTGTTAATTCCGCTGCTCTACGCTTTTCTTGCCGTCTCAACAGCCAACGCGGCGATGAGGGAACAAAACCTCACCATGCTGCGGGACCTAATCAAACGCCTTTTGACCAGTGGTCTGAAATTGACGGTCTTTGCGTTCACCGCCTACGTCGGCCTGTCGGGTGTAATCTCCGGAGCGGGGGACGCCGCGGCGGTCCGGGCGGCCAAGCTTGCGCTCAGTACGGCGGTGCCGGTGGTGGGGGGAATGATTTCCGATGCCTCGGAAACCGTCTTGGTCAGCGCCAGGATGCTCAAAAACGGGGCGGGAATCTTTGGAATGGTCGCCGTACTGGCAACCTGTCTGCTGCCCCTGATCCGGCTGGGGGTGCAGCACCTGGTTTTAAAGCTGACCGCCGCGTTGTGCGCTACTGTGACGGAAAAGCCGCTCTCCGGCATGATTGACAGCGTGTCCGATGCCCTGGGGTTTCTAATGGCAATGACTGCGGCAGCCGGTTTTATGCTGCTGATTTCCTGCGTCGCTTTTTTAAAGGTGGTGAGCGTATGACCGGGGCGCTGCGGAACTATCTGCTGTCGATAGTTGCGGTGGCGTTGCTCTCAGGGATTCTGCTGTCCCTGACGCCCACTGGTCCCGTCCGTCGGACGCTTCGTTTTATTTGTGGTCTGGTATTGCTGCTGGCGGCGTTGGGCCCGGTGGCAAAGCTGGACATGGAACGGCTGGCCGGAAGCCTCTCCGAACTGCGCCTGCGGGCGGAGGAACGGGTAGAAGAGGCGGAGGATGGTAGTATGGAATTGATGACGGCGCTCATAAAGGAGAAAACCGAGGCATATATATGGGACAAAGCGGCGTCGCTCGGGATGACCCCGGTGCGAGTCGAGACGGAGATTGGCACGGAGGGGGGCTATCCCTGTCCCCGCTCGGTGGCCATTACCGCCAGTTGTACAGCGGCGCAACGCCGGAGGCTCACCGAGTTGATCGAGCGAGAGCTTGCGGTCCCATCATCGGAGCAGGAGTGGTCAAAGGGATGAAAAAAATCAATTTCAACGAGCTAAAATCAAAGCTCGGGCGCTTTAAGTACCCGCTGCTGATTCTGCTGCTGGGGCTGGTTCTCCTGTCCATCCCGACCCGTTCCGAGAAAAAGGAGACCGCGGAGACGGCGCAAGGTCCGCCGGAGTCTCCCGGGGTTGGGGCGGAGGATGTGGAGGCGCGGATGGAGGCCATTCTCAGCGAAATCGAGGGCGCGGGACGGGTGCGGGTAATGCTGCAATACGCCGCGGGGGAGAAGAGCATCTATCAGACCGACAGCGAACAGGAGATCCGAACGAACGGGGATGGAAAGGAGACCCGAACGGCTGTGGAAACGGTGCTGTCCTCCCGGGAGAGCAGCCGGGACGCGCCGGTGGTGGTACAAACCATTTACCCGACCTTTCGCGGGGCGGTCGTAGTGGCGGAGGGGGCGGACGCCGGCTCCGTCAAGCTCGACCTGGTGAACGCCGTTTCCAGCCTGACTGGTCTGGGCGCGGATAAGATCACAGTGATCAAAATGAAAAGCGAGTAGGAGGAATCAGCTATGAGCAATTGGAAACGGAATGCGGTGGTGGCGGTGGTCCTGGTGTTCGTCTGCGCGGGGATCTATCTGAACTGGTCTTACAACCAAAAGGCCACAGATCTGACAGACACGCTGGACGCCGCGAAGGTCATGGGAGAGAACCTGGTTCTGGAAGGGGAAGACAACCTGATTCAGACCTCGGGCGAGGATATGGGAAGGGATTATTTTGCGGAGGTGCGCCTGAGCCGCCAGAGTGCCAGGGACAACGCTGTGGAGACACTGCAAGAGACGATGGCCTATGCTGGGGAGGAAGGGACGTCTTCGGCGGAGCTGAACGACATCGTAGGGACCGCCTTGGCCGAGTCGCAAATCGAAAGCCTGATTATTGCCAAGGGGTATGAGGACTGTGTGGCCTATATGGGAGAGGATAATATTTCGGTTGCGGTATCGGCTCCGGCGGAGGGATTGACGCCCGACGATGTGGCGTTGATTTCCGATGTTGTGACCTCTCAGTCGGACTACAGCATTGGACAAATTCGGGTAATTGAGGTAAAATAATAAGGCGCGGCCTCTGTTTCGTTTTCGAAACAGAGGCCGCGTTCGCCTGTTACCTTTGAGTAAGTTTACTTCAAACGTGACGGGCTGGATGTGGTGCGCTGGACGGCGCAAAACACGAACCGCCCAGCCCGTCACCCTCGACCGCGCTCTCCACGAGATCCAGCGTCACCTTGCAACGCTCGCCGGTGTA
>JAAWHG010000057.1 GCA_022795735.1 Oscillospiraceae bacterium
TCCTGCGTTATTTTTGTCATCAAGGGAGAGTGGGCAGCTGTAGTAGGCACCATTCGGAACGTCACCGACCTTTGTCATGACCAGCCCCGCCCACAAGAGAGATTTTAGAGGGAATATCCAGATCGTCCCTGGCCCGTCCGTCGCAGCTCTCTTGTTCCTCCTGATAATGATAAGTATATACTATTCACGTAAATATGTCTATTGACGTATTGTACATATTTACGTGAATATATTTGTTGACATTTCCTATTTACGGGAGTAGATTTTTGCGGTATAATCATGGTAAAGGTGGAGAAGAATGCCCAATATCCAGGGCCTCCCCAGAAAGGAGAAAGCTATGGCTGTTTCAAAATCGCAGCAAAAGGCAGTACACAAATATGTGAAAGCCAATTATGACCGCATAGAACTGACCGTTCCAAAAGGCCGCAAGGACACCATCAAAGCCCACGCCGGCGCCAGGGGCGAAAGCGTCAACTCATTCATTGGTCGGGCCATTGACGAAACAATGGAGCGCGACAGTGAAAATTAGGAGGAAAGGAAATGGCCGAAGTTATGACAGATAAGCAATTCAAAACAATTCTGGAAATGGTGGACATGATTCTCGACGGCTGCAAGGATTTGGCCGAAGCCAAAGAAAAGGTTCAGAAGCTGATCGAGAACCAGAGCGGGAAGAAAGACGAATAGTCTACAAGCCCGCCAGAGCTGTTCTGACGAGCTTTTCCAGTGGGGGCGGTACCTTTTCCCCAGCAAGTTGGGAAATGCGCTCTACGGGCCTTATACGGGCGAACAGAGGCAGGGCGCGATTTGCGCCCCCCTCCCCGGCGTTTTACCCGGTGAGGTGGCAAATCGCCACCTTAGCCCCGAAACCCCAGGTGAGGCGATACCACCAAAATTGGCGGCATCGACTTGGCACGATGACGATATAGGTGGAATCGGCTCAAAATTGAGCCGATCTATACCCACTCAGTCCAAATCTGGACCGAGTGTCTTTACACCTGATCTGTGCTATATCGCACTTATCCCCTCCTCAAATTTGAGGCACCCCCTGCCGGAAATTTCCGTCTCCTCCCTGATGAAACCGAACATTTCTCAAAGGGTTTCCTTGAAAATAAGGAGACCCCCAAATTGGGTAGTCATAAAAAGCCCCATTCCCCGAAACAGGGAACAGAGCCTATTGCGTCCAATAAGTAAGGAGCTGAGGCGATTAACCCCAGCTCCTTCGTCATAAATTACGCCGTGTCCTTTCTCGATACGGCCTTTTTTATGGTGTCCGAAATGTGCATTTTCTTGCATTCCACAACTCTAGTTTTCCCTAGCGGGTAAGTTCCTTTTTTAGGGCCGCCGAAATCGCTGATTTACCTAGTTTCGTCCTGGTTTCAAAAGTCAGGTTTTATCAGGTAGACAAGCGCCATGAAACGCTTTTTTTATGTGTCCCGTTTTGTCCAGCTTTTGCGGGTTTTGGGGGGGACATTTCCGACGAGGCTACACTCCCCACGCCTCTTTGAGTTTGTTCAACAACTGCATTTCCGCCGTAGTGTCCTTGCCGGGGTTCAGGTCCGGATGATATTCCTTCGATAGGCTCCGGTAAAACTGCTTGAGTATCGCCGTCTCACCTTCGCTGTAGGTACTGGCGGAAGGGATAGAGTAACTACCTGAACCGCCCCAGCTGTGGTTGCTTCCCCACGATTCCCGGTAACTACGGGATGCATCTTGCTGCCGTTTATACTGCCGGGTGATTTTGTTTAGATACGCCTCGTCCATCAGATCACCAAAAATATTGTAACAATAGTCGTATTCGTCCGGGTCAACGCCGTACTGTTCCCCAAACTGCTTTTTTGCTTTTTGGTGTTCTTTTTCGATCTCTTCCCGCTGGCGGCAGGCTTTGTACTCCTCCGACCTGTGAAATTCCTTCTTGATCTTATCGGCCAGAGGCTTGACTTTGTTCTCCACCAGAGAATACAGTGTCTCATAGTCCACATCGAACACGTCCGCTGCCTGTTTGATTCCTCCGTCTATGCATTCGTACAGCCTCCATCCAGCAGCAAAGTCATAATATCCGATTGTCGCAATAACGCACTGCTTTTTTATGACTTTCCCGCCCTCACGGCGGCTTTGGTGAATGCTGATTTTGTACGCCTCACGGTGAGGCCTTTCAAAGCGTCCTGCTTCGCATTTGGGATAATACGAGTAATGCGTCTTTGAGGTCCCATCCGGGAATTGAATAGACATGCTATTCACTTCATATTTTCGGTACGCACCGTAAGGATTGCCCTTTTTTCTCTGAAGCGTTTGAATCACACAAAACATGGCCTACTCCTTGTAGTTACTGCCCGGCGGTGGCCGGTAACTACGGTAAAGTTCCAACCAATCAGTAAGCGCCATAGACACCCTCCAGGCTTCCCGGCTCCGGCGGTGGAACACAGCGGGAAGCCCGTCTCTAAACTTCTCGGCGTCCGCCGCCGCCTGGGCCAGCCATTCAGACAAACGCAGCTGCTCCGCCCGCTTGCATTCAATATGTACGCCGTCGAGGCCGATAAGGTCCGGTTCCTTCCCAAAGCTCAGGGGCCGCCCCACCTCCACATCGTAGCCGTAGCCCCGAAGGATTTTTGACAGCTCCTTCTCAGCCCTCCTCCCTTTGGTCTGGGACTTCTTGCCGCCCATATCAGTATCCCCCCGGCGAAAACAGCATACCTATATTCCCGCCGCCAAGACTGACAATTCGTGCGCCCTGATCCTGTGCGGTGGTCAGTATGCAACCCGGCCCGTCCTGGTATCGGTCCGGGCAATCCCGCTCGCATGGTTTCCCATCAATGGGACAAATTACTTGCTTCATGCGTTCTCCTTTCGCACGCCGGTTTATGGTTTTCGTTAGGGGTAGAAATCATAAACTTCATAAACTTCGCCAACTTGGGTCTATGGGGTTTATGAAGTTTATGAAACTATACCCTAACAGAAAATCATAAACCGCGCTACACTTCTAGTTGCTCCGGCTCTGCGGTGTCTACTCGCTGGACCATAAACCCGTTGGCGGTCTTTCCGTTTTTCTTTACAGCGCACACCTTCAGAAAATATCCATCATCGGCAAGACGGGCCTTCACAGCATCCAGCGCCCGCTTTGGCTGTGAACCTCCGAAAATCAAATCTCCGTGAATCCCCTTGAACTCCTCATAGGAATACCTCGTCGCAACAAACTGATTTGCGGAATCCTCCAGGGCTTCAATCAGCGCGTTGTTTACTGCGTTGTGCTCCTTGTCCCCCTGGATGATCTCCCACGGAGTAGAGCGGCGGCGGGCCGCTGTTTCGAGGGTTTGCTTTGTAATTTCGGAAAATCCATCCCATACCACGCCGCCGTCGTCAATCCTGTACCGGATAGACTTACCATAGGCGGCATAGTTCGTTTTGGTATGTACCATTACCCGGCAGTCCTCGTCCCCGTCGTCAAAGATTACCCGGAAAGCCGAACGGGAGGCGTTAATAAAATCGCTGGACCCTGTTGCTGCGTTGTTGGCGTTATCACCTTGCGCCCGTTTGTTGACATGGGAAACTAGAATCATTGCGCACTGGCATTTTTTCGCAAGGTGGGACAGCTTTTGAAATACGGGCCGCAGGGCATTTACCCGGTTGATATCCACCCCCGCCCCCAAGAAAGCGTGCCAGGGGTCTACAATAACCAGGGCCGGAGAATAGGCTTTAATTGTGGCCTCAAACTCGTCATAGGCATCGGAAAAGCTCATTCCCAGAGAATCAGAACAGTCTAAAATCATAACCCTGTCAAGGTCCGCTCCAGATCGTGCCAGCCTCTTTCGCAGGATTTCGCCGCTGTCCTCGGCGGAAATGATGAGCACCCGTTCCCCTTCTCCTTGAAGCGTTTCCCCCGGCAAAGGGGTTCCGGTACTGACTGCCGCCGCAATGCCGCAGCAAAGGATGGTCTTCCCTGTGCCGCCGTCCGCCATCATCACGGAATAGTCACCAATGGGGAGATACGGATGCCACAGGAATTTTGTGTTGTCCTCACCGAAAGCGGAGGCCGGCTTTGCGGTCCGGCCTTTTGGGGCGGTCCGCTGTTCCCCCGGCTCAGGGTCTTTGATCGGCAAACCCCGCGCCTGTAGCTCTCTGGCCATTGCCAGAATTTCCTTTACTGTTTTTCCATCACGCATATACTCCCGGATGTCCGCCAACGGGACCCCCAGTTTTGTCAATTCGGCCAGATCGTCCTCCGTCAGGCCGCGCTGGACCTCTCCGGCGTACTGTTCAAAATCTTCTCGCATAAATCGCCGATCCGCCCCCTCTCTCTGAATATCGCCATTTTCTCCGCCATGTCTCCACTCTCCAGGCAGTCCACTAAATACTCAAGGTAACTTTGCCAGCGCACCGCCAGGGCCTCCGCCGGGGTCAGATTCTCCAAGTCCGCCGCACCCTTCAAGGTATCATGCGCCAAAAAGCATACCCTGCATAGCTTGCTAATCAAGGCTTTCCGCCATTCCTCAAAGTCTTTGTGCGCCTGGACAACCTCAGCCCGGCGGCGGGCTGCTTGAAGCTCCTCCGGCGTAGGTTGACGGTGAAGGGGGATATTCAGGTTAAAGTCGGAGTTCAACTTCTCCACCGCCGCCAGGGGCTCCAGGCCGAACAGGCGGGCGGTGAAGTCGATGCTATCCCCGGAAGCGTTACAGGCCCAGCAACGGAACCGGTCAGCCCGAAAGCTCATACTTGCGCGGGTGTCGCTGTGGAATGGACAAAGAGCCCAGCCCCGGCGGTCAAAGGTCAGCCCATAGCGGCGGGCTGCGTCCTCGGCGCTCACCTGCTCCCGGCATTCCCGGAAAACATCAATCAACACCGGCCGCCTCCTCAATAGCCCGCGCCGTTCTCAAAATCTCCCGTGCCCGGTGCTGCATGGAGCGGGCGAACCTCTGGGCCTCTGCTGGGTCGTCGGTCAAATAGTATCCATCCTTGTTGTTGCTGACAATCAGCGCCCCGGCCCTCCGCTCCCGCTCGATCTGCCGTCGGACCTCCCGGCCATCCAATCCGGTCATCTTCTCCAGGTGATGCAGATTGACACCGTTCTCTGCGCCGTGGGGGAGGAGGTCAGCAATTCTGATTTGACGGACCGCCGCCGACATGGTACAATCCTCATAGGGAACAGCCGCCCTCTCACAAGCTGCCGTTTCCGCCGCCGTCCTGGTGCTGCAATCACCGGGGCGGCTCTTTTCTTTTTTCGTCACACCGCTTCCTCCTTCCCAACCTGGGCCGCAACCCATTCCCGTAACCCTTGCGCCGAAACGAGAGTGCGGTTGCCCACCTTAAACGACGGAAAGTCGGTCCGCTTCGCAAGCGTGTAAACCGTGGGGCGGCTTACGCCTAAGACCTCTGCCGCCTCCGCCATTGAATAGGCCAGCTTATCCGCCATCATCCCGCCTCCTTCGACAACTCCCGGATGATATTGAGCATCCGTGTTTTTTCCTCCGGCGGAAGTTCCCGGCGGAGTTTGCGGGAAAGGCTACAATCCGCAATCCCCAGCGCCTCCGCAATTTGCCAGAGTTTCACGCCAGCCCCGGCGGCGGTTCGCCTGATGTCTTGGTTATTCACTTGTTTTACCTCCTAATAAAATTGTTGATTACATTTTACTGCATCTCAGCCGAAAAATCAACTATATGTTTATTTAACATCTTATAGACGTTAAATAATATTGTTGTTGACAAACAAGCATAGGGCGTGTTATAATGAAGAAAATCAACCATGTGAGGGAAAAGTCTATGAAAGAACTTACTTTATTTGCAAAAAGGTTAAAAAAGGCCAGGGAACAACGCGGAATGAAGCAGAAAGAGCTAGCAGAGAAGATAGATGTTACTCCACAAACAATATCCGCCTATGAAAAAGCGGATGTTGAGGGAAAGGGGAAAAACCCAACTCTAGAAAACGCTATTTCAGCCGCAAAGGTGTTGGGGGTTTCATTGGATTGGCTTTGCGGAATTGATCTTGCGCACGACGATAAAGATTTGTATGGTACATCATATGGGGAAATAATCAGGAAACTTGTTGATGCATCTGAAAAAGCAGAAAATGCCAGTTTGTCCTCAATTACCCTAACAGAGAGGGTTTTTATTGACTATGGCGGTGATTATCCCCGATGCGATAATGTAGATATCTCATATCCTGTGATCGTGTTTAAAGATGATAAAATAAAATCGTTTATGGAATCTTGGACAAAAATCAAATCGATTCGAGATTCCAATACAATAGATGAAGAGTTGTATCGACTATGGATGGATAAGCATTTAGCCGAATTGGATCATGTGAAAGTTCATGACGCAGTTGAGATAGATGACGAAGAAGTCGGAGAACTTCCGTTCTAAAAAATAAAAACCGCCCCCGGCGATACCAACACCGGGGACGGCTATAGGGGCAACAAACTTTGATGGCCTGTTGCTCCTCCATGTTATCAGAAAAAGGAGGAAATTGCAATGCCAAGAAAAACCACCAAGAACGCCAGGGGCGGCGGGACCATCCGCCAGCGGCCCGACGGGCGTTGGGAGGGCCGCTTCACCGTGGGCCGGGACCCTGGGACCGGGAAGCAGGTACAACGTAGCGTCTACGGCGCTACTCAAAAGGAAGTCCGGCAAAAGCTGGCCCAAATCACCGCCGCCGTCGATAATGGGACCTATCAGGACCCAAACAAGATCACAGTTTCCGCCTGGTTCCGGGAATGGCTGGATACCTTCTGCAAAAATAAGGTGAAACCCCTGACGCTCCAGAGCTACGAAGGTTTGGTTAAAAACCACATCATTCCCGCCATCGGGGCAATGATGCTCCAATCCGTCAAAGGGACCCATATCCAGCGCATTTATAACACCATGACGGCGGCGGGGCTCTCCGGGAAAACCGTTAAAAATGTTTCCGCTGTGCTTCACAAGGCGTTCAGCGTGGCCCTGAAACAGGGCATGATTGCCGCCAATCCCTGCGAGTGGGCAGAGCTGCCGAAAGCCAAACGGCATGAGATTGCGCCGCTGACAGATGAAGATATCCCCCACTTTCTGGAGGCTATCGACGCTTCCCCCATGCGGAACGCCTATGCTCTTTGCCTCTTCGCCGGGCTTCGGGAGGGGGAATGTTTGGGACTTTCCTGGAAGCAAGTAGACTTTCAGCGGGGGCGGATCACCGTCAGCCAGCAGCTCCAGAAAGAGAAAACCAAAGGCGGCCAGTATTACATAGCTCCTACCACCAAGAGCGGCAAGCCCCGTACCATTGAGCCGCCGCCCATTGCCTTTGAATACCTCCGGGCCGAAAAGGTGAAACAGGCGGAGAACCGGCTTGCAGCGGGGGCGGCGTGGTCAAACCCTAACGACCTGGTTTTCACGGACGGAACAGGGAAGCATTATGCAATTCCGACATTCTACAAATACTTCAAGAAGATCACCGCCAGCATCGGGAGGCCGGACGCCAGGCCCCACGATCTCAGACACACGGCGGCAACGGTAGCCATCGCCAGCGGGGCGGATATAAAGAGCGTCCAGGACATGCTTGGACACGCAACCGCCAGCTTTACCTTGAATGTTTATGCGCACACGTCGGAACAGATGATGAAGGACACGGCGAGCCGGATGCAAGGATATTATGACGGGCTGAAAAAGGGTCAAAAAACCTGTAAAGGGTAATTTGAAGGGTATTTTCCCGAAAATGGGCAGCAAAAAAGCCCTGTATCCATTGCAGTACAAGGCTTTTTTGCTGGCGCGGAAGGAGGGATTTGAACCCTCGCGCCGGTTTTATCCAGCCTACTCCCTTAGCAGG
The DNA here is from genome assembly GCA_022795735.1 of Oscillospiraceae bacterium. Taxonomy (GTDB): domain Bacteria; phylum Bacillota; class Clostridia; order Oscillospirales; family Oscillospiraceae; genus Avoscillospira_A. The sequence continues at coordinate 7,783 of JAAWHG010000057.1, forward strand.
GGAGCCCCTTCGGCCACTTGGGTACTTCCGCGT
>JAAWHG010000018.1 GCA_022795735.1 Oscillospiraceae bacterium
ACCGGGCGCGCGCCCGGTCCTCTTTATAGGTTATCTCCTTCCTTTGCCTGCTCGCGTTCCGCCCAAAAACGGCTGCGGCTTTTCAAGCAGCATGACGCCGGTGGTCATGAGAGCGTAAACGAAAATGGCCAACGTCCGGAACGTCATCCAGGAATGGACAATGGAATGGTTGGATACGACAAGATACCACCCGAAGGGCAACAGCCCCGCAAGGACTGTCGGGACATGCCTGCCACGGAATTGAAAGGTCTGCCGCCATACGCTCAACGCCAGGCACACGGCAAAGGCAATCAGAATCAGAATCAAAGAGAATTTGTTCGCGGCGAGATTCCGCCCGATTGCGTCCAGCCGCCCAAAGGCGGCCTCCCCCAGCTCCGCAGTCCCGGAACCCGTTCGGTAGGAGATGGAGCTGATCGCTTCTCCAAAGACGTTTTCGCCTGTCATCAGCGAAGCAAGGGCCCATTTTCCCGCCCACATCGCCACATAGCCGGTGCCCCATATAAGACAGCAGCCGAGCAGCTCCTTGAGGCCGTTTTTCCAATTCTCCTCGTACTGCGAGAGGAGGAAAATCAGGGGAATGCCCAGGGTGACAGCGGGGTAGGTCAGGAAATCAAAGTAGGAGGTCAGACAGCCGGCAAGAAAAAAGTGGTACAGCCACCGCCGCTTGTCTGCTGCGTACCGCTCCTCCCGGCGCAGGATCACGACAAGCTCGGTCATGGTCAGCACCAAAATCGAGGTGTATTGCAGCGACAGGGAGCAGACGGCGGGATTCAGGAAAAAGTAGGTCAGGACAATCGGGACGCAGTACAGCCCCTTTCCCTTGGAGGAAAGAAGGTAAATGACGGCGGCTGCCAGCCCGAGCTGTACCAGCGACAGGAGATACCGTATCTGCTGGTAGCTGAAAATCAGAAGCAGCGGTTTGAGAAAGACGAGGTATCCGTGCCAGTACCGGGCATAGGAGCCGGTTTCGTAGGGCTGGTCCGCCCCCGTATGCAGGGCGATCAGGGTGTCGGTCGGAAGCTGGTCTCCGGAGGTGACCCGGTTTACCTTCAGCGCTTCTACAAAGACATTCTCGTCGTTGACGTTTTCGGCGTTGAGCAGCATAATGGCGTCCGTGAAATTGTCCTGGGTGGAGTTGCCGCTCCGCTGCATCGAATCCATGAAGCTGTAGATTTCTTTGGTTCCGCCGCCAAAGTTGAGCTGGCGATAAGGGCCTTCATTATAAAACGCCAGGGCGGCTTCGGCCACGTTGTCCGCAATCTCGCCGGTGGGGAGACAATAGGCGAGCACCAGGAGCAGATAGCCGCCGAGTACCATGATGAAAAAGGTTAGTATGTATTTTTTAACGCTTGTCGCTAAGGTCATATGTTTCACTTCCTACGATTGTGTCGCATGTACGCGCGTACCGCTGCATATAACGGGCCGCTACCAGACGGAACTCAAACTCCCGGCGTTCCTTGCTGCGGATGGCGTCGAGCACCATGCCGTTGAACAGGGCGATCAGCGAGGCGATGCCGGCAAAGCCGCAGACGATTAAAGTGGGAAAGTTTTCGACCAGCCCGGTATGATAGTAGGGAATGAGCACCGCCGGGACAAACGCGGCGGCGGCGGTCAATACCAGCAGCAGCGCCAGCAGGGAAAAAAATTGCAGCGGTTTGTAGCCCCGGTAGAGGTTAAATATGGTCATCATCACCTTCCTCCCGTCGCGCAGGGTGTTCAGCTTGGATTGGCTGCCCGCCGGCCTGTCCCGGTAATCCACGATGACGTTTTCCACCGCCATGTTCATGGAAATCGCGTGGATGGTCATCTCGGTTTCGATCTCAAAGCCCTTGGACAACACCGGGAAGGTCTTGACAAAGCGGTAGCTGAAGGCGCGGTATCCGGTCATGATGTCCCGGATGCGGCTGCGGAAAACCCGGTTGATACTGGCCCGCACCAGCCGGTTTCCGAAATTATGGAATGGCCGCCGGTTTTGCTGGAAGTAGGTGGAGGAGAGACGGTCGCCCACCACCATGTCGGCCTGGCGTTCCAGGACCAGGCGCGCCAGGTCCGGTGAGGCCGGCGCGGGATAGGTGTCGTCCCCGTCGGACAGGATGTAGCATTCCGCGTCTATCTCCTGAAACATCCGGCGGATGACGTTGCCCTTGCCTTGCAGGTACTCGCGGCGGACAATTGCGCCCGCCGCCTCCGCCTGGGACGCGGTGCCGTCGGTGGAATTGTTGTCGTAGACATAGACTGCCGCGCCGGGAAGGGCCCGCCGGAAATCCGCCACAACCTTTCCAATGGTCTGCGCCTCGTTGAAGCAGGGAAGCAAAACTGCGATTTGGTCCATAAGCCGTCTCCCGTTATCTCTGTCCGTTGAATATGAGTTTTTTACTGATGATGTAGTTGAGCAGAATGATAATGACCTGCGCGGCTGCTTTGACGGGTATACCGGGCAGTCCAAGGTATATGGCGAAGACTGCCATAATCGTTTCCTCCGCGAGCAACGTGACCGTCCGGCCGGCGTAAAAGGCAAGAATCTGCCGCCTTCGTTCCGCGCCCCGCTTCCGTTCGGCCCGGAATACCCATCGCCGGTTTGACGCGTAAACAAACGCCAACGTCACAATCCAGGACAGAAGGGTTGCCGCGAGGGGGCGGAGGCAAAAAAGATTGAGACATACCGCGTAACTGCCCATGCTGAGAAGAAAGGAAATTCCTCCAAAAAAGAAGTATAGGAGCTTCTCCCGATGCGCGGTAAAGAAAGGCTGAAGCCGCCGCGGAACCGGGAGCGCCAGCAGGCGGTCAAAAATTTCCCTGGCGTTCATGTTTGACCAGCCTCCTGTTTTCGTATGGAAAGGTGTACTTTTCCGTTAGGGTGTTGTGTTTCAAATATTTTTCGGCAAGGTATTGAAATAACGCGCTTTTTCTGGTAAAGTATGACTGTAATCAATTGGAGGCGGATTTACGGAAAAGTACACGTTTTCGTAAATCCGCCCATTTTACGGTGATGTAGTTTTTTCGTAAATTACCGCCCGGTCCCGGAAGGTGGAGAGCGGCATCCCGCAAGCTTTCGCGGCGGCGGTACAGCTGATTTCCCGCTTTTTCCAGCGTTGATAATTCATGGGAAAATTGTCTGGAAGAGGCGCGGGCGGGCGGCCAAATCTTACGCCCCGCGCTTTCGCCGCCGCGATGCCCTCCAATTGCCGCTGCCGGATGTTTTCCCGTTCGCTCTGGGCCACGAAGGACAGAATTTGCAGGACCAGATCGGCGATAAAGGTCCCCATCAGGTCCTTGCCCTGCCGGGTGTCCAGCAGCGGCATGTCGATGACGCAGATGTCCGCCCCCCGTTCCTTGGTCAGAACGCGCCACTGATTTTGGATTTCCTCATAATTTCGTCCCAGCCGGTCGATGCTCTTGACGTAGAGCAAATCGCCCGGCTTTAATTTTTGGACCAGGCGCTTGTAGTTGGCGCGGTTGAAATCCTTGCCCGACTGCTTGTCCATGAAAATGTTTTGCTCCGGGATGGACAACTGCCGCAGGGCGATCAACTGCCGGTCCTCATTTTGCTCCTGGGTACTGACCCGGATATAACCGTATTTCGTGTTCAAATGGCAATCATACCTCCTCACTTTGCCGACTATATCATGTTTGCCCGGCGGTGTGGACAGGGTTTTGGCCCGTTTCCGGTTTGCCGGCCGGCGCGCTTGTTTTTTGGGGTGAAATCTGATATGATTGAAATAAGAGAAAATTGGAAATTGGGAGGTATCAAAATGCTCCTGCTGCCGGAGGACGGGTCACCCCTCTACCTCAACCTATACCGCCAGCTCCGAGCCCAGATCGAAACCGGTGAGCGCAAGGCGGGGGAGAAGCTGCCCGCCAAACGGGTTATGGCGTCCCAACTGGGGGTCAGCGTCAACACGGTGGACGCCGCCTACGGACAGCTCCTCTCCGAGGGGTTCGTCGAAGCGCGGCCCCGCAGCGGTTACTACGTCCAGCCGATTGGACAAATCCAGCGCCTGCCGCCGCCGCCCCAAGCGGCGGTCAGCGCGGACGCGCCAAGGGACGGCGTTCGGGTGGACTTCGCCCCGGGAGACATCGCCCGGGAGAAGTTTCCGTTCACCGTCTGGAACCGGCTGCTCAAAGGGGCGATGGACGACCCGGCCTCCCTCCGCCGCGCCGAGCCGCAGGGAGACCCCGGCCTCCGGCGGGCGGTGGCGGCCTACCTCCACGCCGCGCGGGGGGTCAACTGCGGGCCGGACCAGGTGGTCATCGGCGCGGGGAGCGACAGCTTGCTCTCGCTGCTGAGCTACCTGCTGCCCAACCGATACACGGCCGCTGTGGAAAATCCGGTCTATAATAAGGCGTACCGCCTCTTCGCGAGAATGGGACACCGGGTTGTCCCCGCCGAGATTGACCGCCAGGGGGTTATGGCGGAGCCGTTGGAGGACCTGGCCGACGCGCTGCTCTACGCCACCCCCTCCCATCAATACCCGCTGGGCCTCAGCATGCCGATGGGGCGGCGGGTAAAGCTGCTCAACTGGGCGGGGCGGGGCAGCAGCCGCTTTATCCTGGAGGACGACTACGACTCGGAGTTCCGCTACGACGCGAGGCCGGTTCCCTCCCTGCAAAGCATTGACAAAAATGGACGCACCATCTATCTCGGGACCTTCTCCCGCAGCGTCGCCCCCTCGGTCCGGGTCAGCTATCTGGTGCTTCCCCCCGCGCTGCTCAATCTCTACCGGCGGGAATACGCCGGCTTCGCCTGCGCGGTGTCCACGCTGGAACAAATCGCCCTGCGGGAATTTCTCCTGCAAGGCCATTTTGAAACCCATCTCAACCGGATGCGGGTCTGCTACCGGGCCAAACGGGCCCGCCTTTTGGCCGGTCTCGCCCCCCTGGAAGGACAGATTCGCTGCATCGGCGAGGCGGCGGGCTGCCACTTGACCCTCCAGTCGCGAAACGGCCTGAGCGAGATGGAGCTCTGCCGCCGCGCGCTGTCCGCCGGGGTGCGGGTCTATCCGATCTCGCCCTTTTTTATGGGAGATTGTCCCTATGATGGAAAGGTCCTCCTGGGGTTTGGCGGGCTGTCCGAAGGCGCGCTGCAAGCGGGCGCGGCGGCCCTTTGCCGGGCGTGGCGGGTATAAAAACGATGAATTTTATGAATTTTTGTAAAAGTTTCAGTTGCGAAACCGATTATGTTCTGCTATAATAGGCGAAGCCTATGCTGGGAATCCTATAGAACGGAGGTCGCGCCTTGCCCAGATTTTTTGTGCGGGAGCCGCGTCCCGAGGACGGATTTCTGGCCTTGACCGGAGAAAACGCCGCCCATGCCAAGGTCCTGCGCCTCAAGGCGGGCGACGACGTCACGGTTTGCGACGGGCAGGGGATGGATTACCGCTGCACCGTCCTGTCGGCCGCCCCCGAGCGGGTGGCGCTTCAGGTGCGGAGCGCGTGGCCCTCTTACACCGAGCCACGCGTGCAAATTACCCTCTTTACCGCTTTTCCCAAACAGGACAAGCTGGAGCATGTGATTATGAAGGCCACCGAACTGGGCGCGGCGGCGGTGGTCGCCTTTCCGTCGGCCCGGTGCGTCTCGAGGCCGGACGGCCCGTCCCTGTCCAAAAAGCTGGCGCGCTGGCGCAAAATCGCCGCCTCCGCCGCCGAGCAGAGCGGACGGGGCCGCATTCCGGACGTCGCGGTTGCGGCCAGCTTGGAGGAGGCGCTGCGGCAGGCCGCCGGACGGGATTTGCCCCTTTTCTTTTATGAAAATGAAACGAACGCCTCCCTCCGGAGAAGGGCGGAAGGGGTTCGTTTTACAACCGCGGCCATCGTCACCGGTCCCGAGGGCGGCTTTACCCCCGAAGAGGCCGGGCTTGCCAGAGCGCTTGGGCTGCCGGTATGCACGCTGGGGCCCCGGATTCTGCGCTGCGAGACCGCGCCGCTTTGCGCGCTGAGCGCGCTGCTTTACGCCTGCGGGGAGCTGGAGGGCGTGGACCAGACGTAAAACCTATGGGTATCATCCCCCGAACACTCGGAACAATAATGTTCGAGGACACAGAAAAAGGAACGTGGATCGATATGGCAATGAAAAAGCGGTCTGAGCCGCAAAAGGAACCTGACAAAAAGCCGGACGACTCGGTGGTTTACCGCGCCGGCGCGGCCCTGCTGATTACCTGCGCGGTTTTGCTGGGATTGCAGGTGGTCAACGGCAAATATCCGCTCATCGACTACTTTATGGCGGTGCGGGCCGGCCTGCTCTGGGCCGCCGCCATCTTCGCGCTGGTGGCTGTGGCGGGGCTGGTGGGCGTTCTCGGCCTGCGGAAAAAGAGCCGGTTTTGGCGGATTGTCAGCCCAGCGGGGCTGTTTTTGGGCATCGCCCTCTCGCTGAGCTGTCTTTTCCTGTACAAGACGGGTTATCAGAATATCCCCCTGCTCTTTTACCTCTGCATCGCCGTCGCCGTGCTCTACCTGATTAAGCTCCTCTATCAGCCGGAATTTTTTCTGCTGTCCATGATTAATATTTGCGCCGGGGGGGTCTTCTACCGTCTCAGCCGTATTGAGGACGCCACGTCGCTTCACGCCATGGAGTACCGGGCCGTGCTGGCCTTTGTGGCGGTTGTGTGCGCGCTGGCCGTCTTCTTGGCGGGGAAGCACGACGGCAAGTTGTCCCTGTTCGGCAAGAGCTGGCGGGTGGTGTCCCGGGGCGGCACGCCGCTGCTGATTTATATCACCGGCGCGGTGTGGCTGGTGTGCCTTGCGGCGTCGGTCTTCCTGGGGTCGGTGCTGTCCTACTACTGCGTTTTTGCCGCCGTGGCCTTTGAACTGGCCGCCGCCGTCTATTACACGATGAAACTGGCTTGACCGGAATAGCGCATAATGTCCACCCCCTGTCCCATAAAATCGGACAGGGGGTGGTTCTTTGTCCCGACGGCATTCTCTCGTACATGGAACGCTTTTGCTCACCGCCGCCAGCCTCGCGCTGCGGGGGAGCGGCATGTGCTTTCAGATTTATCTCTCCAACCGGCTCGGGGCCGCCGGTGTGGGGCTTTTGCAGTTGATTTCCACGGTCGGCTTGTTCGCCATGACCTTGGGGACCGCCGGAGTTCGGGTGGCCGCGATGTATCTGACCGCAGAGGAATATGGCGCGCGGCGGCCCGGCGGGATGCGGAAGGCGCTGCTCTGCTGCCTCGGCTATGGGCTGCTGGTCAGTAGCGTTGGCGGTCTGGCGTTGGTCCGCACTGCCGGGTGGATTTCGGCCAACTGGATTGGCGATCCGCGGGCGGCGTCCAGTCTGCGGCTGCTGGGGTGGACCATGCCGCTGACCTGTCTCTGGTCGGTACTGGCCGGATACTTGACCGCCTGCTCCCGGCTGCGGCAGCTGGTGACGGTGGAATTTATCGACCAGGCGGTTTCCATCGCGGCGACCGTCGTCCTGCTGCTGGGGTGGGCGGGGAGCGATTTGGAGCGGTCGTGCGTCAGCATCCATCTGGCCAACGCTTTTGCGACCGCCGTGACGCTGTTTCTGCTGCTGGCGGCGGCGCTGCGGGGCCAGCGGGGGCAGTATCCGGCGGGGGACTCTATGTGGAAGCGGCTTCTGCGGCTCTGTCTGCCCCTGGCCGTCAACGACGCGCTGCGCTCCGGGCTGTCGTCCACCGAACAGCTCATCATCCCCAAGGGACTGAAACGGTATGAGGGCTCGGGCGAGGGGGCCATGGCCGCGTATGGGGTCATCCACGGGATGGTGTTCCCGGTTCTGATGTTTCCCGCCGTGCTGCTGTACTCGCTGTCCGATTTGCTCGTGCCCGAGCTGGCCCGCTGCCGCGCCGCGCTGGACCGGCGGCGCATCCGGGCGCTGTCCGACCGGTGCCTGCGGTTTGGCCTGCTCTACGCGGCGGCGGTCAGCGGGTTGAACTGGTGCCTTGCGGGGCCGCTGGGGGAGCTGTTGTACCACAACAGTCTGGCCGGGGTGTATCTGCGCCGTTTCGCCCCGCTGGTACTGGTACTGTATCTCGACGCCATCGTGGACGGAATGCACAAGGGGCTGGGCCAGCAGGTCTACTGCGTCCGGGTCAACACGCTGACCAATTTGCTCGACGTGGCCTTCCTCTGGCTGCTGCTGCCCCGGTTCGGCGTGTGGGGCTATTTCGTGACCTTCGCGTTCACCCACATCCTGAATTTTTATCTGAGCATTACCCGGTTGATGACGGTGGCGGGCTGCGTGCCGCCGCTGGGCTATACCGTGAAGGTGCTGGCCTGCGCCGCCGGGGCGGCGTTGGGCGCGGAGGCGATGCTCAGGCTTCCCATGCCGCCGCTGGCCGCCTGCCTGCTGGGCGGAATTGGCTTTCTCGCCGGCTTCGCGCTGCTGGTTCTGCTGAGCGGGGCGTTGGGCCCGGCAGAACGGCTTTGGGTCCGGTCTGTGCTGGGGGTCGAGCTGTAGCGCAACTGCGTGTTGACTTCTGACGGCGCCTTTTCTATAATTGAGAAAAAGGAGGCCGGTTCATGTACTTTTTTCGAAACGATTATTCCGAGGGCGCGCTTCCGCAGGTTTTGGACGCGCTGAATCAAACCAACGCTCTGTCCACGGTGGGCTACGGCCTGGACCCCTTTTGCGCGGAGGCCGCGTCGTCCATTCGCCGGCGGTTTGCCTGCCCGGACGCAGCGGTTCATTTTCTGATGGGGGGCACCCAGGTCAATCTGACCGCGATCAGCGCCCTCCTCCGCCCGTGGGAGGCGGTCATTGCCGCCAGCTCCGGCCACATCGCCGTCCATGAGACCGGCGCGGTGGAAGCGACCGGCCATAAGGTCTGTACCGTTCCCTCCGGCGACGGAAAGCTGCGGCCGGAACAGATTCGCGCCGTCTGCGCGGCCCATACGGATGAACATATGGTGCTGCCCAAGCTGGTCTATGTCTCCGACTCCACCGAGCTGGGCACCGTGTACACCCGCCGCGAGCTGGAGGCCCTGTCCGAGACCTGCCGCGCGTTGGGTCTTGCGCTCTATCTGGATGGGGCCCGGCTGGCCGTCGCGCTGGACGCCAGTGATGTGCGGCCCGAGGACCTGCCGGCGCTGTGCGACGCGTTTTACATCGGCGGAACCAAAAACGGACTGCTCTTCGGCGAGGCGCTGGTTGTCGTCCGGGAGGCGTGGAAGTCCAATTTCCGCCACGCCGTCAAGCAGCGGGGCGGGATGCTGGCCAAGGGACGGCTGCTGGGGGTCCAGTTCCAGGCGCTGCTGCAAGATGATCTCTGGCTTCGGTCCGCCGCGCATGCCAACGCCATGGCGGCCCGAATCCGGGATGGATTGTCCGGGCTTGGCATTCCGGTGGCGGCGGACTCTCCGACCAACCAGCTCTTTCCCATCCTACCCAACGCCAAGTACGAGGCGCTGGCGCGGGGGTTCAGCTTTGAGGTGTGGGACCGTCCCGACCCGGAACACACGACGGTCCGTTTCGTGACCTCCTGGGCCACCACCGGCGAGGCGGTGGACGCGCTGCTGGACGCGCTCCGCGCATGACCCAGGTTCACCCCATCCCGCCGCTTTACGACGGGACCTCGAGGATTCTGATTCTGGGGAGCTTTCCCAGCGTCCAGTCCCGGCGGAGGATGTTCTTCTATCACCATCCGCAAAACCGGTTTTGGAAGGTACTGGCGGCGGTTTACGGCTGCCGCCTTCCGGAGAGCGTCGAGGAAAAGAAGGACATGCTGCTCCGCAACCACGTTGCGCTTTGGGACGTGATCGCAAGCTGTGAAATCGAAGGGTCCAGCGACGCCTCCATCCGGGGCGCGGTCCCTGCGGATTTGGGGGCTATTTTGGAGGCGGCGCCCATTGGCCGGATTTTTTGCAATGGCGCGGCCTCCCACCGGCTGTACCAGACGCACCAGCAGAAGCGTACCGGACTGGAAGCCGTTCGCCTGCCGTCCACCAGCCCGGCCAACGCCGCGTGGAGCCTTTCCAGACTGATTGAGGCCTGGTCGGTGATTCAGACGCCGTAGAGCGGATCCCTGGGAGACCCAATACACAGGAGGTTACATACAATGGAGGAAGCCTGCTTCTCCGGCTACTGCCGCCGGATTGACAATTCCCGTACCGTATTTTGTGAGTTTGAAACCGCGCCCCGCCGGTTGTCGGATGCGGACTGCTCGTATCCGGACTGCGAGTATGCTTCGGAGTGCCCCATTGCCAGGGCGTTCTGCGAGGGAGGCGAAACGGCGTGACGGCGGGTGGGCTGCCGCGCCAATTTACCGGCGGCGGACCGAAAATTTTTTTAAAAAAGGGCTTGCTTTTTTCGCCTCTATCTGCTATTATAAGGGAGTCGCGAGGCTGTGGATGCGGATCGCGCGAGAATAGCGGCGTGGGGGTATAGCTCAGCTGGGAGAGCGCTTGACTGGCAGTCAAGAGGTCAGCGGTTCGATCCCGCTTATCTCCACCAACAACAGACCATAAGGCTTAGCCTTATGGTCTGTTGTTATATGTATTCGGCGGGTCTGGCGCTTTCGAGGGCAAGCAGCGCCTGCTTTTTACCGATACCGCCTGCGTAGCCGGTCAGGCCGCCGTCAGAGCCGGTGACCCGGTGGCAGGGAACGAGAATGGAGATTTTATTACGGCCAACCGCCCCGCCGACCGCCTGTGCGGACATGTGGGGGAGACCTCTTTTTGCGGCGAGACGCTTTGCGATCTCGCCGTAAGTCGTTGTCCGCCCATAGGGGATGACGGATAGGATTTCCCATACTTCCTTTTGAAAGGCGGTGCCTGTGATATGGAGCGGAACGGTAAAATTGGGCACCGCCCCCGAAAAATATAGATCAAGCCAACGCTTCGCCGTTTCAAAGAGGGGGATTTCTTTCGCGACGCAATCTTTGTCCAGTCCGAGGGCAAAATATTTTTGGCCTTCAAACCACAGGCCGGTCAGGCCGGTATCGTCCGCCGCCAAAAGAATACCGCCGAGGGGAGACGGATAGTGACTGGTGTACTGCATGGTAATTCCTCCGGACCAAAATGCTGGCTGGCTCCATTGCTTTGACCACAGCCGCGGTGACATTATAGCATAAAATTTCGCGGCTGTGGCGCAAAACGCTTAAAATACGCAGGGGAGCGGGAAATGCAACCGCCGGTTGCGGAAGTTTCCGGCGCGGTTGATAGCGTGCCACGGGAATTTGCGGTATCCTGTTGACAAGGAGGTACAGTAGATGCTGGCAGAAAAAATATACACGCTCAGGCGGAAGCAGGGGCTGTCGCAGGAACAGCTTGCGGAAAAAATTGGAGTTTCCAGACAGGCGGTATCCAAGTGGGAGGGGGGCCTGTCGACGCCGGAATTGGATAAACTCAAAGCGCTGAGTGAATGTTTTCAAATTACATTGGATGAGCTTACCGGAAACCATGCGGTCAACCCTTCCGACGGCACGATGGGGGAGCGCAAGGAGCCGGCATCCCGCAAAACAGGGGAAAGCAAAATTGGCGTTTGCCTCTGTTTCACCGGCGCGGTTTGTCTTGCTGTGTTTGGCCTGCTGACCATGATACATCCCCCGGCTGCCAGCCGGATCAGTGAATCGTCAATGGTTACTTTGGATGGGATGGGAATACTCATTGCTTTGTTTGTGCTGCTGATGGTATTGGGAATTGTTTTGATTTTTAGAAGGAAATAAGTTTGGGGAGGGATTTGCCATGAAAAAGTATAGACGCCTGGGCTGGCTGTTTGCGGTTTCCGCGATTTTGCTTTCGGATGTCATGTGCGCTGCGGTTGCGTATCATTACTGCGCGCTTCAGTGGGGCGGGCGGTACGCGGGATACAGCGCCCCGCCTGACGTTGCCTTTGTGCTGTGTATCCCATATGGGGTGGGAATCGTCATCTGTGCGGTGACCGCTTGGCTTTTCGGCAAAAAGTATCAAAAATCTTTGTAAATTTAGATGGATAGAATGACTGCGGCCCGCTGGAAGGTTTCTTCCGGCGGGCCGCAGCGGCTGTCTTATTTCCGTTTCAGTACCAGATAACTGCTGTTTTTCTCCACGATCTTATACCGGTCCCGCAGGGTGTTCAGTACGCCAATTCCGCCCGCCGCTATGCCGATGGCAAGGGCGGGACCCACGGCGGAGCCGAGGGTTGTGGCGGCTACCGCTGTAGCGGCCATTCCGCCCGTAAAGGTAAGCGCGCCGCCGGCTCCGCCCGCGGGCGCGGTCATGACCGCCACCTCGGGCGTGGCGATGTAGCAGGTGATTGCCACGGTCAGGGAGGCGGCGGCAAATCCCCAGGCCGCTTTGCCGACAATCTTGATGGCGAGGACTTTGTTTTTAAAATCACCGACTACCATGATAGAATCCCGTTGGTCCTTGATCGCTCTGTCTAATTCCTGCGCGGTTGTACAGATTGCATTCATTTCAATTTTCTCCTTTGTGACAAATTTTTAGTCAAGATACGGTGAAAAGCGATTGAATGTGTGGGGACTGCGGGGCAACCCTGTTTTGAAATACGGGTGCGGTGGGTGTTACACAGCCATAGGCAACATCCTCTCCATTTTTGTTCCGGCGCGCGGTGCGATACGCATCCCTCGCGAAGCGTATCCCCGCTGGAATTGGCCTTATCTTACCACGCGGGGCGGCGGCAGTCAATGATTTTAGAATTTTGATTTTAGAATCATTTTTATGATTTTTTATTGATATATTTGATTCTATATTGTATAGTGATATAGAATACGAAAGGAGGGCAAAGACATGGGCAGACAACCGCAAGATAAGGAAGGCAAGGTACCGGAAATTCTCGCGGAGGATACAACCTACCGCTTTTACAGCGCGGTGTCCAAACGGATTCGGGACGCAATCGAACAATCCGGCATGAGCCAGCGGGAGATTGTGGCCGCGATGGAGGGCATGGGGCTGGCGGTGAACCAGGGCTCGATTTCCAAGCTTCAGGATTACAAGGCCAGGGACGGCAACAAACGCGCGCCAACCCTCTCGTTCATCCATATCGTTTACCTCTGCAAGGTCCTGAACCTGAATCTGGAGGATATTGCCGGCATCAGCGGCGACCCGATGGAAGAGCGCGGCATCATTCCGTCGGACGCCGCCTATGATGAAAAATCCCGGGCGTTGGTGTTTGACCCGGACAAGCTGGAGTTTTCCGGCTATCTGTCCGACGAACCGTTCTATTGCTATTTTTACCCCACCATTTCCAGCGAGCATTCCCTCCTGTGCGGCCGGCTCCGCTTTACCAAAAACAAGGCCCGCCAGCGCTGCGACGCGTTTCTGGAGATCGAGGCCAGGCAGCGCCGCGACGCCGACGGGGAGGCGGTCAAAAAACTGTACCGGGGAACGTTGATTGTTTCCATACCCCAGCGGTCGTGCTATTGCATTTTGTCCAATCTGGAATATGGGGAAATCTGCATGCTTAACTTTCACCACCGGTATTTCCTCACCCAGCACAGCTTGCAGTGCCGTCTGGCCTGCGCCATCACCACTTCGGCGGGGGAGAACCGGCGGCCTACGGTGCATCGTATGCTGATTACCAAGAACGCGCTGTCGGATGCCGATTTGAAAATCCTGAAGCCGCAGATGCGCCTGAACACCAGGAAGATCATTCTGCCGAAGGAGGAGGTGGACCGCCTGATTCAGGCCGGGGAACTGCCCGAACAGGTGGCCGCCCTCTTTCGCGAGGGCGGGCCGGTTGCGCCCATGCCCTACTATGCCTTTGACGAGTCCAGGATTCAGGGCATGGAGATTGAGACAATGGACCGCATTCGGGCGATTTCCCGCCTGCGTGACGCTTCGGCAGCGCCTACTTACTGTAAGTCCAGCGCCAAGGCGGACGAGCTGATTTTTAAGTACCTAAACCAAATGTCCAAGGCAAATTAAGAACCATACGCCAGCGCGCAAAAAAGGACCCGGGGATGGCGCCCCAGGTCCTTTCGTTTGGCGGAAGAAGGTATCAATTCAAGTATTTTCCCAAAATATCCAGGAACAAGCCCATGTCCAGCGGTTTGGCGATGTGGGCGTTCATGCCGTTCTTGAGGGCCGCTTCCTTGTCTTCTTCCATGGCGTTGGCCGTCATGGCGATGATGGGAAGGGACTTGACGTCCCCGCGCGGGAGGGCGCGGATGGTGCGGGTGGCCTCGTAACCGTCCATGACCGGCATCTGGACGTCCATCAGAACGGCGTCGTAGTAGTGCTCCGCCGAAGCGCGGACCATATCGACGGCGTCGGTTCCGTCCGGCGCGCATTCCACCATGAAGCCGGTCTCCTCCAGAATCACTTCGGCGATCTCCCGGTTGAGCTCGTTGTCCTCCACCAGCAGGACCCGCTTGCCGCTGAAATCGGCCTGGGTCCACGGGGCCGGTTCCTGCCGCTCAGACAGATTGTTTGCCGCCAGCAGCACCGATTTCAGGTCGGACATGAACAGCGGCTTGGCACAGAAGCCAGTCACGCCCGCGTTCATGGCGTCCTCCTCGATATCGGTCCAGTCATAGGCGGTCAGGATGATGATGGGGGTGTCCTGGCCGATGGCGGCGCGGATGCGCCGGGCCGTCTCAATGCCGCTCATCTCGGGCATCTGCCAATCGATGATGTAGGTGTGATAGGAGTCCCCCTCGTTGCGGGCGCTCTTGGCCCGGTGTACCGCTTCGCGGCCGGAGGCCGTCCACTCCGAGCGCATTCCAATCTGCTTGAGCATTTGGGCTACGCTTTCGCAGCTATCGCAGTCGTCGTCCACGACCAGGGCGCGCAGCCCCTCCAATTCTTTGATCTGGGCGGCGTTTTTCTCCACGTTTTGCAGCTTGAGGCTCAGCTCGACCCGGAACTCGCTGCCCTTGCCCTTCTCACTGGTGACGGTGATTTCGCCGCCCATCATCTCCACGATGTTTTTGGTGATGGCCATGCCCAAGCCGGTGCCCTGAATGCCGGTCTTGGTGGTGCTGGCCTCCCGCTCAAAGGGCTCGAAGATGTGTTTGACAAACTCCTGCGACATGCCAATTCCGTTGTCCTTGACGATAAAGACATAGTCTCCGTAGCCGCGGTGGAAGGTCGTCTGCTGCCGGATGCGGAAGCTCACCGCGCCGCCCGCCGGGGTGTATTTCACGGCGTTGCTCAGGAGGTTGACAAAGACCTGGCTCAGCTTGAGCGAGTCGGCGATCACGTCCTCGTTGTTGACGTCGAAGGTGTCGATGAACAGCTCCAACTGTTTGGCCTTGACCTGCGGCTGAATGATGTTGACCAGATTGTGGATCAGCTCGGAGATGTTGCACTCCTGCTCCTGAATCTGCACCTTGCCGCTCTCAATGCGGCTCATGTCCAGAATGTCGTTGATGAGGCTGAGCAGATGGTTGCTGGAGGCCAGCACCTTTTGCAGGCAGTCCTGCACCTGGGAGGTGTTGTTGATGTGGCTGACCGCGATGGTGGTAAACCCAATGATGGCGTTCATGGGGGTGCGGATGTCGTGGGACATGTTGGAGAGGAAGGTGGTTTTCGCGTTGTTGGCGTGCTGGGCCTGCATCAGGGCCTCCTGGAGGGCCTGGGTCTGCTCGCGCTGCTTCTGTACCTGGGCGGTGATGTCCTTGGACACCACCATGACCATGATATCCCCGGTCCGGCTGTCCGGCGTCATGATGAAGGACTGACGGATGCATATCTGCTGCGTATCAGAGAGACGGCTCCAGTAGTCCGCCGTAACTTCGGCCTCACCTTGCTCAAAACGTTCCCGCAAGCGGTCGAGATTGACGGTGGCGGAATACTCCTCAATGGACTCTTCCAATACACGGGATTTCCATTCTTCAAAGCATGCCGAGGCAGGGCAGGGGGCGGTCAGACCGATCCGCTCCAACAGAGAAAACTGCTGTCCGTCAAATACGCAAATGATGTCCTGTTCGATGGTATTCTGGGTCAGATTAAACTCAAATGTACAGAAGGAGGAGGTGGTGATGGCGATGCGGTATTGACGTTCTTTGCGGTTTGCATTATCAATAAACGCCTGGGTCCGCAGCTCCTTTTCCTTGAGCTCCGTGACATTCTGCCGGAGGAATAGCACCTTGCTGGCGCGGCCATTCCGCCGCTCGAGGCAGATAATGTTGATGTGCTCCCAGACGATGCTGGAGGTCCAGTTCAGCTTATACTCATACTGAATATTGATGCAGTCCGATAAATTCTGGATAATCGCCTCGCGGGTGAGTTCCTTCGCGAAGTGCTGCCGGTCGGCTTCGTCCACCAGGAAATCGGCCAGGTAACTGGCAAAATCCTCATACTGACCGGCGCTTTTAAAATTGGTTCGCTCGGGCACCGTCCCGGCCAGGAAACGATAGGTCCCCTTGTCCAGGTCGGCCAGAATAAAGCGGGAAAACAAAGTGGTAACGCCGCTGATGACATAGCCCTTCTCCTGGTTTTCCCGTTCCAGCCGGTGGCGTTCCCGGGTGCTCTGGACGATCAGGAAGAGGATGTAGACGGCAAAGAGCGCGATGAGAATGGCCTGTAAAACCATACCGGTGGCGTTGGCGTTGCGGATCATGGTCTGGGTCACGCTCTGGGGGAATGCCTGAATGAGGAAATAGTCGGTGTCGGGCACCTGTATGGCGCACAGGTTGTCGGTCAGGCTGCCCGGCGCGCAGGAGAAGCTTCCCTCCTTCGTTTCACCCCGGAGCACCGACCAAAGCTGCGCGGCGGTGTTGGCGTCAACCACACCTTTCTCCAGCAGGGCGTCGGGCAGGACGTCGGACTGAACGGTACCGGAGGAGGAGGCAATGACCTCGCCGGAATGGGTGCAGAGGAAAATTTCGGCCTCTTCGCCAAAATAGGTGGTTTCCAAGGTGTTCTGGAGATAGCTTCCGGCCCGGTACAGCCCCAGCAGCACGCCGCCGACCTGATCGCCGTCCTTGACGGGGGCGTAAAAGACCATGGTTGTCTTGCCGGTGAGGCGGGAGTCAAATATAATGCTGCCGCCGCTCTCGCCCCGCATACCGGCCGTAAAGTAGTCTCTGTCTGCGCTGTCGGTATATACCCCGTCGGCGGTGATATTCACGCCGTCAGCGTTGACGAAG
This sequence comes from Oscillospiraceae bacterium, assembly GCA_022795735.1. Classification (GTDB taxonomy): domain Bacteria; phylum Bacillota; class Clostridia; order Oscillospirales; family Oscillospiraceae; genus Avoscillospira_A. Next base: position 16,992 of record JAAWHG010000018.1, read on the forward strand.
CAGATGGCGTCGAAGTACGCGTTTTCTTCCAGCCCCTTGAGGGTGTCAGTGTTGATCTCCGATGTATCCATGGTCAAGCCGAGGAGATAGGCGTAATTGTACACACGCCGCCGGGCGTTGATAAATTCGTTTCCAAGACTCTGCGCGGCTTGGCGGGCGGCGTCGGTGGCGTAATTTAGGTTTTGCGTTTCGATTCGCTTGCTGTTCGAGATGGAGTACCAGCGGAACAACAGAATGATAGCCACCAACAAAATGGAAATAAATATAATATTTTGCCAGGTTTTTTTCGTTGAGTGCATGAGCCACAGCCCCCCCCAGTAAAACAATTATCAATACACGAATCCATCTTACCACATTTCCCCCAAAATGTACAGAGCGTTTTACCGGGGGAAACCCGATCAAAATGGAAAAAAAGAAAAGCTGAGGCAAAGCGCCCCGCTCATCCCGTCTGCACGCCGTATAGGAGGCCGCCGCGTCCAAACGCGCCCCCGTCCCCTCCGCCGCGAATCCAGCGAAGCGAATCGCGGCGGAAAGCGAAGAAATTCCCATCATAGCGCAGTTTTCGCCGGGAGGCGGAAACGGAGCGGTGATGGGAATTTCTGAGCTGGCAGCGGGTGAAGGATTCGAACCCTCACAAACGGAGTCAGAGTCCGGTGTGCTACCTTTACACAAACCCGCTGTATGCGCTCATCGAAGCGCATATATATTATATGGAAAAATTCAAAAATGTCAAGGGGGTTTTCAAAAAAATTTCCCCTCTTTTTTTTGACGCCCTACACCGCGACCGAGATAGCGGCCGCCAGGGCCCCGTAACCGATGTGGCAAGAGACGCTCAGCGACAGCGGGTCCATGTGGAAGGTCTGGCCGGGGAACGCCTCCGCCAGCTCGCGCTTCCAGTCCTCGGCCTCCTCCGGGTTGCCCGAGTAGGCGATGTCCAGCCGAACCGTGCCGGCGGCCCATTCCTGGGCGAACCGGGCGTCCAAATCTTTGCGCAGGGCGTCGATCATGGTCTTCCGGGCGGCCTTTTTGCCCCGGACCTTGGCGTAGGCGTCCAGCTTTTCGCCCTGAATCTGCAAGACCGGCTTCAGCCCCAGGACGGTGCCGATGGCCGCCGCCGCGGGGGTGATGCGCCCGCCCTTTTTCAGATACTTCAAGGTTTCGAGACAGATATAGATGCTCGACTCAAACTTCCGCCGTTCCAGCTCCTCACGGATTTCGGCGGCGGTCTTGCCCTGCCCGGCCAGTTGGATGGCGTCGAGCACGGAGCGGCGCTGGGTGATGGAGATGCGCTGGTTGTTCACCACCTGGACCCGCCCGCCGTAGTCGTCCGCCAGCATGAGCGCCGACTGGCAGGAACTGCTGAGGCCGCTGGACATGGGGATGTGTACAATCTCGTCATGATCGGCCAGCAGCTTGTCCCAGAGCGCGGTCACGTCCCCCAGCGCGGGCTGGGAGGTGGAGATATCGGCGTCTCGCTCTAGATATTCGTAAAACGCCTCCTGAGACAGCGTGATGTCCTCCAGGAACAGCGCGCCGTCAATATAGAAGGGCATGGGCAGCACACTGATTCCCAATTCCTTCCCGGCGGCCTGGTTGATTCCGCTGTTGCTGTCGGTCACAATCGCGATTCGCGCCATTGGAAATCCCTTCCTTCTTTATGGTTAGCTGGTATAGTATAGCGGAACGGACATTAAATTGCAACCCTTTATCGACTACGTTTTGCGATATACTGCGACATCTCCATCGGACGGCTGATTGCGTGGAACAGCTTGAGCGCCACGCGGAACCCGTACAAAATGGCCGCGTCATTTAAGGCGCCAGTATAGAAATTGATGGAATCCTCCAGCTTAAAAACATATTTTGAGCCGGCAATTTCCTTGATCTCCTCAAGCTGTTGGTATAATTCATCCACAGCATTTTGGATGACGGCGTTTTGTGAATGAATTGCCCCCCACGTCTCAGATTCGGTTAAGCAACCCAACAAATCGTTCAGAAGGTCAAAGCCTTCTTCCAGCCGTAGTCCCTCCATATCAATTCCTCCCTTGAAGCTCTGGAGCGGGTCTGATAATATAGTATCGCTCACCCGTGTTTTTATTGTATAGGAAAGCGGCGTTAATTACTATAGTGGAGTTAATCACCATATATTCGATGCTAGGGGAAATGGGTTTTTTTAAAAAATTCGCCATTTTTAAACAAAAGTCTACAAAAAGCCCACCTTTTGCAGAACGAGCGATTAAACTAGACTTGAGTTTGTATGGGTAGGAGTGGTACGAATGAAAACCTGCAAAAAAGTGGCGCTGCGGATCCAGCAGTTGTGCGCGGAGCATGGCTACAATATAAATTCGCTGGCGAGGGAGGCCGGCATTCCGCCCACAACGCTGAAGAACATTCTGTATGGCAGCAGCCGCAACCCGGGCGTCGTTACAATCAAGCTGTTCTGCGATGGTCTGGGAATCTCTCTGTTCGAGTTCTTCAATACCGCCGCTTTCCAGAGCGACGAGCTGGAGTATCTCGGGGACGACGATGATGATGAGGATGACGAGTAGGAAGAACCGAATGAAAGCGGACTGGCGGCCGGGATGAGGAGCGTCCCGGCCGCCAGTCCGTTTGTGTCCGCCGACTGTAAACAATTTGTAAATTCCCTTGACATCGCGCGCCGCTTGGGCGGATAATAAGGGTTACCGTCTCGTCAAACCATGATTTTCCTCCCTGTCCTTTTGTGGAAGACAGGGAGGCGCATGGACGCTATTTTATTTTAAGGAGGGAACTTGATTGCTGAAAAAACTGGTGCGATGTATCCGGGAGTACCGGCGTGACGCCATCCTTTCCCCGGTCTTTGTCTCCTGCGAGGTCTTCCTCGAGGTGCTCATCCCCTGGCTGATGGCCAAGCTCATCGACAACGGCATCGACAAGGGCGACATGCAATATATTCTCAAGTGCGGCCTGGTGCTGGTCGCGGCGGCGCTGGCCTCGCTGGCCTTCGGCGCGGCCTCCGGCATGGCGGCGGCGCGGGCGTCGGCAGGGTTCGCGAAAAACCTGCGGCACGATATTTTCCACCGGGTGCAGGGCTTTTCCTTCACCAACATCGACCGCTTCTCCACCTCCGGCCTGGTCACCCGCCTGACCACCGACGTGACCAATATGCAGAATGCGTTTCAGATGATAATCCGTATCGCGGTCCGGGCCCCGGTGATGCTGGCTTTCGCCATGATTATGGCGTTTCGGGTCAACGCCCGGCTCGCCCTGATCTTCTTGGGGGTGATGCCGGTGCTGGCGCTGGGGCTGTTTCTGCTGACCAGCCGCGCCTTCCCCATCTTCGACCGGGTGTTCAAGACATACGACAAGCTCAACAGCGTGGTGGGCGAAAACCTCCACGCCATCCGCGTGGTTAAGTCCTTTGTGCAGGAGGAGCACGAGAGGGAGAAGTTTGAAGCGGTCTCCCGGGAGATTTATTTTGACTTCTCCAAGGCGGAGCGAATTGTCGTCCTCAACATGCCGCTGATGCAGTTCTGTGTCTACGCCTGCATGATTGCCGTCTCCTGGCAGGGAGCCAAGCTGATCGTCGCGGGGGGCATGACCGCCGGCCTGCTGATGACCATGTTTTCGTACATCATGCAGATTTTGATGAGCCTGATGATTGTGGCGATGATTCTGACCATGCTGACCATCTCCCGCGCCTCGGCCCGCCGTATCTGCGAGGTGCTCGACGAGGAGAGCGACATCGCCAGCGGGCCGGACGCCGTGACCGAGGTGGCCGACGGGTCCATCGAATTCCGCGGCGTCAGCTTCAGTTACGCCAAGGACCCCGGCAAGCTCTGCCTGCGGGATGTGGACCTCAAAATCAAGCCGGGCGAGACGGTGGGCATCCTGGGCGGCACCGGCGCGGCCAAGTCCACCCTGGTCCAGCTCATCCCCCGCCTCTACGACGCCACCGAGGGCCAGATCCTGGTGGGCGGGCGCGACGTGCGGGAATACGATCTGAACGCCCTGCGCGACGCGGTGGCCATGGTGCTGCAAAAAAACACCCTCTTCTCGGGCACCATCCGGGATAACCTCCGCTGGGGCGACCCCGAGGCGAGCGACGAGGCGCTCAGGCACGTCTGCCGCCTGGCCCGGGCCGACGAGTTTATCGACACCTTCCCCGACGGGTACGACACCTGGATTGAACAGGGCGGGACCAACGTGTCGGGCGGGCAGAAGCAGCGGCTGTGCATCGCGCGGGCCCTGCTGAAAAAGCCCAAAATCCTGATTCTCGACGATTCGACGTCGGCGGTGGACACCAGAACCGACGCCCTCATCCGGCAGGCCTTCGCCGAGGAGATTCCCAACACCACCAAGCTCATCATCGCCCAGCGGGTGACGTCGGTGCAGGACGCCGACCACATTCTGGTGCTCGACAACGGGCGGGTGGACGCATGGGGCGTCCACGACGAGCTGCTCCGCACCAACGACATCTACCGCGAGGTCTACCAATCGCAGGTGAAGGGAGGGGATGAGGATGCCCAGGTTTAAACCGGCGGCCCAAAAACCGCAGGATTTCAAGGGGACGGCGCGCCGCCTGCTCCGGCTCATCACCGAGGGCCGCAAGGGGCGGATGGCGCTGGTGGCGGTGATGATCGTCCTCAGCGCCGTGGCGGGGACGGTGTCCTCCATGTTCATTCAATCGCTGCTCGACGACTACGTGCTTCCCATGCTGGGGCAGCCGTCGCCCGACTTCACCCCCCTTGTCCGCGCCCTGACAACGGTGGGCGCGGTCTATGTGGTGGGGATGCTGTCCACCCTGGTGTACAACCAGATCATGGTGGGGGTGGCCCAGGGGGCGCTGAAAAACATACGCGACGGGATGTTCGCCCACATGCAGACCCTCCCCATCCGCTACTTTGACACCCACACCCACGGCGACGTCATGAGCCACTATACCAACGACATCGACACGCTCGAGCAGATGATCTCCCAGAGCCTGCCCAATCTGCTCTCGTCGTCGGTGACCATCGTGACCGTCTTTTTCGGCATGCTCAAGCTCAGCGTCTGGATCACCCTGTTTACCCTGCTCTTTGTCTTCCTGATGCTCCAGGTGACCAAACGGATGATGGGGCGCTCGGGGGGCTATTTCGCCGCCCAGCAAAAGGCGCTGGGCGAGCTCAACGGCTACATCGAGGAGATGATCCAGGGCCAGCGGGTGGTCAAGGTGTTCTGCCATGAGGAGGCGGCCAAACGGGAGTTTGACGAGCGGAACGAGGCGCTCCGCAGCAACGCCGCCCGGGCCAACGAGATTGCCAATATCCTGATGCCGGTCATGGGCAACCTGTCCAACCTCCAATATGTGCTCATCGCCATCATCGGCGGGGCGCTGGCCATCGCGGGGGTGCCCAACCTGACCATTACCGGCACGGGGACGCTGACATTGGGCATTATCAGCGCCTTTCTGGTGCTGTCCAAAAACTTTTCCCGGCCCATCACCCAGATTTCCCAGCAGATGAATTCGGTCATCATGGCCCTGGCCGGCGCCGAGCGCATCTTCCGCCTGATGGACGAGGAGGGGGAGCCAGACGGGGGGACGGTCACCCTGGTCAACGTCCGGACGGACGGGGATGGGAACCTCCGGGAAACCCCCGAGCGTACCGGCCTGTGGGCGTGGAAATGCCCGAGGGAGGACGGCGGCGCCGAGCTGGTCCGGCTGGCGGGCGACGTGCGCTTTTTCGGCGTGGACTTCGGCTACGTGCCCGGCAAGACGGTGCTGCACGACGTGTCGCTGTTTGCCAAGCCGGGGCAGAAAATCGCCTTTGTCGGGGCGACCGGCGCGGGCAAGACCACCATTACCAACCTCATCAACCGGTTTTACGACATCGCCGACGGAAAAATCCGTTACGACGGGGTCAACATCAACCGGATTAAAAAGGCCGACCTCCGGCGCAGTCTGGGCATCGTCCTTCAGGACGTCCATCTCTTCACCGGCACCATCATGGACAACATCCGCTACGGCAAATTGGAGGCCACCGACGAGGAATGCGTCGCGGCGGCCAAGCTGGCCAACGCCCACGACTTCATCACCCGCCTGCCCGACGGCTACCAGACCATGGTGTCGGGGGACGGGGGGCGGCTGTCCCAGGGCCAGCGGCAGCTCTTGTCCATCGCCCGGGCCGCCGTGGCCGACCCGCCGGTCATGATTCTCGACGAGGCGACCAGCTCCATCGACACCCGCACCGAGGCTATCGTCCAGCGGGGCATGGACCGGCTGATGCAGGGGCGGACCGTCTTCGTCATCGCCCACCGGCTCAGTACGGTACGCAACGCCAACGCCATCCTCGTCCTCGACCAGGGCCGGGTCATCGAGCGGGGCAGCCATGACGAGCTCATCGCCCAGCACGGGCGGTACTACCAGCTCTACACCGGCGCGTTTGAGCTGGAGTAGGCCCCAACCGTGGCGGTGATGGCCGAAATTTCATAGGCCACCCGCCGCTCGACGCCGTCCTCCAGGACCTTGTTATAGGTCCGGCTTTGCAACCGCCCGGTCAGGGACAGCCGGTCCCCCACCGCCAGCCGGGCTACCTCGTGGGCGGTCCGTCCCCAGAAGATGCAGGGGAGGTAGTCGCTGCGGCGGTAAGGACGGTTGACCGCCAGCATCACGTCGCAGATTTCCCGCCCCAGCGGGGTCTTGCGCAGCACGGGCGGCTTGCACACCGCCCCGGCCAGCTCGGCCTGGTTGGCCGGTGGTCCGCCGCACAGCCGCAGCTCGGTGGCGTAGACCGAGACGAGCAGCTTGCGTCCGCTCTCCATCCGGCTGTTAAAGGAGCGTATTTGGCCGGACACCTCCACGTATTCGGCCTCGCAGACCTCCAGCGCGCCGAGCATCGGTTCGGGGGCCAGCACCCGCAGGGTGTCCGCCGTTCCGGAGAGGCGCGGGACCTCCAGGGCGAAGCGGTAAAAGCGGCGGCCATGATTCTCATGGGAAAACGCGGGCGCGCCGCTCAGGGTCCCGCGCAGGATGATCCGGTTTACAGTGTTTTCCATTGTCCCACCTCGTTTCGTTCACTTGGACAACTATATTCCGGGAGGGGGGCCATTATGAGAGGACCGGCCGTCAAGTTGGAAAGGAAAAGCTTTGCCGGGGGCGGGAACCAACCCGCCCCCGTTTCCGTGTATGGGGATGGATACTATAATTAACGCAAAAGAAAGAAGGGGATTGCATGGAAGACGCGGCCATCATTGCGCTCTACTGGGACAGGGACGAGTCGGCCATCGGCGAGAGCAGCGCGAAATACGGGCCGTTCTGCCGGACGGTGGCCCTCAACATTCTGTCGGTACGGGAGGACGCCGAGGAATGCGTCAACGACACTTGGCTCCGGGCGTGGAACGCCATCCCGCCGGCGCGGCCCTCTCCGCTGCGGGCGTTCTTCGGCAAGATCACGAGGAATCTGTCGCTGGACCGCTTCCGGGCGGCCAGGGCGCAGAAGCGGGGGAGCGGGAATATGGAACTCATTTTGGAGGAGCTGGGGGAGTGCGTCGGGGGCGGCGACAGCGTCGAGGGCGCCTTTGACGCCCGGGAGACCGCCGGGGTCATCACCCGCTTTCTCGACGGGCAGCAGCCCTTGCAGCGGCAGATTTTCCTGCGGCGGTACTGGTTTGGCGACGGCATTGCCGACATCGCCAAGCGCTTTGGCATGCGGGAGGGGACGGTCAAGTCCAACCTGTTCCGCACCCGGGAACGGCTCCGCGAGGCGTTGGAGCGAGAGGGGGTGGCGCTGTGAAGCGGCTGCATCTCTTTGAGGCGGTGGGCCTGGTGGACGACCGTCTGGTCGAGGAGGCGGCCGACGCCAAGCGGGCGGCGTCGCCCTGGGGCAAATGGCTGGCGGCGGCGGCCTGCGTCGCGCTGGCGGTGAGTCTGGGGACGGCCACCGCCGGGACGCTGCTGCGCGGCTGCGGGAACAAGTCGGCCGATATGGCGGATATGAGCGCCGCGCCGGCCGACGCGCCCAGTGCGGAGACCGCCCCGGACGAAGCGGGGGAATATGAGGTGGCGACGGAGGATACCACCGAACCACAGGCCCCCGCTGAACCGTCGGCTCCCGCCGCCCCGCCGGCAGCGCCGGCCCCGGAACCGTCCGCCGGGACAGAGAGCGCGGAACCCGCCCCCGCGCCGCCGGGCTTCGATGGCGCGCTCTCCGAGGAGGAGGCGATGGGCGGCCTGCAACAGGGGATTTTCGGCCTGCGCACCGCCGCCGAAGGGGTGACCATCACCGCTTTGGACGCCGGCGAGGACAGTGCGGAAGGCACGCGGGTCAGATGGGTACGTTACCGGGTGGAGAGCCGGAGCGGCGCCGGCCGTACCGAAATTCTGCGTTTTACGCTGGACACCGGGGAGGCGGGCATGGAGGAGCGGACGCTTACCATCCAAATCGACGGCGAGACTGTCCCCTTCGACGCCTATGAGGCGACGGTCTGCCCCGCCGAGGACGGCGCTGTGCCCGAACGGACGGGACGGCAATTCCTCATTGAATTTTCCGCCCGCATTCCCGCGCAGGACTGCATTGAGGTTGAAATTACGGATTCCGCGCCGGCGGCGTAGTACTGGCAGCAAAGATTATACAATGCCGAGGCCGCCCGTTCGGGCGGCCTTGCTTTGGCCCGGCAAAGGGCGGAAACAGACGAAAAGGGACATTTTGGAAATTTTTGTTGGGTTGAAAGCCTAAATTTCCGGTTTTTTTCATTTAGGCTTGCGGCATCGCCTGATATGCGGTATAATAATCGGAAAAATGGAATTTGGATGTGCATGTGCATTGAAGTATGGAAGCTGGAATGTGGGTTCCTGTCCGCCCGAGGCGGCGGCCCGGCTGGAGGCCGCCGGATTCTCCCCCCTGTCCGCCGCCGCCCTCTGCGGGCGGGGAATCCAGGACCCGGAGGAGGCTTGGGCGCTGCTCCAGGCGGGCGGACCGCTGCACGACCCCTTTTTGCTCAGGGATATGGACAAGGCGGCGGCCCGGCTGCGGCTGGCCCTGGATCGCGGGGAGCGTATCGCCGTCTACGGCGACTACGATGTGGACGGCATCACCGCCACCTGCCTGCTGACCGAGTTCCTCCAGTCCCGGGGGGCCGACTGCGTCTTTTATATCCCCGGCCGCATTGAGGAGGGATACGGCCTCAACCGGCCCGCCATCGCCCAACTGACCGGACAGGGGGTCACCCTCATCGTCACGGTGGACTGCGGCATCACCGCGCTCGACGAGGCGCTGTACTGCAAGGAGTTGGGGGTGGACCTCATCGTCACCGACCACCATGAGTGCAAGGACGTCCTGCCCGAGGCGGCCGCCGTGGTGGACCCCTTCCGCCCCGACGACCACTATCCGCACCGGGACCTGGCCGGCGTGGGGGTCGCCTTCAAGCTGGCGGCTGCCCTGTCGGGCGACCAGGCGGCGCTGCTGGAGCAGTGCTGCGAGCTGTTATGCCTGGGCACGGTGGCCGACGTCATGCCCCTCCTGGGGGAGAACCGCGTTTTTGCCGCCGCCGGCCTGCGCCGTCTGGCCGCGTCGCCGCGGCTGGGGCTGGCCGCCCTGATGCACGAGTGCGGCTGCGAGCGGAGCGGCCTCACCGCCGGGGCGGTCGGCTACGTCTTAGCCCCCCGCATCAACGCGGCGGGGCGGATGGGCGAGGTGGAAAAGGCGGTCCGCCTGTTCCTCGCCCGCGATCCCGCCGAGGCGTCGGCGGTGGCCAGCGAGCTGTGCCAGCTCAACCGCCAGCGGCAGAGCGTGGAGGCCGGCATCTACGCCCAGGCGGTGGCGCTGCTGGGCGGGGAGCGGGAGCCCGACGCCATCGTCCTCGCCGGGGAGTTCTGGCATCAGGGGGTGGTGGGCATCGTGGCCTCCCGCCTGGCGGAGGAGTACCGCTGCCCCACCTTCCTGATCTGTCTGGACGGAGACCGGGGCAAGGCCTCCTCCCGCTCCTACGGCGGGTTCAACCTGTTCGCCACCCTGGAATCGCTGAGCGGCCTGCTGGAGAGCTACGGCGGGCACGAGCTGGCCGCCGGGTTTACCATCGGGCGGGAGCAGATCGACGCCTTTCGTGCGGCGGCGGTGGCCCAGGCCGCCGAATTCCGCCGCTCCGGGCAGTCGAGCAGCGCCCTCACGGTGGACTGCGCCATCGACCCCGCCCTGCTGACCCTGCGCAATGTGGCGGCGCTGGAACAGCTGGAGCCGTGCGGCGTGGGCTGTCCCCGTCCCGTGTTCATGATGGACCGCCTGGTGGCCGAGCAGGTCGGCGAGGTGGGGAGCGGACGGCATCTGCGCCTGCGCCTGCGGCGGGGAAACCGCAGCTTTACCGCCATCTTTTTTTCCGCCACCGCCCAACAGGCCGGCGTCGCCGAGGGGGACCTGGTCGAAGTGGCCTTCACCCCCCAGATCAACGAGTTCCGGGGGAACCGGTCGGTGCAGCTCAATGTGACCGACATCCGCCCCGCCGCCGTGACCGCCTGGTACGCCGGGGAGCGGGCGCTCTACGAGCGGTGCGCCGCCGGACAGCTGAGCGCGGCGGAGGCGGGACGGTTGCTGCCCGAACGGCCCGACTTTGTGGCCCTCTGGCGCTATCTGCTGGCCAACGCCCGCGGCGGCTGCCTACAGGACGACTGCGACCATCTGAGCCGCAGCGTGTCGGCCCGGGCGGGGACGGCGGAGCAGCCGGCCAGGACCCAGCTCTGCCTGGACGTCTTCGCCGAGCGGGGCCTCATCGCCCTGCGCCGCGCCGGGTGGCGGGTCCAGATCACCCTGACCTCCGACGGCACCAAGGTCGATTTGGAACGCAGCGAGATTATCATCCGGCTCAAGCGGCTCATGGAAAACCCGCCGCCGCCCGGCGGCTCTGACGATTGATGATTGAAGGAGGGATTGAACGTATGGAATCGGTACAGGAACATTATACCTCCATGATGTCGGCCATTCGCCGCTTCGCACCCTACGTGGACATTGAGCGGGTGGACGCGGCCTACCATTACGCCGAAGAGAAGCACGCGGCCCAAAAGCGCAAGGACGGCTCGCCCTACATCATTCACCCGCTGGCGGTGGCCGAGATCACCGCCGAAATCGGGCTGGACACCGACGCCATCCTGGGCGCGCTCCTCCACGACTGCATCGAGGATACCGACACCTCGTTCGACGACGTGGCCAAGCGCTTCGGGCAGACGGTGGCCGAGCTGGTGGAGGGGGTCACCAAGCTGACCCGGGTGCAGTACTCGACCACCGAGGAGCAGCAGATGGAAAATCTGCGCAAGATGTTTATGGCGATGAGCAAGGACATCCGGGTCATCCTCATCAAAATTGCCGACCGTCTCCACAACACCCGCACCATGCAGTACCAGACCCCCGCCAAGCAGATCTCCAAGTCGATGGAGACCATGGAGATCTACGCCCCCCTGGCCCACCGGCTGGGCATGCAGAAGATCAAGTGGGAGCTGGAGGACGAGTCGCTCAAATACCTCAAACCGGCGGAATACAAGGAGATCATGGACTACCTGGACGACCATCAGGCCCAGGCCAACGAGTTTATGCGGGGGGTCCAGTCCACCATCACCACCCGCCTCTCCGGCGTAGGCATCCATGGGAAAATCTATGGCCGGATCAAGCACGTTTACTCCATCTACCGCAAGATGGAGTCCCAGGGCAAGACCATCAACGAGCTGTACGATCTCTACGCCTTCCGGGTGATCGTGGACACCATACCCGACTGCTACAACGTCCTCGGGCACGTTCACGACCTGTTCAACCTGGTCCCGGGCCGGTTCAAGGACTATATCTCCACCCCCAAGCCCAACATGTACCAGTCTCTGCACACCACCGTCATCGGCAAGGACGGCATCCCCTTCGAGGTGCAGATCCGTACCTGGGATATGCACCAGACCGCCGAATACGGCGTCGCTGCCCACTGGAAATACAAGCAGGGGGTCAACCAGAAGGGGGAGGAGAAGAGCTTCGAGTGGATTCGCCGCCTGCTCGAGAGCCAGCAGGACACCGACGCCGAGGAGTACGTCCACTCCCTCAAGGTCGATATGTTCGACGACGAGGTGTTCGTTTTCACCCCGCGCGGCAAGGTCATCAGCCTGCCCCGGGGCTCCACCCCCATCGACTTTGCCTACGCCATCCACTCGGCGGTGGGCAACTCCATGGTGGGGGCCAAAATCGCGGGGCGCATCGTCAAATTCGACGAGCACCTCAAAAACGGCGACATTGTGGAGGTCCTCACCTCCAAGACCGCCAAGGGCCCCAGCCGGGACTGGCTGAAAATCTGCAAGTCCAACCAGGCGCGCAACAAAATCAAGCAGTGGTTTAAAAAGGAGTGCCGGGAGGACAACATCGTCCACGGCAGGTCCAGCTTCGAGGCCGAGCTGCGCCGCTTCAACATCAACCCCAATGTGCTCAACGACGCCGACGTGCGCTCCGCGGTGCTGAAAAAGTCCTGTTACGACTCCATCGAGGACATGTACGCCGCCATCGGCTACGGCGGCGTGACCGCCCAGAAGTGCGTGGGCCGCATCAAGGATGAGCTGCTCAAGGTGCTGCGCCCCGCCAAGGACAAAACCCCCACCGGCCTCAACCTCAAGGGGCCCCATACCAAGAACGTCAGCGGGGTTATCGTGGGCGGGGACATCGGCTCGTGCATGGTAAAGTTTTCCCGCTGCTGTACCCCCGTCCCGGGGGACGACATCGTGGGCTTCATCACCAAGGGCTACGGCGTCTCCATCCACCGCCGCGACTGCGTCAACGCCAAGGGGGTGTCCGACCCCGCCCAGTCCGACCGCTGGGTCAACGTCATCTGGGCAAACACCGAGTCGGAGCCCTTCTCCACCACCCTCGAAATCGACTCCACGGCGCGGCAGGGGTTATTTATTGACATTGCGACCATTTTGGCCTCCTTGAAGCTGCACGTGAGCGAGATTTCGGCCCGCGACCTGCCCGACGACCGCAGCCTGACACTGGCCTCCTTCGACGTCAAGAACACAGAGGAGCTGGAGCGGGTGTGCAGCCGCATCCGGAGCCTGCCGGGGGTCACCGAGGTCCGGCGGGGGAGGCGTTGAGATGCGGGCGGTATTGACCAGGGTTTCGTCGGCCTCGGTACGCATCGGCGGCACGGTGCGGGGGCAGATCGGACGGGGCTTTCTGATTCTGCTGGGCGTCGGTCCGGCGGACACGCTGGCGGACTGCGCCAAGCTGGCAAATAAGGCGCTCGGCCTGCGGATTTTCACCGACGGACAGGATAAGATGAATCTGTCCCTCGGCGACGTGGGGGGCGAGGTGCTGGTGGTGAGCCAGTTCACCCTGTACGGCGACTGCAAAAAGGGCCGCCGCCCCAGCTTTGTCAACGCGGGGCCGCCCCAATTGGCCGAGGCGCTGTATGAACAGTTTTTGACCGAATGCCGCGCCCAGGGCTTTGCGCCGCAGCACGGCGAGTTTGGGGCGCACATGGAGGTCGCCTCGGTCAACGACGGGCCGGTGACCCTGATTTTGGACACCGACGACTGGAAATAGGAGGGCAAGCTTATGCAAATTTCCGTGCTGCCGCTGGGCGCGCTGCAAACCAACTGCTACGTCGTGGCCGACGAGGCGGCAAAGGTGTGCCTGGTGATCGACCCGGGCGACGAGGGGGAGCTGGTGGCCAGGGCGCTGGACCAGATGGGCCTGCGCTGCGGGCGCATTGCCCTGACCCACGGGCACTACGACCATGTCGGCGGCGTCAAGGCGCTGCACGAGGCCACCGGCGCGCCGGTCTCCTTCCCCGAGAAGGATCTCGTCCTGCCCGAGAACTTTACCGCCGGGCCGCTGTTTTACACCGAGCTCTTTGACGAGGGGGACCGGTTCACCGTGGGGAGCATGACCTTTGACGTGCTGTCCACCCCCGGCCACACGCCGGGCTCCGCCTGCCTGCGCTGCGGCGACGCGCTGTTCACCGGGGATACCCTGTTCCAGGGGAGCTGCGGACGGACCGACATGCCGGGGGGCGATATGGACCAGATGATGGCCTCCCTGCGCCGCCTGGGCGCGCTCGAGGGGGATTACCGCGTGTTCCCGGGACACGGCGGCGATACCACGCTGGACACCGAGCGGCGGTACAACTACTATATGAAAGAGGCCGCCGGATGAGGCTTTTCCTGGAGGGCCACGCCGAGCGGTACGCCGTGGAGCAGCTGCAAATGTCCCTCTTCCCCGACGAGCCGATGGAATACTGCGAGCGGCCCTTCGAGGGAGACGGCGCGGTTTCGGTCCTGCGGCGGGTGGGGGATATGCTGGAGGGCGAGACCCGTATCCAGTGGAAGGGCCGGGCGGTGTCCGGCCAGCGCAGGATGCCCGCCTCGGCGGAGACCGTTCCCGCGCGGCGGCGGCTGTTGCAGCAGAGCTATTATCTGGCGGCGGTGCAGCTGCTGGCGGAAACGCCGGCCTGGGGCGCGCTGGCAGGCGTGCGGCCCACCAAGCTGACGACGCGGGCCATGCTGGACGGCAAAACGGCGGCGGACTGCGACGCCCTGCTGCGGGAGGTCTACTTTGTGACCCCCGAACGGCGGCGGCTGTGCTTGGAGGCGTCCCAGGCGGCGGTGGAGGCGGCGGCGCTGCTGTCGCCCACCGACCTGTCCCTGTACGCCGGCATTCCCTTCTGCCCCTCCCGCTGCGCCTATTGCAGTTTTGTCAGTCAGTCGGCGGAGCGGGAGGGGAAGCTGCTCGAGCCCTTTCTCGACGCCCTGCTGCGGGAGATTGCCGAGACGGGCCGGCTGCTGGCCGCCACGCCGTTCCGGGTCCGGACGGTCTACATCGGCGGCGGCACCCCCACCACCTTGTCGGCCCCCCAGCTCGAGCGGCTTCTCGAAGCAATTTCCAGGCATTTTGACCTGGAGCGCGTCCTAGAATATACCGTGGAGGCGGGCCGCCCCGACACCCTGGACGCCGAAAAGCTGGCCGTTTTGAAGCGGGGCGGCGTCACCCGGGTCAGCGTCAATCCCCAGACCATGCAGGACGGCGTGCTCGAACGGATTGGCCGGCGGCACACCGCCGCCGACACCCGGCGGGCCTATGCCCTGGCGCGGGAGGCCGGCTTCGACGACATCAACATGGACTTGATCGCCGGCCTGCCCGGCGACAGCGCGGCGGGGTTCGCCGCTTCGCTCGCCCAGTGTCTGGATTTACAGCCGTCCAATCTGACCGTCCACACCCTGGCCCGGAAACGCGGCTCCGGGCTGAACCTGGACCGCCGGGGGGTTCTGCCCGCCGCCGTGGTGGAACAGATGCTTCGGGCGGGGGAGACCGCCCTCCGGGCGGCCGGATACACGCCCTACTACCTCTACCGGCAGAAGTACATGTCGGGCAGCTTTGAAAACGTGGGCTGGCGGCGGCCGGGCCGGACGGGGCTGTACAACATCTATATGATGGAAGAGCTGCACAGCGTCCTGTCTCTGGGGGGCGGCGGCATGAGCAAGCTCGTCCGCCCGGACGGCAAGCTCCTCCGGCAGCACAATCCCAAGTACCCAAGAGAATATTTGACGCAGTTCGACGATGTATTGCAGAGCCGGCGCGTCTTCATTGCGGCATTGCAGACAGAAACTTGACCTCCGTGATGCCCGACCAGGAAGGAGAATGTTATGGATACATTATTGACCGGCGCCACCGTCGTTACCATGGACGAGGCGATGCGCGTCCTCCCCAACGGCTATGTCGGCGTCGCCGGCGGCAAAATCAGCTATCTCGGCGAGACCCCGCCCCCCGAGACCGAGCGGCCAAAGGAGATCATCGACGCCACCGGCATGGTCCTCATGCCCGGCCTCATCAACTGCCACACCCACCTCCCCATGACCATCCTGCGGGGGGCGGCGGACGATTACGAGCTGCAAACCTGGCTCAACGAACATATCTTCCCCCGCGAGGACCGGCTGGACGGCCGCACCGTCAAGGCCGCCACCCTGCTCGGCATTGCCGAGTGCCTGCAATTCGGCGTGACCTCCTTCTCCGACATGTACTACTTCATCGACGAGATGGCCCAGGCCGCCGCCGAGTCGGGCATCAAGGCCAGCCTGGCCCGGGGAACTACCATGTTTGAGGGGGACGCCTTCGACTTTGAGAAGTTCCCCGCCTGCCGCGAGCTGGTCGAGATGCACGAGAAGTGGCACAACTACGACAACGGGCGCATCCACATCGAGGCGTCGGTTCACGCCGAGTACACCTCCACCCACCAGCTTTGGGACGCGCTCAGCGAGTTCTGTATCAACGAGGGCCTGCGGATGCACGTCCACCTCTCCGAGACCAAGCGCGAGCACGAGGCGTGCGTGGAGAAATACGGCCTCACCCCCGCCCAAATTCTCGACTGCCACCACGTCTTCGACGTCCCCGCCCTCGCCGCCCACTGCGTCTGGCTGACCGGGGAGGACATGGGCCTGCTGGCGCGGCGCGGGGTGTCGGCGGTGCACAATCCCATCAGCAACCTCAAGCTCGCCAGCGGCGTGGCCGACGTACAGGCCATGGTCAGGGCGGGCATGAACGTCGCGCTGGGCACCGACGGCGTCGCCTCCAACAACAACATGGACCTCTTCGAGGAGATCAAGGCCGCCGCCCTGCTGGCCAAGGTCAAAAACAACGACCCCACCGCCGTCCCCGCCGCCGCCGCCCTGCTGATGGCCACCGCCTGCGGCGCGAGGGCGCAGGGCCGCGAGAAGGAGTGCGGCATGCTCAAGGAGGGGTATGACGCCGACCTGATTCTGGTGGACTTCACCCGGCCCCATCTGCTCCCCTGCCACAACGTCCTCTCCTCCCTGGCCTACTCGGCCCGCGGCGGCGACGTCGCCCTCACCATGGTGCGGGGTAAGGTGCTCTACGCCGGCGGAGAGTTCAAGACCATCGACATGGCCGCCGTGGTGCGGGAGCTGACCGGTTACGGCATCCCGCGCGTCTTCGGGCCGGATGCAAAGGAATGACGGGATGAATGAAAAACCGATGAAGCGGCAAAGCTTCCTCCACGGCGCGGCCATCCTGGCCCTGGGGACCATGCTGGTCAAGCTGATCGGCGCGTGCTATAAAATTCCCCTGGGCAACATCATCGGCGACGACGGGTACGGCTATTTTACCACCGCCTACGACATCTACGCCGTGCTGCTGACCATCTCCACCGCCGGACTGCCGGTCGCCATGTCGCGGATGATCTCGGCCTCCCAGGCCCTGGGCAACAACGCGCAGATCAAACGGGTCTATCAGGCCTCCCTGTGCGTCTTCCTGCCCATCGGCATCCTCGGCTGCGGCGGAATGCTGCTCTTCTCCCGCCAGCTCGCCGGCTTCATGGAGCAGCCCAACGCCTGGGCTTCCATCGCAGCCCTCGCCCCGGCGGTGTTCTTCGTCTGCGTGATTTCCTCTTACCGCGGCTTCTTCCAGGGGCAGAGCAATATGATTCCCACCTCGGTCAGCCAGGTGTTTGAGGCCCTCTGCAAGCTGCTTTTGGGCCTGGGCGCGGCATGGCTCGTCATGGACCGGACCGGCGACGTGGCGCTGGCGGCGGGCGGGGCCATTCTGGGCGTCACGGTGGGGACGGTGATTTCGGCGGCCTATCTGGGGGTCAAGCACAAGCAGGCCGCTGCGTGGCTGTCCGCCCACGGCGGAACCGCCGCCCCCCTGGGCAAGACCGTCCGGGCGCTGCTCGCCATCGCCATCCCCATCACCATCGGCGCGGCGGGCCTCCAGCTCATCAACCTGGTCGACGCCAAAATCGTCATGACCCAGCTCAAGGGCTACCTCGCCCAAACCGAGGCCGACGGCCTCAAGGGCATTTACAACTTCTGCCAGACACTGTTTAACCTCCCCGCCGCCTTCATCGTGCCCATCACGGTGTCCATCATCCCCTCCATCACCGGCTATCTGACCAAGGGGGACAAAAAGGCCGCGTGGAGCGTGGAGGAGTCGGCCATCCGGATTACCGGCCTGCTGGGTCTGCCGTGCGGGGTGGGACTGGCCGCCCTCGCCAGCCCCATTCTGGTGCTGCTGCGCCATTACGGGGCGGAGCAGCTATCCACCGGGCAGCCCGTGCTGTTCATCTTCGGCGTCGCGGTCATTTTCAACTGCCTGGTGCTGCTGACCAACGCCATCATGCAGGCCCACGGCAACGTCTCCACCCCGCTCATCGACATGCTCATTGGCGGCATTGTCAAGGTGGTGGTCAACTTTATCCTGGTCTCCCGGCCCGAGCTCAACATTGTCGGCGCGCCCATCGGTACCCTGTGCTGCTATATCACCATCCTCGCCCTCAACCTCTTCTCCATGCGCCGGATGCTGCGGGACTGCTGCCCGCGCATTGTCCGGCTGCTGGCCAAGCCGCTGGCGGCTTCGCTGGTCATGGGCGGGGCGGCGTGGGCGGCCCAGGGACTGCTGTTCCGGGTGCTCGGGTCCAACGCCCTCTCCTGCCTGGGCGGCATGGCGGCGGCCGTCGCGGTCTACGCCGTGATGGTGGTTTTGCTCCGGATTATCACCCTGGAGGACTGCATGCTCCTGCCGAAGGGGGAGAAATTGGCAAAGCTTTTGAAAATTAAGGGAAGCGCCGATTGAGCCAATCCTTCGTGAAATTTGGGCAAAATGAACCGGACGGGAGGCGCGTCAGTCCGTCCGGCGCGTTACAATTGGCGGTTCCCAGCATAATGACTCAAAAAGTTTCAAAAACACCTTGCAAAAGAGGGCGGAATATGATAGATTTTACAAAGAAGGAACGCTACGGCTATGAGGACATGGTGCGCGTCATCCATCTCCTCCGCGCGCCGGGGGGCTGCCCCTGGGACCGCGAGCAAACCCACCAATCCATTCGCCGTAATTTTCTGGAAGAGACCTATGAGGTCCTGGAGGCCATCGACGAGGACGACCCGGTCCATCTGTGCGAAGAGCTGGGCGACGTGCTCACCCAGGTGGTGTTCCACGGCGATATGGAGGAAGAGGCGGGCCGCTTCACGCTGGACGACGTCTATGACGGCGTCTGCAAGAAAATGATTGGCCGCCATCCCCATGTCTTTGGCGACGTCGAGGTGTCCAGCTCCGGCGAGGTGTTGGACAACTGGGAGGTCATCAAGCGCCAGGAAAAGGGGCAGGCGACCTACGCCGACACCCTGCGGGCGGTTGCCAAAAGCCTCCCCGCCAACTGGCGGGCCGAAAAGCTCTACAAAAAGGCCGGCAAGGCGGGTTTCCGTTGGGAGGGGCCGCTGGAGGCTTTGGAGAAGGTCCGCGAGGAGGCCGGGGAATTGGAACGGGCGCTGCGGCGGGAGGGGGACCCAACCGAGGAGTTGGGCGACCTGCTGTTCGCCGCGGTAGGGGTATCCTTCGCCATGGGAGCCGACCCGGAGGAGGTCCTTCAGGCGGCCTGCGAGAAATTCATCCTGCGCTTCTCCCAGATGGAGGCGCTGGCGGCGGCGGAGGGCGAGGCCCTGGACAGACTGCCCAGGGAACGTCTGCTGCGGCTGTGGGCGGCGGCAAAGGATGAAAGAGATAAGTCAGACTATCAGGAAGAGAGGACAACAACATGAACAAAACAGAACTGATCGCCGAGGTCGCAAACCGCACCGGCCTGTCCAAAAAGGACGCCGAGAGCGCCGTCAACGCGACGATGGACACCATCGCCGACACCATCGCGGCCGGCGACAAGGTGCAGTTGGTGGGTTTCGGCACCTTTGAGAGCAAGGAGCGCGGCGCGCGCACCGGCCGCAAGCCCTCGACCGGCGAGATCATCGAAATTCCGGCCTCCACCGTCCCGTCCTTCAAGGCTGGCAAGGCGCTGAAGGACAAGGTCGCGAAATAAGGATCAGGAAACGGGGAGGCCGCCGGGTCTCCCTTCTCCTTTGCGAACCGGGCTGGAGGACAGAGATGATACTGCATACCGAGAGGCTGTACCTGCGGGAGCTCAATCAGGACGATTTCGACGGCCTGTGCGCCATCCTGCGGGACGAGGAGACCATGTACGCCTACGAGGGCGCGTTCAGTGACCGGGAGGCGCGGGAATGGCTGGACCGGCAGATTTCCCGCTATCGGGCGTGGGGCTTTGGCCTGTGGGCGGTGATTTTGCGGGAAACCGGCGCGCTGATCGGGCAGTGCGGACTGACCATGCAGCCGTGGAAGGGACGGGAGGTCCTGGAAATCGGCTATCTGTTTAACCGGGCCTATTGGGGCCGGGGTTACGCGACGGAGGCGGCGAGGGCGTGCAAGCAGTACGCCTTTGCGCGGCTCGGGGCGGCGGAGATCTGCTCCATCATCCGGGAGGGCAATACCGCCTCCCAAAGGGTCGCGCTGCGCAATGGGATGACGAGGGCAGACCGCTGGACCAAACGCTACCGGGGCGTCGATATGCCGCATGACCGCTACGTCGCGCGGCGCGTCGAAAATCATTAGGGAAGGAGACAACCCATGCGACTGGACAAATATCTGAAGGTGTCGCGCCTCATCAAACGGCGCACCGTCGCCAACGAGGCGTGCGACAATGAGCGAATCAGCGTCAACGGCCGCCCCGCCAAGGCGTCCTATGACGTGAAGGCGGGCGACGTGCTGGAAA
Organism: Oscillospiraceae bacterium; assembly: GCA_022795735.1. Lineage (GTDB taxonomy): Bacteria > Bacillota > Clostridia > Oscillospirales > Oscillospiraceae > Avoscillospira_A. The sequence goes on from JAAWHG010000018.1 coordinate 37,521, forward strand.
TCCGTTTCGGCGCGCGGACCGTCAAGGTGGAGGTGCTGGCCGTCGCCGAGGCGGTCCGCAAGGACGACGCCGCCGCCATGTACCGGGAATTGCCGGCCGGATAAAAAAACCGGCATATGTCCGCCCCGCCCCGCGTATATATTCACCAAGGATTCATCCACAGGGAGGGTTCGGCATGGCATACGAGGAAAAGGGTCTGGAGCTGCCCCACCGGCTGACGATGGAGGGCCGCGCCCGTCTCAACGTCACCGGCATCACCGAGATTGAGAGCTTCGACGAAAATACGGTGGTCCTCTATACCACCCGGGGCACCTTGGTCATCCATGGCCGCCAGCTCCACCTCTCCACCCTTTCGGTGGACGGCGGGCAGGCCAGCGTGGACGGCACCATCGACTCCCTCGCCTACGAGGACGAGCAGCGGGGCGGCGGGCTGCTCCAACGCCTGTTCGGATGATGGAGCTGCCCGTATCCCTCCAGGCCTGGCAGTTTGCCCTGTCCTTTGTCCTGGGATTTGTACTGGCCGCCGTATACGATCTCTTCCGCGCCCTGCGCAGGGGATGGCGGCTGCTGACCCGTCCGTTGGACGCCCTCTACTGCCTGATTCTGCTGGCGGCCCTTCTCCTCTTTGCGCTCTACCCGGGACGGGGCGACTTCCGGGTCTTTTTTTACCCCGGCATTCTGCTGGGGGCGCTGCTGTGGTTTCTCACCCTCAGCCCCCTTTTTTTGCGGCTGCTGGCCGCGCTGGGACGCTTGCTTTCCAGAATCTGGGGCTTCTGCGTCGCCCCGCTGCGATATTTCTGCAAAAAAATAAAAAAATGTGCAAATTATCTCTTTTCAACCGGGCGCAAATCGGTTAGAATAGGGACTGGGGCGATTCGCGCCCTGTCTATCCGTTATTTGGGAGGGTCGGAGCATGAAGCTGAAGAGGTCGTCGGTCGCGATTCGGATCGTCATCGCCGCGCTGATCGTCTACGCCGCCGTCACGCTGGTGTCGCTCCAGACCCAAATTCGGGAACGCCGCGCAGAGGCCGCGGCGCTCGCCGGGCAGATCGTCAGCGCGGAGCAGGAGACCCAGCGCCTGCAAAACGCCATCAAAACCGTAAACACCGACGAAGGGACCGAGGAGATCGCCCGGGCCAAGCTTGGTCTGGCGATACCGGGTGAGATCATCTTCCACGACGTCGGAAAATAGCCGCTACCGGGCGAAGTCTGAGGGAAAACGGGCTGTCAGAGGCGGCAGAGAGGACAATTCACGCAGTATGGATTTCACAACAGGAACGATCGTAGAGGGCACAGTCAAGAGTATCACGAAATTCGGCGCGTTCGTATCGCTGCCAGGAGGGCGGACCGGGATGGTACATATCTCGGAGATTGCCCATGCCTATGTCAGCGACATCCACGAGCACCTGAGCGAGGGCCAGACGGTTCAGGTCATGGTCATCGCCGCCGACCAGGCGGGAAAGATCAACCTTTCCATCAAGCGCACCCAGCAGCCGCCCGAGCAGGCGGCGGAGCGGAGGCCCAAGCCGCAGCACGCGGCGCGCCCGCGAGGCGACTCGTTCCGCGCCTCCCAGCCCAAGATGCCCAAGGGACCCCAGACCTTTGACGATATGGTCAAGCAGTTTATGCAGGACTCGGACAGCAAGATTTCGTCCCTGAAGCAGTACACCGACCACAGAAGCCGCAACCGGAGAAGATAACCTGGTGCGTGTGGTCATCACCGGCGGAAGCCGGGGCATCGGCGCGGCGGCGGTACGCCGGTTTGCCGGACGGGGGGACGAGGTGGCCTTCCTCTATGAAAAGGAGCACGAGGCCGCCCGGGCGGTGGCCGGCGAGACCGGCGCGCTGGCGCTGTGCGCCGACGTCGCCGCCGGCGAGGAGGTGGCGGAAGCCTTTTCCCGGCTGCCGGGGGTGGACGTGCTGGTCAACTGCGCCGGCATTGCCCACTATGGGACCATTTCCCAGATCGGCGAAACGGAATGGGACAGGCTGTTCGCGGTCAATGTCAAAGGGATTTACCACTGTGTCAACGCGGCCCTGCCTTTTTTCCTCGCCAAACAGGCGGGGAGCATCGTCAACGTCTCCTCCATGTGGGGGCAGGTGGGAGCCTCCTGCGAGGCCGCCTATTCGGCAACCAAGGGAGCGGTCATCGCGCTGACCAAGGCGCTGGCCAAGGAGCTGGGTCCCTCGGGGATCCGGGTGAACGCGGTAGCCCCCGGCGTGGTGGAGACCGACATGGTCCGGGCGGTCTCGCGCGACGTGCTGGACGGCCTGGCGGAGGAGGCCGCGCTGGGCCGGAACGGTACCCCCGGCGACATCGCCAGGGCGATTGAATATTTGGCGGACGCCCCCTTTGTCACCGGACAGGTGCTGGGCGTCAACGGAGGACTTGTCATTTAACCGGCCAAATAACAGCGCCGCAGAACAGGATTACCCGGTTCTGCGGCGCTGCTTTTTGTAGAGACGGTTCTTAGGTTTCATCATCCCGAATGTATTCCATAATGTCCCCGACCTCGCAATCCAGGATTCTGCAAAACATTTCGATGGTATGCGTGCTGACGCTTTCATTTCTCTTTAACCTGGTGATTTGCGCGGGGCTGATCTTGTATTTCTTTATCAGCGTATACTGCGAGACGCCCTTTTCTTCCATGACCTTCCAAAGATTGTTATAAGATATCATAACATTCAAGCCTCACTTTCCACTTGAATGTTAAATGGAAATGGTGTATAATGATATTAACCAACATCGGTCAATATCATGCCAAAGCGTAATAATAGTGAGGGGAACCTTTTATGCTGGATTATCAAAAAATGTATCTTGAAATGGTCAGAGAAACAGAAAGAGCAATAAACATTTTGATCAATGCGCAGCGAAAATGCGAAGAGATGTACATAAAAGAATCCGATAAAGGGCGGCACGTCGGCGTGCCGCCCTTCTCTCATGCGGGGCCTTACAGCCCCCTATTGATTCATCTTGTATTTATATTTCAGCGCCAGCACCCGTCCGACGCTCTCGTCAATGCGCGCCTCGCTGAGGGTTCCGTCCTCAATTGCCGCCAGCACCCCGGCGACAGCCTGATCCAGATCCTCCGGCATGAGCAGCAAATCCACGCCGGCCTCCAACGCCTTGATCGCCGCCTCGGCGGAATCATAATTGCTGCCCGACACCGACCGCATTTCCAGCGCGTCGGTGACAATCACGCCCTGGAAGCCCAGCTCGCCCCGCAGCAGGTCGGTGGTCACCACCCTGGAGAAGCACACCGGTTCGTCATTGCCGGTGAGCAGCGGCGCGGAGAAGTTGCCCACCATGACCAGCGGCGCGCCCGCCGCGATGCCGGCCTGGAAGGGCAGAAATTCGCACGCACGCATGTCGTCCAGAGAACGGCTCGTCGCCGCCGGACCGTCGTGGGTGTCGCCGTCGGTGCCGCCGTGGCCGGGGAAATGCTTGAGGGTGCTGGGGCAGCCGGCGGCCTCCATGCCCTCCACCATGGCGCGCACCATGTCCGCCGCCACCTTGGGGTCGGAGGAGAAGGCGCGCCGCCCGATGGCGGTATTGTCTGAATTGGTCAGCACGTCGGCCACCGGGGCGAAGTCCAAGTTGAAGCCCAGCTCCAACAGCTCTTGCCCGATGGTCTCGCCCATCTCGCGCACCGCCTGGGTGTCGCCGCGGTCGCCGTAGTCCGCCATATTGCTGAACGAGGTGGCGCCCATGTCCGGGTTGGAGCCGACGCGGGAGACGACGCCTCCCTCCTCGTCCACCGCCAGCAGAAGGGGCTTCTTCGAGTAGGATTGGGTGGTTTCCAGCATGGCCTGGGCCTGGTCCCGGTTGAGCAGATTCCTGGCGAAGTAGACCAGGCCGCCCACCGGTTTCTCCTCCAGCGCTTCCTGGGTGGCCTCTCCGGCGATGGTGGCGGCGTCCACGCCGGTCAGCGCTTCGGGGGTCACAATGAAGAGCTGGTAGACCTTTTCCTCCAGCTCCATGGTGCGGAGCATGGCCTGGGCCCGCCGCTCCTCCGCCGTGAGCTCGGTGGGCTGGACTGGCTGGTAGGCGGGGACATCGGCCGGTTCAGGCTCCGGCTCCGGATCGGGTTCCGGTTCGGGCTCCGGCTCCGGCGTTTGGCTGTCCGGCGGCTGCGCAATGACGGGGTCGTCGGGAATGCCGGTGGAAATCTCCCCCTGATGGGTCAGCGGCCAGATGATGCAAAAGGCCCCCATCAGAACGCAGAAGGCCAGAACGCAGACCAAAAATATTTTAAACCAACTCTCCATAGCCGAGAGCCTCCCAGATATGTAAGATACATACAGTATAACATAGAATTTCTGTGACCGCAAGGGCTTGACAAGAGTGGGCGGGCGTGATATTTTTAACGCATAAAATCGTGAAAGCGGCGTTGACCGCTTTTTTTTGCCGGACAAATGAGGAAAGGAAGCGGTATTGAAATGATTGTCGTCATGAAGCAGCAGGCCACCCAGGCGCAGATGGACGCGGCCATTCAGATCATGAAGGAGGGCGGCGTTAAGGTCATGGTGTCCCGGGGAACCGAGGCCACCGTCCTGGGCGCCGAGGGCAACGCCAAAAATATCGACCAGGAACGGCTTTCCCAGCTCCCCGGCGTGGAGCGGGTGATGCGGGTCAGCGAGCCGTTTAAAATGGCAAACCGCAAATACCATCCCGACGACACCGTTGTCGAGCTGCCGGGCGGCGGCGCGGTGGGCGGGAAAAAGCTGGCGGTGTTCGCCGGCCCCTGCTCGGTGGAGAGCCGGGCGCAGATCACCGCCATCGCCGGGCAGGTCAAGCTGGCGGGGGCGGCCGGCCTGCGCGGCGGGGCCTTCAAGCCGCGCACCTCCCCTTACTCCTTCCAAGGCATGGGGGACGGCGGCATCCGCCTGCTGGAGGAGGCCAGAGCGGAGACCGGCCTGCCCATTGTGTCGGAAATCATGTCCACAGACGATTTGCCGCTCTTCGAGGAGCATGTGGACGTCATCCAGATCGGGGCGCGGAACATGCAGAATTTCGACCTGCTCAAGCACATGGGCAAGACCACCAAGCCCATCCTGCTCAAGCGGGGCATGTCGTCCACCATTGAGGAATGGCTGATGTCGGCGGAGTACATCATGGACAGCGGGAACTGCCGGGTCATCCTCTGCGAGCGGGGCATCCGGACCTTTGAGAGCTATACCCGCAACACGCTGGACCTCTCCGCCGTGCTGGCGGTCAAGCAGCTGAGCCACCTGCCGGTTCTGGTGGACCCCAGCCACGCCTGCGGGCACGCCTGGATGGTGGAACGGATGGCCATGGCGGCGGTGGCCGCCGGGGCGGACGGGCTGCTCATCGAGGTCCATAACGACCCCAAGAACGCCCTGTGCGACGGGCCGCAGTCCATCACGCCGGAGGACTTCGCCCGCCTGATGGAGCGGCTCGCGCCGCTGGCGCAGTGCGCCGGGAAGGAGCTGTGACGCAATGACGGCTGTTTGGGAGGGCGCGCCATGAAGAAAAGACGGGAATGGCTGATTCGCCTCGGGTTTTTGACCCTGGGGCTGACCATCGCCCACTTGGGGGTTACGCTGTTTTTGCGCAGCGATCTGGGCACCGACGCCTTTACCGTGTTCGCCAACGGATTGGCCCACGCCACCGGCGTCTCGGTGGGGCTGTGCCACAGCGGCATCCAGTGCGTGCTCATTGTGGCGATGGCCCTCTTCACCCAGGGGTATATCAAGACCGGCTCCTTTGTCTGCTGCATCCTGGGCGGGCCGATCATCGACGGCTTCACCTGGCTGCTGGGAGGGCTCGTATCGGGCGGCTCGCCCATGGCGGCGCGGGCGCTGGCGATGGTGGCGGGATGCGCCATTCTGTCCATCGGCATGGCGCTGGTCATCGCCTCCGACGCGGGGACAGGGCCCAATGACCTGGTGGCCGTCATTCTCACCGACAAGCTCCGCCGCTTCCAGTTCCGCACCGTCCGCGTCGCCTGTGATCTGCTCTTTATCCTGGCCGGCTGGCTGCTGGGGGGCACGGTGGGGGTGGGCACCGTGGCCGCCGCCCTTCTGGTCGGCCCGGTGGTCCAATTTTTCCGCCCTCTTCACCAGCGGATGCTGGACCGGGTGCTTGCCAAGGCGCACGCGCCCTCGTAAATTCCGCCCCAATGGGGCAAGAAACCGCTGATGCGATCCGCCCGCGCGGCGGATGCAAACAGCGGTTTTTTCGCCGGATTTCCCCGACCGGTCAGACGTACCCATACATCCCGCGGACCGAAACCTCGCCCGAGCTGACGGCCTCCCGCCGCCCGTCCGCATAGGTCACCAGCAGCGCCCCGTCGGGGTCGATTCCATCGGCGTGGGCCGGGTAAACCTTGTCCCCCCGGATGACCATCACGTCCCGGCCAACGGTGACGCAGTCCTTGGCGTAGCGCGCCATCCACTCGGCCTTGCGGGTGAACAGGGTGTTCGCGGCCCGGTGGAGCTGCCCGATGAGGGCGGCCGCGTAGGCATTGCGGTTGACGGCGCAGCCTGTCGCCTCCCGCAGGGAGATGGCGATGGGCTGCACCTCGGGCGGGAAATCGGCGCGGGCATGGTTGCAGTTGGTGCCGATGCCGACCACCGCGTACTCGACCAGACCGCTTTCGGCCTGGAGAGACAGCTCGGTCAGAATGCCGACCAGCTTGCGTCCGCCTAGCACCAGATCGTTGGTCCACTTGATGCCGGGCCGCACCCCGGCGGCCCCGGCGATGGCCTCGACGGTGGCTTCGGCGGCAACGGCGGTCAGATGGAGCAGCGACACCGGCGGAGCCTCGGGCCGCAGCACCGCCGACAGATACAGCCCCACCCCCGGCGGAGAGGCAAAGCTCCGTCCCAGGCGGCCCTTGCCGCCGGTCTGCCGCTCGGCGATGACGATGGTCCCCTCCGGCGCGCCGTGGGCGGCCAGGTCCTTGGCGGCGGTGTTGGTGGAACTGGTTTCCGCCAACACCTGCACCCGTTCCGCCCAGGGGTGGTCCCCCAGAAGGCGGCGAATTTCGCTTTGGCTGAGCTTGTCCGGCACGGCGGCCAGCCGGTAGCCCCGGTTGGTCACCGACTCGATGACGTATCCCTCGTCCCGCAGCGCCTGGACCGCCTTCCACACCGCCGTGCGGCTCAGGTTCAGCGTCCGGCTCATGCGTTCCCCGGAGACAAAGCCCTCCGTGTCCCGCAGCAAAGACAATACCGATTCCTTGGTCATACTATCCCTCGATTTAGTTAACAATTTTTTATCTCATGGTTGACAAACCTGGGATTCTTTGTTACACTCCGGATTGTAAACCAATATGGGAGAAACAATGTTTACAATCAGGAGGCAAGTACATGAAAACAAAAGATTTGATTCTGACCGCGCTGTTCGCGGCGCTGACCGCCGTGGGGGCCTTTCTTCGGGTGCCCACCCCCATCTCGTCCTTCACCCTCCAGGTCTTTTTCTGCTGTCTGGCGGGGGTGCTGCTCGGACCGAAGTACGGCGCGCTTTCCCAGCTGGTCTATATTCTGCTCGGCCTGGCCGGGCTGCCCATCTTTACCACCGGCGGGGGATTGGGCGTCCTGGTGCGGCCCACCGCCGGCTTCATCCTGGGGCTGGTTCCGCTGGCCGCCGTGTCGGGCGCGCTTGCGCGGCGATGGGGCGGCGGCTTTTGGTCCATCTGCGCCGCCTGTCTGGTCGGAGAAGTCCTGTTCTATGCCATCGGCCTGCCCTATATGCACCTGGTACTGACCCTCTACCTCCAGAAGCAGCAGACGGTGTGGCAGACGGTGTGGGGCGGAATGCTCATCTTCCTCCCCTGGGACTGCCTGAAAATTGTGGCCTGCGGGCTGGTTGGCAAGCGGCTGCTGCCCTTAAGGCAGCGCGAGGCTGCGCAGCAGCGGAATCAGGATGGCCAGCACAGCCGCCGTGCCGAAGACGGCCAGAAAGATTAGCGCGATCCGATACCCCTCGGAGGTGGCCGGCCCGTCCGGGTCCCCCGCCTCGTCGGGATATTCGGCCTCAAACTCGTCGATGGCGGCGTTGAGGGCCTCCTCGTCGAAATCGCCGGCCGTCTCCTCGTCCCCCTGAACCTGGCGGAGCAGGTGGAGGGCGGGACGCAGATGGCGGGGATCGACGTAGAGCTCGGTCCCCATCAGGCTGGAGCCGGTGGTGATGCGCACAATTTCGCCGCCCCCCGGCTCCCGGGTCAGGTAGGGAATGCCCGCCGCGTCGAGGAGGCCGGCAGCAAGGCCCAGCTCCTCCCGGTCCTGGAACGCCATGAGAAGGACCGGCTCCCGCCGCTGTTCCGGCTGTGCTTGGGCCGCTTCCAACGTCTCGGCCAGCGGGACCTTGCAGACGGGGCAGTCGGTAATGCCCGCCCGGTATTCGCTTTTACACTTGGGACACCACATACCCGTCCCTCCTTATTGGTTTTCCGTCGCGGCCCGGAAGTCGGCCACCGATTGGTCCTGCAATGCTTGGAGCAGCGCCGGGGCCTTTCCGCCCACCGGCTTTCCGTCGATTTCACAGGCGGCCATGCAGAAATCGCCCGACGAGCTGACGATGACCTCGTCCGCCGTGAAGAGCGCATCCAGCGTAAAGGCCCGCTCCGCCACCGGCACACCCAGGCGGCTGCAAACGCCCATCAGGTTTTGCCGCGCGATGCCGGGCAGGATGCAGCAGTCGGCGGGGTGGGTGATAAAGACGCCGTCCTGGAGAATATGGATGTTGGAATGGGCGCACTCGGTGACCACCTCGCCCCGGTGGAAGACCGCCTCGTCGGCCCCTGCCTCGGCGGTGCGCTGGGCGGCCAGGACGTTGGGCAGGAGGTTGAGAGTTTTGATGTTGCAGTGGAGGAAACGGGTGTCCTCCACCGTGATGAGCTTCAGCTTCCGGTAGGTATTCTCCACCGTCTGGGGGGTCAGGGTGACCCAGAGGTTGACCGGACCGGCGGGGAAGGCGTGCTTCCGGGGCGCCGTCCCGCGGGTGACCTGCCAGTAGACAAACTGGTCGCCGCTGTCCACCTTACGCACCAGGTTGCGGAGCAGGTCCTTCAGCTCCTCCTTGCTCCAGGGCGGGGTCATGCGGACCAGGGACATGGAGCGGAAGAAGCGGTCCACATGGGCGTCCAGGCAGTAGATCACATGGTTGTGGGCGTAGGTCGCGTCGTAGACCCCGTCGCCGAAGAAGGAGGCGCGGTCGTTCATGGGGACGGTCAGCTCCGCAATCTCGCCAATGGTTCCATTGTAGTAACCGAGAGTTTTCATAGGAAAGCGTCCTTTCTTGTTTGCTATGTTCATTATGACAGACTGTGGGGGCAAATGCAAGAAAAAGATGACAAAGGCAAACAGATGGTTTATAATAGGAAAAGAATTGAAACAAGGAGGGATCATACATGGTCAGACATGTGGTCATGTGGAAATTCAAAGCGGGGGAGCGGGAGAACATGGAGCGCTTCCTCGCCGGGCTGAACGGACTGAAGGGGCAGATCGCCGAGCTGGTGGACATGGAGACCGGCATCGACTGGGGCGGCGAGGGCAACTATGACGCCGTGCTCATCGCCACTTTCCGCAGCCGGGAGGATTTGGAGCGCTATCAGAAGGACCCGCGCCACGTAGCGGTCTCGTCGCTCTGCAAATCCATCCGCGCCGACCGCGTGGCGGTGGACTTCGAGTTTTAGGCCTTGTTTGAAAAATCGTCTTTGGTGCCGGGACAGCGCCTTTTTCCGTCATATGTCCCAAAAATCCTCGGGAATCCACAAAGGATTCCCTGC
>JAAWHG010000019.1 GCA_022795735.1 Oscillospiraceae bacterium
CGAACTGCCGCAGGCTATCATAGAAACCTTTGCCCGCTTCCTCGTCCCGGAGATACGGAAATATTATGACAGCGAACAGGGCCAGCGGGAGTTTGCGGAGTGGCAGGAAGCACAAGGCAAAACGAAATAAACCGATAAAACAGCGGAGGCCAAGGCTTTTATACCTTGACCTCTGCTGTTCGTTTCGACATCAGAACCACACCATGACGGCGAAACCGCCTTTGAAATAATAGGTGTTCGTCCAATGTCCATCTGGTGGCCCTTGGGGGAGTTTATAAGAACTTCCGTCGCGCCTGAAGCGCTCCCAGCAGCAGCTTCTTTTATTGAGAACGAAAACACGTTCTTTTTGCCGCTATAATAATAGTGAATCTCTATTTTGTCATCCCAGAGGTAGACGGCCTTGACGAAAGCATCAAACAACCGCTTTTGATAGTCCTTGCTAGTTACATCCCCATCCCGGAGCTGTTCCAGCGCCCAGACAATACGATCCTTTTCCAGAACCGTTTCCTCTCTGGCAGCTTTCGCAATAGCGATAGATTTTTCCAAAGTAGATATGTCCAATTCCAACTCCAAAAGCCGTTCCTTGGTCGTCGCCGTAAAAATACCTTGTTCAATGGCATTCATGATATTTTTGGTAGCTTTCCGATTTGCAGCTAATTCAGATTCCATGGCAGAAATCTCGGCTTCGCTGCTGGACTCCGCCAGGATTTCCATTGCGCTGTCAGCGATCCACGCTATTACCTCAGGCTGAAGAATAAACCGTTGCGTAAACTCAGCGACGGTCTGCTCAATGTAGTCCTTCCTGACGTTCTCCTTCTTACAGGAACCGCCAGTGCGGCGGTCATTGCAGGTGTAATAATAGTGCTTATCGCCCGTTCTGCTGGTACCGGAGACCCCAACCATGAAGGACTTGCAATAGCCGCAGTGGAGTTTTCCCGTCAGTAAATAATCATTGTTTTCCCGGTGGCGCCCCCGGGGATTTTTCTTTGTCTCCAAGTGCTTTTGCATGGCGTAAAACATCTCCTTCTCCAGAATGGGCGGTATCCCCTGCTCGTTTACATACCCGGAGTGCCGGTAGACGCCAATATAGTTGTTGTTGGCAAGCAGACGATGAAAGCTGTTTTTGTTCCAAAGCCCCTTTTGCTTGGTCTTGATACCCCGGCCATTCAGGTCATTGGCGATGTCGATGAAAGACTCGCCTCCCAGCACCCTTTTATATATCTCCCGGACAATGGCTGCTTCTGACGGTTCGATGGCATACCTTCCATCCGGCCCTTTCACATATCCCAAGGGAAGCACGCCGTTGACTTTGCAGTTTTCTGCGTTGTCCCTCATTCCCCGTCTGATATCCTCGGCCATGTTCTCGGAGTAGAACTGATTAACGTTCATCATTGTGCGCAGGGCAAACCGACCGGCCGCAGTATTGCCAAACTCCTCTTTTGCGTAGAGCGTTTCAATGCCGAAGCGGCTCAGCTTGTCCTCATAGCTGAGGGCGTTGAGCATATTCCGGGCAATACGGTTGGATTTGTACGCCACCACCACCGTAAACTGCCGCTTCTCTGCGTCCCGCATCATCTTCTGAAATTGGGGCCGCTTGTCAGTCTTGCCGGACAGGGCCTTGTCAGCGTAGACTTGTATGATCTTAATTTTATTCAGAGAAGCAAACGCCATGCACTCCTCTACCTGCTGCTCAATGCTTTCCTCTTTCTGATTGTGCGAGGAGTACCGCGCATAAATTACACCTGTTCGTTCGGTGACTTCGGTAAAGGTTTTACGTGACGGCATTGCTTCACCTTCTTTATATCAGGTCATAAAATATATCATCCAGCCGGATTATCAAATCATCGTACAAGTGGCATTTAAACTCCGTTACCAATGCAGTTTTCTCCTCATCTGTCATATCTTCCAGTTCCTCAGCGGAATAGAGAATATAAATATTATCCAGTTTATACCGTCCGTCTTCCAGAAGATAGACTTCAACAGACCTGTTAGACAAATCTACGATCCAGTATTCGGGTACGCCGCTGCGCTCATAGGCATCCTTTTTATGCGATCTGTCATTTTTTGCAGTACTGGGAGAAAGAACCTCCACCACCAGATCAGGAGTCCCATGTACGCCGTTCCGTTTAATTTTGTCCCGGTCACAGACCACCATAAAGTCTGGGACAAGGTGATCCTTGTCTGTGAGATACACTGTCGTGCCGTCGGCAATGGGAGTACATTTTTTGCCGCGTAAATAATGTGCGAAAAGATAGTAGATATTGCTGGCGGTAAATGTGTGATTCGTCGCGGCGGGCGACATCATCACGACCTCTCCGTCAATCAGTTCCTCCCGCCGCTTCTTCCACGCATCATCTTGGTACGCCAAATTGCTATTCATTTCGTATACTCCTTTTGTCCGCTCCCTAATTTATTTTTCGCATTGAAAGCAATTATTACTAACTAATAACGCTGTCAATCATTTCGTCCGTCTGATACATTCCTTCGCCTTGACGCTGGTAAGAATATTTAATAGCAATATCGTTCTCAGAATAATAAGGAATAGTCCAGAACACAGCAAAATCAGTAACCGAAGGAATGCTTTCTCCGATTCTCAATCTTTCTCGCAACATCACGAGCATCCTTTATTCAAATGGTGGGCCGCATGTTTTACGGTCCCTCCAGTCCTGTCAGTGGGTCATTTATTTTTTGATTGATAAAATCAATTACAAACTCTTGAGTTTCTTCTGGAAAATCTGGCATAAAGCCACTTAATTCATCAAAAAACTTCAACTGCCGATCTTTTCGCCCCTGCTCTGTTTTAAGGGCTGCGCATTTACGTAGCATACCATCATAAGCGCGCTGAATAGCCCTATTCATAATTTGCGGTTTTTCCGATTCCATGCGCTTTAGGGTTGCGCTGGGCAATTCGTGAGGGAAAGAAATGGCGGGATTATTCTCATATTCAGACAAACGACCAAGAACAACAATAAGGTCATCGTAACGCTGAACTACGGTTTTTAAATTTTCCGAGGTGTTCAAGATAGAAACGCAGTCCTGCATGATACGGATGTCATTATTTACAACCGTAGAGAGTGGAGAAGGATTCGACGGAGAGGCTTTCTTATTATTTGCCTCTTCGGTGATTGAGCCTAAAACTTTTAAGATGATCGCTCCTACGCCGACAACCGCAGCGGCTACAAAGATCCAAGATGGAATCATCGAAATGACACCAATCACAATAAAGAAAAGCAAAATAGCAACGATGCCCGTCCCTGCATTGTTTTTCTTTTTCTTCAAAAGAACACCTCCCTATAGACATGGAAATATCAATTTCTTGCCGTCCGGCAAAATTATTTTTCAAGGCCTAGTCTATTCAGGTTCTTCGTCTCCAAGGGAGTATTCAGTAGAGTAATTAACATCAGAAGATTGCGACTGTCTAAATTCTTCAGCAAGCATAGTACGGTTAAACTCGGCAGTAGGGTCTATATCATACACCAGCTTTTCCAATTCATCCACAGAAGAGTAGAAAAACTCCTTCCGTAAATTCACCTTATTAACACGATTATCATTTAAAGCTTGATGCAACTGGTTTTCCAGGCTCACTGCATCTTCAGAAAAAATGAAACTATGTACATCAAATTTAAACGGGACACTCGCGCTGCCAAGTTCATCAATTCTATCTTGTGGGTCAAGCCTTCGTGTCATGCCAATTTTGAACACGTTATCGCCAAATGAGCCCAAGTTGCTGATGATATAAATATTGCCCGCTTTTCCGTTTTGAAGGTTTGTAATTTCTTCCTTCTTCACCACAACGTCAGAAAGCATAGCCTCAAGATCGAGGACTCGCTTATTCAGCCGCTCCGCTTCTGCATCGGATGCAGTTTCAAGCTGCTGCTGAATGCGAGCAATCTCTTCGTTGTACTTGGATTCTTCCGCCTCAATCTTTTTACGTTCGACCTCCAGAGCCTTACGTTCGGCAGCCTCTTGACGCATTTTCTCGCGTATTTCCGCTTGCTCTTGGCGGGCCTGTTCCCTTTTTACATAGTAGTTGTATTCAATCTTAACGGCGTTGATAAATAAGTACTCAATTTCCCCGATAAATTTTGTCATTGTTGCCGCAATACTTTGATTCCCCTCTGCGGCTATCGATAAGTATTTCGCTGTAACGGTTTTTACCTGTTCAATGGCGCCGTCAAGCTTTTCGTATTTTAGATTATATAGAATATTCTGCAATTCCGCCCGCAAAGCAATAACCATTAGCTGATAAATTGCTTTATTAGATTTTGTCGTATATCGCGCTGAATACTTTGATAAAAGAGATTCAATTTGCTTATCATTATCCCGATATGCTTTCCGTAAGGATTTGACATCCATCAAGTGAAGTTTAAGCGTAACTGATGGAGAGAGAGAATCATATTCAGCGACATCGGATGCCGGAAGTTTACATTGGTCCAATTCCGGGCTAGTCTCAAAGAAATGCGTTACGGCATATTCAACACTCTTATATAGTTCCTTTGATTTTGATAGCCTGTTGGATGCCGTCTTGTTTTGCTTGGAGAGTCGTTCTTCTTGCTGTTTCAGCGTCTCAACTTCGGCCTGGAGGCGTGCAATTGTGACATTGTTTTCGGCAATTTTCTTGTTTGTATCCGCTAAAATAGATTTGCCCTCTGTGTATTCGTCATATCCCAGAGAGTCCAATTTTGACTGCGCCTCCGAAAGAAGCGCTTCAAGCTCCTGAACCCGTTTAGCAGCCTTTTTCCCAAACAAATCCATAACATTTCCTCTCTTTTATTTAGTATCTCCTTTGCTTCTCTGTGATTATTTTGCTCTTATTTTGAGAATTGTGATAATATAACTTTATATGCACATGTTATGTTCCTTCTGCTATAATTTATTTGCGCAAATACATAGCCTTGGTGCCGGGCGGAAGGGATTCAAAAATGAGCAAGAACCATACTGATAGCGCAAGAAAGAGCCTGCGAGAATACATGATCTCCTTCATCACTCACACGCTCCGGCATCTGGACGATGAAAAACTGCGCAATATCTACAATTTTGTGCTGCACATTAAGTAGCAAATAATCTCACGGCTGGCCCCGTCAGGGGTCAGCTTTTTTTATTTCCTCCGAGATTTCAGTGATTTTTTTCTCTAAAATCTTCCATTCATCAGTTGTCATTCTAGCCAATACCGAGATGAACTTCTGCCGAAAGTCAGGTTCGCCACGAAGGATATCGCCCACAAAAGCGGAAATGTCATCTGTTCTGGATCTGGGAATCAGCATATCCCCTTCTCCGGTACGAAGCCATTCTTCCAACACGTTAAACTCTCGACAGATATCAAGGATTGTGCGGTCACTGGGGCTAATAGTACCTATTTCATATGCCGCTATTGTTTGTCGTTTTAAGCCGAGTTTATCTGCAAACGCTTGCTGTGTAAAGCCTTTTTCTTTGCGTAAGTGCTTGATACGTTCTCCGACATCCATTGCATCGCCCTCCTTCCATATACGCATATTATCACACCGGAGTTAGTCTGTCAAGGAAAAAAGCAATCAAATCAACAAAATAGTTCTTGACAATTGCTATTTAATTGCTTATAATAGCAATGCAATCAACACCCCAAGGAGGTGAGCATATGGAAATCCAGGAGAGGGAATTTGCCCAAAGGCTTGCAAGAGCCGCTTCGGTTCTGCCCGATAGGAAGCGAGAGTACATCCTCGGCTACGCAGAAGGCGTACTTGCGATGGCTGACCGGGCACGCAACGCCGACCAGCCGCTTGCGGCCAAGGACAGCGCGTAAAAAGCCGTCCAGAGGGGCGTAACTACCCTGGGCAGCAGAAGGAGGTGAAAACTTGGAAGTGAATAACCTTTGGGATCAAGTCGGCAATCGGTGTTTGGAGCATGCGTTGAATCTGCTGGACGAAAAGACCGCCCCGACTGCGGCAACAGTCGAGACGGTCAAAGGGCTGGTCGATGTTGCCCTTTCCATTGATATGCTCAATCTTCACTGGGCACAGCAAACCCGATACGGCGCGGCGGCTTTTCGGGGTCAGCTTTCTTCACAGCAAGGAGTAAGAAATTGAGTTGCGACATGTGCTGAATCAGCGTGGCATATTGACCCTCGACATAACCGTAAAAGACAAGGGTGCTGGGGTTTGCATAGCCAATGTCAGTTACAGCCATGGTGATGCTTCGACCAAACGAAGCCAGCTTGATTGCGATTTCGTGGTCGTCGTCGAGATTGTTTTCAAACTCGTGGATGCACTTTATTATGACTTCGTAAGAATAGTCTGCCTGTGTATAATCCCGAATTTCGGGAACCGCAAGTGGAGTTTTCGGCCGATACATAGCTGAAAAATTTGCAACCGATTCAAGTCCCATTTTGTCATCCTCTTTTCTTCCGTATTGGCGCGTGGGCTATACCACCCCCTATATCAGTCTGGCGGCGCGGCAACGCTGCCGGACTGAGTATAACACGAGAGCAAAAGCAAGGCAAGGGACAACGCATGAAAGGGCCGCCCGGAGGGGCGGCGGAAGGAGGTAAAAAGCACATCGGCAAGGACATTAGAAATGCCCCGTCAGGAGCGGCAAACACCTGATGGGGCTAGCGACCAATCGAAAGCAAACAAAAGGCCACATCTGGATTATATCATATCCTCCTGTTGGCTGGCAAGCGGCAAAAGGAGTGAATTATGCAGAACAAAGTACATATCGAAATCGAAAAGATACCGGAATTTCAGCGCATTTCGCTTGCGAAGGGCGCGCTGGCGCTGGTAGAACAGGTTTTCTCCATGCCTGGCGCCGAGGAGCGATACCAAGCATGGTTAAAGGCCCGAAAAAAAGCGCAGGTGGTAAAATCTGCTGAGAAATGAAAGGAGACACCATGAAAGACGATGATATTCAGACCTCCTTCCGCACTCGGGAGGATGACCGGATTCAACCGGAAGACCTCGCATTTTGTAATAGGTGCGGTCGCGCGGTCAACCGAAAGTGGAACTACTGCACCAGATGCGGAGCCGCTATTCTTCGCCAGCAGGAGAAAGCGGACACGATGATACCCCCGTCGCTGTATCCCCAAGTTGAGGAAGAAATCACGCTCACAGACGATAAAGAGATCAACGAATACCTCGCCACAGGCTGGAAAATTTTATGGCGCTGGAATAAGAACGATCCGCGCATGATGCTTGCACGAATTGCAGGCACCTAATTTTAAAAGGAGGTTTTACAATGCGGGCAAGGGACACCCAAACAGCAGAGCAGTTTGGGATTTTGGAGCGGTGTAAGGCTTTTGAAAAAGAACTGCTCCAAATTAAGGACATCGTGCCGGACAAGTCCGACGATGGTATACCATTTGATTTGAGCGGTTTTCTCAGCAACATCTTTCAGGTCATCATTGTGCCCCAATATTCTATCGGAGCGGACAGGGATGATTACTGGGAGGCGCGGGAGCAACTGATAGCGAGCGTGATTGCGCTGACAGAAAAATATGATTTGCACCGTACCGATGATCGTATCGAGGATCAGGGCCGGCACTTCTATTTTGTGTTCCGCTGTGGAATATCGTGGAGGGCGCATGAAGGACGTTGAAAGCTATGACCGCTCTACGGAGCTGGAGGCTACCGGATACAAAATCATAACGATGGCTCCAGCACTCTGGCGGAGTCTCACCAAGGAGAGGAAGTGACGGGATGGCGGAATTTCACCGCACGGAGGCTGGCACTCCCTACCTGAAAATCACATGGCTGGAATTGGCGAAGTACTCGGAAACCAGTCGCCCCATTTGTGACGAATGCTTAACGAGCCTGATCGGCTGCAACGAAGTTATATTGCTGCCCATTCTCAACGAGGCCTATTGCCCCAAGTGCAGCGAGGCGCGTCTGGCCCGTGTCCACAGATACCCCGCGGACATCCCAATTGAAGAAAGGCGCGCGCAGTTTTACAAAGGCTATTTCAAAATCAGAGAGGAGGCTTAAACATATGCCGCAATACAAGACCTGCCCCATGTGCGGGGCGCACCTGGATCACGGTGAGCGCTGTGATTGCCAGGACGAAAAAAGAGAGGCCGCCCCGTTGCAGCGGGAACGGCCCCAAGGCAATACCTTCAAAGTAAGTTTAACAGAGCCGCGCCCGGAAGTCAAGCAGCCGCTGCGCGGAAACCGGCGGTGAGTTATGCGAAATGACCTGATGGACCACCCCGTCATCCGTAATTTAGAACGCACCGGCCATCCGGACGGGAAGGAACCAGCCCAGCCGCATTGCCCAATCTGCGGCGAGACCTGCGAGACCATCTACCAAAACTCTTTCGGCAACTATGTCGGCTGCGACGTATGCACGAAAACCAGGGACGCGTGGGATATTCCCGACTGCTTCCCGGAAGATGAGTATGAAAAAGGAGATTATTACCATGATTAGAAACCCCAACGACATCCGCGACGGTGAGAAGAAAATCCGCATGCTGATTGCCGGTTACCCCGGCATCGGCAAGTCCACCCTGGCGCTGTCCGCACCCAATCCCCTGCACATCGATGTGGATTTCGGCATTGACCGCATTGAGCCGCGGTACCGCAAAGCCTACATCCAGCCCCGGAGCTACGATGAAATTCTGGAGGATTTGACGCCCCTCGGCGTCCAGGACTTCGACACGCTGGTATTCGATACCGGAGGGAAACTGATTTCCCTCATGTCGCTTTGGGCCATCAAGAAGGATGCCAAGTACGGCCAAAGGGATGGTTCCCTGTCCCTGAAAGGGTATGGCTTTGTCGGCAAGGAATTTGTGCGGCTGATGGACTATTGCTTCTACGAGCTTCAGAAAAACATTGTCATTGTATTTCACGCCACCGAAGAAAAGGACGGAGACAATACCCGCCTCCGTATCAAGGTAGAGGGTCAGACCAAGAACAACGTTTGGGAACCCGTGGATTTGGGCGGCTTCGTGGAGATGTACGGCAACGACCGCACCATTGGTTTTTCCAACTGCGAGCGGTATTTTGCCAAGGGCACCCGGGGAATTTCCGGCATCCACAAAATTCCGGCCTTGGCTCCCACAAGCCCTAATGACTTCCTTACGAAATTGTTTGCCGAGTACAACGCGATTTCCGCCAGAGAAGCAGAGCAGAGCGCGGCGGAGCAGGAGGCGTATGAGGCGGCCATGGCAGAGGGCCGCGCTATTATCAACGCCATTGTAGACGTTGACACCGCCAACGCTGCCATACCGCACATTAAAGCCATCAAGTATGCACTCACGGCTGAAAAGGAACTCAGCG
Source organism: Oscillospiraceae bacterium (assembly GCA_022795735.1). GTDB lineage: Bacteria > Bacillota > Clostridia > Oscillospirales > Oscillospiraceae > Avoscillospira_A. Next base: position 9,243 of record JAAWHG010000019.1, read on the forward strand.
TGGAACTGTACGACAAAATCCAAGCCTGCGGCCTGTTCTATGACAAAGTGCTGAAAAAGTACACACCGAAACCGGAGGCCAACCCAAGGGATCGGAAAGTGCCAGAAACGCTGGAAGGGGGAGCATGATGGCCCGATACCTGATGACGCATTCCCTTATGTCCTCTTGGCTCTATGCGTTAAAAGAAAATCCCTTTGAAGATGCTGCGACGGAGCGGGACCCTCTGGCTGAGTTTATGTCCACGCTCAACAGGGAGCAGAGATCGCCCAATGCCGCGATGATAAATGGCATAACCTTTGAGGACTTGGTTACGGCCATTCTGAGCAAAACGCAAATGTTTGAGTATTACGAAATGGATAAAAGAACTGAGGTAATCCGGCAATGCCGCATAAAACCAGCCGAGCATAAATGGTACGGCGCCGCCTGCCGGGTGGCAGGTATCGTCAGCGGAGGCGTTTTGCAGTACAAGGTCAGCAAGGCCGTTGAGGTTGGCGGGCTGACGCTGTTTCTCTATGGGCGGCTGGACTGCTTGAAGTCCGGTGAAATCTATGACATTAAATTCTCCAAGGGCTATGACCGGGGCAAGTACATCAGCAGCACCCAGCATCCAACATACCTGAAACTGGTGCCGGAGGCCCGAGGCTTTACCTACATCGTGAGCAATGGCAGCGAGGTATGGACGGAGCGGTACCGCCGGGATGAAACGCTGTCTATTCTCCCCACGATTTCCGATTTCCTGAATTGGATGCGGACCATGGGATTCCTGGATACCTACAAGGAGAAGTGGCAGGCAAAATGACGGGACGTCTGGTAGACCTGTCCTTTGGGATGAACAAGAAGCAGCGCGTCACGATTGAGATCGACAGGGATTTCCGGGAGGACTTTGACCGGCTCAGGGATACCGAGCTGGATGTGGAAATCAAAAAGCACCGCAACCGGAGGTCCCTGTCGGCCAACGCCTACTTTCATGTCCTGGTCAATAAGATCGCCGCAGTACGCGGAGGGGGCGAAGACAGCGTCAAGGAATGGCTGGTGCTTGAGTACGGCGCGCTGGCGAAGGACAAGGACGGCATGACCGTAGGGTTTAAGCTCCCCGCCTCGGTGGATGTGTCTACCATTTACCCCTATGTCAAATGCTTTGACAGCCGCGAGGAAAACGGGAAGCTGTTCCGCTGCTACTTGGTCTATAAACAGACCCATCTCATGGACAGCAAGGAAATGGCCCGGCTGATCGACGGGGCAATCGAAACCGCCCGAGAAATGGGCATCGAAACCGATACCCCGGAGCAGATGGCCCGGTACAAAGAACTCTGGAGCAAAATATAAGCCCTGCGTCAGAAATCAAAATCCTAGTGACAGGATGTGCGGACAGTGACATACATTGACTATCTCAACGGATTCAACCAATGGCTCGAACAGGCTGATAGCCCTACCGACAAAGCGATCATCCTGTATTATGGTTTGCTTAATACGTTTAATCGCCGAGGTTGGCCAAGGTGGGCAGGAGTAGATACCCAGCAGTTGATGATGTTGGTACGGGTCACGAATAAACCAACCGCATTCAGGGCACGGGACGCCCTTGTAGAAGCTGGGTTGATCGAGTACAAGCCGGGCAGAAAGGGCAAAGCAAGCGAGTATCGGCTGCTGAAATTCGGTAACATAAAACGAACCGAAAACGCTACCGAAAACGTTACCAGAAATGTTACCCAAAACGTTACCGAAGACGCTACCGAAAACGTTACCAGAAATGTTACCCAAAACGTTACCGAAGACGTTACTAAAAACGTTACCGAAGACGTTACTAAAAACGTTACCGAAAACGTTACCCCTAATAAGACTAAGATAAAAGACGAAGATAAATTATTAACCACCACCACGCGCACATGTGACGAGGGGCTTGGGCGAGTTATGTCCGCGTTTCTGGACAAGATCAATCCGACGCCCTCACAGGACAGCATTGACCTCTTGAAAGGCTTCTGCGAAGAAATGGGGGCCGAGGTCTGTCTTGCAGCCATTGATAAGGCGCTGGACGCCGGTTCGGATAAGCGCAACTGGAATTACATTCGCGGAACGTTACGGAGCCTGTCACGGCAAGGGGTAAAATGCCTTGCCGACTGGAAAAAGCTTGATGAGGACTGGCGAAAAAGCAAAACATATGGCCCGGACGGCCCGAAACCGCGTTATAAAAGCAAAGTCCCATACGGCTCAGCGGGGCAAGGACCCCTTGGCGAGTTTGAGCAGGCGGCGCTGGACCGGATGCTGGAGCGAGTAAAGGAAGGGGATGCGACGTGAAAAAATGGAATCTGGCGACGGCGGGATTGGCCCTCTGCGTGAACCTTCTCGCGCCCCTGGCGGCGTTGGGCGGGGCGGACGAGGTATCTACCGCCCGAAGCGTGAACGCCGTGGAAGCGCCTGCAATGGCGTCATGGGAGGCGGCTGCCCTGACTGAAACGGTGTTGCCCGTCAAACGCCCGCTGGCGGTGGCGGTTGAGACCGCGCTGCGCCTTATGGCCAAGCCGCTGCAAATGCCGGAAGAAACGGTGCAAAGCCCGGAAGAAACGGTGCAAAGCCCGGCGATGCAGCCGGTACCGCTGTCGCGCTACGCCGGCGTCAGCATGAGCGAAGAGGAGCGGCGGGAGTTAGCGGCGATTGTTTTCCTGGAATCGGCCAACCAATGCGCCGGCGGCCAGCAGGCCGTGGCCGAGGTGGTGTTGAACCGAGTGGTTTCCCCCGACTTCCCCGACACGGTACACGACGTTCTCCACGAGGGCGAGGGTACGCCGGTACCGCAGTTTTCCACCATTGTCAAGCTTGATTCGGCGGAACCCTTGGCGGCGCAGTACGCGGCAATTGACGCGGCGCTGTACGGCCCGTCCATTCTGCCGGAGGATGTGGTTTTCTTCTCCCGTGACGGTGAGAACGACCGGGTGTGGGGAAAAATCCAGGACCACGTCTTCTGCTACGCGTACATCTGGGAGTAGACGCCATGCACAAGGAAAAAGACCCGCGACGCCAGTTACAGGGCGCGATCAGCAAAGCCCAGGGCAAACAGTTTGAGGAGCGGTTGGACAAGTCGTTCGCCTATTACCGGGAGCATGGTTTCGCCATTGTGGAAAAGACGCCGGAGCCAATGCGCCCTATCCAAAACCTGGGGCATGGAAAGTTCATAGCGTTCTTCGAGAAAAAGGCCCAGCCGGACTACAAGGGAATCATCAAGGGCGGCCGCACCGTCATGTTTGAGGCCAAGTTTACAGCCGCCGGGAAGATGGAGCAGAACCGGGTCCTCCCGGGACAGGCCGGCTATCTGGAGCAGCATCAGACGTTGGGCGCGCGCTGCTATGTCATAGCTGGTTTCGCCTCCGGCTCAGTCTACCGTTTCCCATGGAATATCTGGAAGGACATGAAAAGATACTTCGGTCGGAAGTATTTTACGGAGGCCGACGCGGAGATTACAACATACATGGTGCCAGTAACGCGGGACGGCGTTCTGCTACTGCTGGACTGACATAGAAGGAGTTTGTACATGAGCGAAATATCTCTCTACGAGGCGCAGGTCAAGAAGATGCAGGGTCTCTGCGACGAGCATGATTTGGTTTACCGTTTTGTCAAGGACGGCTATCCCATTACATTCACCATCACGCCCACGAAGGGCCTTGATGCTCAGATGTCCATGCTGGAAGAGGTGGAGGAGGTCGGCTACCGCAGTCCCGATGCTTCCATGACTTGGATTTTTGAGGACGGCGTCCTGACAACCAAGGTGCAGGGCGGCATATTCACCATCAGCAAAACCCTGCGCACAAAGATAGAATCCATTCTAATCAAGATGATCAACTACTGGCAGCAGTTCTTTTTCCGGGAGATTATCGAGAAGCATATCCTGACCAAGGAAAATATGCCGGCCATCATGGATACCTCCGACGGTCCGCCGGAGGGCGCGGAACCGCTGGAAAGCTATGAGGAGGACGGGGACGGCCCCAACAGCGACGGGGAACTGCCCGGCGAGGATGAGGACGAAGCAGACGGCGGCGGGGGCGCGCCTGTAAGTCTGGAGGACCCGGATATCCAAGAGGCAGCCCGCATCGTCCGGGCGGAGAACGCGGCCACCGCATCCCTGTTGCAGCGCAAAATGGGCATTGGTTACGCCAAAGCCGCGCGGATTCTGGACAGCCTGGAGGATTTGGGCGTGGTGGGACCGCTTAACGGCTCCCATCCGCGCGAGGTCCTGCCCTATGACGAACCGGACGACAGTTTGAGCGGAGATGAGGCGTAAGCTATGGCCCGCGCCGTTCGGTTCCGCAGGGAAAGCCAAGCGGAGTTTCCTAAACACTTTTTCTAAGTTGCGGGAGGGCTAAAAAGCTATGAGCGGAAAATGCAAGACGGGATGGAATCCATACGGAGATTCCTACGGTATGTGCATGGCGACCTTCTGCACGAACCTGCCGTATGAATGCTGCGCCGCTTGCCCTAACGACTGCAATAGCCGGTGCGGCTACGCAACCGAACACACAAAAAAGGGAAAGGAGCGGATACATAGAATGAGCAAAGTAACTCAACCCATTAACGACCGTTGCCCGCTTCAGACTGAGTGCGAACAAAAACGTTGTGACTATAAGTTTCGGGAACAGGAGTGCAGCTACTATAGCGCCAATGCCCGCCCGGGCGCTGAGATTGCAGACCCGACCGAGGCTATGGATACGGATTGGGAAGAAAAAGCCCTTGCCTCTCTGCCGGAGGGCGATTACGATATGGATAGCGCGTCCGGTCCCTCTGGTCTAATGGTATCCCTTCCAGTGGACAAGCTGATTCCCCATCCGGACAACCCCAGGAAAGAGCTGGGTGATTTGACCGAACTGGCGGACAGCATCAGGGCCAATGGAATTTTTCAGAACTTGACCGTTGTTCCAGCTGATGACGAGTATGAAACCTTTACCGTAATTATCGGCCACCGCCGCCTTGCAGCCGCGAAACTGGCCGGATTGACTGAGGTTCCCTGCGTCGTAACCACGATGACCGGTAAGGAGCAGATACAGACCATGCTTCTCGAGAATATGCAGCGTTCCGATCTGACGGTCTACGAGCAGGCCCAAGGCTTCCAGATGATGCTTGACATGGGCGGCACGGTGGAGGAGATCGCGGAAAAGTCCGGATTTTCCAAAACCACTGTTCGCCGCCGGGTGAAGCTCCTGGAGCTGGACGCGGATAAATTCAAAAAGTCCGAGGCGCGGGGCGCTACCCTACAGGATTACGCGGAGCTAGAGAAAATTGAAAAACCCGAGTTGAAGAATAAGGTGCTGGACACAATTGGCACCGCCAACTTTAAGGATGCGCTGAAAAAAGCTATTGACGATGAAAAGCACCTGCGCCGTATGGCGCAGTGGGAGACCGACCTGGGGGCATTCGCCCTCAAAATTGAGAAACGGGACTATGTTGGAGAATCCTCTGTTCCCATGGATTATGTCAGGAACTATGGCCGGTGGTCTCCCAAGGATAAGATGGTGGAAAAACCGGAGAATGACGGCGAGGTCAAGTACTACTATCTTGTCAGCACTGACCAGATCGATCTCTATAAAGACCATCAGGAATGGGCTGAAACCGAAGAGCAGCGCCAGCGCAGGGAACGGGATCAAGCCAGAAATAAAGTCAAGGACGAATTGAGGGAAATTACCGGGCGGCATTACGCCCTGCGTTCTGAGTTTATTTCCGATTTCTCTGCCGCAAAAAAGCACTTGACCAGGATTTGCGAATATGCCGCCGGCACTATTGTTGGAGACGGCATGTGGAGACAGAGCACAATCAACACCGAACTTGCGGGGAAACTCCTGGACTTGGATGTTGACGACAACACGGACTATCCCACATTTAAGGTTATGATGGAGCAGCGTATCACAAAAACGCCGGGGTATGCCCTGCTGGTCTGCGCCTATGCTGCTGTAGAGAAAGACGGTATGAAATACTGGGGAGAAAATTGGAACTCTGACAAACAGGAGTATGAAGTTGCGCATAAGCCAAACGGTGAATTGGACCGTCTCTATGACTTCCTGATTTCCCTGGGCTATCAGATGTCCGACGAGGAAAAGGCTATGCGGGACGGAACACACGAGCTGTTACATAGACGGGAGGAGCACGATGAAAGCAAAGCGTAAAGCAGACGGACGCTACCGCACCACACGGGAAGCGTACAAAACCGCCAAGCAGTTCGACCATACGCAGTTTGATGATTTCTGCACCGCCATCTATGCGGAAGGTCTGAAGGACGGCAAGGCAGCCGTACCGGCCGTAGGAATACAAGAGGTCATGGAGGCAATCAAAACCGTAAAGGGCCTCGGGGAAAAGCGGCTGGTCCTCATTGAAGCGGCAATCTCGGCATGCTGGGAAACAGAGCCATCGTAAGAGGCCGCCGCTGATGGAAAAGCTTTTCTGTGGAGATGCGTTGGAGTGTCTGCGGACGCTGGAGACGGAGAGTATCCATACCTGTGTGACCTCCCCACCCTATTACAACCTGCGGAACTACGAAACCGCTGGGCAAATCGGTATGGAGGTCACGCCGGAGGAATATATAGCCAAGTTGGTGGATGTATTCCGGGAGGTACGGCGGGTCCTGCGCCCGGACGGGACCTTGTGGCTCAACATTGGAGACAGCTATGCGACCAGATCGGGAGCCCAGCCGCCCACAAACACGCGGAACAGCCATGGACACACAGCAAAGCGGCTCCCAGCCGGTTATAAATACAAAGACCTGATGGGCATCCCATGGCTTTTAGCCTTTGCCCTGCGGGCCGACGGCTGGTATTTGCGTCAGGATATCATATGGCACAAGACCAACGCCATGCCGGAGAGCGTCCGGGACCGCTGTACCAAAGCCCATGAGTATATTTTTCTGCTGTCAAAATCGGAACGCTATTATTTCGACGCGGCAGCTATTCGGGAACCGTGCGGGAAAAAAGGAAACGCCCGGACGTTCCGCGGCGGCGGCGCATATACAGGCAGCCAGTCATTCCAGAACAGCACCCGCGTGGAGCGGGAAAGCCATGGGAACACAGCGAACAGCACTGGGACCAGGAATAAGCGGAGCGTTTGGTACATAGCAACAGCGCAGTTTAAGGCCGCCCATTACGCCACATTTCCAGAAAAGCTTGTGGCGCCGTGTATCTTGGCCGGATGCCCGGAGGGCGGGATGGTCCTGGACCCGTTCGCCGGGAGCGGTACTACTGGCGTTGTGGCTAAACGCTTTCGTAGGAATTTCGTAGGCGTGGAGATCAACCCGGACTATTGGAAAATGGCTATGGACCGAGTCGTGAAAATGGGAGGACATGAGGAATGAAAGCTATCACAATCTGGCAGCCCTGGGCCTCACTTCTGGTGTCTGGCCGAAAGATGTACGAAACCCGAAGTTGGGGCACTTCCTTTCGCGGCCCTATCGCCATCCATGCAGCCAAGCGGCCCGTGCGTCAAACGCTGGACTCGTTGGCTGCCGGCCAGTGGAAGGAGCGTGAAGTAATCCTAGACTGCTTTAAGCGTCTGTTTCCGGCTCCCGGAGAGCTGGAGCAGTTACCTGTCGGGGCTATTATTGGAACGGCAACTCTGGTTCGCTGCAACCTTATTGACTGGGACTTCCTGCCAAAACTCACGCCAATGGAGATGGCCTTGGGCGACTTCACCCCGGGAAGGTATGCCTGGGAGTTTACGGATATAGTCGCGGTTGACCCACCGGTACCGGCAAGCGGGATGCAGGGGATATGGGAATGGAGGGAAACGGTTTGAGTACCCAAAAACAATATAGCGGCGATTTTGCTGCTATGGAGAAGAAACTGGCCCGCGTCATGGAGCGCTTGGGCGTAGAGGCAGACCAGTTTCAAAGCGGTTGGACGCAAGGTAAGGGTGGGAGCAGATGTTTTGTAGAAATGCGCTATGGTGGTTCCATCTATCGTTTTGAGAACTCGACAGAGAAATCCGCCGCTTGCGGCCGGAAGCTAACCTTTGCGAGCGATCTCTTTGCCGCGGTGGTTTACTCCTTAGAGGGGCTGGCCCGCGCCATCGAACAAAATATATTTACGTTGGATATGTTGCTAGCTGGCGTGCCGGCCTTGCCCGCAGCGCCATTACTGGAGGCATGCTTTCAGGCCCTTGGATTTTCTACCAAGCCACTGGATGCTGGTGAGGTAAAAGCACAGTATCGGCGTATGGCTCGAGTGATGCACCCGGACAACGGAGGGACACAAGAAGCGTTTTCAGCGCTGTCAGAGAATTATAACGCCTGCCTGCGGGCGTTAGGCATATAACGATATGGAAAAGCCGAGGTATCTATATTGCGATTACGAGATGACGCTTCTGATACAACAGCGGACGCACAATGAAGTACTGTAAACCGCCAAACTGGATAGAAGCCGATGGAAGAGATGCCAAACAGGTTAAGTCAAAGGACGGAGCGTGAAACCAATTGATGGACCGGAAGTGGCAGCAGATAAAAAGCCGCCCCGAAACCGGGGCGGCTTGGTTAGCTCGGATTGTTTCGGTCCGCAGGGCGGGGCTGGGTGTGATACACCTTCAAATCCGGTCCGGAGGTTCCGGCCACGATGGGGCGACTCTTTTGCTTGGTGTGTTTCGCTTTGCCTTGAATCTCGGGAACAGGCGGAACATCGTTCCGAGGGTGGGTGTGGGTCCAGTTCGGACGTGCCATACCTTGCTTTGTCATTGCGCTCACCCCATTTCGGCGAGGCCATGGACAAGGGCCTGCATCTCTTCCCGAGACGCGGCTTGACTGGCCTGAGATATTACTTGGCTGCGCTCCGTGCCGGACAGCGCGGCAAAGCGGCGCATGGCCTGCTCATTTTCGGCCAGCGACATCATTAGTCCAATGGGCAGATCGTTCATAAAGATCACCTCTGGGGTAGTCTGCTCAAGAAGCGAGAAGAGTAACCGTTGGAAAGATTAACTTTTTTGAAAGATGGAAAATAATACGCATCCTTTACGGCTGAGGTGTAAATCCGTGGGTCATTGTAATTGAGTTTGAATGGAAATGAGGAGCGGAGGAAGAAGCCATGACGATAATGAATCATAGTGTTGCGTATTTGGGAGAACGTTTATAATGAGCTATTATGATGAAGATTTTTATACAGAGCCTTGTGAGTTTGAGGAGCAAATTGAAGAACTAAAGGCGGCGTTGGCATCATCGGTGCAGCAAAAGTTTTTAGACGAAATGGACGCGCTTCGGAAGGAGAATAAATCGCTTAGAGAGTTCCGCGATAAAAAAGAAGCCTATGAGCGGGAGCTTGCGCAAGTAAAACAGCAGTACAAGACGAAAATGCGGGACGCTGAAATGAACGCAGACCGAAAAAAGCTTAAAGATTTATTATCTGGGGTTTCCACTATCGGTTATCGTGTTGGCTACAAATACATACAGGGTCCGAAATGCGATAAATGCGAAAACGACAGAAAAATTCACTTTACTTCCCCATCTGGGCGGAAAATGAAAGAAGACTGTTTGTGCGCAAGGCGAACCGTGAACTATTATCCGACAGAAGTGTCCCTTGTTTCCTTTTACGCCAGAGATGAAGTATCCTCTGTCTATTATGAAATGAAGCAAGAAGATAGAGACTGTGACAGGTATGATCTGTGTGCCGAAATATATGACCATGACAAGGCAAAAGCATTTGAGGAAATCAACAAGTACAGAGTTGTTTTCCTCGAAAAGGAAGATTGCCAACGGTACTGTGATTGGTTAAATGAGGTGGAGGCGCAAAAAGGGAGCGCGCCATGTTGATTATCACAGTCCAGGTAAACGCTCCGGCTAATCAGGCCATCGGCATCAAGGAAGCCCTGGCAATGTATTTAGAGCGTTGGGGCGATGCCCGGGTGATATCAGTGGAGCAAAAGTCCCAGCCCCAGATGGAACAAATGATGATGGGAGGAAAAGGTTATGTCGAGAGGCCGGTGCCGGGGATGCGGCGCTGAAATCGAGTGGGTCAAGACTGCTGCGGGCAAGAATATGCCATGCGACCCGCAATTGGTACCCTACTGGGAACGGGTCGGGGCCGCCGGAAAGGTGGTCCTCCAGCGGAGCGGCAAAGTTGTCAGTTGTGATTTTGACGGACCGCGCGATCAGGTGACTGGATTTGGGTATGTCTCTCATTTCAGCACTTGCCCGCAGTCAAAGGGTTTTCGCAGAAAGAAGTGACCGGCGCGAAATGGGCAAATTAAGACCGACCCAGGAACTGCTATAATGGCTGTGATTCAGGCAAGGAGCAAAAAGGGCAAGGAGGGAGCATGATCGGCAAATTTCAATTCCCGAATGGGAAATATCGCACCATTTATCTCGACCCGCCTTGGCCGGAACGGGGCGGCGGCAAGATAAAGCGCGGCGCGGACCGGCATTACAGTCTGATGTCTGTGAAAGAGATATTGTCTTTGCCTATAGGCGATTTGGCTGATCCAGAGGGCTGCCATGTTTATTGCTGGGTAACGAATAATTACTTGCCCATGGGTTTGGAATGCCTCAAGGCATGGGGATTTGAGTACATTACCACGATAACGTGGATGAAGGACAGGCAAGGGCTGGGGCAGTATTATAGGGGTCTGACAGAGCATTGCTTGTTTGGAACGACCCGGAAGCGGCTGCCGTACAAACTGGAAGATGGGAAACGCTGCCAGGGATTGACCGGGTTTATGGAACCGAAAACGATCCATAGCCGCAAGCCTGCGCGTATGCGAGAGATGATTGAGCGCGTAAGCTACACCCCAAGGATAGAACTGTTTGCCAGAGAATCGCATCCTGGCTGGGACATATGGGGAGATAAACTTCAAAAAGGAGAGGAATTGGCGTGGCAAGAAACAAATACCCAGGGCGCTGCTACTGCTGCGGACAGTGGATTGATCCCGGATACGGGCATTTTGAAAAAATCCGCAATCCGGAACGCGAGAAACCCAAGTGGCGCATCAAATGCGTAAAGTGTGCCAGCGGGCGGGTTCTGACGGACCGCGATCCCGGCGTAGCCTGGGCTAAAAGAGCGGCGGCAAAATCGTGAGGACAGGAGGCCCGTAATGAACTGGAAGCGTGAAGCGGTTGATAAGCTGAAAAATTATGAGGTCCACCGTCAAGCCCTGGACAGCATCCCCCAGGAAATCAAGCGCCTGGAATCGGCTTGGACGGGCATCCGAAGCGCGGTTACGGATAGCACTCCCGTTTCCGGCGGCGGGAGCACACGGGAAGACGCCATGTTGTCCAACATTATACATAGGGATGAATTGGAGCGGCGAATGAAAGAGGCCTGCCTGTGGGTATCCCAGGTCGACAAAGCCCTGGCAATTTTGAGCGATGAGGAACGTCTGGTGCTGGACCGGTTTTATCTCCACCCAATAAAGGGGGCCATTGAAGACCTCTGCGAGCGTATGAATATTGAAAAAGCCACTGTCTATCGCAGGCGAGATGATGCTTTGCGGCGGTTTACCATCGCCCTGTATGGGGCCACGGACACTGAATAAAAATTGAGAAAAAAATGAGACGATTTTTTCAAATGGATGTGCTATAATACTATCATGTAAAACTTAATCAAGCCGGGCGGCCCTCTTCCGGGAGGGTCGCCATTCTTATGGAAGGGAGGGTATTCAACCGCCGCGTTTCTCCTTTGCGCGGCGGGAAAACCCGCATCGGGCACTGGCCGCCAACAGCGCTCGGCTCGGGTAAACTTACAAAGGAGGAAAACGCTATGTTTTCAAAATTGAGAATCCGGTTTATCCAAAACCCCACGCTGTACTATGCTATGAGCATTGCGGCGACATGGGCGGGCGTCGGTTCCCTGATGAACGGAATTACGATGGTCCAGACTTATGGCATCGTTCCCTTCCTGATCTGGGCCCTGGGGAATACCCTGGCCTGCGTGGTCTTCGGCATCTTCGCCCCGGCAATCCCCAAGCTGCGCGACGTGTTCCGCTCCAGGGCGATGCGCGTCATTGCCGGCCTTATGTCCATATTCCAAATCTGGTTGAGCATGAACGGCATCCAGGCCATTTTCGCGGATACCGTGCTGGGCGGGCGGTTTGGCATGGCCCTGGCGTATGCGTCGGCGGCGTTTTTCCTGCTCCTCCTGGTCCGGTTCGGTATGCTGAGAAATGTCCTGACCGACCATATGAGCTGGAGCGCCGTTTATGGCGTGGCCTTACTCTTGACCGCGTGCGCTATCATCCATTCCCAGGGGAGCATGAATCCGTTGGCTTGGGGCGTCGACGAAGCAAATCTCACCACTGGCATCAACAAAGCCGCGCTGCTGCTTCCCGGCGCGTTTCTGTATCCCTATTTCTTTGAAATTCTGGATTATAACGATAAAAATAAGGACGGGACCAAGAAGGTCAACATCCGCCGGGCATTTGCGCTGGGCGGCTTTCTATTTGGCGCGTATCTGGCTTTTCCCCTTCTGCTGGCCTGGACCAGTTTCAGCCCTGCGCTGAATATTATCAAAGCGATTCTGGTAACGCTGGTGGCCGTGTCTACCCTGTCGTCTTTCCTGTATAGCGTGTATATCACGTTCGGGAGGAAGCTGGGGCTGGCGGTCAATCTGGCAAGTGTGGCCCTGTGGCAATTGCTGATTCCCCTGGGTGTGATGGGCGTCTGGACTCTTATGAGCACCATCCGCATTTACATTGTGGCCGGCGCAATCCTTACGGCCCTGATCTGGCACACCGCTGCGCGCAGAAGGGCGGCGGCCGTATGAAGGTCACGAAGAGAAAGCTTGCGGAACTGCGCAAGCCGGATAAAAACGTCCGCATCCATTCCGATAAACAGATTGCTGAGTTTAAGCGGTCCATTGAGATGTTCGGGCAAATCCGCCCCATTGTGATTGACGAGGACGGAACCATTCTTGCCGGGAACGGCTTGTATGACGCGCTGTGCGCCATGGACCGGACCGACGTTGATTGTTATGTCGCCGCCGGGTTGTCGGAATCTCAGAAGAAAAAACTCATGCTTTCCGACAACCGTATCTTCTCCCTGGGCGTCGATGATATTCAGGGCTTTGATGACCTCATCGCCGAGTTGGACGACCTGGACGTCCCCGGGTACGACGAGGAACTGCTGAAAACCCTGACCGCGGATTTTGAGGACGTGGATGGGATGATGGCGGGATATGGCCTGATTGATGAAAACACGAAATCTGATATGCAAAAAGCGGCGGACCGCTACGAACGGAAGTCGGAGGAATTTGCGAAAGGCGCGGAGGAGATAAAACCGGCTGATGCCCCGCCGGAGGAAGCGCCTGTAGAGGCTTCCGTGGAAGGCCGGGCCGTGCAGCTTGACCGCCGCTATATCATTTGCCCGAAATGCGGGGAAATGATATGGCTATAAAGACGATAGAAAGCCGCGTAGACATAGTAGAGGCGGCCAGGAGGCGCATATCCAATGTCTTTTCCAACGGCGTCCGGGTCTATATGTCCTTTTCCGCCGGAAAGGACAGTCTGTGTATGTCCCACCTCGTTTATGAGAAAATCTTGAATGGGGAGATTGACCCAAAACTGCTGACTGTGATCTTCATTGACGAGGAGGCCCTGTATGACAGCATGGAGCAAATGGCCCTGCGCTGGCGGAAACGTTTTATTGCCGCCGGCGCAGAGTTCCGGTGGTATTGCCTGCCGGTCAGGCAGGTGTCCATCCTGCATCAGCTTCAAAATGACGAGGCGTGGATAACCTGGGAGCCAGGGAAACAATGGGTGCGGGACGCGCCTCCCTTCGCCATTACCCGCGATCCACGCTTGCGGTATACCGGCCAGATGAATTACCAAACGTTTTGCAGTGCAATCACCAAGGACGGTATTCAGATGGTGGGCGTCCGGGCCTGTGAATCGGTCCAGCGCCGGGATTATCTCGCCAACGCCGCGCTGAGGGCCGGGGGCCTGAGCAAAGAGAACAAGGTCTTCCCGATTTATGATTGGAAGGATAGCGATGTATGGCTGTACATCAAGGAAAAGCATCTGGATTTCCCGGATGCCTATATCGACCTGTACCGGGTTGGCGTATCCAGGAACCGCCTGCGGCTGTGCAATTTCTTCGCGGCTGAGAGTATCGCGGGCCTGCGGTATATTGCGGAAACCGATGCAAAACTGTGGGAGCGGATCGAGCGGCGGGAGCCAAATGCCTACCTTACCCTGTTGTACTGGGACAGTGAGATGTTCAAGCGCAGTACCCGGAAACGGGCCGCATTGGAAGGAGAATCCTCAAAAGACTACCGGGCGCTATGCAGGCAGATGCTTTTCACAGAGCCCGAGAAGTATTTCACCAACGAGGGTACCCGCCGGGTGGCGGACCGGTACCGGCGTTTCTACATCCGGAGCCATGACGTCATGCGGCCCCGTGACTTCAAGCAGATGTATGAAGCCCTGATTGCCGGCGATCCCAAGCTGAGGACGCTACGGGCCATGTACGTCACGGTTTATTCCGCTTACGCAAGGTATTCCGAAGAGAGCGCGGCGCGGCGGGAGGTGAATGCAAATGCCTGAGACGGTGGATGTATTCGCCCCGCTTTCAACGCTGCAATGGGTAGACCGGAGCATGCTTACGGCAAATTCCTACAACCCCAACAAGGTCAGCGAGGATAACCTGAAGCTGCTGGCGCAATCCATCCTGACCAACGGCTGGACGCTGCCTATCGTGGTGCGCCCAGACTATACCATCATTGATGGCTTCCACCGCTGGACTGTGGCTGGCCGGGAGCCACTTCGTACAAAGCTTCAGGGCAAGGTGCCGGTCGTGATCGTCGCCCACAGCGACAGGAGCGATGATATCTATGGCACCATTACCCACAACAGGGCGCGCGGTACCCATCTGCTGGAACCCATGAAAGCCATTGTGAAGCAGCTCATAGACGAAGGGAAAACCGTTTCGGAGATCGGGAAGCAGCTAGGTATGAAGCCCGAGGAAATATTCCGCCTGTCCGACTTCTCGCGGGATGACTTCCTGGAGATGATGACCAGGGGCGTACACGGATACAGCAAAGCGGTGATATACAAAAAAGTTTAATTCTTGCGGGCGGACTTTACAGCCCCGTGGAGGCGAGTTCCTGCGGACCGTATATATCTCCGGTCCGCCTGGAATCTCATCTCCACGGGGTTGGCTGAGGTGCTGCCAGGGTATTGCCTGTTTAACCGCCGGTTTGCGGCGGAGAAGAGCGACGTACAGAGGGAAGGTGGTGATATGGCGAATGAGAAAAATCTAATCCCAATGGACCAACGAACAGAGAGCGAACAAAGAGAAATCCAGTCCAAGGGCGGCAAAGCGTCGGGCGCAGCGCGGCGGCGAAAGAAGACCATGCGTCAAGCGGCGGCTATGCTGCTGGGGGCTGATATAAGCGGCGGCGAACGTGATTTTGTGGAGAAGATCAGGCCCCGACTGCTTGCGTTCGGTATCAGCGAGGGGGATGCCACCTATCAGGATGTGCTTCTTGCCAGCATAATGCTAAAGGCGATGAAAGGCGACGTTAAGGCTGCCGCATATATCCGGGACACCGCCGGAGAAAACCCTTCCCTGGAACTGAAAAAACAGGAGTTGAAGCTGAGACAAGAAGAACTGCGGCTCAAACGGGAGCAGCTACGTTCCCGCGCCATATCAGAGCGCGCGGCCAGCGAGGATGGAGATACGGCAGAAACCATCCATATTTACATCCCGGACAACGGACGGATGCGGGAGGACGGCGTATGACAAAGGAAATCCGCGGACAGCCGGGACCGCAGGAGGCTTTCTTGTCCACCCCTGCGGATGTGTGCATTTACGGCGGAGCGGCAGGCGGCGGCAAGACCTACGGTATGCTGCTGGACGCCCTGCACTATGTCCATGTACCGGGCTTCGGCGCGGTATTCTTCCGAAAGAACCACAACCAGATATTTTCAGAGGGCGGTCTTTGGGATACTTCCCTGGAACTGTATTCCCTGCTGCGGAATGCGGAGCCAGCCCCAGGACGGAGCCAGTGGAGGTTTTGGGGAAAGGGGCGCAGAATCTTATCCAAGGTCAGCTTTGCGCATATCGAGCGGGATCTGGCCCTGCGGAAGTGGCAGGGCAGCCAGATATGCGGCATCTACTTTGACGAGCTGACCCATTTCAGCGAAAAACAGTTTTTCTATATGCTATCGCGCAACCGCTCAGCCTGCGGCGTCAGGCCGTATATGCGGGCCTCCTGCAACCCGGACGTAGATAGCTGGGTTGCGGAGTTTATCGCTTGGTGGATCAACCAGGACACCGGCTATCCCATTCCGGAGCGGAGCGGAAAAATCCGCTGGTTTATCCGGCGGGAAGAAGTCGTTTCCTGGGCTGATACGCGAGAGGAGCTTTGGAAACAATTCGGCCTCACAACAGCGGAAGAACGGAGCGAGCCTAAATCGGTTTCGTTTATCGCCGCCTCGGTTTATGACAATAAAGCTTTGTTAAAGCGGGACCCCGGCTACCTTTCAAACCTGAAAGCCATGTCCCTTGTCGAGCGGGAGCGGCTTTTGCATGGCAACTGGAAGATCAAGCCCGCTGCCGGACTGTTCTTCCGCCGCACACAAGTCAATCTGATCCAAACACTGCCTTTGGATATCCGACAGTGGGTGCGCGGCTGGGACCTGGCCGCAACCGCAGAGAGCGAAAACGGAGACCCGGCCTATACAGCCGGTGTCCTGATTGGCAAACGGAAAAATGGCCGCTATGTGGTGGCCGACGTACTCAACCAGCGGTTGTCCGCGTCAGAGGTACGGAAGCTGATTCACATGACCGCCGTAGCGGATAAACAGAAATATGGGCGCGTTGTGCAGCGTCTTCCGCAGGACCCGGGGCAGGCGGGAAAGGAGCAGGCCCAATCCTACATCAAACTGCTGGCCGGTTTCACTGTGAAGGTTCTGCCGGAAAGCGGTTCAAAGGAGACCCGCGCGGAGCCAATGGCCGCCCAATGGCAGGCTGGTAATTTTGATGTCCTGGAGGCGGAGTGGAATGACATGTATTTCAACCAGCTTGAATCGTTCCCGGAATCCAAGTTTAAGGACATGGTAGACGCCGGTTCTTCGGCGTTCGGCGAGATTGAAACGAGCCCGGGGTACACGGGCATGTCGGAAGGGTCTCTTGAAAAAGAAAGCTATTGGCGCGGATAATGCGGAAAGGAGGCGGCGCAGGGAAATGAACAGATTTAGAGAATACGGCAAAACGGGCCTGTACCGTTTCAACACAGGCTGGATATACGAGGAATTTCTAAGGGAACTGCAAGGCCGCAGAGGCATTGAGGTCTATAAGGAGATGTCCGAGAACGACGATGTGATCGGGGCTATCTTATTTGCGACCGAAATGCTGATGCGCCAATGCAAGTGGAGCATTCAGGAAGCCGGGGCCGGCCGGACAGATTATGACGCAGCAGAGTTTGTGCGCTCCTGCATGGACGATATGGAGGAAACCTGGAGCGATTTCATTTCCGAGGTTTTATCTTTCCTGCCCTATGGATGGAGCTACCATGAAATCGTCTACAAACGGCGAATGGGAAACACAAAGAATCCCGAAACCCGCAGCAAGTATACGGACGGGCTGATCGGCTGGCGCAAGCTTCCAATCCGTTCCCAGGACACGCTCTGGGAATGGAAATACGATGAGGGCGACAATCTGGTGGGGCTGGTACAATGCGCCCCTCCGCAGTACGAACAGGTTTTTATCCCATTGGAAAAAGCCCTGCACTTCAAGACTAAAAGCCGGAAAGGCAATCCGGAGGGCCGGAGCGTTCTTCGCAACAGCTATCGCGACTGGTACTTCAAGCGGCGCATCCAGGAAATAGAGGGCATCGGCATAGAACGCGACCTTGCCGGACTGCCTGTCCTGACTGCCCCGGATAATGTGGACATCTGGAGTGATGAATACAAAGAAGACCTTGCAAGAGCGGAACGTCTGGTGCGCGGCGTCCGGCGGGACGAAAGAGAGGGCATTGTCCTGAATCATGAATGGCAGTTTTCCCTTGTTTCCACCGGCGGACGGCGTCAGTTTGACACCAACAAGATCATAGAGCGGTACGATACCCGCATGGCAATGACTGTGCTGGCGGATTTTGTGCTGCTGGGACATCAGAACGTGGGCAGCTTCGCCCTGTCCAGCGACAAGACCGAGTTGTTCAGCGTGGCGCTGGGTGCGTTTCTCGACCTCATCTGCGAGGTGTTCAACAAGCAGGCCATCCCCCGGCTCATCGACCTCAACGGCAAGCATTTCTCCGGGATCACAGACTATCCCAAGCTGGTCCACGGCGACATTGAGACACAGGACCTTGATAAATTGGGGAAATTCGTCTCTCAGATGGTGGGTATCGGCGCCATCACTCCGGACAGCGGCATAGAGGCATATCTGCGCATGGCTGCAAACCTGCCGGAGATGGACCCTGAAACCATTTACGCGCCTCTGGGGAAGCCCGCGGGCGCAGACAGGGAAGGACAAGGCCGCACTCCAAAAGAGCCGTCTACAGCCGCGGGAGACGCCGCAGAGGGCAGCCCGGAGCCGGAGGACGCGAAATGATACGCTTTACCAAAGCAAGGCCGGGACCGCGCTTCTGCTCCCGGTCAAAAGATTACTTCCTGAATCAAGCAGTCAAGTCCGCAGGACGGTCGCCTCCTGCATCTGCATTGGATACGCTGTATAGATGTCTGGATGAGGCAGAGCCGCGCGTTGTCCGTTTTTTCCTCTCACTTTGGCAGGACCAGGAGGACGCTGTGACCTACAAAGAACTGCGCGAGGCGTATCTGCGCGGCGAGATCACGAACAAGATATATGAGAGGTGGACATACGACTACGCCCGATTCGTCCGGGAACATCTTGCACGGGAATGGGAAATCGCCGCCAAAGCCGCCGCCTCCGACTTGGCGGCGCGGTACCCTCAATTTCTCTATGAGCCGTCAATTGAGGCCGCCGCCGCATACATCCGGCGGCACAGCGCGGAACTGGTGACCAATGTGACGCAGGGCCAGAAACAGGCCATCAACGCGGCGATTGCCCACCTTACCGGCTATACCGCCGTTACGCCGGACGAGGCGGCGTATATCCTCCGCCCAATGGTCGGGCTGACCATGCCGCAGACGGTAGCAAACGCACGATATTTTGAACATGTCCGGCAAAGCTATCTGGAAGCCCACCCGCGCTGCCGCCCTGAGACGGCCAGTAAAAAGGCGGCGGAGGCGGCGGCCCGGTACGCAGGACGCCAGCACCGTTACAGGGCGCAGAACATCGCGCGGACGGAGCTTGCCTTCGCCTATAACGCCGGGGCCTATGGCGCGACGAAAGACGCGCAAGAGCGGGGATACATCGGGGAGTGCGTAAAGGTATGGGTCACGGCGGATGATGAGCGGACTTGCCCGGTCTGCGGGGAACTGGACGGCAGAAAAGCCTCTATGGACGCTCTATTCAGCATTGGAAAGCTGATGCCTCCCGCCCATCCGAGCTGCCGCTGCGCCGTGGCGTTCGAGGAAATTGAAAGCACCAACTTGAACCCGGCCCCATAAAGTGGTATAATGGAACAAACTAAGGACTGCATTAAATTGACTGTCCGCGGCATTTGAAGTAGATATTCAGACATCATCAGAAAAACAGCCAAAAACCGTCACTCGAAAGAGCGGCGGTTTTTTCATACCGGAAAGGAGATTCAAATGGAAACAAGGAACAACAAACAACTTACAAAAGCGCGAGACCAGCCGCACAGTCTAACCGTAATCAAGTCAGACGGCGACCGGCGGCTGGTGTTCGGCTGGGCCAACGTAGCCGTCCGGGTGGACGGGGAGCAGATCGTAGACTGGCAGGAGGACATCATCGACATTGCGGAACTGGAAAAGGCCGCATACGGTTACATGGCCGAGTTTGGCACAGCCGGAGAGATGCACCGGCGCGGCGGCGTTGGACGCGTAATCGAGAGCATCGTGTTCACAAAGGAAAAGGCGGCCGCGCTGGGGATTCCTCCGGACATTCTGCCGGAGGGCTGGTGGATCGGATTCCAGATCACAGACGAGGCGGTCTGGGAGAAGATAAAAAACGGTGAGTACAGCATGTTCAGTATTGAGGGAACCGCTGTACGGGAGCCGGTTGAGGGAGGCGATACCGGATGGCAGCCAAGCTGAAAAATCTATCCGTGACAAGCGTAGACCTTGTGGACCGGGGCGCGAACCCGGACGCGCATATCCGGCTGTTTAAGCGTAAAGATGCCGAGATGGAGCCGGAACATGACCCGGAACCGAACATAGGGTTATTTCAGAAATTCATGATGTGGCTGGCAAAAGCCTTTTCGGATGCAGCCCCTATCGAGGAAACCGACGTAATGAAGACCCAAGAAGGAGCGGAAGGAGAAGCGCCGCCCGAAAATCAAGAGCCGCAAGGCGAAAAGGAGGAAGTAGACACCATGAAAATCGACAAAAGCAAAATGACCCCGGAGGAGCAGGCTGTTTTGGCCGAGTTTGAAAAGAAGTACGGCATTGCCGGCCCCGGCGAGGGAGAAGGAGATCCCGCTCAATCCGGCGGCGTGGAGAAAGGCGCGCAGTCTCCCGCCGCCCAGCAGACTGCCCCCGCCCCGGACGGCGGCGTGCTCCATCCGGAGGTGGCGAAAGCCCTCACCGACTTCCAGGCGTTCACCAAGCAGCAGACCGCCGAAATCCAGGCGCTGAAAAAGGGCCTGGAAATTGAGCGCTTGACCGCAGCCGCTCAGAAGTATGAGGTCCTGGGTAAAAGCGCCCCGGAGCTGGCTGAAAAGCTGTACGAGCTGAAAAAGGCGGGCGGCACGGTCTATGACGACTACGTTGCCCTGTTGGATGAGAGTGTGACCGCACTGACCAAGGGTGGCTTGTTCGGCGAGATCGGAAGCTCCCGCCAAGGGAGCGCCGGTACCGAGCAGACAATCGGCATCAAGGCGTCGGAACTGGCGAAATCCGCCCGGGGCGGCATGAACTCCGCCGACGCCATTATCAAAGCGTGGGAGGACAACCCCGAGCTGGCGGCCCAGTATGAAGCCGAATACTTCGGCGGATAAGAAGGAGGAAGGAATGTGAACGGAAAACAGTATCTCAACGCATTCATGAACAACAGCGCGACCATCCGGGATGTGCTGGCAGCCGATGTGACGGGCGCTGCCCACAAGGCAGTTGCGTACAACGCCGGCGGCAAGCTGGCTCTCCCTGCCGCCGACGGGGAACCCGCAATCGGCCTCATTATCAGTGACGTCTCCGCCAATGACAGCGGCGTTACTCCCGCCGGTACGGAAGTCGATGTACTCATCAAGGACATTGGCCTGATGGAAGCCGGGGCGGCGGTGGCAAAGGGTGATCTCCTGACCGTTACAAAGGACGGGACAGCAAGGAAAGCGGCTGCCGGGGAGTACATCTTCGGCATTGCAATAACGGCGGCGGGCGAAGCCGGGGAGCTGGCACAGGTACGCATCACCCAGAGCGGCTGCATGAAAGCCGCAAGCGCGGGCGGCGGGGGGACTCCCCCTTCCGGAGACTGACAAACAGGAGGTAAAAAATATGCCTATCAAAACCCAGGAATTGGCGGCTTCCATCCAGAAGGGCGCGTTCAAGCCACACCTCTATCTCACCAACGTCTGCCTTTCCCATTTTCAGAACATGAGCGGCTTCGTAGCCCGCAAGGTGTTCCCCATCGTCCCGGTACCCACATCCTCGGCCCACTACTACGAGTTCGACAAGGGCGATCTGGCGCGGGACAACATGGCCCGGAAGCCGGAGTTCGGCCACGTCTCTCCTGGCGTCTATGGCAAGCGGGACAAGTTCTACCATTGCGAGGTCGACCAGGTCATTACCGGCGTGGACCAGATTTCCACGCTGGATTTCCAGCGTACCAACGCCCCCGCCGTCATCGACCCCCGCAGGGCCAAGGTGCGCTGGGTGGCCGAACAGATGAACATCCACCTTGACCGCATCTGGGCGAAGAAGTATTTCAACGCAGCCAGTTGGACCCATGTATACACGGGTGTGAATACCGGAGCCCCCAGCGCAGACCAGTTCTATTGCTTCGACAATGAGAACAGCGACCCCGTGAACCTTTTCAGCCGGATTCGCAACCGTATGCTCCTGGCGGGCCTCCGCAAGCCGAACAAGGCGGTGCTGGGCGCCAACGCATTTATCGCCCTGACGGTGAACCCCTCCATTCTGGAGCGCATCAAGTACCAGGGCAGCGAGGCCAACCCGGCGAACGTGACCGCCAACGTCCTCGCCCAGTTGTTCGGTCTGGAGGAGGCTGTCGTTGCGGAGAGCGTCTACAACGCGGCCCCCTACGGCTCGAAGGACGATATGCGCTTCATCTGCGACCCCAACAGCGTCCTTCTGACCTACACCACCAACGCCCCCAGTATCGACGAACCCAGCGCGGGGTATACCTTCACTTGGGATATGCTGGGCAATGGGCAATATACCGCCGTCCAGCAGTACCCCGGCGAGGCGGCGACCCATACGGAGTTCATTGAAGGGCTGCTCTGCACCGATCCTGAGATCACGTCCCCCGACCTCGGCGTGTTCCTCAAGAACGCGGTCAGCGACGGATTCGCGGCGTAAGGGAGGGTACAAAAGATGGCGTATATTGCGAACCGGCCGGTGCGTTTTGGCCGCGATTACAAGGTTGGAGAGGTTATCCCGGACGAGGTAATTGCGCCGGGCATGGCCCGGAAGCTGGCGGAGATGGGCAGAATCCTCCGCGTTGACCTCCCGAGTGGGGGCGGCGCGGAGGAAAACCACGGGCAGCCGCAGAACGACCCGCAGGATGGCGCAGAGAGCGCCATTGACGGCGATTCCGGCGCAGGTGAGGCAAACCAGCCAGAGGACGAAAGCCCGCAGGACAGCGCAGAAAGCGCCGCAGAGGGAACGGAAGGCGAGGGAGGGAATCTCGCCGCTGATGGGGAGTTTGTCTGCACCGTGTGCGGGCGGGCGTTCAAAAGCCAGAACGCCTTGGCCGCACATACCCGGTCACACAAGGAGTGAGGGAGCCGGTATGACATACAGCTACGACCCCACCCAAATCTGCGCCGGGGGCAAAGATCAGATGCGATTTGAACTTGGGGATACGTACACCGAGGGCGGAGCCGAAACCTGTGCGCTGGCCGACGAGGAGTACGAGGCCGTTCTCGCAGGACGGAAAGAGGGCGGCAAGGCGTGGCTGCGCGCCAAGCTGGCCATACTGGAGGCAATTCTGTTCAAGCTGAGCCATCAGGTAGATACCAAAATTGACGTCCTGCAATACAGTTTCGGAGATAGAGCCGAACGGTGGCAGAAGATGTACGACAACCTGCGCAAGCGGGTGCTGGCCGCCTCCTCCGTTCCAACCCTCCCCCCGTCCATCGCCGAAACCGCCCCATATTTCCACAAGGGGATGGAGCAAAACCCGAGAGCCATGCACGGCGCGGGCGGTCCTCCCGTCCCTTTCCGTAGCATGACTACATAGGGGAGGCGCGGAGATGTTTATTGGAGCAATCCACCATGTTCCCGGGCAGGAGCTTCGTACATTCACGATCCGCCGGGAGGGGGAGCGCAAAACCGCCAGCGGAAGGGTCATTTCAAATGGCGCGGAACCCATTGGGGAAGTCCGCGCCGTTCTCGCGGCGGCAAGGCCGAAGGAAATCCAACGCTGGCGGCAGTTGGAGCACCCCATTTCCCACAAGATTATCCAGCGGGGAACGGCGGCGGTTGATGTCAGGCCCGGGGATTCCCTGGTGTGCGAAAACCGCCGGTACATCGTCCAGGCGGCCCCGTATAACCTTGGTGGGCTAAACCACTGGACGATCTACTACTGCGAGGAAAGGAGCGATGTGTAATGCCAGCCAATCATGGAAAGCGAAATGTTATCAGCCAGGGAGCCATCAGCGCGGAGAAACAGCAGTCCATTGCCAATGCGCATTTTAAGGCGTCGCAGATTATCGCCAGGACAATCGCTTCCACGCTCCAGGGCGTACAGAGAGAGGTCGCGCAGAGGGCGTACCGGGCCAGTAACGAGCTTCGCAACGCCGAACTCTACGTCCTGCGCGGGGAGCGCTCAGGCAGGCTATACCGCGTACCCAACACCAAAAAGAAGTACCGGGCGTCCGCGCCCGGCGAGCCGCCCGCGGTACGGACCGGCGCATTCCGGCTTTCGTGGGGAACACGCGTTCATGTAGAGCAAAAGGGAACGCTTTACCGGGCCGTTTCCGCCATTGAGAGCAGAGAACGCGCGGGTGGGCAGCTTCTCGGCGAAATGCTGGAAAACGGCACAGGCAAGACTGCTCCCCGCCCGTACAAGCAGAAAATTATTGACAGGGCAATGCCGAAGGTCAAGGAAATCTACGGCAGGCCTTACCACCCCTGATTGGGGAGAAAGGAGCAGAAGCACATGGCGCTTATTATGAACGCAACCCATGCAGAATTTGACCTTGCGCAAATCCGGCGCGGCGACTGCATCCGTGTTAAGCGGACGGGGGATACCACAGCGAAGAATGGCTTTGTCACGGAAGCCGCGACGAACAAGCTGCGGCTTTTGTACTGCAACACCCAAAACAACGCCGCCAGCTACCTTGAAATCACGGCGGCGGACGTGGCCGTCGGCGTGTGGGAAATCTACTGGACGCAGGATTTCCAGACTGTCAACTACGAAAACAACGCCCCGCAGCCGGAAGCATGAACAAGGGCATCCGGCAGCTTATACAGGAACAGGTATCTGCGGACGCGCAGATCGCCGGAATGCTGGCGGCCTACAATGGCAAGCCGGCATTTTTTTATCAGAAAGCACCCAGCGACAGCCGTGCCGGGTGGGGCGAGCCGCGCTATCCCCGCGCGGATTTCAACCTGGATACCCGGCATGACCCGGAACGCAGGGCCGAGGGGACGCTGACGGTCAACATCTGGTGTACCACCGAATGCCCGGCGGTGGGAGACCTCGACCCGGACAGGGTCATTGAGCAGCGGCTTCTGGAATTAATTTCAGGCACGTTTTACACGGGCGGAGACAGAGAAACCATCTGCGCGGAGTGGGAGCGCTCGGATGAATTTATTTCAGAAGAAACCACCTCGCCAGAGGCCTACGGATTGACTATGACCTTTGTGCTCATGGCGTTCCCGCTGCAGATCACAACCGACCCGGACCCCATACAAGGGCTGAACATCTGGACCAAGCGGCATTTTCCTGATATGACGGCTATCGCGTATGACGGTATGCCGCCCATTTGGAAGCCCACGGACGGCAATCCCGCCATCTACTGGCGGTTTGCAGGAACGTCCGGCACAGATATTCAGAGTTATGCGGCGACATGGTACACAGGGGCCTTTGCCGCGCACATCATTGCGAAGAGCGTACCGGAACGCAACAAATGGACAAAGGCCCTCATGGAACGGGCGCAGATCGACGGGGAAATCATTCTCCCGGATACCAGTCCTATGTTCATCAAGGGAATCGCCGCGCGGAACAGCGCCGATCCGCTACGTGAGGGCCAGATGGAACTGACCGGGCGATACGGCGTTCTGGCGCAGCATCGGAAGGAGACGGCGCAGCCCAGGTTGACGAATCCACACCGTAATCCAGCAAATCAAGGAGGAATCGACGATATGGAAGCAAGTTATAAAGCGTCCGAACTGGCGGCACAGGCCGGCCGGTTGTTCGGCACGACCCCGGAAGTAGCCGGCGCGGCCCTTCGGGACGCGGGGAAGGAAACCGCCACTATAGAGGAAGCGCGGGCCATTGTCCGGGCGTTTTTAGAGAGGGAGGTCAAATAGATGGCTTCGTTTTTCACAATCGGCGAGAAGAAGACCCGCCCCGGCGTCTATTTTCGCTATGAGAACTATGGCAAGCCTCCCATCGCCGGGGCCGACGACGGCAAGTGCGCGGCGGCGTTCCGCTCCAACTGGGGGCCGCTGGGACAAGTCGTAACGTTGGAGCAGTATGAGGATATTTCCAAGAAGTACGGAAACGGCGGGGAAAACGGCACCACCGCCGTACCGGAGGAAGAGTTCAAGGGCGGGGCGCGGCTGGTCTACGCCCTGCGGTTGGGTACCGGAGGCGCTTCCGGCTCGTACACCATCCGGGACGCGGCGGACGAGGACGTGGTCAAGCTGACGCTGAAATACCCCGGCAGCCGTAAGCTGGCCGTCACCATCCGGCCCACGCTGGCAGACCCCGCCGTCAGCGAATTGCTGATTCTGGAAGGTACTGAGCAGTTGGAAAAGCTGACCTTTTCCAACGCGGAGAACAGTGTAGACGCCCTGCTGTCCGCATTCGATGAAAAAGGGAGCAGCTATTTCATCCTGACCCGGCTGAAGGACAGCGAGGAAAAGCTGGCAAGCGTGGATCAGGCCGAGATCACCGGCGGCGAGGACCCCGCCGTGAACGTCGGCGCGTACAGCAAAGCCTTTGAGATGTTGGAAGCCTGCCGGTGGAACGTGCTGGCAATTGACACAGAAGATACCGCGGTCCATGCCGTCATGCAGTTGTTCCTCAACCGTATCTACCAAGACGGCAGATTCGCCATGGGCGTTGTCGGGGAACCGTCCACCGTGGACTTCGATACGCGCTTGCAGCACGCCAGTGCGTTCAATGACTACCAGCTTGTATACGTCGGCAACGGCTTCACGGATACAAGCGGCGGCGTTTACGAGGGCTGGCGGGCCGCCGCTCGGGTGGCCGGCCTGATTGCAAGCACCCCCAGCAATGAAAGCATCACCCATCTGGCTGTCACCGGCGCGGCGGAATGCACCGAACTGCTGACCAACAATCAGCACGAGCGGGCAATCCGGGCCGGGGCGCTGATGTTCAGCGTCTCGGCGGCCAATACCGTATGGGTGGAGCAGGGCGTAAATACGTTGGTCGTTCCCGGCCCGAAAGAAGATGATGGCTGGAAGAAAATCAAGCGGACCAAAGTGCGCTTTGAACTGTTCCAACGCCTCAACGATACGGTGGAGCCGCTGGTCGGACGTATCAATAACAACCCCGACGGGCGCATGACAGTGGTGCAGGTGTCCAATGGTGTATGCCAGACGATGGTTGCGGAGGGCAAGCTGCTGGCCGGGGCGCACGTGGAGCTCGACCCGGACAATAAGCCCGAGGGCGACAGCGCGTGGTTCGTGGTTTATGCGGACGACGTCGACGCGCTGGAGAAGATGTATTACGCGTTCAAATTCCGGTTTGCGCCGGAAGACGCCGAGTAAAGGAGGGACATAACGTATGGACGGATTGAACGACCGGAGCCTGCTTGACGTCAGAAAACTGATAAGCGGCAAGGACGGGCGGCTTTTTGTTACTACCAAGCGGGGAACGAACATCTTTCTCGCCGAAGTGGATACCTTTCAGACCCAAATCAATCCCGCAAATACCGACTACCAGCCCGTCGGCAGCGCGTTGATCTACGCGGTCAACACCGGCTACAGCGTTACGCTGACGCTGACCGAGGCCGTGATACGGGACGACGTGATGCTGGATGAGTTGATCTCTGATTTGCAGAACGGGTATTTCCCGTCCTTTGACTTCCAGGGGAAGATGCGCCGCCGGGACGGGCAGTCGGAGCGTATGGTTTACCGCAACTGCGTCCCGGACGGAACCGTTGATCTCCAGAATCTGAACCCCGGCGATATCATCAAAAGGGCATGGAGCTTCCGGGTAAACGCCACCCCGGAAATGCTGGAATCTTTCAAAGAAGCTGACTGGCGCCCCATTGAGTAAAGTAAGGAGGAACAATAATTATGGAAAACGTGAACACCATGCCTGAAATGTTCGACGAACAGCCCGCCGGGGTGGAGCAGCTTACGCAGGAAGAAGTCCTGATGAATGAGAGCGAGCTGCTTCGCGGCCTGATTGACGCCGGCAGAGAGAAAAACAGCAAGGACTTTTATAAGAAAATTCAAATCCGCAGGGGCGGCGTACTGAAATTCGAGTTTCGCATCCGTCCCGTGTCCGAGGAAGAAAGCATGGCCTGCCATGACCGCGCGACCAGATTTGCGCCCCGCAAGCGCGGGCAGCCGAAGCGCGAAATTGAAACCAACGGTTCTCTGTTACGCTCCTGGCTGATCTACACAGCCACCGTGGACGAGGACCGGAAAATACTCTGGGAAAACAAAAAGGCAATGGACGCCTTTAACGTTCTACAGGGCGTGGAGCTGATTGACGCGGTCTTGCTCTCGGGGGAAAAGGACCGCATCATTGACGAGATCAATGCAATCAGCGGCTATGGCGACGATATGGAGGAAGCGGCAAAAAACTAATCAAGGCGCGCGGGCGTACATACCTTATGCTTCGCGCATTGGACCGGTTCCCCCAGATTGGCGGGATACCCGAATATATGGCCCTGCCACTGGGGGAAAGGGCTCTGTATGAGCAGTACACGCTGGACGCAATCGAGGAGGAGGCAAAAACCCCCGTATTCAGATTTGCCGTGAAAGGGGGCGGCAAGCGTTGAATGACCGAGTTGCTGTCATTGAAGTGGTAACCCAGGTAACGGACGAGACCGCCAGTGGAGCGCGGAGTGCGGAAGCGAACGTCAGCAAACTGGAACGCTCTATGACGAAGCTCCAAAAGCAGATAGCGGGAATGAAGGGCAAGAGCAAACTGGAAGTTGCGGCCACGCTGAAGGACATGGCGAGCAAGGGCATCCAGAATGTAGCAAAGGCTGGAAAGAAAATTGCTGGGAAAATTTGGACAGTTACGTTGAAATCCAAAGATTTCGCCAGTAAAGGTATCCAGGTTGTGGCAGCCGCCGGGAAGAAAATCGGTGGGAAGGTCTGGACGGTCACCCTGAAAGCGAAAGACCTTGTCACCGCCCCCTTCAAAAAGATTTGGGGCCTGCTCTCCAACCCTGTAACTCAGATGGCGGCGGTCGCGGGAGTTTCGCTGGGCACTGCGGACACCATAGGCACGTTCAAGGATTTTGAACAGGGCATGGCAAACGTCAAGGCCATATCCGGCGCGACGAACGCGGAATATGACCGGTTGTACGAAACTGCAAAGCGGTTGGGCGAAAACACGATGTTCTCTGCGGCGCAATCGGCGGGCGCGATGGAAAACCTCGCAATGGCAGGCTGGAAAAGCAGCAACATCGTGTCCGGTATGCCCGGGCTTTTGGACCTGGCCGCTGCGGGAGACGTGGACCTGGCGAACGCGGCGTCAATTACCTCTGCGGCGCTGGCGCAATTCAACCTGAACGCAAGCGAAAGCACGCGGGTAGCGGACGTCCTTGCCAAAACCGCCACCAGCAGCATGACGGACGTCGGCGGTCTGGGCGAATCGCTCAAAATGGCCGGTACGACGGCCGGCGCGCTGGGGTACAGCATTGAGGACACCGCCCTCGCCCTTGGCCTGATGGGCAATGCGGCGGTGGACGCCTCCAGCGCCGGTACCGCGCTCCGGGCCGTCCTCTCCAGAATGAGCAAGCAGGAGGGTATGACCGCAGAGGAAAGCAACGCCATGGCGGCGGCAATGAAAAAAGTCGGCGTTACCATGACGGACGAAACCGGGAAAAGCAAATCGCTGCTCACCGTTATGCGGGACCTGCGCGCCGGATTCAAGGGCATGAGCGAAACAGAGAAAGCCGCCACGGCGGCGAATCTCGCCGGAATGAACGCCCAGGCCGGGCTTCTCGCTATCGTAAATGCGTCGGATGAAAAATTCGAGGAATTAGCGGCGGCCATCCGCGACGCGAAGGGCGCGGCGAGGGAAATGTCCAACGTGAAAATGGATACACTGCAAGGCTCCCTTCTCTACCTGCAAAGCGCGGCGGAGGGGGTAAAAATCTCCATTGGGGAAAAATTGCAGCCCTACATCAGACGGCTTGTGGACTGGGTGACGGCGCATATGCCGGATATTCAGGACGCCGTCGGCTCGGCGGCAGACTTCATACTCGGAAAAATAGACGATATTTCCGCCTCCATTAAGGACCTGACCGGCAGTACGGAATGGCAGAACGCAGAAACCATTTGGGACAAAATCGAAATCGCCTGGGACAAGCTGATTGCTGAGCCGTTCGATGCCTGGTGGAACGGCAAGGGCAAGTCGTGGCTGGCCGAAAAGGCGGGCAGCATCGGCGAAGGTTTTGGTACCGCACTGAAGATCGGCATCCTGACACTGTTTGGAATCGACACAGAGGAAGCGGCAGCGGACGGAAAAAGCATTGCCGCGTCCTTCGCAAAGGGATTCGCCGACGGCCTTGATTTTTCCCTCATAGCAAAGAAGATGGCGGAGGGCTTTTCCAATATGCTCCGCAGCGCAGGAAAGTTTTTACCGGGCGGCGAATCGCCGGACCTTGCCTCTCTCCTCTCCCTTTTGGCAATCGGGAGGATCACCAAACCCGCGCTCAGTCTCGGCAGGGGCGCGGTATCAATCGGACAGGGAATCTTCGGTAAGAACCCGTCTACGGGCGTTTCCCTGGCCGGGGTTCTGCTCGGTACGGCCGTGAGCGGGCGCGGACTCCTGGGGAGATCGGCGGGGCTTGCCATTAACCTTGGGGCGGGGAACCTTCCGGGGGCCGCGTCCCTGAGCGCGGGGGCTCTCAGCGCCACAGGGATGGCGGCGGGCGCGGGGGCTGCTGCTGCGGGCACGACACTAATCAGCGGCGCCCTGGACGCATACAAAGCCTTTAAATCCGATATCGCAGAAGAAAAGGCAGCCTATCAGAAATCCGCCGGAGCAAAGATGGGCGGCGTCGCCCAGGGCGCACTTGTGGGCGGTTACATCGGAAGCGCAATTCCCGTGCTTGGCCCGCTGGCCGGGGCGCTCATTGGTGCCGGTGTGGGCGGTATTGCTGGATGGATCAAGGGAAATAAAATCAAACAGGAATACCAGAAAAAAGTAGAGGAGATGCAAAAGGAAGCTGAGAAAGCCCAAAAAGTATTCGAGGCAACCGGATTCTCCATTGAGGCCGTGACCTTTGAAACCAAAGCCCTCAACGATGCGATTCAGGATACCAGCGTGGACGCGAGCCAACTTGGAGCGATGTTCCATGAGGCGGTGACGGATAAGCTCAACCGCCGTTTCGGTACATTGAAGCTGACCATGAAGGACATCCAGAGAATCGCCTCCAGTATGGTATTCGACCAGTATGCCGGCAGTATCACCGCCTTTTCATCCGCCGTATCAGACGCGCAGTCGGCACTGGCGGCATTTCAGGGAGAGACGCAATCTCTGGATAAGCTCAACTGGAAAGCCGGCCTAGGCCTGACGCTGGATGAGAACGGCAAAGAGGAATACATCACAGCCGTTGACAGCTTTGCGGCAAGCGCCAAAGCCTACGTTGAGGACAAGCAATACGAAGCGGCGGCGGCATGGAAGCTGCTCTCGGGCGACGGCGCAGACCAGCCTGAGGGGCTGAACGCCGTCTACATGGGATTGCAGGCCCAGATCGACGCCATGAGCGGCCAATTGGGGGAACGTCTGCACATCGCCTTGGAGGATGGCGTGATCTCCCTGAATGAGCAAGCGGAAATCGTCAGCCTCCAGCAACAGATCACCGACATTACCAATAAGCTGACAAAGGCGCAGGACGAGGCAAGCCTCGCCTCCATCAAAATCAGATATGGCGGGGCACAGCTTGACGCTGAATCCTTTGCCTTGCTGCAGGGGGAGCTTCAGGCCAATGTGGAGAGCATGACACAGAGTTACGACAACGCCCTGGAGGTCAGCCTGACAAACCTGGAGCTTCAACTTTCAGAGGAGGAAATCGACCAAACAGAGTACAAAAAGCAGTTAGATGATATTGTCAGCGACTACAACGCAAGCATAGACAGCCTTCACGCCCGGGTCGAATCCTTCCAACTGGAGGCAATCGCGGAGGCGTTCAGCAAGGAACTGGAAGGTGTTCTTCCTGGGATAGAAGGGACAACAGCAGAGAAACTTTCTGCGGCAATGAGCAAGGCTTTACGGATAGAACCGGAACCCGCGAATTGGACAGCGGGAGACGTTGCCAGGTGGTTTGGTCTGGAAGGACTGTCCGGTGAGGCTCAGGTCGCTATTGCGCAGGTCCTTCAGGCGACAGCGAAAACTATCCCGCAGCGCGCCCAGGAAAGCGTCATACGGGAGTTGAGCGGCAGGGATTACGATTTCAGCACCGGGTTGGAGCGGTTTGCAAACAGCTTTGAGTCGGAGCTGACCGGTCAATTTGAAAACCTTCGCTATTTGCTGGTGGGGGAAAAGGTCGGGGACGGCGTGGGCAGCGCCATCCAGAATATCAACATGAATCCCATAATCAGTGCGATTGGCTCGTTAAAAAGCGGCGTTGAGACCAGCATCAATACAGCTTTCAGCGCGGGGGTAAACGCAGTCATACCGGTCAACACCAAATTCGACTATAAGACGGGCGGCTCCGGAAATCTGGCACAAACTCTCTTTCAGAATGCAGCGGTAACCGCAACCGCTCACGCGGAGGGAGGCATCCTGACCCGCCCGCACCTCGGTCTGGTGGCCGAGGACGGAGCAGAGGCCATTATCCCGCTGTCCAGCAGCCGCAGAGACCGGGGTATTGAGCTATGGGAACAGGCTGGAGAACTGCTGGGCGTGAGGCCGTATGCGGAGGGCGAAATTGCCGGAAACGCGTACCCAATCCCAAGCGCAGACGGAAACAGCGGCGGCATGGTGGTCCCCGTTACCATCGAAAACGTGACCATTGAAATCAATGTAGACGGCGGCGCCCAGGACCCGCAGGAATTGGCGGAAATTATAAAGCAGTACATTCAGGGCGCGACGGACGAAATTGCCTATCAACTGGCAATCAAACTCCAGCAGGCGTTTGCCAACATGCCAAAGGAGCAGTGGGGATGAGAGCATGGACATTTATCTGACAAACCTGAAAACAAACAGCCGCCTGCGCTTCCCCATGCTCCCGGAGAAGATCAGCGTCAAGCTGGCGAATCAGTTTGCCAACTACAACGTTCTCAGTCTTGGCGAGCTTCGGACCCCCGGCGGCACCGCTCTCGACGCCATCAGTTGGAGCGGTATGTTCCCCGGCGCAAAACGGGCAGGCGCGCCGTATATCCGGGAATGGCTGGACCCCAAGGCGGCCTATCAGTGGGTGGAACGGCTCAAGGCCCAGGACGGCAAGCCAATCAAGGCGCGGCTGCTGATTACCGAGACGCCGGTCAACTGCGACGTCTATCTGTCCAGCTTCACCGCCTATCCTACCGGCGGCTACGGGGATATCGACTATTCCATATCGCTGATCCAGGCAAAAGAGATCAAAGTCCGCCAAACCGGCCAGGAGGCCGCACCCGCACAGAG
Organism: Oscillospiraceae bacterium; assembly: GCA_022795735.1. Lineage (GTDB taxonomy): Bacteria > Bacillota > Clostridia > Oscillospirales > Oscillospiraceae > Avoscillospira_A. The sequence goes on from JAAWHG010000019.1 coordinate 42,421, forward strand.
CGCGGCGCGGACCTCCCCGCCGGCGGCGGAAACCCACACCGTCACCAGCGGGGACACTCTCTGGAAGATCGCGCAGAAGTATTACGGGAACGGCGCGCTGTACACTCGAATCTACAATGCCAACAAAGACATCATAGGCAGCGACCCCCGGCTGATCCGCGTGGGACAGGTTTTGACCATCCCCAGCATAGGCAATCCCGCAGCGGAGACAACCAGTACCGGAACCGCCAAGACGGCGGCAACCGCATCCGCTAAAAAAACCTTGAAAAAACCAAGCAGCAGCGCAAGCCGCGCCCCATCTCCCACAAAGGCGAGCATTGTGCTGCGGGTCAACCGGACGGGGCGGGCGGATGTATCGTGGGTCTGCGTCCAGAAGGATGGAAAGCGGCAAAATGAAACCCTCACCAGCAGTGCGACGGTGACTGCGGAAACCGGGGCGCTGCTGACGCTTCATTGGATGGTCAAGGACGGGTACCGCTTCGACCATATCAACGTCAATCATCTGCGGGCAGCCGCCACAAATGGGAGCCTTTGCACCGCGACGCTGGGCAAGGATACGTCCATGAATCTCTATATCCAACCGGACGACAAATGAGGGGGGATGGCCAATCGAGATCGAGGTTGCCAGAATCACCTATGAAGCGGATCTCATGACCGAAACCGGCGCGGTCTATGACCTGACTCCCGCCCTTCTGGGCCTTTCCTGGGAGGAACAGGAGGGCGAATTGGCGCAGCGGGCCAGGGTGACGTTGCTTAACTTCAAGCTGGGCGCGTCCTACCTGATGCAGCTTGTCAAAATTAACTGCATTCTTCGTCTGTGGTCCAACTGGGGCGCTGGACGGAAAAAAGTCTTTGAGGGAATCATCTGGGATTGGGACTATGACAGCGCCCAGAATAAGGAACTGTCCGTCCTGGCCTACGACCCCATGATTCGCCTGAAAAGCAAGGATATCCTGTATTTCTCCGCTGGAATGTCTACCCCGGCGATTCTGGAGAGCGTCTGCGGCGGTTGGGGCGTCCCGCTGGACTACCAGTGGGATAAGCAAATCACCCATACAAAGAAGATTTTCAACGGCGAGGCCGTGAGCGACATTATCATCAGCCTGCTTAATGAAGTCCGGCAGCAGACAGGCGAGCGTTACGTTATCTATTACAAAGACGGCAAACTGACCGTCTCCGGCCTTGGCAAAAACAAAGAGGTATACCGCCTGGATTCGCGCAACACAATCAGCACTTCCGATAAGCTGTCGATTGATAACCTGGTTACACGGGTCAAAATCTTAGGCAAGGCGGACGATGACGGGCGGTCCAATGTAGAGGCAACGGTGGACGGAAATTTGAAGTTTGGCGTCCTCCAGGAAGTGATCCGGCGGGATGTGGACAAGGACCTGGGTTCCGCCAGGGCGGACGCGCAAACCATATTGAAGGAGCGTGGAAAACCGGCGGAAGAGATCCGGGTAAACGCCCCAGACCTGCCATTTATGCGAAAGGGTGATCTCGTGGAGATTTCCGCAGGGAATCTAATTGGCATGTTCTACGTTATGGGCGTTTCGCATGATGCGAAGCAAAAGACTATGGAAATGCGCTTGCTGCGGAAAGCGGGGTAAGACATGGGGGAGATGAACGGCAGCGCAGGAATCAACCAATTGGCCCGGACGCTCCAAGAGCGCATGTGCGAGGTTTCGCAAAAGCCGCCGGCGCTGGACTTTGGCACAATCGGCGCGGATATGAGCCTGCTTCTCAGCAACTTCCCCAAACCAATCCCGCAGGGCGAATATCTGGTTTGCCGCCAACTGACGCTCGGCGCGGTAAGCACACACCTCACCTATACGATTGGGGCGGGAAACGTGGGTGACGGTACCCATAATCACGGTGACAGCGGCACCCACGGCGGCCATGTTGGAGGCAGCGGAAGCCATGCCCATACCGCCGAGGGACCGCACGTCCATGACGTACTGATTCCCGAGAAGATGCGCAGCATCAAGCCGGGGGACCGTGTGCTGGCGGTCACCGTGGGAAACGACGTCTGCGTTGTCGATATTATCCTGCCAGCGTCCGTAATTGCATAAGGAGGCGATGATATGGCGGGGTTGTTCCCGGTTTTTGACGTACCGGCCACATTAGCGGAGGACGTCGAACGTCAGGAAAAATACGCGCCGGGGCCAAACTGGGACGTGGAGGCAGGAGACTTCGTGACAGACGGCACGGGGCAGGCGCTCTATGGAAGCGGCTATGACGCCTGGGTCCTCTGGTGTACCAAGGTGATTTTGACCCAACGTTGGGCGCACCTGGGCTATAGCGCAGACATGGGCATCGAGGCGGAACAGGCGTTTCAGGCCCCGGGACGGGCGGCGGCGGAGAGCAGCTTTGAGCGCACGATCACCGAGGCGCTGCTGGCCGACCCGATGGGCAGAACGGTCCAGGTGCGGGACTTCTCATTCCAGTGGGAAGCCGACAGCCTGTGGATTACGTGCAAGGTATTCGGCGCGGACGGAAACTCTGCCAACGTAAGCGCAAGGCTGGGACTATGATATGAAAGGATGTGACCGGCAGTGACGGATGAATACCCATATATACCGCCGGAATTTCTACAGGGGCAAAGCGCGGACGACATCCACCGCCGGATGATGGACAACCTGCCCGCCGGGATCGACAGGAGCGAGGGCAATATCCTCTGGGACTTCACCCGCCCGGCCGCAGTAGAAAAGGCGGAGATGATTGAGTTTGTCCTGAATGAAGTGATTCAGCAGATTTTTCCCCAGTGGTCGAAAGGAGAATGGCTCGACCTTCATGGCGAACGAGAGAACGTAACCCGCCGTCCCGCCAATCCCGCCAGCGGTACGCTGATGGTGCGCGGCGTCCCGGGGACTGCAATTCTCGCCGGCTATCAATTCGCGACGGCGGCGGACCTGACTTCCAGTGTGATCTTTGCGGCCATGGAGGATGTCACACTGGCGGGCAGCCCCGACAGCAAGGGTCTGGTCGAGGTCCAAGTTCCTGTCCAGGCCGTCAAAGGCGGCACGGAGGGCAACGTGGCGGCGGATACGATTTCGCTGATGGTCAAGCCCCTGCGCGGAATCGCTTATGTCACAAACCCGGAAGCCATGACCGGCGGCGTGGAGGCCGAAAGCGACGGAAGCTACCTGTCACGCATTCTGGCCTCCATGCGCACCGGCGCGTCCATGACGGGCTGTGTCGCGGATTACATCCGCTGGGCCAAGGAGGTCCCCGGCGTGGGACAGGTGGTGGTAGAGCCGGAATGGGACGACCCCTCCCTCCCCGCACAATTTCATTATCTGGACGGTTACGGCTCCCGCCGCTGCGCGGGGGCCGTCCGTCTGATTATCATTGACAGCAACGGTATTCCCGCGAACCGGCAGCTTTTAGACGCGGTACACCTGCATATTGCGGGGACCGGAGACGACGATCCTGCGCGGCCAATGCCAATCGGGGCACACCTGACCGTGACAGCGCCGGAACCGCTGCGCGTGGACATTGCCGCGACCGTTTTGCTTGAACAAGGGGCGGACATCCGGACGGTCACAGAACGCTTCCGCGCCGCCCTGGACAGCTATTGGCTGGAGGTGGGACAGGATGCGGCTGTTGTTCGCGGCGGCGGCACGGCCTACATCCGTCTGGTGCAAGTCGGCGCGGCCCTCGCAAGGTCCGGCGGGGTCGAGAATTACAGCGGCCTGACCGTCAACGGCGGTACAGTGGACATTCCTGTTGCGAGGCTGCGCTACCCAGTTACGGGGGAGGTGGATCTGCATGTCCAGACCTGAGCTGGACATCATCCGGAGTCCGTCCGCCGAAACATTCCTGCGCATGGTCACACAGGGCTTTTATGACCGCTCGGCAATGGCGCTGTGGATTTACGAGGTCATAGGCCGCGAATGGGACGAGCTGCGGGTCATCGTGGGGGGGATGCAGGCGGAAACCCAGCCGCAGACCTGTACCTGGAGCATGGGGATCTGGGAATGGATGTACGGCATTGAACCGGACGGAGAACTGCCTCTGGAACACAGGCGGCAGACCCTTATGCGGCAGATTGGTGGCGTGAAACCTGCAAACCCGGCGATGTTCCGGCGCGGCCTTGCCGCCCTGCTCGGAACCGGAGAGGAAGACATTGAAATTCGGGACTTCCTGCGGCCGTATACCTTTGGGGTATTTTTTCGTCCGACAGGAACAACGGCATTTGATTACGAGCGGGTGCGCGCGTACCTGGACGCCTCGAAGCCCGCGCATCTGGCGTACCAGTTAATTTTCCAGATTGCCGCTACGCAGGCGTGGGCGTATGCCGTGTATGGCGGACAGATACAGAAGCGTTGGGCGGAGATTGTTCCGCCGCCGGGCGTCAGGCCGCCGGAGGCTGAGGTTACCGCGATTTACGGCGGTGTTCT
>JAAWHG010000058.1 GCA_022795735.1 Oscillospiraceae bacterium
CAATAAAAGCCAAGTCTGCCCAGCGGCAGAAAAGAAAAAAACCGCTGCTGGGCAGACCGATTTCCCATGCCTATTTGTTCCATGCGGCGGTTTTAAGAGTGAACCGCCGCCGTCCTTTTGCGTGCCTTGTATCGTGGCGCGCTCCTTTTCAAACCGCAGCCCCAAACCAAATCGTATCTGCGGAACCGGACAACCGGGAGCGGATTCACTTATGCCCAGGCAGCGGCACGCCAGCCGCCCCACACTCAATTCGCTTGCTTTTTTCTGACAGGAATCCACACCTCATACTGCGCATTTTGGGGGTCTGCGTTGAGGTAGACCTCAATATCCGGCGCGTTGGCATACTCATATCCGGAAGTAGGCAGCCATTCTGTAATAATACGTTGTTCCAGGTTTTGAATTGAGAGGTTTGCGCCCGATCCCGGAAAGATCGCCCATGTGCATGCCGGCACGGTGTATTCCTCAAATTCACCGCAATCCTTTGTGCTGGACACGGCAATCCAATATTTCCACTGTTCCTCATCATGACACGCGCTTACGCCCAATAAGCCCGCTGGCGGGGCGTCCATCATACCGGCCAATTTCTGAATCGTTCCATTGCTCGCCGCCTCCTGCCACATCTGCGGAACGACCGTAAAGTTCTGCTCAAGTTCCTTGTACAGCGGCGCGGAGACACCAATAATCCGGAACACCTCTTTGGTTTCAATTCGATAATTCATTTCTTCTGCTCCTTTCACAGCAATCGAGAATGTCATGGGCGGAAACGATTTTACAGCTGCCCCATCACCTTTTACAGCGGATGGCGCGATGCCGTGGATACTTTGAAACGCTCTATTGAACGCAGTTGGTGAACTGTAGCCATATTTCGCCGCGACATCCATGATTTTCTCATTTTTGCCCTGTAAGTCCACCGCCGCTAATGACATCTTTCTTCTTCGGATATATTCCGCCAGCGTAACCCCCGCCATATAGGCGAACATCCTTTGGTAGTGATAGGCGGAACAGCAGGCAATCTGTCCAAGCCGTTCATAATCAACCTCGCTTGTTAAATGCTCTTCCATATAATTTATACTCTGGTTCAGCCTTTCAACCCATTCCATTAAAATACCTCCGTCCTCAATTTGATTTACTTCACCTATTATAAAGTATTTGAAAAAAATTTTCCTCGCAATGCTTGCACAAAAAAGAGAGATTGAAACATTGCGCTTCTTATGATTTCCCGCAGCAGCAGCGCCGCACTCTTATACTGAAATGCAAGTAAACTGTCAAAGGTATGATGCCTACAAAAATTCCCGCAAAAGGTCTTTTACAACGACCTTCTACGGGAATTTGCTATTTTTTCGCCAGCTTACCTCCTACTGGTAGGAGACCTTTTTATTGATAGACCTCTGGCTTCAGCACGCCTATGTACGCGAGATTCCGGTAGTAGTTGGCGTAGTCCAACCCATACCCCACCACAAACTCGTCGGGGATTTCAAAGCCGCAATAGTCGGTCTTCAAATCGCTGGCGTGGCGCGCCGTCTTGTCCAGGAAGCTGATGGTCTTGATGGAAGCGGGTTTCCGGGAGCCAAAGAACTCCCGGAGATAACTCAGCGTCAAACCCGAATCAATAATGTCCTCCACCAGAATGACGTGCCGCCCCGTGATGTCGGTGTCCAAATCCTTGACCAGCCGGACCACGCCGGACGATTTGGAGCCCGTGCCATAGCTGGAAACCGAGATAAAATCCATGTCAATGGCGCAGTCCATCTGACGGCACAGGTCAATGTAGAAGAAGGACGCCCCTTTGAGCACGCATACCATAACGGGCTTCTTGTCCCTGTACTCGGCAGTCAGATCCATGCCCAGGGCTTCCACCCGGGCCGCGATCTGTTTTTCAGTGAACAATACGTGGGAGATGTCGTTGGATGGACTTGTAATCCGCATAGAGATACCCTCCTGTTATTTATAACTCGATATCTTCCGCCCTGGCGGCCCCGGCCTGCCGGGCAACCTCCAGACAGTGCCCGGCGTACCGCTCCACCTGTTCGGGACAGCGTCCAATATACCGGGACGGTTCCATCAGCGCTTCCAGCTCCGCCCGGTCCAGCCCGAACGACGCTGCGTCTGCGGCGAGGCGGTCGAGCAGATCACAGGGCAGTCCCTCCTTCATCCGGGCAGTGGCCGCCATGGAATGGGTTCGGATGCGTTCATGGAGCTGCTGCCGGTCTCCCCCGCGGCGGACCGCCTCCATCATCAAATCTTCCGTCGCAATAAAGGGGAGATATTCCAACACAAACTTTTCCACAATCTTTTCATTGACGTGCAGTCCCGCACTGACGTTTTGTACCAGTCGCAGCACGGCGTCGCAGCACAGGAACCCCTCCGGGAGGCTGATCCGGCGGTTGGCCGAGTCGTCCAGCGTCCGCTCCAGCCATTGGGTGGCGGCGGTCATGGGGGGATTGAGCGCGTCGGCCATCAGATAGCGGCTCAGAGAACAGATGCGCTCGGCGCGCATGGGGTTGCGCTTGTACGGCATGGCCGACGACCCCACCTGCTTGTCCTCAAAGGGCTCCTCCACCTGCCGGTCATGCTGCAAAAGCCGCAGGTCGTTGGCAAACCGGTAGGCGCTCTGCCCAATAGCCGAAAGGACGTTGATAATGCGGCTGTCCAGTTTCCGGGGGTAAGTCTGGCCGCAGACGTCGTAGCAGCGGGTAAAGCCAAACTCGCCGGCAATGCGCCGGTTCATCTCGTCGATCTTGCCCGCGTCGCCCTGAAAGAGGTCCATAAAGCTGGCCTCGGTGCCCGTCGTGCCCCGGCACCCCAGGAAGCGGATGGCTGAAATCACGTCCTCCAGCTCCTCCAGGTCCAGCATAAAATCCTGAAGCCACAGCGCAGCCCGTTTGCCCACCGTCACCAATTGGGCCGGTTGGAAGTGGGTGTAGCCCAGGGCGGGCATATCACGGTATTGCAGCGCAAAACCGGCCAGGTTTTCAATGACAGCGGCCAACTGGCCCTTGAGGTAACGCAGCGCGTCGCGGTAGAGAATGAGATCAGCGTTGTCGGTGACGTAGCAGCTCGTCGCCCCCCAGTGAATAATCCCCTTGGCCTTGGGGCAGTTCAGGCCATAGGCGTAGATGTGAGCCATGACGTCGTGGCGGATTTCCCGTTCCTTGCGGGCGGCGGCCTCAAAGTCGATGGGAAAGACATGGGCTCCCAGCTCTTCCACCTGTTCGGCCCCCACCGGCAGGCCGAGATCGTGCTGGGCGCGGGCCAGGGCAACCCACAGCCTGCGCCAGGTTTCGATTCGCTTCTCCTGGGAGAATTGCCGGAGCATGAACTCGGAGGCGTAACGGGTGGCCAGAGGCGATTCGTAGCGGTCTGTCATGGCCGTTACCGCAGAATGATGGCGTCCCGCTCGGGTCCGACCGAGACATAGGTGATGGGACAGCCGATGGCCTTTTCCACGTACAAAACGTAATCCCGGGCGGCCTGGGGCAGCTCCTCCCACCTGCGGACCCCCGAAATGTCGCACTTCCACCCGGGCACCGATTCCCAGACCGGCTTCGCGTCGTCCAGCAGCGCGGGGAAGGGGAAGTCATCGGTCTGCTCACCGTTCAACTCGTACCGGGCGCAGACGGGGATTTCGTCCAGATAGGAGAGAACGTCCAGCTTGGTCAGGGCGATGTCGGTCGCCCCCTGACAGAGCGCCCCGTAACGGGTGGCCACCAGGTCGATGGGCCCAACGCGGCGGGGCCGCCCCGTCTTCGCGCCATACTCAAATCCGGCCTCCCGGAGCTTCTCCGCCTGTTCGCCAAACCACTCACACACAAACGGTCCCTCGCCGACACATGAGGAATAGGCCTTGACCACGCCCACCACCTTGCCGATCTTCCCGCCGGGAAGCCCCGAGCCGACCGGAGCGTAGGCGGCCACGGCGTTGGAGGAAGTGGTATAGGGGTAGATGCCGAAGTCCAGGTCGCGCAGAGACCCCAGTTGGGCCTCAAACAGAATACGTTTGCCCTTCGCCTGCGCCTCCCGCAGCAGAGCGCCGGTGTCGCAGATATACGGCCTGATCTTCTCGCCGAAGCGATCCACCCATTCCCGAAGCGACTCCATTGTGCAGGGCGCGGCGCCGTAGACCCGTTCCAGAGTCAGGTTTTTCCACTCCAAAATGCCCTCCAGCCGCGCCCACAGCTTGTCCGGGTAGAGCAAATCGCCCGCCATGACGGTCTTCTTCTGGTACTTGTCGGAGTAGAAGGGGGCAATGCCCTGCTTGGTGGAGCCGTACTTTTTATCCTTCAGCCGCGCCTCCTCCAGGCCGTCCAACTCCCGGTGCCAGGGCAGCAGCAGGGACGCGCGGTCGCTGACGCGCAGATTGTCCGGCGTCACGGGAACGCCCTTGGCGCTCACCTCCTGGATTTCGTTCCAGAGGCTTTCGCAGTCCAGCGCGACGCCGTTGCCCAGGACATTCATAACCCCGTCGTGAAAGACGCCCGAGGGTAACAGGTGGAGGGCAAACTTCCCCTTTTCATTGACGACGGTATGGCCGGCGTTGCCGCCGCCCTGATAGCGGACCACCACATCGAAGTCGCGGGAGAGCAGATCGACCATCCGGCCTTTGCCCTCGTCGCCCCAGTTCACGCCTACAATCGCACAGTTTGACATAATAATCACTCCTAGTCAGGATTTTTAAAGTATAACCCATTTTCCGCAGGAAATCAAGGGCGCGCCGCAAATGGGAAGCCCCCTCCCGGGAAGCCGGGAGGGGGCCATTGCGGATATGTAAAACAACGTCAACCCGCACGGTCAGCGGAAACACTTTTCGCAGTATTCCTTGCCCTTATCCGACAGGGCGTAATAGTTGCAATGCTTGACGGTCTCTTTCTTTACGAAACCCTCCATTGTCAGGTTCTGCATATCCCGGTACACATTTCCGTGGGGGCGCTCCAGGCGGGTACACAGGTCGGACAGCGGAATATCTCCCGCCTCATACAGCAGCTGCATGATGTTGGTGAAGTTCCTTTCGTTCAACACTGTTACCGGCTTTTTCGCGCTTTTGGGGCGTATCCGTTTTTCCGGCTTCGCCATCGTAGGCTCCGCCTTACGGCCCGGCCGCAGGCTGGTTTCCTCATAGTACCGCTCCCCGTCCGGCGAGATGCGGTAGACCCGGCACACACCGTCCCGGCCCTCTTCCACAAAGCCGGCCTCTATCATCGCTTTGACATGGAGAAAGGTATTCCCCGGGGAAATGCCAAGCCGCTCCGCGAGGTCCTTTTTCAAAATCTGTTTTTCTTCATACAGCAGCTGTAAAATGGTGTCGAAGTGTCTGCCCCGGCTGACCTCGTCCCGCCGTTCGCGCAGCGCTTCCCGCAGCCAGGCCAGTTTTGCCTGGTACTCGCCCATATAGAAGTACAGCAGCATGTCGTTCCGCTCGGCCACCGCCCGGAGCGCGCTCGCCAATCCCTCCGCGTCCGCCATGCTGTCCCGCGCCCGTTGGGTCCATATCTGCTCGGCCTCGCTCACGGTCAGCTTTTCAATCGCGTTGTCCATCCGCGTCAAGATGTCCGCCAAGGCGTCTTGGAGCGTCCCGGCTCCCTCGCCCAGGCAACGGCGGAGCTCCGCCTTCGATTCCTCCGGAATGACAACATATTCCGGCCAGGCGCGGGACGGCATACGGCTGGTCTCCGTTACCGCGTCGCGGAGATAGTGGGTCTCGTAGTATTCCGCGCCTTTCTTCAGCAAACGGTAGGTCTTGCACCGGCCTTCCTTGCGCTGCTGGATGAAGCCAACGGCGTCCAATTCGTTCATGTTCAGGCATACGATGCCCTTGCTGATTCCCAGGGCTTCTACGGCGTCCTTTTGGCGGATGGTTTTCTCCCGGTACATCAGGCCCAGAATTTCAGCAAAGTGCTTGCGCTCAAACAGCGCTTTTAATGCCGCCTCTTCCCGTTGGGCCGCCTCCATCCTTTGAAATCGGGCGGGCGATTTATAATACGTTCCGCGTTCCAGGGTATCCATTTCTCACCGCTCCTCTCCGCTCTCGTTGGGGGGGATCAGCCAGTCCGGGTTGGACTCGCTCGCAAAACTTTCCATCTTTTCCTGCTCGGGTTCCGGCGGCTCCTCCCGCATGGGCCCCTCCTCCGGTTCCTCTGCCGGCACTTCCATTGGGGGAAACTCGGGCTCCGGCTCGGGGACTTCCAGATATTCGGCTTGGTCCTCGGGGGACTCTCCGGACTGTTGTTCGTAGATATCAGGGGCAGGCCGCTGTTTCTGCGCGGGTGGATCTTCCGTCGCTGTTTCGGGCTCCGCCGCCTCTTGCCGCTCTCCGGCGGGGCGGAAGGTAAAGCTAACCGTCACCGACAGTTTGTCGCCCGCCTGCCAGCCTGTCTCGGGGTTTTCGCTCAACGCGCCGAACAGACGGTAGGCCGCGTAGGTTGGGGCTTCGCTTCCCGCCTCTATTTGCAGGACTTCCCCCGACACCGCGCCGCCATCCGACGCGAGGAGTTGGTTGGGCGCGCCGGTATACGCGCCGCTCCAAGCTGCCGACGCTTCGGGGCCGGGTACGTTTTGAAACTCAACATAGAGATAGGCCAGCTTTTGCCGCTCTTCTTCGGCAATTGGCCGGGTGGTCACCGACAGGCCGCCGCTTTCCTCGGTGTCAACCGTTACCGAGGCGCTTATGATAATGGGGATGGTGCTGTTATTGGTTAAAATTTGGCCGTTGTTGACGATCTGGTCATGGACTACACTGTCCCCCAGTTCGACCGCGCGGCGGTGGGGATTGATGATTACTTCGCCGCTGCCGGGGACCGTTACGTCGATTATTTGGTCGTTTTCTTGGGTGGTTGGGGGAGACTCTTCGGTCGTGGGGAGTAGCCAATCGGTTTCCTCCGGATTTGCAACACCGGTAGGGGGCATAATGGAAGGGTCTTCCATATTTACTTCTGGGGAAGTGTCGGGGTTTAGCCAATATGGGCCGGTTTCCTCAACCGGCAGTTGAATGGGTGACTCCTCCCCTTGCTCCGGCACGGCGGTTTTTGGCATCAGCCAGTCCACCCCGTCCGCCAGGGCCACGGGACGGGCCATCCACAGCGCCAGAACCAGCGTCAGCAAACAGACTTTCTTTTTTGGTTTCTTCATTGGGTCTCACCTCTCTTTGCAAAATCCGGGACACACGCACCGGCCGTGTGCCCCGGAGGGTTCGTATCCTTTGCGGCCATGCCCG
>JAAWHG010000020.1 GCA_022795735.1 Oscillospiraceae bacterium
GTGAGTATGGAAAACAAATCTCCAATTGTCACCATCGTATTCCCCCCTTTCCGCCTGTAGACACAGGGTATGTGCCAAGGGAAAGAAAAAAGGAGGAGAGTAAACCGCCAACCGTGTCACGGCTACGCTGAACGCCCGACTGGCTGCCGGGTCTTTCTTTTGTGATTATAGCATAGGTTTCGACAGACCACAACAAAAACTTCCATTTTGGCTGCGTCCGCCTCTTTCAGGCAGACGCGGCTCTTTTTTGCAGCCTAAAGTGAATAATCTCAATAACTTGTTTCAGTGCATTCGTTCATTGTTTTGGGTAGGGTTTGCGTATATTTGTCCGTCCGAGAATATAGTCCGTTGATGTGTGATAAAAGTCAGCAAGAATTACAAGCCGTTCGACTGTGATTTGACGAACGCCGCTTTCGTATTTTTGGTAATACTGAAATGTCGTACCAAGCAACTCTGCAATCTGCTGCTGGGTTAAATCATGATCTTCTCTTAAATTTCTAAGTCTTATTAGCTTACTCAAGAATTAACACCTCATTGGTTTTCTCTATCGGGAGGAACAAATTCCAAGAGACTACCGATTTCACATTCAAGTACTGTGCATAATCGTGCCAATACATCAATGTCTAATCGGGTCACTTCATTGTTGCAATAACGATTGATTTGTGTTCTCTGCATTTCTGCGCGGTGACTGAGTTTATTCTTACTCAGTCCTTTTTCTTTGATTAACTTTGCTAGATGTATTTTTATAGTTCCATAAATTTCCAATTTAATATCCCCCTGTATTAATATGTAATATGACAGGGATAGTGTATATTTAATAGAATAATATAAAAAGTTCTAATTAATTATGTCTAATTAATTGCACATCTAAAAATCAACCATCTTTGTTTGGAGGAATAAATTCCAACAGACTACTGATTTCACACTCTAGGACGGTGCACAGTCGTGCCAGTACATCAATATCCAGTCTGGTCACAATATTTTTACAATAACGATTAATTTGCGTTCTCTGCATCTCTGCACGATGGCTGAGTTTATTCTTGCTTAACCCTCTGCTTATCACTCTCTTCCCAGCAGCCAGTGAACTGAAACATGGAGTGCGTCGGCCAAGGCGCACAACTCAAAATCGGAAACAGGGCGCTTTTGTCCTTCTAGAAGAGAAAGCGCAGGGATACTGATTTCTATACCAGAGGTTTGTAATTTTGCCAGCAAGTCTACTTGCCTCATTCCAATGCGAATACGGGCTTCCGTCACACGCGCTCCGACCATATTTCGGTTGCCCAGCGCTAATTTACGCGTTTTCATTCAGTATCCCCCTTTTTTCTTTTAGTATATGAAAAAAAGGGCTTTACAAATTTGGTATTACCAAATATAATTTATTTTGGTAATGCCAAATTTCATATGGTAGAATTAGTAAATTTCCTGTTCCAATGTTTCAAATTCTGGTGTTGAAAAAAATTCGCCTAATGTGATTTCAAAGCCATCACAGAGTTTTTTAATGGTTACAATTCCTGGATTTTGGCTCTCACCGTTTAAAATGCTTTTAATTGTTGACTGTGGAACAGCCGCAGTATTGCTCAGCCCATTTGGTGTAATTCCTTGACTTTTACATAGCTCCCTTATACGTAGCGCAACTACTTCACGAGTATTCATAGGCAAATCCTCCAGGTGATTTGTCACTATGATAAATTATTTTTTACCCCTTTATTAGTGATATATCACTATATCAAAGAAGTTTCTACCCATTTTTACGCGGATAGGGGGATATCGCGATTGAAAGACTACGGAACTATAAAAATAAATCTGGCGAAGTTGATTGAAGAAAGCGGACTGAACTATTTAATTCTCATCTTCGATTAAGACAACGAGTACGCAAAATATACATATATTTTTTTGTTATCGTGGATAAGGAGGGCAAAATGGCAGTTTGTTCATTTTTGGGGCATTGGAGTGTATATGACGCAGATATAGAGTACCGTCTGCAAGCGGCGGTCGACGAGGTAGTGCGTCAGAATGAATCTGTAGATTTTTGGCTCCATCCATGGGGAGAGTTTTTTAATTACTGCTTTTTGGCGGTTTTAAGGGCAAAGACTCGCAGTCCGCAAACGGTCAAAATTTGTCTTATTGTAAGTGAGAGTCAATACACGGATATCATGCAGCAGAAGTCAGGAAGCATTCCTGCCTGTATGATTGACGAAATTACAATGTACCGGGTGGAACATACCCAGTATCGGGATTGGATGATACCGTATCGAATGCTCCAGCGCTTCATAGTTCAAAAATCCACGTATATTATCAAGTATATCTATAAAAAGCTGTATGATACAGATAGAAAAATTCTTGACTTTTCCGAAAACAGACAAGATACAGAGGTCATATCTGTGTCCAGTGAGGAAACAGAGCGAATTATCATAGAGCACATAGGGTTAATGCCGGAACAGGAACAGCATGTTTTTCAAAAGATAGACGGCGGCTGTACGCTGAAAGAAGCCGGGGCATCGTTGGGGGTGGGGAAAGAGCGGACCCGGCAAATTTTACATCATGGCTGCGCGATTCTCAAAAAAAGCTTGGAGCGGCGGCGCAATCGCGCGCGCGCAACGCTCGGAGGTCAAGAATACGCCTGTGGTATCTTTGCATTAGGACGGGAAAGCTATTCGTCGATGAGGAGCTTACAGTGTGTGATTGACTTTCTGACTTCGGCGTATCAGGTGAAGAAAGTTTATATCGACCAGCGCTGCGCGGAATCCGGGTTTATGATGATACTGAAAGGATGGTATCCGTTCAGCTCCAAGGTTCATGTTACGGCGGTCACCGATGCGGAGCCCTTTTCGGAGGCGGACCGGGAGGAGGATATTTTGCGTATTCGTTTCTGTCCGCCGTGCGACGCTGTTCGTTATGTCGGATGGCCGGGCATGGAAAATGATACGGACGGTCTGGCTGCCATTGCCGACGTCATCGAGAGAAGTGATTTTTGCCTGTTTCATGGATCGGCCGCCCGCTTTGCCGAAGAACAGCGGCGGGCCGTTTGCCAGAAAAAGACGGTGATTTTCGTGGATATCGGTAAGAAAAATAGTATTCAGGAAGGGAAACCGGCGGGCGGAATCGAATGATAAAAATAAAAAAACACGGCAAAGGAAACGGGTATCGCCGTACTGTTTTCGACAAAAGCTTGCTAATTTCGACAGTTTAGTTTATAATGTTCGCAGGATGAAAAACAGTCTTTTACAGATACTATGCTGCGGGGGAGGGATGACGGTGCCGGAAGGATATGCCTTGACTTGGGAGGGGTTGTTCTCCAGGATGGAACAACCGGCTTTTATTGTCCAGGACGGACATATTATTTATCACAACGGCGCGGCCGGTAAGCTTCTCTGCGGTGTGAAGCCAATTTTGAAGGAATGTTTGCTTCCAGAGGCGCTGGAAGCCTATCGCGCCTTTGACGGAGCCGGTTCCCTGCTGCTGAATATGCGGCTGGGCGGCAGCGAATTGGATTTTACCGTCTACCGGGAAAATGGGGTTGATATTTTTTTGGCCGCATCGGGGAACAGTGATGAATCGTATCATATTTTGGAGAGGACGGCCCAGGCAATCCGGCGGGCCGCCCATGATATTTACGACGCGCAAAATGTTCAGCTTCCCGATTTAAAGCTGTACGACGACCCGGCTGTCAGGAAGTCGGTGTCGCGGATCAATAAGAATGTGTGCCGGTTGGAGCGTTTGGCCGGTAATCTGGCCGATTACAGCGGTTTGCGCGCCAACCAGCGGCAGGGCCGGTTTGAAAAGGTTGAGCTGGCGCGTCATTTTCGCGATCTTTGCCAACGGATGCAGGACATGTTCCGTGAGGTCGAGATTTGCTTTCACTGCGAAGACAAAACCATGATGGGACAGATTGACGTGCCGCTGATGGAGCGCGCCGTGTTGAATTTGATGACCAACGCCCTGCGTACCATGGAGCCGGGCGGGGTGCTGAAGCTGGAGCTGGTCCGGCTCAAACGAAACCGGGCGGCATTTCAGATTCAGGATGACGGCGCGGGTATTGAGCCGTTGTCCATGTCCAGCGTTATGTACGCCGCCAAGCAGCCCCTTTCGCCATTGGAGGACCCACGCCTCGGGGTGGGTCTGGGGCTTTCCCTGTGTATGGAAATCGCCCGGCTGCATGGCGGGACTTTGGTTTTACAGTCCGCGCCGGGACAGGGTACCTCGGCCTTGCTCTCCTTCTCCCTGTCGCTTCCCGATATGGCTAAGGAGAATGTTTTGCGGTTTAGCGGCGGCGGGTTGGACCCTTTTCTGGTGGAGATTTCCGAGCTGCTTCCCGCGTCCCATTTTTTTGATATCTAAAAAGGCACGCCGTTTCACTGACACAAAAGAGTCCGTTTTCGGACTCTTTTTTTTGCACCTTTTCGACCGGGACGCAATAGAATGGCGCATGGAGTGTTCACTCCTGTTATCTAACGAAAGGAGCCGAATGCGGCATGATGGTTGAATTGAACGAAGTCAGCCTGACTTATCAGTCGCCGGACGGCGAGGTTGAGGCCTTGCGCCGCGTCAGCTTCGGCGTGAAGGAAGGGGAATTTGTCAGCCTTGTCGGACCGTCCGGCTGCGGCAAGTCCACGCTGTTTTCCATCATAGCCGGGCTGGAACCACCCTCCGCCGGGCAGGTTTTCGTAGACGGAGAGCTGGTTACCGCCCCCTCCGCCAAGGTCGGTTATATGCCCCAGAAGGATCAGCTCTTTCCCTGGCGCACCATATGGGGCAATGTCACCCTGGGATTGGAGCTGCGGGGCAGGAAAAATCCGCAGGAACGGGAACGGGTTCGGGAACTGTTGGAGCGCTACGGCCTCGCCGAGTTCGCGCAGAAAACGCCCTCCCAGCTGTCGGGCGGAATGCGGCAGCGCTGCGCCCTGATCCGCACGCTGGCCACCGCGCCCAAGCTGCTGCTGCTCGACGAGCCCTTTTCCGCGCTGGATTACCAGACCCGGCTGGCGGTTTCCGCCGACATCTACAGTATCATCCGGCAGGAGGGCAAGACCGCGCTGCTGGTCACCCACGACATCGCGGAGGCGATCAGCCTGTCCGACCGGATTGTGGTCCTCTCCAAGCGGCCGGCCGCCGTCAAAGGGGAGCACGCGCCGAAAGAGCTGTCCGGTCTGTCCCCCTTGGAGCGCAGGGACGCGCCGGCTTTTCAGCGCTATTTTAACGCCATTTGGAAGGAGTTGGACGTCAATGTCTGAACTGTCCCTCCAGCGCCAGGCCTGGCTCAGGAAGCAGCAGCGGACCCGTACCGCCGTGCTGTTGTGGCGCGTCGGGCTGCTGGCGGCGCTGTTCGCCGGGTGGGAGCTTGCCGCGCGCGCGGGGGCGATTGACCCTTTTATCGTCAGCAGCCCGTCCCGGATGCTGGACACCTTTGTCAGTCTCTGGCGCTCGGGCGATTTGTTTCGCCACGTCGGCGTCTCCCTGATGGAGACCGTCGCCGGCTTTTTACTGGGGACCATACTGGGAACCGCCGCCGCCATCGCCCTCTGGTGGAGCGACTTCCTCTCCCGGGTGCTCGACCCCTATCTGGTGGTCCTCAACGCGCTGCCGAAGACGGCGCTGGGACCGGTGTTTATCGTCTGGATCGGGGCGGGGCCGTCCTCGATTATCGCCATGACGCTGGCCATTTCCCTGATCGTTACCATTTTGGAGATGCACAACGGCTTCCTCGCGACCGACCCGGAAAAGGTGCGCCTGATGCGGACGCTGGGCGCAAACCGCAGGCAGATTTTGTGGAAGCTGGTGCTGCCGGCCAATTTTACCACCCTGATTAACGCCCTCAAGGTCAACGTCGGCCTCTCCTGGGTGGGGGTTATTATGGGTGAGTTCCTCGTGTCCAAGGCGGGCTTGGGTTACCTGATTGTCTACGGGTCCCAGGTCTTCCAGATGGACTTGGTTATGACAACGGTGCTTCTTCTGGCCGCGGCGGCCGCGCTGATGTATCAGTGCGTGCTGTGGCTGGAGAAGGCGTTGAAAAAACATTTAGGAGTGACGGCATGAAACGAAGCATTGTATTGGTGTTGGCCCTGGCGCTGGCCTTCGGCGCGCTGACGGGCTGCGGGCAGAAGGAGGAGGTCAAACAGACCATCCGGCTCAGCGAAGTGACCCACTCGGTGTTCTACGCCCCGCTGTATGCGGCAATCAGTCTGGGCTTCTTTGAGGAGGCCGGGCTGGAGGTGGAGCTGAGCAACGGCGGCGGAGCCGACAAGGTGATGACCGCCGTGCTGGCCGGGCAGGCCGACATAGGGCTGGCCGGTCCCGAGGCGTGTATTTACGTCTGCGCCGAGGGGCGAGAGGACTATCCCCAGGTCTTTGCCCAGCTAACCAAGCGGGACGGGTCGTTCCTGGTGGGACGGACTAACGATCCGTTCTCGTGGGAGGATTTGAAGGGCAAGACCATCATCGGAGGCCGGAAGGGCGGCGTGCCGGAGATGACCTTGGAGTATGTCATGCGGCAGAACGGGGTGGTCCCGCAGGAAGACGCGGTGGTGGACACGTCGGTGCAGTTCAACATGATGGCCGGCGCCTTCACCGGGGGGAACGGGGACTATGTGACCCTGTTTGAGCCCACCGCCACCCAGGTGGAATTGGAGGGGAAGGGGTATGTCCTGACCTCCATCGGACAGGAGAGCGGCGAGATTCCCTACACCGCCTTTTTCGCCGCCCAAAGCTGGATGGAGGCCAACCCGGAAACGGTGCAGGCCTTTACCGACGCCATTGCCAAGGCGCAGGCCTGGTGCATTGAAAAAGAGGCGGACGAGGTGGCGAAGGCCATCGCCGATCAGTTCCCCGACACCGATCTGGAGGTGCTGACCGCCGTGTGCAAGCGGCATCAGGACATCGACGCGTGGAACGCCACGCCGGTGATGAAGCAGGAGGCCTTTGAACGGCTGGAGACCGTTATGGAGACCGCCGGGGAGCTGCCCGAGCGGGTGCCCTTTGAGCGGGTGGTTGACAACAGCTTCGCGGAAAAAGTGAAGTAAAAGAAGGCGCACCGCAGGTGAGTCCCTGCGGTGCGCCGGCTGTTTTTCGACGAAATCGGGTATTAGCCGCGAGATTTCCTTGCTCAGCAATAGAAATCCTTGATCTTTTTGGCCCGGCTGGGGTGCCGGAGCTTGCGGATGGCCTTGTTTTCAATCTGCCGGATGCGCTCTCGGGTGACGCCGAAGATTTGTCCGACTTCCTCCAAGGTGTGGGTGCGTCCGTCGTACATGCCGAACCGCATGCGCAGCACATCGGCTTCACGGTCGGTCAACGTCCCCAGAATCTCTCCCAGCGCTTCGGCCAGGAGAGTATTGCTGGTTGCGTCGGCCGGACCGGGGGTGTTGTCGTCCTCTACGAAGGAGCCGATGGTGGTGTCCTCTTCGTCGCCGACCGGCGTGTCCAGAGAGAGTGTGTCGGCCGCGGTGCGGTTGGCCTCGATGATCTTCTCTACCGGCAAGCCGAGATCGGCGGCGATTTCCTCCAGGGTCGGTTCCCGGCCCAGTTCCTGTACCAGCTTTCGGTTACAACGCGTTGCCTTGTTGATGACCTCGACCATATGTACAGGAACGCGGATGGTCCTCGCCTGGTCCGCGATGGCCCGGGTTATCGCCTGCCGGATCCACCACGTCGCGTAGGTAGAGAACTTGTTTCCCTTGGTATAGTCAAATTTGTCCACGGCTCGGATCAGGCCTGTGTTTCCCTCCTGGATTAAATCCAGAATGTGCAGGCCGCGGCCCGAGTACTTTTTCGCAATGGACACCACCAGCCGGAGATTGGCCTCGGTCAGCTTGTCCTTTGCTTTTTTGTCTCCCTCGGAGACCAATTTTGCAAGTTCAATTTCTTCGTCCGCCGTCAAAAGACGCACTTGCCCAATCTCTTTGAGATACATGCGCACCGGATCGTCCAGGTTATACTCCGCCGCCAGCTCGACCGGGTCGATCAGCTCCTCCTCTTCCTCGTCCGGGAGGGTGATCGGAAGAATGTCTCCCCCGTCCAGATCAATGTCCAAGTCCAGTTCCAGTTCATTTCCCACGATCTGAATCCCCATGCTGTCGAAACTCTCGTACACCTGCTCGATATCGTCAGGGGAGAGGTCCGGACGCTTTTCCAGCAGCGCCGTCAGCTCCGAGGCCTGAATGGTCCCGTCCTTGCGGCCCTTCTGGATTAAAGCGTTTAACGCAGCGATTGCTTCCTGTGTTTCTTGGGCTTCTTTATTTTCTTTTGCAGCTTGATTCGTAGAATCCGCCATATCGCACTTCCCTTATTGGTATGTAGTGACGGCTTTCCCACCTTCGTATACCCCATTATATACCTTTTTCCAACTTGTTACAATAGGGAAAAACAATTTATTTTTTATTGACGTACTTTGTCGCGAAGGATATACTAGGCGGGAGGTGATGGGTATGAAGATTGGTATCATAGGTTTGGGGCTGATGGGGGGATCCTTCTGCCGGGCGTTTAAGGCCTATACCGGCCATCAGGTGCTGGGCGCGACCCGAAATCCGGCTACGGTGGCTTTCGCCAGGAGCGTGGACGCCATCGACGGGCCGGTTGAACGGCTGGCCGAATTGGACCTGTGCCTGGTGGCGCTGCCGCCGGAGGAGACCGCTTCCTTCCTGGAAGACCATGCGGGGGAATTTCGCAAAGGGGCGGTGGTCATCGACATCTGCGGGGTGAAGCAGATGATTGTGGACCGCGCGGACAGGCTCTATCACGACGCGGGGGTCCGGTTTCTGGGCTGCCACCCCATGGCGGGCAAGGAGAACGCCGGATTTGCCAATTCGGACGCCAATCTCTATCGTGGGGCCAGCTTCATTATGACCCCTACGGCGCTGACCGACCCGTCTGCGCCGCCGTTGGTGGCGGGGCTGATGGAGGAGATTGGCTTCGCGCGGATTGTGGAGGCCTCCCCCGCCGGGCATGACCGGATTATCGCCTATACCTCCCAGCTGGCCCATGTGGTGTCCAGCGCCTACATGAAGAGTCCGACCGGCGGGGAAATCCTGGGCTTCTCAGCGGGCAGCTTTCAGGATATGACCCGCGTCGCCAAGCTGGACCCGGAGCTGTGGGCCACCCTGTTTTTACATAACAGGGAACCTCTTCTCGGGGAAATTGACGTCCTTCTTGACAATCTTACCCAGTTTCGAAATCTTTTATCCAAAAAAGACTGGAACGGCATGGTGGAATCCCTGGATACAGGGCGAAAGCTGCGGGAGGACGTCCTCCGGCGGCAGTTGGGAGACCGGAATTGAGGGAATTTCGCGCCGGAAGCCGGTTTTTCGCGGGATTTCCGCCCGTTTCTACAGGACATAGAGCGCGCCGGGCAAATCCTCCGGGGGGACCGCCTCTCCCCGGTTTGCGCGGACATACTCGCCAGGGCTCATGCCGGTGAACTGCCGGAAGACCCTGGCGAAATAATTTCCGCTGGAAAAACCGCAGGCGTCGGAGACAAAGGCCACCGTCCGTCCCTCCTGGCGCAGGAGCAGCTTGGCGTGTTCCACCCGCAGGCGGTTGAGGTATTTCCCCGGCGTAACGCCCGCGCATTTTCGGAAGATACGGGTCAGGTATTCCTGCGACAGCTCCAACCGCGCGGCGACGTCCCCCGGTCCGTCCAAAAAGGCAAAGTCCCGCTGCATCAACGCCATGGCGTCCGCCACCGCTCTGGGCGCGGGGGGACCGTCCCCGGCGCTGTCCCGTCCCGTCCCGTACAGGCGGGAGAGCAGACGGTAGGCCGCCGCCGACGCGAGCGGAGCGGGCACCGGCTCGGTCTCCGCCGCCAGCGCGCGGAAAGCCTCTCGAACCGGTCCGCCGCCCAATGGAAAGAACAGTCCGCCCCCCTGCAAGAGACGGTTGGCCGCGTCCCCGCAGACACGCAGGAGGAGAAGGGCCGCCTCCCCTCTGGGAAACAGGGTTGCCGCCGAATCCCCCGCGATGGCCGCCGCCCGGGGAAATTCCAGCGGCGCGGAGCGGGCCCCCGCGGAGACCCAGACTGTTCCACGCTCCGCCGCCAGAACGTACCAGCTTCCGGCGGCCCCCGGAAGGGGAACCGCTTCTGAGTCGGGAAGGGGGAGCAGCCGTGCCTCCTGGACAGCCAGAAGCCCCGAGATGGTGTCATCCGGGGCTTCGAGACTGATATTCTGTGCGTCCGCCACGGTCAGTGGCAGATGGCCTGCTGGGTCTCGGGGTCGAAGAAATGGAGCTTTTCCAGCTTGACCGCCACTTTGATCTTGTCGTCCGTCGGGTGCGGCTCGGAAGAGGGCATTTTGACGATGACCTTGATGTCGTTGACATAGACGTACAGGTTGGTCTCCGCGCCCAACAGCTCGCAGAATTCGACCTTCGCGGTCAAGCCGTTGCCGTCGGTCAGCAAATCATTGGACTGGAAGTCCTCGGGACGGATGCCCATGGTGACCGTCTTACCGACATAATTTTTGAGAGCTTTGGCTTTGTCATCCAGAATAGCGATCTTATCGCTCCCGACGACGGCGTAGAGCTTGCCGCCCTCGCTGGAAATGACGGCGTCCAGGAAGTTCATCTGGGGGCTGCCGATGAAGCCGGCGACAAAGAGGTTGCACGGGGTGTTGTAGAGCACCTGCGGGGTGTCGAATTGCTGAATGATGCCGTCCTTCATGACGACAATGCGGTCGCCCATGGTCATGGCCTCGGTCTGGTCGTGGGTGACGTAGACGAAAGTGGTGTCCAGGCGCTTGTGGAGGCGGGTGATCTCGGAGCGCATGGAGGTGCGGAGCTTGGCGTCGAGGTTGGACAACGGCTCGTCGAGCAGGAAGACGGCGGGGTCGCGGACCATGGCGCGGCCTAGGGCGACGCGCTGGCGCTGGCCGCCGGAGAGAGCCTTGGGCTTGCGCTGAAGGAGGTGCTCGAGGTCGAGAATCTTGGCGGCCTCGTGGACGCGCTTGTCGATCTCGTCCTTGGGCATCTTGCGCAGGGTCAGGCCGAAGGCGATATTCTTATAGACCGACATGTGGGGGTAGAGGGCGTAGTTTTGGAAGACCATGGCGATGTCGCGGTCCTTGGGGGGCACCTTGGACACCTCGCGGTCGCCGATATAGAGCTCGCCGCTGGAAACGGTCTCCAAGCCGGCGATCATGCGCAGAGTGGTGGATTTGCCGCAGCCGGAGGGGCCGACCAGGATGATAAATTCCTTGTCTTTGATCTCCAGGTTAAGGTTGGGCACGACGGGGGTCTTGGCGCCGTCGTAGATTTTGGTGACGTTTTTAAAGCTGATGGAAGCCATGGACAGTTCCTCCTTGCGGTGTCGTTGTTACCTAAAACATACCATAGGCCAGCCGGGATTGCAACAACAATTCCTTGATGGGATAGATATTTTTTTGACCTTTTTGGCTGAGAAGATCCCATGTTGGAGGAGAGCAGAGTCAATCTCTTGACGCTCGCCGGCTAGGCCAGCTCCAAGGCGATCAACTGCCAGCCGCTGAGGCGGACGGCGCTGCCGTCCAGGTCCAGCTCGTTCAGGTTGTTCAGCAGCAGGGTTTTGATCTCTCCCGGCAGGGGAAGGTCCTGCGGCCCGGCCTGGAAGTTGCCGGCCACCAGAATCGTTTTGTCTCCCCGGCGGAAATAGGCCATCAGGTTATCCCGCTCGGTCAGGTAGGGCTCGGTTTTGCCGTAGACGAGGGTTTCGGCATAGGCCGGGTCCTTCCGCAGGGTGATGAGCAGGCGGTAGAACTCGTAGATCGAGTCGGGCCGGCCGCGCTGCTCGGCCAGATTGAGCCAGGTGTAATTGGGGTTGACCGCCAGCCAGGGGGTGCCGGTCGTGAAGCCGGCGTTGGGAGAGGCGTCCCACTGCACAGGGGTGCGGGCGTTGTCCCGGGAGAGGCGGTTGACCGATTGCAGCGCCTGTTCGGGGGTCAGCCCGGCGGCCAGGGCTACCTGGTACTCGTCGAGGGTGTTGCAGTCGTCAATTTCGGAGATGTCGTGGAAGACGGTATTTTCCATGCCGAGCTCTTGGCCCTGAAACAGGAAGGGCAGGCCTTTGAGCAGGAAACTCAGGCCGCCGAGCATTTTTTTGCCCGCTTCGCAGCGGCCCTCCGGGGGGAGAAAGTGGGAAACGCCCCGGGGCTCGTCGTGATTTTCGATGATGTTGGCGACATAACCCACCCCTTCGGCCTTGCGCTGGGTGGAGAAGCAGGCGTCCCGGTATTGGCGGGGGGTGACGTCGGGCTCGGCGTACCAGCCCTTGGGGCCCCGGCTGACCACCGTCGGCGCGAAGTCGAAGATGCTGGAAAAGCAGCCGCCGTCTCCGATGAAAAGGGGGAGCTCCTCCTCCTTTTCGTTGAACAGCTCGCCGATGGAGA
The DNA here is from genome assembly GCA_022795735.1 of Oscillospiraceae bacterium. Lineage (GTDB taxonomy): Bacteria > Bacillota > Clostridia > Oscillospirales > Oscillospiraceae > Avoscillospira_A. Next base: position 12,348 of record JAAWHG010000020.1, read on the forward strand.
AGGCGTTGTGGGGAATGAAGGTATGATCGGCCATCTCCTGGAGGAAGTCCATGATGCCGGTGGCCTCTTCCAGCATGTTGCCGATGTTGGACAGGCCGTCGTCCCGGTCGGCGGGGTAGTCGCGGAAGGGGAGGCATTTTTTGATATTGATGATGGCGTCGATGCGGAAGCCGGCGACGCCCTTGTCCAGCCACCAGTTGACCATTTGATAGACCTCCTGGCGGAGTTCAGGGTTTTCCCAGTTGAGGTCGGGCTGTTTTTTATGAAAGACGTGGAGATAGATTTTGTCGTCGCGGCCGGGCAGCTTATCCCAGCAGGGGCCGCCGAAATAGCTGCGCCAGTTGCAGGGCAGTGGATCGCCCTCCTTGTGGTCCTGAATATAGAAGTACTTGCCGTATTTCCCGTCGGGGTCGGCGCAGGCCTTTTGGAACCACTCGTGTTCGTCGGAGCAGTGGTTGACCACCAGGTCCATGACGAGGTACATGTCCCGTTTTTTGGTCTCGGCCAGCAGCTCGTCGAAGTCGGCCATGGTCCCGAAGCGGGGGTCGATGTTATAATAGTCGGCAATGTCGTAGCCCTGGTCCGCCATGGGCGAGGGATAGATCGGACTGAGCCAGATGATGTCCACGCCCAGCTCCTTCAGATAGTCCAGCTTGCCGATGATGCCGCGGAGGTCGCCGATGCCGTCTCCGTTGGCGTCGCAGAAGCTCTTGGGGTAAATCTGATAGGCCACCTTGCCGTGCCACCATTTGCGTTCCATAGTTCACAAGCCTCCCAACAAAAAAGTATTGTATTGGCGGGGAAAATGTGATAGTATCCAGTTACCTGAGAACAGGCATATTTTAACGGTTCGCACCGGGGTTTTCTACTACGATTCCAGGATAAACTTGTACAATACTATGATTTTGGAGGGCCGGAATATGAAAAAGGCATGGTGGAAGGAAAGCGTCGTATACCAGGTGTATCCCCGCTCGTTCTGCGACAGCAACGGCGACGGCGTCGGCGATCTTCGCGGGATGGAGAGCAAGCTGGACTATATCCGGGAGTTGGGGGTAAACGTGATCTGGATGAGCCCGGTTTACAAGTCCCCCAACGACGACAACGGCTATGACATCTCCGATTACCGGGCGATCATGGATGAGTTTGGCACCATGGAGGATTTCGAACACCTGCTGGCGGCGGCGCACGAGCGGGGGCTGAAGCTGGTGATGGACCTGGTGGTCAACCATACCTCCGACGAGCACCCGTGGTTTCTGGAAAGCCGTTCGTCGCGGGACAACCCCAAGCGGGACTACTACATCTGGCGGGAGCCGGTCAACGGCCGCGAGCCCAACAACTGGGGAAGCGTCTTCTCCGGTCCGGCCTGGGAATGGGACGAGACCACTGGGATGTATTATCTCCACTGTTTCTCAAAAAAACAGCCCGACCTCAACTGGGAAAACCCCAAGGTGCGGGACGAGGTGTTTGACATGATGACGTGGTGGTGCGAAAAAGGGGTGGACGGCTTCCGGATGGACGTGATCTCCATGATCTCCAAGCCGGACGGCATGCCCGACGCGCCGCAGGAGCCGGGGGCGGCCTATGGCATCGCCATGCAGGACGGCTGCTGCTGCAACGGTCCGCGCGTCCATGAATACCTGCGGGAGATGAACCGGCGGGTGCTGTCTCAGTATAATCTGATGACGGTGGGCGAGACCGCCCAGGTCAACGTCCGCGAGGCAAAGCGGTACGCCGGTTCCGACGGGAGCGAGCTGAACATGGTCTTCGCCTTCGAGCATGTGGAGCTGGACGCCCGGCCCGACGGAAAGTGGCATCTGGACCGGATTTCCCTGCCGGCCTTCAAGGAGAACATGCGCAAATGGCAGGATGAGCTGGACGAGGTGGCGTGGAACTCCCTGTTCCTGTGCAACCACGACCAGCCGCGCATTGTCTCCCGGCTGGGGGACGAGTCGCCCGACAGCGCCAAGTGCATCGCCACCATGCTCCATCTGCACCAGGGGACCCCCTATGTCTACCAGGGCGAAGAACTGGGCATGACCAACTGTCCCTTCGGCAGCATTGAGAACTACCGCGACGTGGAGACGCTGAACGCTTACCGCGAGCTGACGGAGGCCGGACTGCGCGAGCCGGAGGAGCTGCTGCGCTGCATCGCCTACAAGAGCCGTGACAACGCCCGCACGCCGATGCAGTGGGACGGTACGGAAAACGCGGGCTTTTCCACCGGAACGCCGTGGATCATGGTCAATCCCAACTATACGCGGATCAACGTGGCGGCCCAGCGGAAGGACCCGGATTCGGTGTTCCATTATTACAAAAAACTGATTGCCCTGCGGCGCGGGGGGAGATGGGCCGACGCGGTCGTCTACGGCAAGTACCGGCTGCTGGCGCCGGAGGACGAATCAATCTACGCCTACACCCGCACATGGGAGGACGTGACGCTGCTGGTGGTGTGCAACCTGAGCGCCGGACAGGCCCGGTTCGCCGTCCCCGCCGGATTGGCGCGGACGGACGCGGCGGTGGTGATCGCCAACATGGAGCCGCCCGCCCTGACCGAAACGCTGCCCCTGAAACCCTGGCAGGCTGTCGTGTGGGCGGTGCGGGGCGATGGCCAGGACTGACCGGCGCGGTCCCCTCGGGGCCCCCATGAGCCGCGCCGAGATCATCGGCGGGTTTCTCTACTTCCCCTTTTACCTCGCCGTTGTGCCGTGGCTGCTGCATTGGCTGCCGGCCTTTCTGTGGGCGCCCCTCTCCGAACCGCTGGCGAATTTTCTCTATTTCTGCGTCAATTTTATCGCCGTCCTTTTGATTTTCCGCCGGTGGCTGGCGGCCTCCCTGGCCGGTGCGGGGCGGCGGTTCTGGGAGACCGTTCAGGCCGCCGTGCTGGGCTTCGCGTTTTACTACGCCCTCTTTTGGCTGCTCTCCCGCGTGTTTGGGCTGTTGCGGCTGGAGGTCGCCGATCCCAACGACGCTTATCTCCGCTCTCTGGACGGGGGCGGCTGGCCCCTGCTGTACATTGGCGCGCTGTTTTTGGTCCCGCCGGCGGAGGAAACCCTGTTTCGGGGCCTGATTTTCGGCAATCTCCGGGAACGGGGCCGTATTTTGGCCTACGCCGTCTCCGCGCTGGTCTTCGCCGCCGCCCACGTCTGGCGGTATATCGGCCCGGTGGGCTGGACGGGAACCCTGCTGGCCGCCCTTCGCTATCTGCCCGCCGGAATCGCGCTTGGCTGGTGCTATGAAAAGTCGGACACCGTGTGGGCTCCCATCGCAGCCCACAGCCTTCTCAACGCCGCCGCCCTGGGTTTACTGCGGTTGGGATGAAAAAACTGGCGTATAATGCCGGTTTTTCCCGAAACGTGAGTTGCCTTTTACGCTCTTTTGTGGTATATTAGAGTGTAAAGTTAGCGGTCGAGGGGGGTGCGGATGAAAGGACTTCAAAAGCTGCTCCTGTTCTGTCTATTGTCGCTGTCAGTATCCGGCACGGTTTTGGCGGACGACATCACCATCCATGAATACCGGGCACAATGTGTCGTTGACGATCACGGGCAGGCCAAACTGACCGTCAGCGTGGATATGAGCATCCCCACTGGGTCGGTCAATCTGGACTTCCCCATCGGCTCCGGCTCGGGCGGCGTGATGTCGGGCGCGAGCTGCAAGCAGGTCAAGACGGAGGAGGGTTCGGCGCTTCGCCTGCGGGAGGAGTCGGGCATCTCGGGCCGCCGTACCTTTGTATTCAGCTATTCCATGGGACAGGTGATCCAGGACGCCGGCGAGGGGCAAAAGCTCTCGCTGGATGTGATCGCTCCCGGCTGGCAGTGGCCGATGGAAAAGGCCTCCTTTACCATCAACCTCCCCGCCCCCTTCACGGGGACGCCAACCTACGTGGGCGGCTACCGGGGAGACCTGGTGGATGATTTTTGGACCTTTGAGACCACCGATACCAGTATAGGTGGCCTCGCCGGGGAAGCTCTGCTCGATCACGACGAGTTGAGCGTCTCTCTGGAGCTTCCCGCCGGTTATGTGACCATCCGCAGCAAGCTGGCCGGTTTGATTACCCTGCTGCTCATCCTCGCGCTGGGGATGGCCTGCGCCGCCTATTGGTATCTGCGGCTCTACGCCGCCCTGCCGCGGGTGTATCTCCACACCGCTCCGCCGAGAGGCGCGGGCGCGGGCGACCTGCCCCTCATTCACAGCGCTGCCTCCCCCAGCCTGCCGGTCCAATTGACCGAATGGGCCGCTCTGGGTTACGTACAGATCCGGATGGGAAAGAAGGGGCGCGTTCAGGTAGAGCGAATCAGGCCGATGGACCGGTCGCGGTCCAGAATAGAAATTTGGGCCTTTCAGAATCTTTTCGCGAAGAAAGACGTTTGCTCCTGCGGCAGCCGACGTTTCACCGCCCTGTGCGAGCGGTATGGCCAGGTGGCCGGAAGCTGGTGGCGGAAAAAGGTCTTCTCCCGGCGGGGCGGCTCCCCGCTGCTGCTCCGGGCGATGGCGGCGGTTGCCGTGCCTGTGGCGGCTATGGGGGCGGTGCTGTCCTCCACCCTCTTTGGAGCGCCGCGGGTGACGGTGTTGGTTTTGGCTGTGCCGGTGGGATTCCTCGCCGGACTGGCTGTCCAGCAGGGGCCGGTGGCCTATGTCCGGCGGAACTGGCAGTGGATGGCCGCCGCGGGCGGGGCGTTTCTGGTCATGCTGGTCGGCGCAAAGCTTCTGGGCGGGTTCTTGAATATGGCGGTTGCCATGGGATTACAAATTCTCGCCGGATTGGGCACCGTACGGGGGGGCCGGCGCAGCAAATTCGGACAGGCCATTCTCTCCGAAACGTTGGGCTTCCACCGGTATCTTGCCCACGTGGACCGGAAGGAGTTGGAAATCCGTCTGCGGGAGAACGGTCAGTTCTTTTACCAACTGCTCCCCTTTGCTGAGGCGGTCGGGCAGGGCCAGACCTTTGCCAAGGGTTTTGGGGAGATCAGGCTGGGGCCCTGCTTCTGGTTGGACGGTCTCCGCAAGCCGCCAAGGACGGCGGAAGCCTTCTATGAGGTTTACCAGCAGCTCCTGCGGCGTATGGCCGGAAAGTAATCGTAAAAAGAGAAGAGGTATGTGGCGTTGTGCCCATACCTCTCCTTTTTTTCAGTTATTCTGGAGAACTCGGAAGCAGCCAGTCAATACCGGATGAATCGCTTGCCTGGTTTTCCGGTTCCGGTTCGTTGCCGGTTTCGTCTTCGCCCTGCGGAGGCACGGCTTCTTCGGACTCGTCGGGTTCATCTTCTTCGGACGGTTTGAGCCACGCTATGGTGGAATCGCCGTTATCCGTGGATTCCAAATCCGCGCCGGGGTCCTCTTCGTTGGCGTCCGGCTGATAATCGTCGGGTTCCGAATCCGTTTCGGACGGGTCCAGCCAGTCAATGCCGTTTTCGTTGTCGTGCGCAGGCGGGTCGTCGTCCTCGTCGTGGAAGGACGGCCTGTCATGCTCGGTTTCGGTATAATCGTCGGGATGAACTTCGTTTTCAATGTCTAAAGGCTCATCCTCGGGCAAATCTGCCTCATCCTTGGGTTCGACCGTCTCCTCGGGAGCTTCTGTCTCCGGCTGGAACGTATCGGCCTGTTCCGGTTCTTCTTCGGTGTCCTGCCCGTCTTCCTCAGTCAGGGCGGCGTCTTCCTCGGGGTTCTCCGGGGTTTCCGTCTCGGGCTGCGCCTCGGTATCGGTTTCGTCAACCGTTTCGGGTTCGACCAGGGGATCGAATTTGTAGCTCATCGTAACGGACAGGGAGTCGTTGCCGGTCCAACCGCTCCCCGCGCCGGAGCTGACCGACCCAAAGAGACGGAACGCAACCTTGCGCGGCGTGTCGTCCCCACTGGGGAGGGTGACGGTGTTCGCCTTGGACTCGTTAATCAGCACCTGACAGTCCGCGCCGGTGTACCTTCCAATCCATACCGGCTCTTCCCCTTCCTCGACGGGCTGAAACTCCGCGTAGAGGAACAGATCCTTTGCTGAGGGGTCCGGCTCGCCGGTGACAAAGCGCGCGTCGGGGTTGGAATGGGTTCCCACGATTTCTACCGACACCGAGATGGGCACGTTGCTCCGGCTGACCAGGTATTGGATGGTGCTGATGACCTGCTCATTGGTCGTCCCGAGGTTGGTTTTGACGGAATAGCCATAGGGGTTGATGATGACCTGACCGCTGGACGGGACCTTCATCTGCACGGTGGGATCTTCTTCTTCCCCGTCAGCCGGTTCGGGATCGGGCTGTGCCGGTTCGGAATTGTCCGCAGGGGACGGGTCAAGGAAGTCGCCAGGCGCTTCCTCCGGAGACGTCGCGGGACTCTCCACGGGCGTTTCCGGCTGGAGAACGTCAAGGAACTCTCCGGGCGGCTCCGCCTGCGGTTCGCCGGGGGCTTCCCCGGGTGGGGTTATGGGGGCCAGCCAATCCACCTCGGCCGCTAAAATGTGGAAGGGGCACATCATCAGGATAACAAGCAGGAAACAAAGCGCTTTTTTCACGGCAAACGCCTCCTCTGGGGAAAATGTCACGTTCTTCAATCGTCAGGAAACTGTAAAATCCATTGTTATCAGGGTCTGCGCGTGGACCGTCTCGGAACCGTCCTCCACCTGGATAAAGGCGACGGTACATTCATGAACGCCCGGTTCCAGCGCCCGCGCCAGGGTGAGCTGCGCAAGCGGCGTGCCCGGCGGAAGACGGCCGGAGCGGAACAACTCGTCGGTACAGCCGCTGTCAGCATAGACGGCGATATACATATCGTATTGGTTATCCGCCGCGTTTGCAATATGACAGGTGAAATTTTTGCCGTCGTCGCTCTTGGGATTGTTTTTGTATTCAAGCGAAACGCCGGGCGATGATTCCTCAAGGAGGAACAGATTATCCGCCGCGCTTTGCAGCGCCGACTCGTCCACCGCCGTGACGCCCGCCCCGGCAACGGCCTCCTCGGCGTAACCGATCCGGTTGACGTTCTCATCTGCGGGGGGCTTCCTCCAAAACAGAAAATAGGCCAACACAATGGCTGCGGCGGCTAGGAGTGCGCACAGAATTAGAATGACAACGCGCCAGCGTGTGCCGCCGGAGTCCTCATATTCTTCATCCATGAAGGGTTCCTCCTTACCGGAGCGCACAACAGTTTTCTATTCTCTCAACTTTAATATCGGTTGATTTGGGAAAAAAGTTTAGCGTCCGTGGAAAATTTCATCAATACAGGAAATAAAGAATTTTAGCGACCTGTCCCCGTGTGAGGGAACCGGTGGGGTCGAGCCGCCCGTGGGAGCCGGCGAGGATGCCTTGGGATACCATGGAGGCGACATGGGTTTCGGCCCAGCTTCCAATCTGCCCCCGGTCGGAAAAGCCCTCCAGGCTGGCCGCCTGGTAGCCCCGCGCCTGGGTCCGGCCCAGAATGGTCACCGCCTCCTGACGGGAAACCGAAGCGCTGGGCTGGCCGTAGAGCGCCCCGCCCGACTTGGAACCGGTGAGGTAACCGAGGGAATAGGCGGCCTTCATGGCGTTCAGCGCCCAGGGCTCGACACGGTCCGCGTCGGCCCAGGGGAGGGTTACGTCCGCATAGGCGTCGGGGTCCACCCCCAGGAAACGGATGAGGGCTACGGCAAACTCCTGACGGCTCATGGCGGCGTCGGGACGGTAGACCTGGCCCCACTGCCCGTCGGAGGAGCCCTTCATAATCCCCTGGCGGGCGCAGTAGGAGACGTAATCCCGCGACCAGTGGGATTCAGTGTCGGAAAAGGGATTGTTCAGCGTGCCGGGGATTTCCAGCGTCCGGGCGGACAGGTTGCCGCAGCGGTCTGCGGCCTCCACCCGCACCTGATGGGCCAGACCGTCATCGGGAAGGGGCAGGCTGCACTGTCCCGACGAGAGATCAAGCTCTTGCTGGTTTCCGTCCACCGAGAGGGTTGCCCAGCCGACGCCGTTGGGCTCGTTGGAAACGGAGATGTGCAGAACACCGCCGGCGGTCTCCACCGAGAGGTTGGGAGGGGTGGTGTCGGACAGCGGACCCCGCGCGGCAATCAGTTGATCGAGCCAGACGGTGCCGGAGGCGGCCGACGCGTCCTCATATTCGGTGATGGAGAAGCCGGTCACCGCCGTGGTTCCCGCGGGGAGGGCGGCGGTCAGATACTTCCAGCCGGAGAAGTTGAGCTGGCCGAGCCATTTGAAGTTGAGCTCGCCTCCCGCCAGCTGAAGGGAAAGGCTGTTGTTGGAGTTGTCGCCGTAGACCCAGAGGCCCACCGTATCGGTGTTGGGCGGCAGGGTGAGGGGCAGGGCGGCCTGGAGCTGGCGGTGGCCGGCGGTTTCGCCGCCCTGGCTCAGATCATACTGGACCTTCAGGCTGCTCATGCCGTAGCGGACGTGGGCGGCGTCCTGGACTTGGGAAAGGGTCAGGCCGGGGCCGCCCTCCGCCTGGACCTCGCCGGCCTCAAAGCCGTGGATGGCGCTCCCCTCCGGGGCAACCGCCCCCACCTTGACCGGAAGCTCGACCTTGGCCGTACCAGCGGTACAGGTGATGGTGCCGGAGGAGGAGGCGCTGCTGGCGGCGGCGGTGAAGACGCCGTTGGCGTCGATGTCGCCGATTCCCTCGCTGGCGGTCCAGGTAAAGCAGTCGTCCTGGGCGATCAGGCGGTAGCCGAAATAGGTTGCCGAGGCATTGAGGTCCACCGTCTGGCCGGGCGCGCAGGAGAGGCTCGTGAGGGCGCCTTCGGCGGTGGCCAAGGTGATGGCGCTGGGGCTGTCGGTGACCCGGACGCCCCGGACGCCCTGGGACCCGTTGGGGGCCTGGACGGTCACGGTGGCGGTGCCGGCCGCGCCGGCGGTGAGGACGCCGTCGGCGCTGACGGTCCCGCCCTCCGCAGTGTATGTAAGGCCGTCGGGAGCCGGCACCGGCTGCCACGCGGCGTCGGTGGCGCGGAGGGTGAGGGTCAGCCGCGCCCCGGTCAGCATGGCGGCGTTATAAGGGTAAATATGGAGCTGGGCGGCCTCGCCGGCGGGGACGGTCTCCCGGGCCAGGAAGATGAAGTTGGCGCATTTGCGCGGGTCGCCGTCGGAAGGGCGGTTGAGGGTGGACAGGGCGCTTTCGCCCGGCCGCCGGGCCGAGAAGATGGTGGAGCCGCCGCCGTCGAGATTGAGGGCGGTGACGCAGCCCAGCTCGGCCAGACGTTCGGCCAGCTCGGGCAGGGTTAGGCCGGCGCTGTAGCCGCTCTGCCGGCCGTCGATGGCGTAGAGGACGAGGGTGCCGTCCGCCTTGAGGCCGACGGCGGTGCGGGCGGCCCGGCTCTTTGCCGAGTCCAGATTGAACTCGGTTTGGGCCTTGCCGTCCATCACGAGCATTTCGTCGCCGCCGCAGGCGTAGGCCACGTCGGACCACGCGGGGGAGATGGAGCAGGAAATGGACAGCTTGTCCCCCGGCTTGGCGGCGCGGATGGCGGTGTTGGCGCTCTCATAGGGGCTCTCGTCGGTCAGGGATAGCACCATGCCCCCAGCCGGAATGGCGCAGGATTTGCCATCCTCCACAATGTCGGTGACGGTCGCGGACACGGTATTTCCTGGGGTGATGCTGATTGTGTCCGGCGCGAGGACCAGGTTGTAGGAGGGCAGGGTGCTTCTGGTCTCGGCATCGAAGTCGCGGGAGTAGAGCACCAGCCCGTTTGGCGCGGACAGGGTTTTGTTATAGTGGACGGGCGCGGTGGTCCCGTTGGGGAAGGTGACGCGCAGCTCCAGACCCGGCGTTCCGATGACGGCGGTGCCGTCGGCGCGGAAGCCCACGCTGTTGCGGTTGTCGCTGGAACGGACAATCCCGTTGGTGATGACGCAGCCGATGGGGACGCCGTTGGCCATCGTGAAAAAGCTGCCGTTGATGCCGGCGGTGGCGGTGAAGCCCTGGCCCTTGAGCCAGCTTTCCACATAGGCGACGTCGCTCCGGCCATAGAGGGTGTTGCCATAGGCCACAATGGGCCGCAGGCCGGACTCGGGCCGGTACTCCACAAGCTGTTCGCTCTGGTATTTGCCGGGGACCCCGTCGTTGTAGGCCCGCCCCTGGAGCAGATGGGCGGTGTCGGACAGCTCAAGTCCGTCCTGGGTAACGTAGCTGCCGATGGACGCGCCCACCGTCCCCACCGCCAGGCTGAGGGTTAGAAGCAGAGCGGACGCCCTGCGAAACATATGTACCATATTGCGTTTCATGCTTGCCTCCGTGCTGTAGAGATATACACAATATGTTAACATAATTTTCGTGATTTGTAAATGCTGATTTTTTGGGCGCAAACGAGAGGGCCGCGGCGTATCCAAGACGCCGCGGCCCCTTCTGTTCTACGCCCTTACAGTGGGCTATGATTGGGTGATGCCAACCAGTTTTCCATTTTCATACACCGTGTATACCTCCAGCCCGCCGGCGGTTTGCCGGGTTGAGCCGAAAGAGAAAACGCTGCCGTCGGGCTTGAGGTCGCTAAAAAAGTTGACAAATTCTCCATTGAGATACAGACTGTACTCCTTACCGTCCGGCGTTTCCTTCTCCTCGTAGGAGATGCCGAAGGGGGCGTACTTGTCGAACATTTCCGGCAGAGGGGTCCCCTCGCCGACTTCCTCGCTTGAACCGGCCGTGGCCTCCGCGACCTGGTGCTGAACGCTGTGCGGTACGGCGCTTTCCCGCAGTCCGGCGAGGGTTCCGTTTTCATAGACCGCTTCCAAGTCAATGGCGTCCGGCGGGAGGTCGGTTCCGTGCATGTTGTTGGCAATCCACACACCGGTCACAGAATCGCTGAGACTGTGGACGGGCTTTCCCGCATACGCCATGCGGAATTCGCCTGTGACAGGGTGGAATCGGTATTCCAGACCGAACGGCGCGTAGACCTTCAACACTTCTTCGTTATCCGCGATTTGATACTCGAGCTCCGGAATCTCGCAGGCCACCGCCTCTTTGAAATTGACATTCAGGCAATCCTCGATCCGCTGTTCGGCTTCCTGCGCCGTGAAGGTTTCCATGCGGACAATGGGGCCGAACGGATTGGTGCTGCCATCCGGATTTTGTACCGCTTCCCGAACCGTCCGCAAACTGACCGAACCGTCCTCCCGGTAATATTGGCAGCGGCTTGCCAGCGCGCCGTCCCCATTTTCTGAAACGTCTACGCTGTCCTCAAAATAGCGTACCTTTTCGCCGTTGTAATACAGCGCGTTTTCCGCCTCGTTCAGCGTCAGGCCAAAGGGCTCGTATTCCTCCATGGGCGGAATTTCATTTCCCACCATGACGTCGGCTTCATGGGTTCCCGCGATGCGGTCGCCGGTTCCTACCATCAGCACGACGTCGTCCGAACCGTCCACCGTTTTGGAGACGAGGTAACCGTTTTTGATATCCTCCAAGGTCTGCTCGTACATGGCGATGGTTTCGTCGATCACCTCCTGGGTCCAGACAAACTCGCCCCGGCCGCCTGTCCAGCCCGTTTCACCCAGCATAGCCTGGAGCTGCGTTTTCTCGTTTTCCAGCCAGGCCTTGTACTCATCATAGGTCCACCACTCCACCTGCGGCGTTGGGTAAAGGGCCTCAAACTCCTCGTCCGTCAGGGGCGTGAAAGTTTTGCCGCCGTCGGTGCTGTAATAGGCCGTGCCGCTGTTGGGGTCGGTGTAGGACATCATGAGTTCGGTCTCCTGCACCGTGACAGCGTTGAGGGCACGGTCAATCTTTTCTTTTGATGGTTCGGCGGCGGAGGTGGCGAAGGCCGCGCCGGTACCGGTAATCAGGACTGCCGCTGCGAGTATCGCCACGGCGGATGTTTTCTTCATTTTCATAATCGCAACAATCCTTTCCTCAATGGCATTTCTGCTAAAATTGCTGCAAAGGGGCGCGAAGCCGCTCTTGTGTTCCTCCATACGAAGCAGCGCCTGGGCGTAAGAGGCCCTTGTCCCGCCGGCAAATTTAAAAATGACCGTCTCGTCGCAGGAGATTTCGATATCCCGGTTGGCGAGGACATACATGACCCACACCATGGGGTTAAACCAATGGACGCAGACGGCGGCGGTGAGCAGCAGCTTCCGGACCGCGTCAAAGCGGCGGATGTGCACAAGCTCGTGGGCCAGCACATACCGCAGCGCCTCCCCGTCCGCCAAGTTCATGGATTTTGGCAGCAGAATGACTGGGCGCAGCACATGATAGGTCAACGGGGCGTGGATACGGTCGGATTGCCGCACCGACAGACGGCGGCGAAGCCTGTGTTCGCCGAGCCACCGGTTAATACCATCATGTTCCACAGGCAGCGAGGCGCGAAACTCCCTGCAGCATTTGCAGTATGCTGCCACAAAGAAGACGGCGCAGACGGCTACCCCGGCGAGCCAGACGATGTGCCACAGGTCCACCCCGGGATCCGGGGCCGCCGCGGGCGCGGGCGCGGGAACCAAGGCCGGTTCCATCCCGACCGGCGGGGCGGTGAAAGGCCGGACGGACGGGACAGGACGGGGCGGCTGCGCCGCTGGAGCAATCCTGGCCCAGAGGGAATAGAAGCTGAACGCGGCGGGGAGGACATAGGGAACCAGCAGCCGCGCGAGCACGATTTCCCATAAAACAAGTAAGGCGCGCTTGGGAAGCCTGTGCAGGGCGACGGCCCGGACGAGGACGGTGGTCAAAATCAAAATCGCCCCGGAGAAGCTCATCTGTAATAGACTCATGCCTCTCCCCCGTCCAAGTCGCGCACGATCTGCCTGAGATTTTCGATCTGCTCCGGCGACAGCTTCTTCCTGCCGAGCAGCGCCGCGAAGAGCTTGTCCACCGAGCCGTCGTACAGCTTGCCGATCAGCTCGTCGGTGTGCGCCTCCTGGGCCTCCGGCTTGGTGGTGAGAGCATGGCATAGGAAGTTTGGCTCGGAGCGTTGGATCGCGCCCTTTGCAATGCACTTTTTAATAATGGTATAGGTCGTGTTCATGTTCCAGCCAATTTCATCCTTTAGAATATCTGAAATTGCTTTTGCGGTCAGATCACCCCGTTTCCACAGCACCTCCATTACTTTCAGTTCGGAATCAAAAAATTTCATGGCCATGTAATCCTTTCCCTTCTATGAAACTATTGCAATCGTTCATGCTTGTATTCTAGCACAGTAGTTTGGAGTTGTCAACACTATTGTTATAGTTTTTAGAGAAACAGACGGGCCGCGGCGGAATCAACCCGCCGCGGCCCGTTTTCTATTCGCTGGCGCCCTTCTCAAACAGCTCTTCGAGGGAGGCGAAACGGTAGCCCTCATTTTCCCATGTAGTCAACAGCTCGTCTAATATGTCGGCGTTGGTCTTCGAGGTGGAATGCAGGAGTATCACCGCCCCGTTATGGGCGCGGGGCAGGAGCTTGGACAGGGCCTGCTCCCGGGTGGGCTGTTTGTCCTGGTACCAGTCCACGTAGGCCAGGCTCCAGAACACCGTCTTGTAGCCCAGCTCCTTTGCCATTTCCAGGTTGGCCTCGCTGTACTCGCCACGGGGCGGGCGGTAGTATTTTGGCATGGGTCCGCCGGTGATCTGCTCGTAGAGGACCTCCACGTCGCGCAGCTCCTTTTGAAAGGCGCTGGGGTCGGCAATCCGGGGCATATCGTAGTGGTGCCAGGTGTGGTTGCCCACGATGTGGCCCTCCTCCGCCATCCGCTTGACCAGGTCTGGCCGGGTTTCCAGGTAATTGCCCACGACGAAAAAGGCGGCTGGAACGTCGTGGGCCTTGAGAATATCCAGCAGCTTTGGGGTATACCCCGCCTCAAAACCGGCGTCGAAGGTCAGATAGATCACCTGTTCCGAGGTGTCCCCCAGAAATTTGGCGTCGCAGCGGTCCAAAGCCTGCGGGCTCGCGTTGCCCACCGGCGGCTTGCCCTCCTGCTGGAAGCTCAGCCCCCAGGAGGCTGTGGGCAGCGGCTGCTGCGCGGACGCCAGCGACAGGCTCAGCAGCGCCAGCACCAACGCCGTCCCGAGCAACTTGAGACGGCTCTTTTTTCTCCAATAGGACATGGTCCCACCTCCCTGCCTTATCCATATGAGCGGGCGGGGGACGGTATGCGCGGTTTCCGGACGGGCCGGAGGCGAACTTTACATAATACTACAAGACATTTTACGGAAGTTTAACAAATGCCCTCTAGGAAATTTAACAATTAGCTGTTAGAATAATACCTGCAAGAAGCAAAAGATTTCTTCATTTCTCCTTCTTTTTTGTTTTCCGAGTGGGCTCCTTCCGGCGGCGGGCCGGGGGGAGCCCGCTTGGCGTCACGTTACATTTAGATGACATAATTGTGAAGCGGAACCGCGAGAAGATTTTACATTTTCTTAAAATTCTTTCTCTTATATTTTTAACATCTGACTGATATCATAATAACTGCAAGAAGCGATAAGATACTTTTTCATTTCCTCATTTCCTCATTTCCTTTTCGTTATAAGAATGCGGCGGGCAAGCTGGTCACTTGCCCGCCGTGTTCTTTTGCGTTTTGCCAGAGGTCAGTCGAGAAGGGCGTCCAGCTTTGCGGTGTAGGCGTCCTCGGGCTGAAGGCCGATCATCTGCTCCCGCAGCTCGCCGTCTTGGAAGATCAGCACGGCGGGAATGTTCATGATGCCGAAGCGGGAGGCGAGGGCGCCCTCCGCCGTCACATCGACCTTGCAGATTCTGGCCTGCCCGTCGTATCGTTTGGCCAGGCCGTCGATGACCGGGCCGAGCATTTTGCAGGGTCCGCACCAGTCGGCCCAGAAGTCCACCAGGGTTACGCCCTGGGAGACCGCTTTGTCAAAGGCCCCCTCCGTCAAGTGCAATACAGCCATTTTTGGTTTCTCTCCTTTCGTATTCGCCCCGCCGTGGGATGCGAATGGCGGGGTATGTATCCGTTTACGCCGGTTCCCGCGCCTGCTCCAGGGCAAAGACCCGCTTGGACAGGGCGCGAATTTCTCCTTCGAGGAACTCGTCGTTCTCCCGCAGCTCGGCCACCTCCTCTTTGGTGGCCATTTTCTCCAGAAGGGCGGAATGCCCCTCCGCCAGCAAGTGAATGTCGCGCATGACCTCGTTTTCCAGTGTGACGGCTACGCGGGTCAATGTCGCCTCAATCCGGTCTAGGCGGGCTTCCATTTGCTTTTGCCAGTCTTCCGACCGTTCCTGGCGGGCTTCCATCTGCTCTTGGCGGACTTCCATCTGCTTTTGCCAGTCTTCCGTCTGCTCTTGGCGAACTTCCATCTGCTTTTGCCAGTCTTCCGTCTGTGCCTGCCGGGCCTCCACCTGCTCCTGCCGGGCCTCCATTTGGTCCATCCGGGCTTCCACCCGCTTTTGCGATGCCCGAATCTCGTCCAGGATAGAAAAGACTTTCTCTTCGTTAATCATTTTTTCCTCCTTTTTCATTGAGCCAACGATCGGCGGACAGAGCGGCGATATTTCCCTCTCCCACCGCCTTGGCGAGCTGGAGCGGCTTGCCGGCGCAGTCGCCCGCCGCGAAGACGCCGGGAATGGAGGTTGTCATATCACGGTCTGTGACAATGCGCCCGTCCTCGGTCTTCAGTCCGTGCAGGAGGCTTTCGATGGACACCGTAGGACGCAGGACAAAGACGGCATAGGCGGGATAGAAGGTCCCGTCCGCCTCCAGACCGGTTGCGCGCCCGTTCTCTCCCACGACACGAAACCGCTTGGCGCTGTGGAACGGAATCTCCTCCCGCAGGCCGCCGGGGCGCTCTCCGCGCGCGAAAAATTGGACCCGGCAGCCGATGCCGTGCAGGAAGTTCGCGTCTTCCACCGCCTCGCCGCCCTCGCCGGCCACGACGGTGTCGCGGCCACGGTAGAGCATCCCGTCGCAGGTGGCGCAGTTGCTGACGCCGCGGCCCAGATACATATGCTCCCCTTCCAGCTCGCGTCCTCTGGGGAGGCCGGTGCAGAGGAGAAGGCTGCGCGCCTCGTAGACGTCGGTCCCGGCGGAGCAGGAGAAGCCGCCGCCGGAGGCCATGGCTTGGAGCACCCGGCGGGTCACCACCGGAATGTCCAGCGCCCGCAGCTGCTGGTGCATGGCTTCCAGCAGCTGCATGCCGTCGCCGGTGATGCCGGGATAGTTGTGGATGACGTGGGCCTTGGCAAGAGGACTCTCGCGGAAGTCGTTGCCGATCACCAGGACGCCGCGTCCCCGGTGCTGGGCGGTCAGGGCCGCCGAAATTCCCGCCGGGCCGGCGCCAACAATCAGCATATCATACATAATAACGACCTCCTTTTCAAGCTAAGATGCCCAAATGCTCCAATAATATGTCCAGTCCCAAAAGAATCAAAATCACGCCGCCGCACAGCTCGGCACGGCCCCGCCAGCGTTCCCCGAACACGCCGCCCACCCGGACGCCGAAGCCGGAGAAGAAAAAGGTGACCAGGCCGATGGCGGCGACGGCCAGGATGACGTTGACCTGTAAAAAAGCGAAGGTAATGCCCACGGCCAGGGCGTCGATGCTGGTTGCCACAGCCATGAGGAGCATGGGCCGCCAATGGAGGGAGGCGCTCTGCCCCTCCTCTTTGCCGCCCCTCGACTCATGTATCATGTTGACCCCGATGAACCCGAGCAGGCCGAAAGCAATCCAGTGATCCACCGACTGAATGTACTGCTGAAAGGTACTGCCCAGCAGATAGCCCAGCAGCGGCATCAACGCCTGGAACCCGCCGAACCAGGCGCCCACGGCGGCCATCTGCCACAGCTTGGGCTTGCCCAGCGCCAGGCCCTTGCAGACCGAGACGGCAAAGGCGTCCATGGACAGGCCGACGGCCAGAAGCAGCAGTTCCATTACCCCCATGGCCCCACCTCACGACGGCAAGGGAAGCGGACGTTCCCCCAATATGCTACCGGTCCCACTTGTTCATCAGCGCCTTGAGCTGATCGGCGAACTTGGCAAGATCCTTGTTTGCGCCGCCCCGGTTGCGCTCGACGACCTGCATCAGTTCCTTGGCGGTCTGCTCGAGGCGTCTCCACGCGGGAGAGGCGGATGGGATGGCCTTGGCGGCGGGGGCGGTTTTGACTCTGGGCGTGCCGGCCTCAAGGAGGCGGTTGCCGATCAGGTCGTATACCTCGCCCGGCTCGGGGGCGTGGGCGGGAATTTTTCGCTCCTTGAGCAGATAGGCGAACTGCTCGGCCACCTCGCCCTGCCCGTGGACCACGAAGGTGTGGCGCGGCGCGGGGGCGAAGTGCTCGGCAAAGGCCAGAAGATGGGTCTGGTCGGCGTGGGAGGACAGGCCCTGGAAGAACACGATGTCGGCGTTGACCTCGATGGTCTCGCCGAACAGGCGGACGGCCTGCGCCCCGTCGAGGAGGGCGCGGCCCAGCGTGCCCTCCCCCTGGTATCCGACGAAGACGATGGAGCATTCCGGCCGCCAGAGGTTGTGCTTGAGGTGGTGCCGGATGCGCCCGGCGTCGCACATGCCGGCGGCCGACAGGATGACCCGGGGGGTACGGTCCTCGTTAAGGGTGCGCGACTCGTCGCTGCTGGTGATGAGGCGGAGGTTGGGGAAGGAGAACAGGTCGCGCTCCCGCACCGTCCGCAGCGCCTCCTCGTCGAGATAGCCCTCCAAATCGCCCGAGAAAATACGGGTGGCCTCGTTGGCAAGGGGACTGTCCACGCAGACCTCAAAGTTGGGGACGCTCTTGACGAGGTTTTGCTCCTTCATCTCGCGGATGAAGTAGAGAAGCTCCTGGGTGCGCCCCACGGCGAAGGCGGGAATGATGACGTTGCCCCCGCGCCCCAGGGTCTTGTCGAACAGGGCGGCCAGCGAGGCGGTGTAGCTGACCGGCGGCTCGTGAACGCGGTTGCCGTAGGTGCTCTCGGTAATCAGGTAGTCGGCCCCTTCCACCGGCTGGGGGTCGCGGATGATGGGCTGATCGACGTTGCCCAGATCGCCGGTGAAGACCAGCTTGCGGCTGGAGCCGTCCTCGGTCAGCCACAGCTCCACGGTGGCGGAGCCGAGGAGATGCCCCGCGTCGTTGAAGCGGGCGGTGATATCCTTGTCAAGGCGGACCTCCCGCCCGTATTCGCAGGGGACGATGTGCTCGAGCGCCGCCTCGGCGTCGGCCAGGGTGTAGAGGGGCTCCACGGCGGGCTGGCCCGCACGGCGGCCCTTCTGGTTTTTCCAGCGGGCGTCCGACTCCTGAATGTGGGCCGAATCGCGCAGCATGATGCTCATCAGCTCGCCGGTCAGACGGGTGCAGTAGATGTTGCCCCGGAAGCCCTGCTTGACCAGGAGGGGAATGCGCCCGGTGTGGTCGATGTGGGCGTGGGTGACAATCACGTCGTCGATGAGGCTGGGGACGAAATCGAACTCGGCGTTGTCCCATTCGTCTCTGCCCTGTTGCAGGCCGCAGTCGATGAGAATTTTGCGCCCGCCGCAGGTGACGCAGTGGCAGCTGCCGGTGACGGCCTTGGCCGCGCCGTAAAATGTCAGTTTCATAGCGGGACCTCCTTAAATTAAGATTCCTCTTCCCCGCCGGCCTCGGCGGCTTCGGCTTCCTCCATGGCGTCCATCGACCCTTTGAAGGAGCGGAGGGCGATCCGGGCCGAAAGGACCAGAAGGGCCAGCCCCACCAGGCCGAAGATGATGCAGCTAATCCAGGCGACCAGGGTTTCGGTCCCCGCCGGGACCTCGCCAGCGTACAGACTCTTGCCCAACTGGAAGGTCAGATAGAGAAGATAGCCGCCGCAGACCAGCCAGAGGACGAGCCGCCGGTTTTGCCGCCGCGCGCCGGCGATGGATTGGGTGTCTTTGCTTTCGTTCATGGATGCGCCTCCTTAATGCTCAGGTGAATTTCTTAAAAATATTATAGCACCGCCGCTGGAAAAAAGAAGCCCCTATTTTGCCAGGGAGAAGGGGTCTTGTCCCGCGCGGAAGACCTCGATCATCTCGCCGGTGAGGCTGATCGCCGAATGGTCCCCGGGCAGAGCGTCCCGCGAAAACCACTGGGCGAGGGAGAGCTCGTCCTCCTGGAGCCGTACTGTGTCCGGCCCGTCCAGACGGGCGTAAAAGCCCATGAGCAGGGTGTCGGTAAACACCCAGGGCTGGGACTTGTAAAACCGCAGCTCGCCCAGCCGCAGCCCCACCTCCTCCATGACCTCCCGGCGGACGGTGTCCTCTATGGACTCGCCGATCTCGGCGAAACCGGCCACCAGGGCGTGGCTGGAGAAGCCGCGCCCGGCGTATTTGGTCAGCAGCAGCCGGTCCCCGTCGCACACCGCCGCGATGATGGCGGGGCAGATTTTGGGGTAGACCGTGTGGCCGCAGGCGGGGCAGATCAGGGAACGTTCCCGCTCGCTCCGGCCCATTTCGGTGCCGCAGCCCCCGCAGAAGCGGTTGGAGCGGTACCAGCGAAACAGGCTCTCCCCCACCCCGCAGGCGTAGAGGACCGCTTGCGGCCCCATCCCCCGAAAGGCGCGGCTATCCACATAGACGTAGCCGCGCCCGGCGGGAAGGGTGTTGTCCGACAGATAAAACCGGGAATTGTCCTCCGTGAAGAGAAATTGTAATCCCTCCGCCCCCAGGGCGCGGGCCTCGGCGACCGTCGGGAGGCGGATGCCCACCGACGGGTCCATCAGAAGACCGTCCGGCCCGAAGGAGAGGGCGAAGTCACCCTCCGCTGGGGGGATGTTGGTAAATTCATTCCGGAAAACATGCGGGGAAATATCCTGTACCATCTTCCTCACCCTTCCTGTTTTTTAAAAAAGTCGCGAATCTCGTTCTCCCCGGCCCGGACCGAGCCCTGAACCAGCTCGGGCTTGCCGCCGCCGCGTCCGTCCAGCGCCGCGTTAAGGGCTCTGCACAGGGGACGGAGGTCGCCGCCGGGACGGCAGAGGGCGTAGCTTGTCCCGCCGCTTCCGGGGGAAAAGACCGCCGCCACGCCGCCGCAGCGCTCCGACACCGCCGCCGCCAGCCGCCGCACCCCGTCGGGGGTGAGCTCCGGCTCAAAGAGCAGCGAGTCGCCCCGGTCCCGCAGCCCTTCGGCCATCGCGGCGAACAGCCGGTCCTCCAAACCGGTTGCCCGGTACTTCCACCGCGCCAGCTCCCCGGCCGCCCGTTCGGCGGCGGCGGCGGTCTCCAGCGGCTTGGCCGAGAAGAGGTTGGAAATTTTCCGGTTCTGGGCGAACAGGGCCTGCTCATAGCGCAGCGCGCGTCCGCCGCAGAGCAGCTCCACCCGCGTCCCGCCCCGGAACTTGACGGCGCTGAGCAGCCGGATGGGACCGATCTCGCCGGTGCGCCCAACGTGGGTGCCGCAGCAGGCGCACAGGTCGGCGCCGGGGAACTCCACCAGCCGCACCGCCCCCGTCAGGGCCTTCTTGCTCCGGTAGGGCAGGGCGGCCAGCGTTCCGGCGTCGGGATAAAAGCAGCGGACCGCCTCGTTCCGCCAGACCGTCTCGTTGGCCCGGGTCTCGATTTCCAAAAGCTGCCCGGCGTCCAGCTCGCCGCTGAGGTCGATGGTGACGGCGTCATGGCCGATGTGAAAGCCGGTGTTGTCATAGCCATAGGCGGCGTGGATCAGACCGCTGACAATGTGCTCGCCGCTGTGCTGCTGCATCAAATCAAACCGGCGGGCCCAATGGATGCGCCCCGTGACCCGCGCGCCGGCCGGAAGGGGGGCCGCGCAATAGTGGACCACCTCTCCGTCCCGCTCGTGAACCTCGTCTACCGCGACGGCGTCCAGCGTCCCGGTGTCAAAGGGCTGCCCGCCCCCTTCAGGGTAAAAGGCGGTGCGGTCCAGGCGGACCGCGAAGCCCTTTTTATCCGCCTCGCAGGCGGTCACCGTCGCGGTGAAGCTGGTCATGTGACTGTCCTGATAGTATAGATGTTCGGTTGCCATACCGACCCTTCCCTTCCCGGCGCTTTGCGCGGATGCCGGCGTGTTTCCATCACGCGGCAAAGCCGATCTCTTTTTTGTGTTGCATATGAATGCCGATGTGCCCAATGCCCAGGATTACGGTTGCGAGTAGCATCGTGTATGATTTTCCGTATATACCGAGCGTAAAAAAAGCGAGCACGGGCAGCGTCGCCCCGGCCAGAGGCACGAGGAGAAAGCTGCTGTAAAAATCGGACAACTTCCGTTCGCCCCGAAAATACCGGATCCACCACAGCTCATACATCGCCATGAGCAGAAACGCGGCAATGAGCCACCAAGACCAGCTCGTCCACTCGCGGAGGTTGAAATTGGAGAACAGCAGGGCACAGCAGCAGACCGATACCTCGCCGATTCTTTCAAGGAGGACCAAAATTTTATTTTCGGTCTCGGACGAATACCCCAGCGGTTTTTTCCTGGACCATAGGATGTTGGGAATAAACAGCATCAATAAAAAGATGAGTCCGACGTAGGAAAAGCCTAACGTTTCAAACATGCTCCGATCCTCCTGCCGCCGGTTCGCGTCACATCAGTGGGGAGAACATCCGCAGAATGGAGCCGAACAGGCGCTTAAACCACGAGACCGACTTGCACTCGGCCAGCGTAACCTGATGGCACAGGGGAAAGGTGTTGTCAAAATCCTGGGCGACCTGTTTCACGCAGTCGGCCCGGTAGAGCCAGACGGCGTCCTCAAAGTGGAGGTACAGGCTGCGGAAGTCAAAGTTCACCGTCCCCACCACGGCGTACTCGCCGTCCACGCAGAAGACCTTGGAGTGAATGAAGCCCGGGGAAAAGGAATAGATGCGCACCCCGCTGGCGATCAGGTCGGGGTAATGGGCCTGGGTCACCAGGAAGACATACCATTTGTCGGGGACCCCCGGCGTGATAATGCGGACGTCCACCCCGTTTTTGGCGGCCACCGTCAGGGCGGAGATCATCTTGTCGCTGATGACCAGATAGGGGGTCATGATATAGACCGACCGTTTGGCCTTGGTAATGAGGTTGAAGAACACGGTGTCCCCCACCGCCTCGTTGTCGAGCGGAGTGTCGGCGAAGGGCTGGACGAAGCCGTGGTCGCGGCCAATGGGAACGGGCGGATAGTCGGGCTTGAAGGACGGGAGGTGCTCCCGCTGGTCGCGGATGTGGGACCACATGGACAAAAACATGACCGTCATCGACCACACCGCCTCGCCCCGCAGGCGGATGACGCAGTCCTTCCAGTAGCCGAGAGGGTGGGTGTGGTTGATATACTCGTCGGCGAGGTTGATGCCGCCGGTAAAGCCTGTCTCCCCGTCCACAATGAGGAATTTCCGGTGGTCGCGGTTGTTGAGCCGGGAGGAGAGGACCGGGATATAGGGGTTGAAGCTGCTGGCCTTAAGCCCCATTCCCTCCAGCTTTTTGTAGTAACGGCCGGGCAGGCGGGTGATGGTGCCGAAGTCGTCGTAGATGACCCGCACGTCCACCCCCGCCGCCGCCTTGCGGCGGAGCTGCTGGAGCATGGTGTCCCACATCTTACCCGGCTGGATGATGAAGTATTCGAGAAAGATATAGCGCTTGGCCCGGGAGATGGCGGCCAGCATGTCGGGAAAGGCGGCCTCGCCGCAGGGGTAGTAAACGGTCTCCGTGCCATCGTAGACGGGGCAGAAGGCGATGCTGCTGATATAGTTAGATTGCAGAACGGCGTCGGGATTGAGCTTGGCCTCCCGCCGGAGGACGGCGGGGTCCTGAAAGAGGTTTTCCCGGTGCGTCTGCTCCACGTCGCGCATCCGCCGTTTGAGCCGACGGGACAGCCGGTTGCCGCCGAAGAGCAGGTAGAACAGGATGCCGAAGATAGGGAGGGCCAGAATGGGAATAATCCAGGCGATTTTATAGCCCGGGTCGGTGCGCTTGGAGACGATGGCGATGACGGCGATCCACATGAAAACGTTCATGGTGACGGTAAACCAGCGGGAATAGCCCGACAGCACGCCGACGCTCAGAAACAGCGCCGCGATTTGAATGAGAATGCAGAAGGATACCATGATAAACCGCTGAAACAGCAGCTTGGCGTAGTTTGTCATACGGCCCTCGCCTCCTCAAGGAATCTTTACCGATACAATTATACCACAGTTTCCCTAAAAATCAAATTCATGGTTTCCGCGGCCGGCGCACAAAATTCGGAGGGTACGGATTGCTCCGCATCCTCCGGCCTGTTTCTGGAAAATATGGGGGGTTAAACAGCTCGACCGCAAAGTAAAACCGTCGAAATAAACCGTCCGTTCGCATATTCACAATGCAGCGACCCGTTATATTTTTTGGCAATGTCCTGAATGTTTTTCAGGCCCAGTCCGTGTATCACGTTGGAATCCGTTTTGGTGGAGGCGAGGTTTTCATTGTCCAGAAAGGGATTGGCGGCGACGGGGTTTGTCACCTTGAATAGGACAAAGCCCTCCTTCTGATGGATATGGATTTGTATCCTTCGCGCCCCCGCGACCTTTTCACAGGCTTCAAAAGCGTTTTCAATCTGATTTGCCAGGACCGCGCAGATGTCCGCCTGCGCGAAGGCGGACAAATCCTCGATTTGAATGGTATACGCCGCGTCGATGCCCTTCTGCCCGGCCTCGGTCAGCTTTGCGTTGATGACGGCGTCAAGGATGTTGTTGCCGCATTGGCACAGCCGCGCGGGGACAAAGGAGGCAGTCAGGACCGAGCCAATATACTCGGATATTTGCGCGGGTTCCTCCTTTTGCGCCAGCGTTTGAATCACGGAAAGATGGTGGTGAAAGTCATGGATCGCTTTCGCGTTGCCGGTAATGCTTTCGTTCAGGCTGTAGAAATTGGCCTCCATCATCTGATTCATGCTCGCCAGCATTTGATTGGTGGCCTTTTCGCGCTCCGACGCGGAAAGGGTAATCATGGAGAAAACAAAGGTAAAAAGCGCGCAGAGCAAAACAAAAAGGGAGAGGATCGCCGAGCCCTGTAGCTGGATGGCGTTTCCGTACAGCACCATGGTAAAAAGATATTGCAGCACGCCATAGGCCAGGGCGGTATAGAGCAGCAGGAGCCAGATTGTTTTTTTCGACAGCGCGGACAGCTTCAAAAGATGCTTCCGGAAGAAACAGTATACCAGCAGAGCGTAAAGGTTGTTGAGCAGCAGATAGTATACCCGGGAGGCTCCGGGCTGTAAGTACAGATAAAAAAACGCCTGGGGACTGCCGTGAAACAGCGTCAGCGCGATCAGGAGCATGTAATCAATGGCGCGGGTCACAAAAAGGGCGAGAACGCAGGAGGCGGTCCGCAGTACGAATTTACCGGTGGAAAGCAGCCCTCCCGCCCCAAAAACGACCAGCAGCATGTATCCCACCGGGGTGAAAAAGGCATAGTCCGGCCGCGCGTCCAGATAGGTAACGTAGGCCGTGAGAACAGCCGCGCAGAGAAAGGTGAGCCAAACGCTTTTCTTCCAGGAATACCTGCGCCCGGAGGCGTTGACTACCGTACCAACAATTAACAGGCTTTCAGCGAAGGTTGCCAGAATCTCCGCCGTCATAAACCAGGCGTTCATCCGTTCACCCTCCCCAAAGGCCCATGATCGCCTCCTTTACCTTGGGCATCATGGGACGGCTGATCGGCAATCGTTCCCCGTTTTTCATGACCATCCAGTTTCCGTCGATTGCGCGGGCGAAATCCAAGTTGACAAAGCAGCTCCGGTCTGTAAAGGTGAACCGGGCGTCGTGAAACGCCTCGAATAGCTCCTTGATTCCCCGGCTGTCCGGCAAAGCCCCCTGCTCCGTCGTGACAATCCGCACACAGCGGGCGTCCTTCCGCACATAGATGATATCCCGGTAGAAAATCCGCGTGATATTGTTGTAGCGGGACAGCGTCAGGCAGGCGCTGTCCGCGCCGGCCAAAGCTTTCAAAGCCGCTTCCAGGGCTTCCGGTAATTCCTCGGCCATTCTTGGCTTTAATATATACCGCAGCGCGCCAACGGTATATCCCTTTGCGGCGTACTCGATATATGCCGTTAAGAAAATAATAACCGCGACCGGCTGAAACTGACGAATCTCTCCGGCCACGTCAATTCCGTTGGCGCCCGGCATTTCGATATCCAGCAGATAGATGTCGAAGCGTTCCCCTTCGGCAATGGAGGCGGTCAGGGCGAGAGGTTCCGGATAGCTGGTGATCTGAAACGTGCAGGCGGATGTCTCCATATACTTTTTTACAAGCCGCTCCGCTTCACGCAGAAGCGCCTCGCTGTCGTCGGCAATGGCAATTTTAATCATGACGCCCTGCTCCCCCCCTCCCCCCCAATTGTGTGTTTCATGTATTAAGTTTGATATGGTATTATATGCCAGTTTTTTGGAAAAAGCAATAGTAAATCGTTGAAAAAGCGATTTATTTGGTTTTTTCATTTTCGCAGGGCTTGTGTACCAAAATGCAATTCAATACATAAATTTAACAGTTTACGCAAAAAAGCTGATTTGCGTGGCGGCTTGTGCTAAACTTTTAATATCCTAAGAGTCACGCAAGCTGCGGTTCACTTGTGGCCCAGCCTGCATGAGAGTTTGCCTTAGGTAGGGGGATGATGTTTACGCAAAGAAAAAAGCAGTACCAGTACATACATCAAAAACAAAGAAGGAAAACAAAATGAAAAAGCTGGTAAAGTGTATTTGCGTGTTGGTTGTAATGGGTATTGTCTTTTCCCTACCTGTAGCGGCATACGATAAAACAGAGATGCTAAAAGACAATGCCGGCGCTGTATCCATCATGACGCCTGAAATGGCCGTAAAGGAAATTGAGGCCATGAAGAAGGAGTTTCCGGAGGCACAGTTAAGCGCCGCAGCAGCTAAGGAGTTTGCCACTAAAATGTCACCGCTTTCTGTGGAAGAGCAGTTGGCCTATTATGCGGAGTTAAAAAAGGCCGGTCCAAAGCAAACTCTTGAAAAGGTCTATAGTGATGGCCGAATTGTAACACTGGATGTGTATTCACCAATGGTTGCGACTCAAAAAACTTTTACACCGGGTTCTACGAGAGATGGTGGTAATGTAACGTATTATACAAAGTCGCGTATAGATGTCAAAAACTTAGAAGGCTATTTATCGCTTAATGTACATTATTACGTTGATCACTATAAGTATAGCTATGGTGTTGGCCAGGTGAGTGATACATATTCGTTTAGTGGGAACGGAAATGGCCTTGTAACACTTGGAGGCTATTACTATGATCAGCGTTCCGGGAGTCAGGCTGTCGTTCGAGTTGAACTTCACACTAGTGGAGTTGGTATAGGGGATGGCTCCGCTTATTTGGGTGATATAAAAATTGTGTTTTCTGCAAGTTCATTTGCAATAAATACGGCTTGGGTTTTATAAGCTAAAAAGGTCGGGAAAGAGTGTTTGCATTTCTTGCCTTACAATTTATCATAAAAGGAGGGTTTTAGAATGCACTGGCAAAATTATAATTTAGTAGACCCAGTGGCCCATAAACAAGAATGGAAAACAACTGTCAAGCCAAATTTTGCCACCTTGGTTATTAGTCTATTGATTCTTGTATTCGCCGGAATTTATAAGCCTATTCTGTTGTTTGGTCTTGTTCCAGTATTTGCAGGGGTTGGAATTGTTTGGTGGAGACTTGCAGACAGAGCATTGAAGAAAAAGAAAGCTGCCTATGATGCTGCCGCAAAAATTCAGGAAGGTAAACAACCCGAGTAAATATGGACAATTGTTAGCCAATAAACCTAAAGATGGAGCATCCTGTTTGGATGCTCCACCCTACTCTTACCTCTTTGTCCCCTGTTCGGCGTTTATTGTGATATATTTATTTAAAATTCCCAGATTTAAATCTCTTTCCATTGACAAATATAGCATTATACCATATACTGGTTTTAAGAAACTTTAAATGACAGACTCATATATTGTTAGGAAAGGAGAGGTCGGAATGCACAGGTTGTTTTACCCCGCAGTCACCAGTGAAACGCTGGAATGGCGGATAACTGTCAAGCCAAATCTTGCATGTCTGATTCGAGATTTAATCGTCCTGGGAGCTATTGGATTCGCCAAACCAATCTTATTGTTAGCCGCCGTTCCGGCGTGTGCTTTGCTAAGACTTGGAGAATGGAGACTTGCGGTATGGTCGCTAAAGAAAAAGAAAGCCAAAGCGGCGGCGGAAGCCGAAGCCGCCGGAAAGCTCCAGGAGGTGGAAGCGCCTGTATGAACGAAGGAAAAAAGCCGTCCGGCGAATTGTCGAACAAAAAATAGGGGCGCGGCGTCCGGACCGGAGGCCGCGCCCTGTTTTTCCGCATTTTAACAGACCGGCCTTGCATAATGGCGGGTCATATGATACCATATTAACAAAATCTTGGAATATGGAGATTATGTCATGTTGGAGCGAATCACCGAAAAAACCCTGGCTGAGTACGAAACCTTCGTCCAGTCCTGCCCCAAGGGCAACTTTGCCCAGAGCGCCCTGTGGGCGAAGCAGAAGCCCATGTGGGACTGGCAGGCGCTGGCGGCGCGGGACGAAACGGGGGCCATCAAGGGGACCCTGGCCCTCCTCATCCGGAAGGTGCCGGGCCTGCCCTATACCCTGATGTACGGCTGCCGGGGGCCGGTCTGCGACCTGTCCGACCAGGAGAC
Organism: Oscillospiraceae bacterium; assembly: GCA_022795735.1. Taxonomy (GTDB): domain Bacteria; phylum Bacillota; class Clostridia; order Oscillospirales; family Oscillospiraceae; genus Avoscillospira_A. The sequence goes on from JAAWHG010000020.1 coordinate 39,790, forward strand.
GCTGCGCGAGCTGCTGGACGGCGCGAGAGCGCTCGCCAGGGAACGCAAATCCTACGTCCTCAAGCTGGACCCCGACGTGCCCTCCTCCAACACGGTTTTCCGCGACTTCATGCTGGGCCAGGGCTTCCAGCTCAAGGAGGGCGGCAAGAACTTCGAGGCCATCCAGCCGAAATACGTCTTCCGCCTGGACGTGGACGGCAAGACCGAGGAGGAGGTCATGGCGGGCTTCCATCAGAAATGGCGCTACAACATCCGGCTCGCCGGACGCAAGGGGGTGGAGGTCCGGATCTGCGGCAAGGAAATGGTGCCCGACTTTGCCCGCCTGATGCTGGAAACCGGCGTGCGGGACGGCTTCGTCACCCGCCAGCCGGAATATTTCGCCCAGATGTTGGACAACCTGGGGGAGCATTGCCGCCTCTATATGGCCTTTCACGAGGACGTCCCCATCGCCGGCACGCTGGCCATCCACTACGGGGACAAGGTGTGGTACCTCTACGGCGCTTCGAGCAACGAGCACCGCAACCTGATGCCCAACTACCTCCTGCAATGGCGGATGATTCAGTGGGCGGTGGAGACCGGGTGCCGGGTGTACGATTTCCGGGGCGTGTCGGGCGACTTGAGCGAGGACAACCCGCTGTACGGCCTCTATAAATTCAAAAAGGGCTTCGGCGGCGAGTTCACCGAGTTTGTGGGCGAGATGGACCTCGTGCTCAACCGCCCGGTGTATTTTGCCGTCGAGCACGGCACCAACCTGCTCAAGGAGGTCCGCAAGAAGCGGTATTTGAAAAAGAACGGGGCGCAATGAGATGAGGACTTACGTTGCGGAAAAAGAAGCGCTGATCGCCAACATCCAAATCATCCAGCGGCAGGCGGACGGCGTGCCGGTGTGGGCGGTGGTCAAGGGCGGCGGCTACGGCCTGGGCGCCGTACCCCTCGCGCGGCTGCTGCGGGACCAGGGGATCACCCGCTTTTGCGTCACCGAGGTATCGGAGGCCAGGGCGCTGCGGGAGGCGGGGTTCGCCGATGAACGAATCCTGATGCTCCAGCCCACGACGGACCGGGCCGTGCTGGAGGCGCTTTTGGATTTAAACGTGATCTGCACCATTTCGACCCAGGACGGCGCGGTCGCCCTCAACGGCATTGCGGCGGGCCGGGACATGGTGGCCGAGGCGCATGTCAAGCTGGACACCGGTATGGGCCGCTATGGGTTCCGTCCGGAGGAGTTCAACCAGATTGCCGCGATCTATCAGTATATGGACCACATCGCGGTGTCGGGGATTTACACCCACTTTTCGTCGGCCTTTTGCTCGGAGAAGAGGACCCGGGAGCAGTTTGAGCAGTTCCAAATTCTGCTGGACAAGCTGGCGGGGCGCGGCTACGAGACCGGGGAGGCCCATTGCTGCAACTCGGCGGCGCTGTTCCGCTGGCCGGAGATGCGGATGAACGGGGTTCGCGTGGGTTCCGCCCTGTTGGGACGGCTGAGCGCCAAGGGGAATTTTGGCCTCCGGCGTGTCGGCTGCTGTGAGACGGCGGTGACCGAGCTGCACCGTCTGTCGAAGGGCGGGTCTACCGGTTACGGCGGGGCGTGGCGCGCCCGGAAGGAGACCCGTCTGGCCATTCTGCCGGTGGGCTGGTATCACGGGTTCGGCACAGAGTACGGGCGGGACAGCTTTCGCTTCCGGGACTGCGTCCGGGGGACGCTGTCTCTGCTGAAGGCGTGGCTGACCAAGCGGCGTCTCTATGTCCGGGTGAACGGCCAGCGCTGCCCGGTGCGCGGACACGTGGGAATGCTCCACTGCGCGGTGGACGTGTCTAAAATTGAGTGCCACACCGGCGATCAGGCGGTGTTGGATATCAGTCCCCTGATGCAGAAGGGGATGGAGGTTGTATTCCGATGAAGAGCGGCGGTGTTCTCCGTATGGGAGAACGCCGCCGTTGGTTTGTTTTGGGGCAGTCAGTGGGTGGGTAGTGAAGCCTCTGAGATGTTCCGCCGTGCGCGCAGGGCGTTTTCAGAGGCTAACGCTTTTTTTAATTGTCCGTCCTGTGAACAGTTCATGCTCGTTACTCATCATGGAAGACTTCTTTCATTTTCGTCCCATTTTGCAAGAAAATTCCACTGTTTTTGCCATTCTTCCTCGTTCACAATCGCATCAAATACAGGCTCAAGGAAAGTCTGTATTTCCTCAATGACCGCGGAAAACTCAGGCGTATCATCTTTTATGACCTTCAAAAAGAATTTCCAACGCTTCTGCATGTCCACATCCTCGGCAAGAGAAACAACACGCTTGAAGCTGTCCTTTTCGTAGGGCGTCCCCCGCCGTTCCAATGTTTTGGATATTGCCGTCTGCAATTTTGCTCCGTCAAAATCAAAAGTCCTTGCCAGATAGTAAATATCATAAAAATCTTTCATTCTGCCTGTCAGTTCAAATCGTTGTAGAATTGCATCAAATTTCTCGGCTATGGTGCTTTCAAGTGAATAGGTCATAATAACAGGAGCTTCAAAATCAGGGAGCTGTGTATGGATAGTCCGCTGCACGGCACGGGGAACAATCACATCGCCAACACCAATATCCACATTGAATGGGACTCGAACATTTTTTATCTTTCCGATAATCTGTGTGCTGATGCCGTGATATTTCCTTTGCGGTGAAATTTCCTCAAATCCTTTTGCATTCATCTCAATATAATCATTGCCCGTGGGCGTAGCAAGAATTTTTAGGATAATGGCTTTTACTTCATCCAACGAATTGGAAACGCTTCGGAGTAGGAAGTCCACATCAATTGTTGCTCGACTTTCAAAATTGGTGAGCGTATAGATAAACAATCCACCCTTGAGAATAAGCGTATCCTCATATCCAGACTTTGAGAGCTTCCGCAAAAATTCCTCCTGCATAAAAAGCTGTAGGCACTGCTGATAGCTGATGCCAGCCGCTTTCGCCTTATTCTTAAGCTTTGCCAAAACAGATGCCGCTACATCAGCCATCACAACCACACTCCAATCAATTCTTTTACTCGTTTTTGCATTCGCAATACTTTGGCATACTCCATCAGATTCGGTATATTCTTTTTCGGGTCTTTTACATACCCTTGTATCGCCTTATTAAAAATCTCTTTATCCATTTTGCTCATATTCCGTAGTACATCGCAAATGGCACGGTCACGGTCGTAGATACGTACATCGACAGAGTTGATACTGCCTTTCGTTTCGCCGAGGGGTACTAAAACAGGCTCAACCCGATATGCCTTTACAAAGGGGTAATCAATATTTGTACGACTTCGGGAGACGTTTTTATCAATCGTAATATTCCACTCGGCAGGATTGCGGTTACTGTACTGATAGTAAAAGAGGGCAGTTTCCATGCAAAGTACCGCGTCGGGAAAAAGACGGTTAATAATTTTTACTTCCTGTTCGCCGTAAGTCTCCGTCCAATGATAATAGCCCCGTTTGATTTTTTCAATGTAGCCCTCGTTTAATAGCTTCTGAATATCAGCATAGTAAATTCTGGAGGAATCCAGTTGAGCAGTAGTCATTATATTATCATGTTTGGAAAAAGTCTTCCTGGCAACATTTATCAATTTTTCATTAAGCATTGTCTCACACCTACTAAACTACACGAAAATTTCGAAACGATTGTGTACTTTACTATAATATATCCGGTTTTTCCCAAAAAGTCAACTTAGTAAAGCACACACGATTGAAGTGCCAAATCTTTCATTGCGTACAAAGCAAAGCGCGGCGGCGCTCTCCGTATGGGAGAACGCCGCCGTGGGTTTGTTTTGGGGCAGTCAATGTATGAGTAATCTCATAGTAGACATATAACATTCAAAGTGGTATAATCAAAAGGAACAAAACCGGGACTTGGATGTCAAAACCAGCATCTTGTTGTAGCAAAATGCTGGTTTAGGAAAAGCTCTATTCATCTTCGGCTTCATCATCAAATGAATAATTGTTCAATTCTGGATAATCAAGAAACTCTGCTAAGGTCATGCTGAATGCAATGGAAATTTTATGCAGTGTACGAATTGTAGGATTGGTAGATGCACCGCATACCAAATTGTGAATGGAGGACTGCCTAACTCCGCTCATTTCTGCAAGTTTATTGATTGTAATCCCGCGCTTCTCACACAGAGAAAGTATCCTATTCAAAATAATTTTTGCATAATTTGAATCCATCATATTCCTCTGCTATCATGAGACAATAAGTTTCATTATATTATTGTTTACATGATAGCAGTAAAAAAACCTTCGATTAACTATACATAGTTAACTTTGAGATTTTTATTAAGTCGATGAATCAAAAGTCAGTAATTTAATGGTGGAGGTGTGTGAAAATGCTGGATGGGCCGGAAGTAAAGGTAATCTACACCAAGCGGTATCTCCCTGATGAGAGAGACGAAAACACAGTGGAACAAGCATCCGGCGCAGCGGACGCCGGTATTCCGGCCATGCCGGAGGAAACACAGGGATGGGATGGATTTGTGGCAAAATGGAATCACATGATAGAAAAAAGCGTCTATCTTCCGTTGCCCTGGAAAATCAAGAACCTGAGAGAGTATATTAAATTGGCAATCCGGTTTTCTTCCGAGTACGAGATCGGCATTGACATTAAAGACCACTTTTATTATACATCTGTTACGTTATATTACTTCTGCGGTGTTTACGATGGAGCGTTTATGACAATGCTTGCCGCGCTCATTGACATGAGTGATAAATTCACCTCTTTGATACCCGCGGATAAATCCTGCGATTTTATTATATCCCTGGACTATTTCACCCACGACCACTACGCGGAAGGGAAAAAGTTGAATTTTTAAATGGGTTCTTTCCATGAAAACGACAGCGGCTACCTCAAAGAAGTGGTAGACGCTGTCGTTTTGTAATATGATTAAATAAAAAACTTTAAAAATAAAATACACTAATTAAACAGGAAATGCAAGTGAAAAAAAGATAAAAGTGTAAAGAGAGTGTTGACGCTGTCTATCTCGATGCGTTTAACTAGTGTTTCAACGTCAACGATAGAACCTTCGGTCTAGCACCTTTGCTATATCGAAATCCAAGTGCATGACGAATAATTTCAGGCAGATAGTACTTGTCGCCATCGCGTTTCAGATAGCCCTCTAAAATCATATTTTTTTCTTCATCATTATTTAGCTGCGCATGCTCTGAATCAATCGGTAATGACTTTTTTTCGATCGGAAGTTGTTCCAGTTTTTCAAAAATAGGTCTTAAGGCGGTATATTCTTGTTTAACCTCTTCCATTTTTTCATTAGAACAAGTGAAGACGGCGCTTTTGATTTCTGCCGGCATTAACAGACGATCCTGATAAGGAGCTTTTTTACCCGTCGGGGATGTTGCGTATTTTAGAAAGCGAATAATGTCTCTCGCTTGCAGCTGCCCATTAAAGTCAGATAAAGCAGCTAAGATCCACCTGGATGCGTATGCCTCATTGGAGGATGCTTTTCCCAGCTTCAGACCCCAAAGCCGGATTAAGTTTTCTTCAATCACATCCCGAGAGGCTGTGTTGATTTCTTTTGGACCGTTATAAAAATCGTCAATCGCTTGTGAAACGAGCCATACAGCCAACTTTAAAGCCTCATTGGAGGACCATTTTAATTCTGCCTGTTTATAATTTTGTTCGAATTGTTTAAAGTTAATAGGAATTGACGCCTGAACCATGTCTCGTCTCACGAAGATAATAATACCCAAATTGTGGTATCGGGCGATTAACTGATTCATAACATCCTGACATAAAACCTGGATTGCCTTTTTTTCCACTTCTGACTTAGAAGCTTGCTTGAAAATATCCTCTAGCCCGTCTACTAAAAAGACAATTTTTTTTTGAACTTTTTCCAATTCTTCATTTGCCTGCTGAAAGCTACGCCAGTCTGGATGAATGGACGACACCAGCAATTTCTGCCAAAATTCCATCCAGTCGTTAACCTGCGTTTTTTGCTGCTCCAATGACTGCGCGTTATCCAAAAAAACGCTTTCGTTCACATTGGCAGAAGAAACATTTTGATTTAAACATTTTGCAATTTCCAGCCCTAACCTTATGTAACTCGGCAAATGGTGGCAAAGCCTTGATTTTCAGGCGTTTCCGCCATTTGCCGTTTGGGAGAGT
>JAAWHG010000059.1 GCA_022795735.1 Oscillospiraceae bacterium
ACACGGAAACCTTAGAATAGCGCCGAAATACACTGCTTCGGATGGGACGCGGCTGGGATTGTGGATACAACGGATGCGGAAAAAATATAAACAGAAAAAACTGACCGGCGAAGATGTCAGCCGTCTGGAAGCAATTGGCATGATTTGGAGTACATCTGACCACATTGCAAAATCCATTCAGGACAGACCATTAAAAATGCGGAGAGATTCTCGGTCCAGTTTGGAAAATCATGACTTACACTGAGATTCTACAATACGACCCGTCCATCGACGGACTGGATTAGGCGGAACGGCGAAAGAGAGGACCGCCATATGGCAATCCTCTCTTTGTGTGTGATTCACTTTCCTGCCCGGTCAATCATTTTCTTCATAACAGAATACGTCAATTATCATCAATGCACCTGTGCGAAAAGCATGTTCAAAAACATTTGCGCTCTCGATTGCTTCAGCTTGTCCCCGTAATCCTTGCAATCCCATAAACTTTGCAAATTCTTCGGGAGATAGTAAATTTCGGAAATGTTCCTCTATGTTGATAATTTTCTGGGAAATTTTTTTTGAAAGGAAAGCTGACGCATGGTATAATATTTACGTCGCTTTTGCCTTTTAGCAATTGTCGGCTGGGGAAGTGGCGTGTGTCTTTGGTAGGAGTGCGCCGCTTCCCATCATTTTTTTAGGTCGTCCTTTAACTTCCTTATCCCTCTCCTTGCCGCTTCCATACGGGGAACCTTTTCTTGTTCGCAATATTGTTCAAGAATTTCTTTGCATTCCTCATCGTATTTTACAGTCATGTGGTAGGGCTTCGGATTGTCAGTAGGGCGTCCCATTTTCTTGCCCCCCAATGCCATCACCTCCTGCTTTGGGACTCCTTAAGTATAGACTAAAGAAGTCCTAAAGTCAAGAAGATTTTATAAAGACCTCAACAAAACAGCAGCGGCAGCCTCAAAGAAAGAGACAGCCGCTGTTGTTTTGTGATATGATTAAAACTACTTTGAAAAACCTATCATAACAAGCAGGAGAGCACGGAGGCGTTCGAAACCTCCAGTTTTGCATATGCAAGACAAGGACTATAAACCCATACCGGCTAAAGGTCGTTTAAAATAAGATCGTCGAGCGACTCCCGGCGAACCGCCGTTTTCGCGCCCTCTCCGGTCAGCATGACCACTGCGGGGCGGGGGATGCGGTTGTAGTTGGAGGCCATCGAATAATTGTAGGCTCCGGTAGTCAGCACCGCCAGCAAATCGCCCCTTCGCGGTTCGGGCAGAAGCACGTCCTCCTGGAGCAGGTCTCCGCTCTCGCAGCAGCGCCCTGCGACGGTGCAGCGGAAGTTGGCCACGTCATTCATGCGGCTGGCCAGATAGACGGTGTATTCGGACTGATACAGGGTATAGCGCGGGTTGTCGCTCATGCCGCCGTCCACACTGACATAGTTTTTAAAGCCTGGGATTTTTTTGACGCCGCCCACCGTGTAGAGAGTGACGCCCGCGTCGGCGACCAGACTGCGGCCCGGCTCCAGAAGCAGGGCGGGCGGCGTCAGCGCGTGGGCGCGGCACTGCTCGTCCAACTGTTTCGCGATGGTGAGGAGGTTGGCGGCGTAGTCGATGGACGGGTCGCCCGCCACGTAGGGGACACCCATGCCGCCGCCCAGATTCAGGCGTTCGGCTTCATAGCCATGTTTTTCCTTCATGGCGGACAGGAAACGCAGCATCAGGGTGAGCGCGTCGCAGAAAGGGGTAAAATCGAAAATCTGCGAGCCAATATGGCAATGGACGCCGCAGACCTTGACATTCTTGAGGGACAGCGCTTTACACAGGAGCGCCTCCGCCTGCCCGGTCTCAATGGCCGCGCCAAACTTGGAGTCAATTTGGCCCGTGCTGATTTTCGCATGGGTGTGCGGGTCGATGCCAGGGGTCAGGCGGAGCAGAATATCCTGCGTAATTCCAGCCGTCCCGGCCTGAACGTCGATGGCGGAGAGCTCGTCCAGGTTGTCGCAGACAATGCAGCCAACCCGGTGGGAAATGGCGAACGCGATATCCTCGTCGGACTTGTTATTCCCATGGAAATAGACGCGCTCCATCGGAAAGCCGGCCCGGTATGCCGTGTACAGCTCACCTGGGGAGACAACATCCACCCCCAAGCCCTCCTGCGCGGCGATCTCATAGATGTGTTTAAAGCTCAGCGCCTTGCTGGCGTAGAGGGCCATGGAGCCGGGGGGAAAATGCGTCTGAAGAGTCTGGGCGTAGACGCGACAGCGCGCCCGAATTTTCTCCTCGTTCAACAGCATCAGAGGGGTGCCAAATTCCTGGGCGAGGGCGGCGGTGTCAAAGCCGGCAATGGTCAGCCATCCGGCGTCGTTGACAGCTAAATCGGGGTATAAAAGTTCATGATTCATGGACAAATTCCTCATAGATGGCGTTAAGCGCGGCGGCGTAGTCCTTTTCATCAACGCCAAGCAGAATGTTGTGCTCGCCGGAGCCCTGGTCGATCATGCGGATGTTGACGCCGCTGTCGGCCAGCGCGGTGCAGACCCGACCAGCGGTGCCCTTGGCGCTAACCATACCGCGTCCCACCACGGCGATCAGGGCCATAGAGCCCTCGACGGTGACCGAATCGGCGCTGGTATCGCGGAAAATGCGTCCGACAATCGCGTCTCGGTTGGGGGTGATGGAGGCGGTCGAGGCGATGACCGACATGGTGTCAATGCCGGTGGGGACATGCTCAAAGGAAACACCGTAATGTTCTAGAACGCCCAGGACCTTGCGCCCAAAGCCAACCTCGGTGTTCATCCGGTCCTTTTCAATGGTAATGGAGGAGAAGCCCAGGCGGCCGGCCACGCCGGTGATGATGGTATCCTCGGGGATGGTGTCCGACTGGGAGACGATCATCGTACCGGGATCAGACGGGGCGTTGGTGTTGCGGATATTGATGGGAATGCGGGCCTCGCGGACGGGGAAAATGGCTTCCTCATGCATGACGGTCGCACCCATGTAGGCCAGCTCCCGCAGCTCGCGGTAGGTGATCTCGGGAATGACGCGGGGGTTGTTTACAATGCGTGGGTCAGCCATGAGCATCCCGGAGACGTCGGTCCAGTTCTCGTAGATGGCGGCATTGGCGGCGCGGGCGACAATGGATCCGGTGATGTCGGATCCGCCGCGGGAAAAGGTTTTGATGCTGCCATTGGGCAGAGAGCCGTAAAATCCGGGGATGACGGCGTATGTTTCAGCGGACAGCAGCGCGGAGAGGGCCTTGTAAGTGTGGCGGTCGTCAAAAGTACCGTCCTCGTTGAAGAAGACGCCCGAAGCCGCGTCGATGAAAGCGAAGCCCAAAAATTTCGCCAGAACCAGCGAGTTGAGGTATTCGCCCCGGCTTGCCAGATAGTCAGGGGTGGTCTGCTTATCAATGGCGGCGCGGATTTTTTGGAACTCCTCGTCCAGCGAATACGCCAGCTCCAGACCGGCGATAATCTCCCGATAGCGCGCCTCAATTTTGGAGAAGACCGCTTCGTAGGACTCATGCTGGGATGCGAGCGTGTGACAGAGGTAGAGCATGTCGGTGACCTTCTCATCTTCGCCGGAACGCTTGCCGGGGGCGGAGGCCACCACATAACGGCGGGCCGGGTCGGCCTTGACGATGGCGGCCACCTTACGGAATTGCTCCGCGTCGGCCAGGGAGCTCCCGCCGAATTTTATGACTTTGGTCTGCATGGGAAAAACTCCTTTTCTATACGGATTACAGCATGTGGGCCAACAACTCCTCGCGGGGAAGCGGGGAGAGGTCGGCCGGGGCGGCGTCAAAGAGGGTGTGGCAGCCAGTGACGCCGCGTCCGTGCATCCGCATAGCGGCACGCGCGCAGGCGCAGAGGACGCTGGAGGTAAACTCTGGATTGGAGTCCAGGGTCAATTTATATTCGATGGTCTGGGTGGACGTCCGGTCCCAGCCGGTGACGCCGCTGCGAATCACGCTGCCGCCGTGTGGCAGCCCGGCGTGGTCGCGCTTCATCTCCTCCATGGTGATAAACACAACGGTGGTGTCGTATTCGTCGAAGTAGTTGGGCATGGTTTTGATGGCGGTCTCAATGGCGGCCCGGTCCGCGCCATCCTCGGCGACGACATAGCAGAGACGGGTGTGCTTTTCGCGGATGCTCAGCGAGGGATTTTCCCCCTTACGGACCCGCTCAAGGGCTTCAGGGACAGGAATGGTATATTGCCGCGCGTCCAAAACGCCGGCAATCCGGCGCACCGCGTCGCTGTGGCCTTGACTGACGCCCTTGCCCCAGAAGGTGTAGTCCTTGCCCTCGGGCAGGACAGCCGAGGCATAGAGCCGGTTGAGGGAGAAGAGGCCGGGGTCCCAGCCCACCGAGATAAAGGCGATATGACCGGTGGCGGAGGCCGCCTCGTCCACCGCCCGGAAGTGTTCAGGGATGTGGGCGTGGGTGTCGAAGCTGTCAATGACATTGAAGTCCCGCGCGAGAGCGGGGGTCAGTTTGGGCAGGTCGGTAGCGCTGCCGCCGCAGATAATCATGACATCCACTTTGTCCTTCCATCCGGCGGCCTCCTGCAAGGGGAGCACCGGCACGCCGGGGGTGCGGATGGTCAGGGATTTGGGGTCGCGGCGGGTGAAGACCGCCGCCAGCTCCAGATCGGCGTTCTGCCGGACGGCGCACTCCACGCCCTTGGCCAGATTGCCGTAGCCCGCAATGGCGATTTGAATCATATACTTCTCTCTCCTAACCTTGGGCGACCAGGTCGTCCATATTGTATAGTCCGGGCCTCTTTCCAATCAGGAAAGAGGCGGCGGACAACGCGCCCTCGGCAAAGAGGGAGCGGTCCTGTGCCTCATGCTTGAGGGTCAAAATTTGGGTGCCGGTATTGACGATGACCTCATGAATGCCAACTGTATTGCCCATGCGCAGGGAGTGAATGCCAATCTCCTGCCGGGTGCGCTTACCATTTTCATGGCGGCCTACCAGAAGGTTTGAATCAGGGCGGACGTCCTGGACGGCGTGGGCCAGCATCAGGGCGGTACCGCTGGGAACGTCCAGCTTTTGATTGTGATGGGACTCGACAATTTCAACGTCGGCGTCGGGGAACATTTTGGCAGCCGTCCGAGCCAGCTGGGTCAGGACGGCAATGCCCAGGGACATATTGCCCGAGTAAAAGAGGGGAATCCGCTTTGCGGTCTCAGAAATAACGGCGCGTTCCTCGTCGGTCTGGCCGGTTGTGGCGATCACCAGGGGAAGAGAACGCTCCGCCGCGAATGCGCAGAGGGGGCCGGTCGCGGCGTGGTTGGAAAAGTCGATAACGCAGTCGGCCTCGCCATGAAACTGGGAGAGCGAAGAGAGGATGCTGTCATCTTGGGAGAAGGAATCCACCGCGGCGGCCAGAGTCGAACCCTGGCGGCCTTCGGCAATCATGGCCTGGAGTACCTTGCCCATTCTGCCGGATGCGCCGTTGAGTATAATTTTCATGTGTGCCTCCTCAATCCAGAAGGTTTACATCGCGCATACACTGGAGGAGCGTATCCCGATGGGCCTTTTCCATCGGCACTAGGGGAAGACGGACGAAGTCCTCGCAGTAACCCATGGCGGCCATGGCGGCCTTGGCGGGGATGGGATTGACCTCAGAGAACAGAGCGCGAATTAGGGGAAGGTACTTGGCCTGATCGGCCATAGCGCCGGCCACGTCGCCGCTGAAAAACTTTTTGCACAGGTTAGAGGTGGCCTTGGGAGCCGGGTTGGAGAGGACGGAGATGACGCCCTTGCCGCCGCAGGCTAAAATGGGGACGATTTCATCGTCGTTGCCCGAGTAGATGTCCAGCTTGTCGCCCACCAGGGCAGCTGTTTCAACAATCTTGGAGATGTTGCCGTTGGCCTCCTTGATGGCGGTGATGTTGGGAACCTCCGCCAATGCGGCGTAGGTGGCGGGCTCGATATTTACACCGGTGCGGGAGGGGACGTTATAGAGAATCAAGGGCAGATTGCAGCTCTCGGCAATGGCGGTATACATGGCGACGAGGCCCTTTTGGGTGGTTTTGTTATAGTAAGGGGTGACCACCAGAGCGGCGTCGTAGCCGAGCTCGCAGGCAAAACGGGTCAGCTCGGCGGCGTAGGCGGTGTCGTTGGAGCCGGTGCCGGCAATAATGGGAACCCGGCCCTGGACGGTCTCGGCGGCAAAGCGCAGAACCTGACGGTGTTCGGCGTCGGTCAGGGTGGAGCCCTCGCCGGTGGTGCCGCAGATGACCAGGCCGTCGATGCCCTCGTCAATTTGCCAATCCAGGAGCTTTTCCAGCGCGGCATAGTCCACGCCCTCGGTGGTGGTGGGGGTAATGAGCGCAGTGGCCGCGCCCGTAAAGATAGTCTTGGTTTTCATAACGATTCGCTCCTTATAAAAAATAAATGACCGATGCTGCTGGCATCGGCCACTGGAACCCGCAAAAACGCCCCGGTAGGGCGGGGGACCAAGATAGCACTCCGCACAGCAATTGCAATGCGACAGTCGAACGGATGTTATTCCGCCCGCCCAGGAAAGCCTTACGCCTCGGCCTCCTTCGGCGGCGACCCCTTTCCTGCCGCCACAGCCTTGCGAAGGCTTCCCGGCGGCGCGTACTGATGATCGACCGCGCCTCTATCCTTTGACTTTTAAAGTGTAGCATAAACGGCATAGCATGTCAATAGGGTTTGCGGAGTTTCCGCCGAAATCAATTTTCTTTTCAGGCTGTGGGTATGACATCCGGAGAGAAGGGAATCCCCCTCCCGGCTTACCGGGAGGGGGACCGTGCTTCTGGATTTGGAGTGAGAGGAATCGATTAGGAGAGGTGCATTTCGTCGTTTAGGACACCGACTGGCAAAAAACCGTTAACATCTTGGCAACTTCGGCGCGGGTGGCGCTGCCCTGGGGCTTAAAGGTGCCGTCGCTGTACCCGTTGACGATGCCCTGCGCG
>JAAWHG010000060.1 GCA_022795735.1 Oscillospiraceae bacterium
AGGAAACCCCGCAATTATGCGGATTGTTCATATCTTAAAGACAATTAAACAGCCCTTATAATTACACCAAAAACGCCGTAGCAAGGTTGGACAAGCCTTAATATGAGGAGCGCCAGCGGCAGGAGGCCGAGCACCAGCGCCAGGAGGAGAAGCGCCAGAGGCAGGAAGCCGAGCGCAGGCGGAAAGAGCAGTAGGCCCACCAGGCGAAGATTGCCGAGCTGAACCGTGAGAAGCAGTCCCTGCAAGCGGAGCTGCCTACCCTGAAAGGGCTGTTCTCCGGCGGAAAAAGGCGTCAGATCGAGGCCCGGCTGGCCCAGATCGAAGCGGAATTGAAAAAGATGTGAGGTTAGAGAGGAAAATGAGAAAAGAAAGTTATGAAACCAGATGCGAAATGGCTGTAATGCACGACAAATTTCTGGATAATCTAACATCAGCTATGGCAAAGAAACAGTACACTGAAGCATCGTGGCTTTGTTATGCGATCTTTGAACAACGCATTGGGCGAATCGTTGAAAAACATATCAAGAAGTGCCCAAAAGGAAGACGCAGCAAAAATGAGAAACCTGTGAGTATTACAACAAAACTGGTGTGCCTAAAAAAGCTATGCAAGCAGAAATATGGTCCCTATGCTGATTTTGACAAAGGATTGTTAGATGAAATTGGTGTTTGGTGCAAACAGCGCAACGATTTGATTCATGGACTTATCAGTTTGGAGCATTATAAAAAATATGACAAAGAATTCAAGAATTTAGCAACAAGCGGAGCACCTTTGGTAGAGCGGCTTTACACAGAGGCCACAAAAGTGCGGGAATGGTGCCGTAAAGATAATCAGTTTGAAAAATTTCCGAATATGAAATGCCAATGTGGTCATCGCTGTATCTGTGAGGAGGAATAAGCATGTCTAAATTTGTGATTGAATGCCCCTCCTGCGGCAAGTTTGCCGAGGCCCGCACGGGTTTTTTCGCCCGGAAGAAAATCGACTGCGCCTGCGGCTATACCATCAACGTCCACACCGACAAGCTGACCAGCCGGGAATGCCCCCATTGCGGAAACATGGTGGTGTTCGACCAGTCCAGGGGGGAGCAGGCCAAGTGCCCGGTGTGCGGCGAGCCCATCAACACCCAGGCCGAGCAGACCAAGACGGAGGAGTTCTCCTGCGCCCAGTGCGGCGTGCGGCTGCGCACCAGCAAGGCGGCGGAGACCTACGTCTGCCCGGTGTGCGACTTCGAGAACGACGTGCGGGAGCGGTTGATGTCCGAGAAGATCAAGCACGACGGCCTGGCCAGCGTCATCAAGTATGAGGGGGACAACGAAACCCTGGTGTGGAAACACCCCATTGAGGACTTCAACATGGGCTCCCAGCTTATCGTCCACGAGAGCCAGGAGGCCATCTTCTTCCGGGACGGTCAGGCGCTGGACCTCTTCGGCCCGGGCCGGTACACCCTGGAGACCCAGCAGCTCCCCATCCTGGAGAAACTCTTTGGTTTAGACATAGCGCACCTCCTACAGGTTCAGGAAGTAGCCGGACGCTTCCCGGAGCGCCGCGGCCCGTTCCAGCAGCTCCGCCGCCAGCAGCTTCGCCGTCGGGGTCTCAGCCTTGATGACGGCAGCGGCCTCGTCTATCAGACGACGGGACAGCTCGTCCAGCGCGTCGGCAGTCAGCTCCTTGATCTCGTCAGAGAGTGGATATTTTCTCATTTCCATGGTTTTTCCTCCTTGATTTTCGCCCCGTACTCCGGTATAATGGAGGCAGAGGCTGATTTTTTTATTGTTTTTGGTCTCGCTTGCCCTTGTAAGTGTTGGTCGCACTTGCAAGGGCGTTTTTTTCGGATCACTGTTTGGAGCGGCCAGTATAGACAACATACTGATTTTTGCCGTCCCGGCCCTTGATTGCTGGAGGGTACTCGTTGTCGCGCAGCCATGCGCCGACGCGCTCCGCTACGCTCTCGGCATACAGCTTGCTGTCGCCTGCGTGTCCGTTTTTTGCGAATGGCGCGTTCTTGGTCTCCTGCTCCGAAACGTCGATCTGCGCGATGATGCCGCCGACTGCGGGAGCGCTGGGGTTCTTCCCGCCGGAAGCCTTTGTCATGACGCCCAGCCGCTTGGCGATCTCGGTCTGGGACATGAAATGCTCCCGCTGCGCAACGCAGTCGTCCGGTACGACGATGCCATAGGGCCGGTAAGTATCCCTCGCAGTCTCGACGATAAACTCCGGGGCGACGCCGGCAGCTTTCATGGCATCAATCGTGACCTTCATCGCCGTGTTCACGGAGGACAGCGGCGGGAGCTTGGGTGCCTGTCCTCCATCGTTGACCCTCTTTTGACGCTTCTGCTGCTCCTTCACCAGAAAATAAGTTTCCTCCAAATTGTCAAACTGTTCCCAGGCTTTGGGCGTGTCCAGAATTTTGCAGTGCCGGTTTGCGCCGCGCTCGGTCCAGAGGTAGAGCTGTGGGGTAAACTTATTTACTTCGATAGGTAAGTCAATATCATTGACTAAGCTCTTGAACTCCTTGAGTTTGTCGCCTTTCAGCAGAAAGTAGTGAATCCCCTCTTTGAAATTGTCCTTGTGATTGTTGAAATTGTTCTTGATGTTGTTGGTGTCGGTCTCGTAGACCTGCGCCAGCAGTTCGGTGGTAATCACCCGCTGGCCCTCATGCTCAATGGGGACTAATTTGTCGTTCATTGTGTAACTCCTTCTTTGATGATGTTGGCTACTGGGACACCCAGGCCCAACGCCAGCTTACCCACGGTTTTAGGTTCTGCCGTACCGCGGCGGATGATGATGCTGATATTCTGCCGCGATATGCCGCAGTGAGCCGCAAGCTCTGTTCGAGTCATGCCCCGCTCTGCCAACATCAGCTCAATTTTCGTTGTGTTGATGGTCATGGTTTCACCTCCGTTTTCGTTCGCTACACGCACATGATACCAAACTAATCCGTGCCTGTCAAGCACGTTTTTTAATACCCTTGACATTTTTGTGTTTTTAGAGTACATTACATGTTAGAAGGGAGGTCAATATGAATTACAGCAGAATACGCGCAGCGCGGAAGAATGCCGGGATAACCCAGGAGCAACTTGCCAAAATGATTGGAATCAACCGGGCAACACTTTCTAGGTACGAAAGTGGCGATATTGATCCACCATCGTCACAACTTGGTCGAATAGCGGATGTTTTGAATGTTCCTATCGGTGAGTTATACGATTTTTCTATTGAGGCAGAACAAAATAGAACTGTGGACGAAATTAAAGAAATTAAAACCCAATTAAAGGAGGCAGTTGGAAAAGAACAGGAAGAGCTTGAAGATGCACTTAGCATACTGGAGGAGTCTTATGACGATATTTGCTTTGCATCAATGCTACAGCCTCATATGTCACCTCTGGAATCATTGACTGATGAAGAATCTGCACTAAAGATTCTTTTGAATTGTATGGGTTATGATATCATGAAGGCCAGAGGAAACTACTATTTCACACACAACCATGGCGGTTCCGTAATTTCAAAGGATGATTTGAATGAGTTATTAAGCTGTGCTCAGAATGGGTTGAAAATTGCCGCTAAGACTTTAGAACTAAAATTGTTACGAGAAGCTTTCGGCTCAAACTCTCCCAAAGAAATCATCTTTCCACCGCCCCCTACACCCATCCCCCACGAAACCGAGGGCAAGGACACCCCCCCGCCCTCAGATGCGGCAGAGGGGCCATCGGAGGGCGAATAGAGACGGGATACCGAAACGTTAGGGCGTTATCGACGGCACCTCGGGAAACACGACCCACCCGGTGAAACGCGACTGTGTTCGTCCGAAAAACGGACGAACCGAGGGAGAGAATTCTTCAAAAGACGATTGATAACTATTCGACCAAGCCCATTACTACTCCCCAAACACGAAAGGAGAACATGATGAACAGCGAAGAAAAGATTTTAGAAATGCTGGCTGCATTGAGTGATAAGGTAGACAAGCAAAGCGAGCAGCTGAATCGATTGGAAGCAAATATGGATGAACTAGACACCCGTTCCCTGCGTTCCGCCGTCATTCTGGAAAATGACGTTGCCCGCAACATCCGGCTTGTTTACGAGGGACAGGAAATGCTCAGGCAGAAGATGGACGCGCTGGCCCCGAAGGAGCGGGTAGAAGTTCTGGAGGACCGGGTCGTTGCATTGGAAACCGTGATAAAGTCCATGTCAAAGCGGTTAGCCGCGCTGGAGAAAGCGCAGTAACCAAATTTCCAGGTATATAGAAATTCAACAACACAAACGCCGCCCGCAGGCGGCGAAAGGGCCACCGGAGGACGAATAGACGGCATACGAAATTCGGTATGCCCCCGGCAAAACGCCGGGTACCCCCCGCCCCGATATGGGGCCCCCGCACAGACCGGGAACTTGTTCCCGCTAGCGGGAATAAGTTTGAGAAGCCTAAGAAGCAGGCTATCAAAGACCTCGGCCTTTCCACCTCTCAGGTCAGCCGCATGGAGCAGATGGCGGTGCACCCGGACATCGTGGAGAAGGTCATCGCCGAGTCCCAAGCAAGGGGCGGAAAATTTCCCGTTCCTTCTAAGGGGGGGAGTCAAATTTCGTCCCCCTTCCGCTCAAATCTGAGCGAAAGTAGCGAACTCATTTTGGGGATCGCTTGACAGTGAACAATCGTCACCGCCAGATACCGCCAAAAGTGGCATTTCACCACCTTAGCTCAGCTAAGATTTCAGCTCAGCTCAATTTTGAGCCGAGCGTGTGGAGCGCAAAATTGCGCTCTCCTAAGATTTCAGGTCTCTCCATGTTTGGGGGGACGCTCCAAAATTGGATGTACCATATTCCACAAAACAGGGAACATGGTAAAAAAACCGTCCCCGGCGCTGCAAACACCGGAGACGGCTCAAGGAGAAGTGATAAGATTCACACAGCCTATCACTTCTCCTATATTACCACACATATAGGAGGAAAATCAACCATGAAGACAGAAAAAATAGCTCCCGCCGCCCGCGCCGCGTTGTATGTGCGGGTGAGTACGGAGGAGCAGGCCGTCCACGGCCTGTCTATCGAAGCCCAGCGGGAGGCGCTGGACGCCTGGGCGGAGGAAAACCGGATATGCGTGACCGGCCACTATATTGACGCCGGAATATCCGCCCGTAAACCAGCCTCCAAGCGTCCGGAGCTGCAAAGGCTCCTGGAAGACGTGCGCAATGGGCGGATTGACCTGATCGTCTTCACCAAACTGGACCGTTGGTTCCGCAATATTGCTGAATACTACAAGGTCCAGGAGGTGCTTGAGAAACACCACGTGAACTGGAAGACCATCCATGAGGACTACGACACCTCCACGGCCTCTGGGCGGCTGAAGGTCAACATCATGCTGTCCGTGGCGCAGGATGAAGCGGACCGAACCAGCGAGCGAATCAAGGCGGTATTTGACGGCAAAAAAGAGCGCAAGGAGCCGTGTACCGGCAAGGTCCCCACCGGCTACAGGATCGAGGGCAAGCGGATCGTCAAGGACCCGGAAATGGAGGAAGCGGTGGCGTGTTTTTTTGAGAGCTTCCTGGCAAGCCGTTCGATCGAGAAGGCCAGACGGGCCACAGAGGCCCGCTGCGGCGTTTTGTTCACCTACTACCTGTCCCGGCTCATGCTGGGGAAGGAAGCGTATTACGGACGCTTTGGGGGTGTGGACGGCATGTGTCCCGCTTACATCACCAGGGAGCAGCATGAGGAAATCCTTGCCAACCGCCGCCGTGCGGAGAGAAAGACGGATTCCGACCGGGTCTATTTGTTTGCGGGCATCGTCTATTGTTCGGAGTGCGGGCGGCGGTACGGGTCCCATACGAACGTATACAAGGTCAAGTCCGGCCAATGGCGGGACGGCATCGCCTACAACTGCCGGGGCCGGTACAACAACGGCGACTGCGGCAACAAGGTCAATATCCTGGAGCGGACGATTGAGGAGTATCTTCTGCAAAATGTCGACGAGGAGCTGAGGCGGTTCGTATGTGATCTGGAGCAGGCGGCTTCGGAGGAGCGTCCGGCGGTCAATTACCCGGAGGAGCGCGCGAAGATAAAAAAGAAGCTCGCCCGCTTGAAAGATTTATATGTTGATGCTATAATTGACCTGGAACTGTACCGGAAAGATTACGAGGCGCTGACAGCCCGGCTGGACGCCCTGACGCTGGAAGAGCGCCGCGCTCCAGCCCACGCTCCCAGGCCGGACCGTCTGCTGTCAATCTTCACAGGCGGCTGGCAGGATGCGTATGTCCGGCTGGAACGCCCTGAGCGGCAAGAGTTCTGGCGCATGACGCTTGACAGGATCCTCGTCCACCCCACGCGCCAGCTCACCGTATTTTTCCGGCCTTAATTTTTTAGGGTATTTCATACATAGATTTTTCATACCGGTGGGGATTCCACCCCATTTTCTGAACCGTTTCCAAATCTCCACCGTGTAGGCGGCGGTCTGTTCCTCCCGGAGAAGCAGGTGCATTTCGTCAATGTAGAGGCGGGTGGACTTGTGGGCCTCCCGGTTCTCACTGACCCGGCCCCACACCTGGTCCTGGACTACCTGC
>JAAWHG010000070.1 GCA_022795735.1 Oscillospiraceae bacterium
TCCAGACGTGTGTCGATACTGTCGAACCTGCTTAATATCAACGAAAACATCTCTCTTGTCTCGTTATCCATATGTTCACCTCCGTTTCTTAAGTCTATTGAATCTTGTAAGCAAGTATGCTATATTAAATTGTAGATATAGTAGCACATTGGCGTGTATTTTTCAAGGTTTTAAGGATTTCAGTATCTATGGGGTGGTATGTCAGTGGACGAGGCACTGCTGCAGATATGCGAGTTTGAGATGATCACAGATCAGAGATGTATGAAGAATGATATTTTACATTATAGCATGGGGCAGGACATATGTAAAGATAGAAGATTTGATATATATATGAAGACTGTGGGCGGGTGTGTTGTATTTATGGATAACTTTTCGGATAGGCGGAGGATGAACGGCAGGAGGTGACAGGATCTGATGGGAACGATAGCTTTGGTCATGATCGTGAAGGATGAGGAGCGCTGTCTGAAACGCTGCCTGGACAGCGTGCGGGGCCTGGTGGACCGGATGATCGTGGTCGATACAGGGTCGCAGGATGGGACACGGGAGATCGCCTGCAGGGCAGGGGCGGAGGTCTATGATCATACTTGGAAAAATGATTTTGCAGAGGCGAGGAACTATGCGCTCTCTCTTTCGGATGCGGATTGGAATCTGATCCTGGATGCGGATGAGTATATCACAGAGGGGACACGCGGGGACATGGATATGTTCTTGAGGGCGGGGGACTGCCTGGGGGATGTCTATATCTATAACCGTTATCAGGAAGACGGGGAGGAGTCCTGTGTCCGGTTTTGCGCCAGCCGTATACTGCCCAGAGGTGTTTATTTTACAGGGAAGATCCATGAGCAGCCGGATACGGACCTGCCGTCTGTTTTGGTGCCCTTGAAAGTGGAACATGACGGATATATGCAGACTGGGGTCAAGGAAAAGAGGAACCTGCCCTATCTGTTGGCAGAACTTGAAGAGCGGCCAGGGGATCCATATCTGCTCTATAAGATCGCGGGTTCGTATCAGACGCTGGGCGATGAGGAGAGGGCACTGGGGTTTTTCAGGATATTTTATAAGGAAGTTTCTCCGGCGGAACCTTATCGGTCGAAAGGAGTCGTGGGGTTTCTGTATAGCCTGATGGCCTGCGGGGAATATGAGGAAATCCTGCGGGTCGTGGAGGCGGAGGAAGAGAGGCTGGGAGAGAGGGCGTCGTTCCACTTTTTTTGCGGAGTCTTTTACATGCAGTTAATTTTATCGGATACAGTCCGATATATAAAGTATCTGCCGATGATCGAAAAGTCCTATCTGCGCTGCCTTGAGATTGGGGCGGACGTGCAGGATGAGGAGGATGTGGGTGCGGGGTCCTATAAGGCGGCCTACAATCTGGGGGCTTGGTATGAGGTGAGCGGGGATATGGAAAAGGCCCGGCGGTATTATCGGCAGGCGGCAAAACAGGGCTATGAGAAGGCGCGGGTGAGGCTGAGGGAGATGGAAAAGTGATATGAAGATCCAGTTTTTGAATGGAGGATTGGCAAACCAGTCGTTTCAATATATTTTTGCCAGGTATTATGAGCTGTCCCATCCCGGGGAGATCATGTATATGGATGATTCGTATTTTGCCGTATATACAGTCCATAATGGGTATGAACTGGAAAAAGTCTTCGGGATCCGGCCTCATATGCTCAGCGAGTGCTTCGATGAGGATGTGTGGGCGTTCATCCTGGAAGAGAGGAAAAAGGGCAAGAGCGTGCCCCAGATCTTCCTTGAGGATCAGATCCAGATCTCGATGCTGTCGGAAGTGGGAGACGGGCATAAGACCTTCAATCCCTTTGACGGTCAGGTCCTGGACATCCCGTGCAATCAGTATCTCCCGGAGATCTTGGATCTGCCTGGGAATCTGTATTACCACGGCTATTGGATCAACAAGAAATGGTTCGCCCGCTACCAGGAGGCGTTTCTGCAGGAATTTACTTTTCCAAAGATCACGGATGAGAGGAACCTCCGGTATATGGACGAGATTCGGTCGTCGAACTCTCTTTCTGTGCATATAAGGCGGGGGGATTATGTGACGCTGGGCCTTTCGCAAGATCCCGTCATATATCGGTATCACCTGGTGCGGTTTTTAAAACAGGCTCCGGGGGAATGGCATCTGTTTGTATTCTCGGATGATATCGGCTGGTGCAGGGAGCATGCCAAGGAATTGGGTATCATTTATTATCAGGAGATTACCTATGTGGAGGGCAATGTGGACGGGGAAAATTATCGGGATATGCAGCTTATGAGCATGTGCAGGGCAATGGTCGTCTCGAGCAGCGCGTTCTGTTATCTGGCCGCTCTGCTCAATATGGGGAAACAGTATGCGGTATATTCGACCGATTGGGAAGAGCAGGGCTGAGCGGGGGGTTATCGTTTAAATAACATCGGATGATATGATTGGATATCAGACTGGACGGCTGGGGAGACACTTAGATAGGTCTTGATTTTTTACTGGAAAAGGAGATTGTACCATGTCAGAGATAGTAGCGCATTTACAGGAAGATCTGAGAGAGTTGCAGCGGTTACTGACAAAACACGTTAATAGGCCGCAGGCGATGACGGAAGAGGACAGGGATTTTCTGGATGAAAAAAGGATCTACTTGGAAAACACATATACGTTGGAAGAACTCCAGGCAGAAGGCCTGAAAGATGCAGAGATCATCAATTGCCTGGAAGCAGTGGGGATTTTTCTCGGTTATAGCGATCTGGTGCGAGGTGATATAACGGAGGCGGTGGATCACTTCATGATGGCATTACATTATAATCCGTATTCGGAAGACGCACTGACTTCTTTATTGGATGTGTTTATGGAGAATATGGAAGAAGACGGGCGCGGGCAGAGGGTCTATGGGCTGTTATCCCAGATGTATGATTTTGAGAAAGAGAAAGACCGGGAAATGGTGATAGAGAGCGCCCTTAAGGTGGGATTCATCCAATTGTGCAATGAGATCACGATCCAGGAAACAGAAAAATAATAAAAATTTTAATTTACCCTTAAGTAATCGGAAAAACTCACGATAATATACTTGTAAAGTAAAATAAGCCGGTTATAAGAACGGCATCTCTGGGATCCAGGCGCCGGGTTCCAGAGGAAAAAACTTTTAGCGGATACCAGAGGGAAAAGGAGTTCCCGATGATTTAAATTCAAGGAGGAAGATTTATGAGAATCCAACATAATATTACAGCGTTAAACTCTTACAACAAATTAAGTACAAATAATAGTGCAGTTGCAAAGAACCTGGAGAAATTGTCTTCTGGTTATAAGATTAATCGTGCAGGCGACGATGCTGCTGGTCTTGCTATTTCTGAAAAGATGAGAGCTCAGATTACAGGCTTGGAGACAGCTTCCAAGAATGCTGAGGATGCTGTATCTCTTGTACAGACAGCAGAAGGTGCTCTGACAGAAGTCCACAGCATGCTGAACCGTATGGTCGCTCTGGCTACTCAGTCTGCGAATGGTACGTATAATTCTACGAACCGTAACTCCATGAACGAAGAAGTTGATCAGTTGAAATCTGAGATTGACAGGATTTTGTCTACCACAAACTTCAATGGTCTGGAGATATTCACAGGGACAAATACGAAGATCACTTTCCAAGTAAGTGAAACAGGTATCGCAAATGCGCAGATTGGTATCGATCTGACGACAATGAACACCGAAACTCTGAAGATTGATAAGGTTAAGATTGGTGGCACGGATGCTACTACTAATAAAGTGGATCAGAAAGGAGCAAGGGAACAGATTTCTGTTATCACTGCAGCTATCGATAAGGTATCAAAATTAAGAGGTAGTTTTGGTGCTATGCAGAATCGTCTGGAGCACACCATCAATAACTTAGCTGTAAGTACAGAGAACATCACAGCATCTGAGAGCCGTATTCGCGACGTAGACATGGCGAAAGAGATGATGGCTTACACGAAGAATAATATTCTTGTACAGTCTGCTCAGGCTATGTTGGCTCAGGCTAATCAGGTACCGCAGAGCGTACTTCAGTTATTACAGTAGAGTTTAATAGGATTGATAAGGCGTCTTATTTCCGGCCGGGCAGTTTCCTGGCCGGGAATTTCTATATATAGATATTTTAAAGAAGGAGAATATCATGCGCCCACAATTGACTATATCGTTGCTAACGTCTAATCAAATACATGCCATTCGCAGATGCTTGGATTCCCTGGTACCCATATTGATGCAGATACCCAGCGAACTGATCATTGTTGATACCAGTGAAGAGGAGTCTGTTAGAGAGCTGGTCTCACAGTATACAGACCATGTGATCCCTTTTCAATGGTGTGATGACTTCTCAAAAGCAAGGAATGTGGGGCTGCGGGAGGCTCATGGCGAGTGGTTCATGTTCATTGATGATGATGAATGGTTGGAGGAGACAGGTGAGATCATTGCCTTTTTTGCCAGCGGAGAATATAAAGGATATAACAGCGCAACCTATCAGGTGAGGAATTATAAGGAATTGGCGGGAAGGTATTATGTGGATGCGTATGTTCCGCGCATGGTCCGTCTTACACCGGAAACAAATTTTTTCAATAGGATCCATGAATATATCGCGCCCTATGAGGCTCCAGTAAAAAAATTCTCTGTATATGCACATCATTACGGATATGCAGACAGAAATGCAGATATGAAAACTCTGAGAAATGTTCCTCTATTAGAAAAAGAAATGCAGGAAAAGGCGTTTACTGCCCATAATTATCTGCAGTTGTGTCAGGAGTATATGTCTGATTATCAATTCGGGAAAGCTGAAATGTACGCATTAAAATGTCTGGAGTTGGAAGAGGAAGGTGTAGAAAAAGAGAAGAGCTGGTGTCTGGCTTATCTGACTTTTTTTATATTCAAGCAGGGAGATTTCCAACGAGCAATAGAGACTGGAAAAGAGCTGCTCAGGCATCCTCGTTGTACAGAGATTGCATCTCTTCGCATTTATATGGATGTTATATCTGCTTGCGAAAAGTTAGGAGGCCTTGAGAAGAAGATTATCGTATATGCAAAAAGTTATCATGCAGGAATCTCACGTTTGGATGCGCGTCCAGAGGAATGGTTTTTACAATCAATGGGCGGATTGGGAGAACAGCAGGCTAAAAGTATGAAAAATTTGATTTATATGTCTGGATTGCAGGCTGCTGTTTGGATAAAAGATCAGAATTCGGTGAAAGATTTTCTGCGATGGTTTCCGTGGGAATCTGATGAGATTGAGAGATATTATGCATTTTTTTATGGATTGCTCCAGGATGAGAAGAACGGGAGTTTTTTTGAGGATCAATTTGTAAAGGTAGAAGTGGAGAATGAACTTATTTTTCTTGTCAAGGCGCAGGCTGCATGGCGTGCGGGTGATCTAAGAGCAGCAAGAGAATATCATAAAGTTTCTGTGTGTAGCAATAATAGATCTGTACAGCAAGAAGCGGCATTACTTTCTTTTCAATCAGGGGGAAAGATATCCCTAGGACCTTTGATGGGGTGTATAGATGTGACTCAATGGACGTATATTTCAGAATATATAGTGTCTCGTGCGAGATTGAGTGAATTGGAAGATTGGATAAAGGTAATGGAAGATCATTTGTCCGAGTTTCCGATACAGACATTGGCTGTCCTGATCGTTCTGCAGGAGAGACTTCTGATCGAAGGCATTGAACAGATCAGCGACCGTGAGTTGTTCCAGAAAATGAGACAGTATTGCAGATGGGTATTACAATACGCCTCTTTTGTATATAATGAATATATGCAGTCTCCAGAGCATATGAGTTTGATGCCGAAGACATATCGTTTTGCTTTAGAAATGGAGAAAGTATATCAGGGAATCGAAAAAGCAGATCATCTGGGGGTCCTGCAGGGACTGCAGAGAGCGATTGGTATCTATCAGCCTCTTTGTGGGGCTATTCGCCGTATGTTGCCAGTTGTTGAAGGAGAGCTGGAAAAGGCAGGGCGGTCCAGTGAATTTGAAATGTTGGGAACGCAGGTAAAACAGATGATTTATGATTTGATCGAAGAAAACCGTTATATTGATGCGGTACCACTGATCCAGCAGCTCTCTTTATTGCTTCCGAGGGATTTGGAGGTTTTACGGTTGCGCCAAAGATTATGGGAGCATTCTATACAATAGAAATTTTGTCAGGATTAGATAGGATATGAGAGGGAAAAAAGATGTATCATATATTGATGATCACGTGGGCATGTTTCGGACAGGACGATATCTACCAGGCATTCCATCATCTCGGACATAAAGTATCCACCCTCCCGCTGATCTCCTGGATCTATGACAGCCCTTACAGCAAGATGCTCTACCCGGATGTGCTTTATGAGACCAATTATGTTTTTACATTTGATTCTTATATGTGCGATCATCTGCGGAGCAAAGGCGCCGAGACGATCTACTACGCGCCTCTTGCAGTCAATCCACAGAGGATGTGCTCTGTGCCCATCACGGTAGAAGATGAGAAACGTTTTGGCGTGGATATCTCATTTGTCGGTGCATTGTATAATGAAAAGCATCATTTCTTTGAGAGGCTCTGCAGCAAACTGGATCCTTATACGATCGGGTATCTGGAGGCGCTGATCATGGCGCAGACGGATATATACGGCTGTGATGTTATGGAGAGATGTCTGACGAAAGATATCATAGCCAAGATTGAGGAGTGCATGCCATATTCAACGCCAGAGGGTTTTCTTGCGCCTGCATCGCATATATACTCAAATTATTATCTGGCCAGGAAGGTCACTGAGACAGAACGGATGCTGATGGTGGAACTGCTGTCTGAGAGATTTCAGATGGATCTGTATACCTTGGATGAGAATGTAAAGATCGGCCGGGCCGTGAACAGAGGAATCGCGGATTACATGATCGATATGCCGAAGATCTTCCGCTTGAGTAAGATCAACATGAATGTCACAGGAAAGAGCATCCATACGGGGATACCGCTGCGGGCCATGGACATCATGGGGTGCGGCGGGTTTCTGCTGACGAATTTCCAGGAGGACTTTTTCCGCCATTTTGAACCGGATGTGGATTTTGTCTATTATACCAGCTTTGAGGAAATGCTGGATAAAGCGAAGTATTATCTCGCCCATGACGAGGAGAGGGAGAAGATCCGCCAGTCGGCACTGGAGAAGATGACCCGGGAACATACATTCGAGATACGGGTAGGTCAGATGCTCCAGATTGTAAATGGATGAGTGAAAGGGACGGGATATGTGGAACGGCAGGAAGACGAGACGATATTGCGGATTTCCCACAAATAGTGGTGCACAGTTGACATAAGACGTTTTTTGAAACACACTCTGAAGGGTATCTGTTGTGGGCAGATACCCTTCTTTTATCTTCAACATACCACATCTGCTCACAGCCACAGACTAAAAAAATCTTGCAAAAAGACAATCCATTCACACACATAGACTGCTTTTGAAATTTTTTCTCAATATGGTATTAATCTTTAGCTAAAATGGACGAAATTAATCTATAAGAACATATTTTAGGAGTTACAGGAAAAGAACTGACATATCTTGGATCATCTATTTCTCCACTGCACAAGTCCAGAAACCTTGATGCAGCCGCTGAAGCTATGTTTTATGGCACGCGCTTTGGAAAAATGAACTTGCGCAGTCTGATCAGTTGTTTTCCTGCAACTCCTTTAGAGTGTGTTTTAAAACCCATTTATGCCAACCGCATGCCATACAGTTGACATAAAATGGTTTTCAGACGCACCCTAATGTAAAAAAAGGGTCTCCATCTGTAAGAATGTCAAAAAAATTTTAAAACAACCCCTTTTTATATGGACTTTTGACGTATCTTTTGACATCTCATCTGTTATACTTTAACCGTAAGCTAAAGAGCGTTTC
>JAAWHG010000021.1 GCA_022795735.1 Oscillospiraceae bacterium
TTTCGGCAGATGGCACAAAAGCCGCAGGGAATCCTTTGTGGATTCCCGAGGATTTTTGGGACATATGACGGAAAAAGGCGCTGTCCCGGCACCAAAGACAATTTTTCAAACAAGGCCTAAATCTGCGGTACGAAAAGCGTGACGGATTGCGCGGCATT
Source organism: Oscillospiraceae bacterium (assembly GCA_022795735.1). Classification (GTDB taxonomy): domain Bacteria; phylum Bacillota; class Clostridia; order Oscillospirales; family Oscillospiraceae; genus Avoscillospira_A. The sequence continues at coordinate 159 of JAAWHG010000021.1, forward strand.
CCGCACGTTTTTCATATTTTCTAAAAATTTGCGGATACTATCCCCAAAGGGGGATTTTTGATGCAAATGACAAATCAGGAATACGACGCCTATATACAAAAACTGTCGCCCAAGTCGCCGCTGTGGAAGGACGTTGTCTGCGCCTTCGTGATCGGCGGCCTGATCTGCACCCTGGGCCAGGTGATCCAAAACGGCTTTTCGCAGCTCGGGCTGGACAAGGAAGAGGCGGGCTCGGCCACGTCGGTGGCCATGGTTTTCCTGGGCGCCCTGCTCACCGGCCTGAGCATCTTTGACGACATCGCCAAGGTGGCGGGAGCCGGTACGCTGGTGCCAATCACCGGTTTTGCCAACTCCATTGTCGCCCCGGCGATGGAATTTCGCTCCGAAGGCCTGGTCATGGGCATGAGCAATAAAATGTTCACCATTGCCGGCCCGGTGCTGGTTTTCGGCATCTCGGCGTCGGTGCTGGTGGGGCTGATTACCTGGCTTGTGAGCCTGTTTTGAAGCAAAACCGGGCATGGAGAAACATCCCTGCCCGGTTTGCTTTATTCGTCGGTCAGCGCAAGGTTGTCCGTCCCGTGGGCCTCAAACTCGGCGATGTAGTCGTCCATCCGGGAGACCAGCTCGTCGTAGTTGGAGGAGGAGACCTCGACGTAGCCCATATCGCGCCGGGCCAGCTCCTCGGCCAAAATTTCAAAGAAGACGGTGTCCTCGTAATCCATGATAGCCTCATGGATGCCGCCGTCGGAAAAGGCCTGGGAAGGGATGTCCGCTCCCTCCCAGCGCTCGACCAGCGCGTTCATCCCGTTCTTGCGGCAGAGGGAAAAGAGCTTGCTTTCCACATGGTCGTAGTCGTCAAAGCGGTCGTCGCCGCGGGTGGAGTTCAAGATCCAGTTCCCGATGTAGACCAGATCCAACAGGCGGCGAAATTCCTTCGTCGTCAATTCGATATTCAAGCCAAGGACCTCCTTTTCGCTGGACCTTCTCTTTCCTCTTTGTGTATTATATACGATGCCGCTTGAAATTTCCACTGTTTGAACAAAAAATCTCTTGTCTTTCCCGGCGTTTTAGAATATGATATAAAGCGTAATGGTTTCTGAAAGGGGGATCACTTTGAACAAGCTGAGCGTATGCGTGCTGTTCGGCGGCGTCTCGCCGGAGCATGAGGTATCCCTGCGGTCTGCGGAATCGGTCCTTTCCCACATGGACCCTGAAAAATACAACATTTTCCCGGTGGGAATTACTAAGGAGGGCGATTGGGTGCTCTTTGGCGGCGACGATTATTCGTCCCTCCCCGACGGGACCTGGCTCGACTGCCCGGCGAACCGCCGCGCGGCCATCTCGCCGGTGCGGGGGCAGGGCCTCCTGAGCTTTGAGGGCGACTGCGTGGTCCGGGAGCGTATCGACGTGGTGTTCCCGGTCATCCACGGAGAGAACGGGGAGGACGGCTCGCTCCAGGGCTTAATGCAGGTGGCCGGCTTGCCCTGCGTGGGTCCGGGCGTGGCCGCGTCGGCGGCGGCGATGGACAAGACGCTGACCAAACTGGTGGCCAGCCGGGCCGGCATTGTTCAGGCGGCGTGGCAGATGGTGACCCGCCGGCAGATGGAGCGGGACGAAAATGCCGTGCTCGACGAGGTGGAGGGGCGGTTCTCCTATCCGGTTTTCGTCAAGCCGGCTGGGACAGGCTCGTCGGTAGGGGTGTCCAAGGCCGGGGACCGCGAGGCGCTACGCGAGGCCCTGCGCGAAGCGGCGCGGTTTGATAAAAAGGTCCTGGTCGAGGAATTTATCGACGGGAGCGAGGTGGAGGTCGCGGTTCTGGGCAACGGGACCCCCGCAGCCTCGGTCTGCGGCGAGATCGAAGCGGGCGCGGACTTTTACGATTACGATGCCAAATACCTCTCCGACTGCGCGCGGACGCACATCCCCGCCCGAATCTCCGAGCAGGCTTCCGAGCGGGTGCGGGAAGAGGCGGTCAAGGTCTACGAGGCCATGGGCTGCCGGGGCCTGTCGCGGGTGGATTTCTTCGTGCGCGGCGAGGACGTGATTTTTAACGAGATCAACACCATCCCCGGCTTCACCTCCATCTCCATGTATCCCAAGCTGTTTGAAGCCAGCGGCATCCCCTACGGGGAGCTGATCGACCAGCTCATTTTGCTGGCTATGGAACCATGAAGGGGGCGGAACGGGACGTCCTGATCTCCATCCGGGGGATACAGCAGGACGACGAGGGACAGGACCAGATCATAGAGCTGACCACCGCCGGGACCCTCTGGCGGGACGGGGACACGGTCTGCATCTCCTACGTGGAGACCGAGATGACCGGCCTGGAGGGGGTCAAAACCACCTTCCGCATCGAGGAGGATAAGGTTGTCATGGTCCGGGAGGGCGAACTGCAGAGCACCATGACTTTTGTGGAAGGAGATCGGAATGAGTCGCTGTACGACCTGGGCTTCGCCGCCTTTTTGATCCGCGTGACCTCCAAGCGGGTCCGGGCCCGGACCGGCGACGGCGAAGGCAGGCTGGAGCTGCGCTACAGCGTCGAGATGGAGGGCCGCCTGGTGGCAAACCACAACTATGAGATAGAATATCACCCACTGGAGGGGCCGGATACGGCGGGTGAATAGCGGGATACCGGAGGAGGCGATCAAGTGAACCAGGAAAAACAAAACGAGTGTATCCTGACCGGGGCGCTCTGGATCGGCCTGGCGCTGGGGATTGGCGGCTTGCTGCTGGACCCCAGCGGCGCGGTACTGGGCCTGATAAGAATTATGTCCCATCAGGACCTGCTGATTACAGACTACATTGAGCTGGCCGGCATCGGCAGCGCGCTGCTCAACGTCTCGCTGATGACGCTGGCAACGGTGGGCCTGCTGATTTTGTCGGGCGACAAGTGCCACGGCTTCACGCTGGCGGAGCTGGGCCTGATGGCCGGATTTTCCTTTTTTGGCAAAAACCTTGTCAACAGTTGGCCCATTGTCCTGGGGACCTGGATTTTCTCCCGTATCCACAGAGAATCCTTTCACCGCTACATAGCCGTGGCTCTTCTGACCACCAGCCTTGCTCCGCTGGTAAGCTGGCTGATGTTTGGCAGCAGCTTTGCCAGCATCCCCCTGGGCGTTGCGGTGGGGATGCTTCTGGGCTATGTGATGCCCGATCTGTCGGCCTACACGTACAAGGTTCTCAACGGCGTGAGCCTCTACAACGCCGGCTTTGCCTGCGGCCTGCTGGCGACGGTAGCCGTGTCCATTCTGGCTGCCTTGGGCGACCGGCCCGACACGGTGCTGATTTGGTCGTCCCGTTACAGCATGCAGATCGGCGCGGCGCTGGCAATCGGTTCGGCGGCGCTGATTGTGTCCGCCTTCCTGACCGGTGAACCGGCGCGTTCGGTGTGGGACGGCTGGCTCCGGATGCTCTGCTGCCCGGGCCGCTCGCCCTGTGACTGGCTGCGGGACTTCGGTCTGGGGGCGGTCCTGCTCAACACCGGCGTCAACGGTATCCTGGGCATCGGCTACATCCTGGTAATTGGCGGGCAGTTCAGCGGTCCGGTGGTGGGCGGCATCTTGACCCTGATGGGATTTGCCGGAGGCGGCAAGCACATTCGAAACTCTCTGCCCATTATGGTGGGCGTTGCGGTCGGCTGCCTGCTGATGCGCACCTCACCGGCGGTGGAAAGCCTGCAAATCGCCGGCCTGTTTGGCACGACCCTGGCCCCGGTGACCGGCACCTTCGGCGTATTCGCGGGGGTTCTGGCGGGGGCGCTGCACTCGGCGGTGGTGCGCCAGACCGGCGGCCCGGTGGCCGGCATGAACCTCTACAACAACGGCTTTTCCGGCGGCCTTGTGGCCATGGTGGTCTATCCGCTCCTGACAGCGATCCATCACCGCCGTCCCAGCCTCCGCTTGCAGAACATTGACTACATAGATACCTTGGAAGGCGAGGTCCCGTCGGATGACGGCGAAGGATTGCCCGACGACGAGGTTCCGCTGCCCGGTTCTGCAAAACCGCCGGCGGAGGACAGATCAACCGAGCCTGAGCCCTCCCAAAACTGACGAAACGCCGTCGGCAGGGCGTAGTCCCGTTCCAGTTCCTCCCGCGTAACCCAGACGAAGGGCGGGCATGGGACGCGGCAGGAGAGATGGTAGCAGCGCAGCTTCCACCGGACGTGGGTAAAGATGTGCTCCCGTTCGACGCAGCGCTCCACCCCTTCCGGGGCCGCCCCCCAGCACGCCGCCTGATCGACGGCTTGCTGGGGGGTCAAAAAGCCCTCCACGTTGGGAAAGGCCCAGAGCCCTGCCAGTAGCCCTTTGCCGGGCCGTTTTATCAACCCGTAGCGCGCGCCGCAGCGGAGGAGGAAGACCGTCTTCTCTTCCAACCGGCGCGCCTTTTTTGGCTCCCGTACCGGAAGCTGTGCCGTGACGCCGTCGCGGTATCCCGCGCAGAACGGCTGGCAGGGGCATTCGCCGCAGCGAGGCGTCCCGTTGGGAAGGCAGACCGTGGCGCCCAACTCCATCAGGCTCTGGGTGAACGCGCCGCAGCGGCCTGTGGGATAGACCGCCGCCAGCCGCCGCGCCATCTCCTTTTTGACCCTGGGATGGGTGATGGGCTCGAAGCTGGCCTCCACCCGGCTGACCACGCGTAGGACATTGCCATCGACCGCCGGCGTGGGCAGCTCAAAGCAGATGGACGCGACCGCCCCCGCCGTATAGTCTCCAATGCCGGGGAGGGCGCGAATCGCTTCATATTCCCTGGGAAAGACGCCGCCGTGCTCCGCCATGATGATCTGCGCCGCCTTTTGAAGGTTCCGGACCCGGCTGTAATAGCCAAGACCCTCCCAGAGCTTGTGCAGCGCGTCTGGTTCGGCGGCGGCCAGGGCGGCTATGGTGGGCAGGGCTTCCAAGAAGCGGATAAAGTAACCCCGTACCGCCTCGACGCGGGTCTGCTGGAGCATGACCTCGGACAGCCAGACGTGATAGGGCTCCCGGTCCCGCCGCCAGGGCAGGTCGCGGTGACACCCGTCAAACCAGCCGGGCAGCACCCGGGCCAGCATTGTGAAACGGTCTTCCATACTTGCCTCCATAAAACGGCGCGCCGCAGAACTTCTGCGGCGCGCCGGTCTTTTCGGGAACCTGACTTATTCTCCGCAACCCTTTAAAAGATTATAGCGGATATCCCACAGTTTTTGGGACAGATCAACATAGTAAACATGGGGGTTGTCGAAACGTTTGACCTCGTCCCAGAGGGTATCAATCTGCTGCATGCAGTAGGTGCGGATTTCCTCCAGCGTGGGCAGTTTGTAAACCAGCTTGCCCGCCTTGAAGATGGGCACCTGAAGCTCCTTGGCCGTGAAGTTGTAGACTGTTTTGGTCTTCCAGGGCGCGTCTGGATCAAAAATACGCAGAGTTTGAGAGTCGTCTACCGTCTCGTCATATACGCAAAGGTAATCGGCGATGGCCTTGCCGGTGTTGTTGCCGTAGAAGCGGTAGAGCTTTTTAAAATGGGGATTGGTGATCTTGCCAACATTTTCGCTGATCTTAATTTTGGGAATGAGGTTGCCCGCCTCATCTTCCACGGCGGCCAGCTTGTAAACGCCGCCGAAGACCGGCTCAGAGCGGGCGGTAATCAGGCGCTCGCCCACGCCGAACATGTCGATGCAGGCCCCCTGGCGCAGCAGGTCCTGGACCAGGTATTCGTCCAGTGCGTTGGAGACCGAAATCTTGCAGCCTGTCCATCCAGCGTCGTCCAGCATTTTACGGGCCATCCGGGTCAGATAGGCCATGTCGCCCGAGTCGAGACGGATGCCGCAGTCGGTAATGCCAAGGGGCTTGAGTACCTCGTTAAAAGCGCGGATGGCGTCGGGAACGCCGCTCTTGAGGGTGTTGTAGGTATCCACCAGCAAAGTCGCGCCGTGGGGGTAGAGCTGGCAATAGGTCTTAAAAGCCTCGTATTGGCTGTCGAACATCTGAATCCAGGAATGCGCCATGGTGCCGCCGGCGTAAACGCCGTAGAGCTGGTCGGAGATGGTGCAGGCGGTGCCGTTGCAGCCGCCGATATAAGCGGCGCGAGCGCCCAAAATCGCGCCGTCCGCCCCCTGCGCGCGCCGGGAACCGAATTCCAGAACAGTCCGCCCCTGGGCTGCGCGGACGACCCGGTTGGCCTTGGTGGCGATCAAGCTCTGATGGTTCAGGCTTAGCAGCAAAAAGGTTTCGATGAGCTGGGCCTGAATGGCGGTGGCGCGGACGGTAAGAATGGGCTCCTTGGGGAAGACGGGCGTGCCCTCGGGGACGGCGTAGATATCGCCGGTGAAGCGAAAATCGCGGAGATAGTCCAAAAATCCCTCGCTGAAGAGGTTTCTGCCCCGGAGATAGGCGATGTCCTCGTCGGAGAAATGCAGGTTCTCGATATACTCGATCACCTGTTCCAGCCCCGCCGCGATGGCGAAGCCGCCGTTGTCGGGAACGTTGCGGTAGAAAACGTCGAAGTAGGTGACTTGGTCCTTGAGACCGCTCTCGAAATAGCCGTTGCCCATGGTCAGCTCGTAAAAGTCGCAGAGCATGGTCAGATTCAGATCGCTTCTTAACATATGAGCACCTCGTATTCTCCCGAGCCGGGAGTGTATTGTTTTTCATTATACTGGTTTTTTCGCGTTTTGCAAGTAATATTTATGCTTCGGGCGCGAAAGCGATGTTAAATTGCCGCTGCCCTTGACAGGCGGCGGCAAATTTCATAGAATAGAAGAAGATAAGCGGAAGAGAGGGACTGTGATAGACCGCGCGTGGAAGGAGAAGCGGCGGCTGTGAGCGGCGTAAAAGTTTTGCCGGCCAGGGCTATAACGGTGAATTGTATGCTTATTGACAAAATTATTTAGGAAAAGGAGCGGCAGGAACGTGACTGGAAACCAAGCGGCCCCCCGTGTCAGCCGGGGGATGAGACGAAGTCTGAATCAAAGGATTTTGACAAACACGACCCTGAATATTTTGCTGTTGGTGGTTATATGCTGCGTCATTATGGCCTTTTCGATGCAGTCGCTTACCGACAGTATTTTGCTGGACAATCTCCAGCCAATGGCCCAGCAGTCTGCGAAGACGGTGGAGGCCAATATCCACATGCTGGCGGACCGCATGATGACCATTGCGAGTAATCTCGAAATAGATCCCGCCCCGGCGGCCAGTCCGGATGAGGCTTCCCAACCAGACGCTGCGGCAGTCCAAGAAAGCCGTGCGGCGGTGCTGGTAGAAGCTGCTGAAATATATGAGTTTTACACAATCGCCCTGTACAGCCTGGACGGACAACTGGTGCAAGGAATTGACGGCGCGCCGGAGAGACTGGACGGCGGCTTTTTGGCGCTCTTGCGGGAAACGGACAATCTGACCACCGATTCCGCCACGCTCTATCAGGATAAGCTGGGCATTACCATGGGCATGCCGGTGAAGGAAAACGGCGAGACCGCCCTCTATGTGGTGGGCGTCTATAAATATGACACGCTCAACGATGTCTTCAGCAGCATTAACCTGGGCAAGAACGGCATGGCCTACATGGTCAACCGGGAGGGGACCGTTACCGGCCACCCGGACCAGTCGCTGGTGCGTGGCAAAAGCTCGTTGGAGCAGCTCAGCGGCAACAACGATGCCATGGGCCGTGCCACCACCGGAGAGACGGGAGCGACGGAATTTTCCATAGATGGCGAGAAGATGCTGGTGGCCTTTTCCCCCATCCGGGGAACCCAGTGGTCGCTGATTATCCAAGTTCCCAAGTCGGATTACCATCATTTAATCAGCAGGGCGCTGCTGGTATCCATTCTGGCGACCATGGTATTTCTGGCGGTTTCCATCCTGGTGGTTCTGCGTCTGTCCCGTTCCATATCCAAACCGGTGCAGCGCGTGACGGAACGGATGGTGGCCCTCTCCAACGGCGACCTGCACACCGATGTGCGTCACATACACACCGGAGATGAGCTGGAGGTCATGACACAGACGCTGGATACCACGCTGGAGAGCGTAAACCGTTACATATCGGACATCCAGCAGGTATTGAGCCAGGTTGCGGACGGCAATCTCTGCACCGAACCAAAGGTAGACTATCAGGGTGACTTCGTGCTGATTCGCAGCAGCCTGCGCACCATTGCCGAGTCGATGAACGAAACCCTTCTCGGCTTCCGCGACACAGCGTCCAGGCTGACCGACATGGCGGCGCAGCTGAACGAGCAGTCCGCCCAGCTGCATCAGGCGTCGCTGGAGCAGAACCAATCCACCGAGGAACTGGTTCATGAGGTAACCCATGTGAAGGAGAGACTGGCCGATGTCACGGGCAGCAGCAGCCAGGCCCGTTCCCAGACAGAGGAGATTACCCAGCGAATTCAGAGCGCCAACGACCAGATGTCCGCCCTGTCCGCCGCAATGAACGACATCAGCGCCAACGCGCAGCAGATCACTAAAATTGCGAAAGACATTGAGGACATCGCCTTCCAAACCAATATTCTATCCCTCAACGCCTCGGTGGAGGCGGCCCGCGCCGGCGCCGCCGGCAAGGGCTTTGCCGTGGTGGCTGGGGAGGTCAAGCAGTTGGCGGCAAAGAGCGCCATGGCCGCGCAGCACGCCACCGAGATGGTCAAAAATACCCAGTCGATTATTCAGACAGGCGTGGAGCTGACTGCCGACACCGCCGGCTCCCTCCGCGCGATTTCCAGCGTCTCCATACAGATCAACACCATTTCCGACCAACTGGCGGCGGCGGTGCAGGGGCAGGAGACTGCCCTGGCCGTGATGGAGGAACGAATTGACGCCATCTCGGCCATTGCGGACCGCAATCTGCAAAACGCCGGGGAAACGGAGCAATCCAGCGGATCGCTGGCGAGAGAAGCCGCCTCGCTGCAGTCCCAGGTGCAAAAATTTGTTTTAAAGGAGAACCAGAGCAGATGAAACGAATTTTGACCATGCTTCTGTGCCTTTCGTTGGCAGTACTGCTGCTGCCGGCCTGCGAAACTTCAGAGGGACTGCAGGACGGCTACTATACCGCCCAGGCGGCCGAGTTCAACTTTGGCTGGAAAGAGTATATCACGATCCTGGTGAAGGGCGGGAACATTATCTCGGTGGAGTACAACGCGGAGAACGCCAGCGGTTTTATCAAAAGCTGGGATAACGCCTATATGCAGACCATGCTGCATTCGAACGGCACCTATCCCAATGAGTATACCCGTTATTACGCGAGCCAGCTTCTGAGCGGACAAGGCGAGAGCGGCATTGACGCGATCACTGGAGCAACCTCCTCGCATGAATCCTTTCAAATGCTGGCCCAAGCCGTGGTGGAGCAGGCCCGGCTGGGAGATTCCAGCATCGTGTATGTAGACACCGCGCATGAATAGGTAAAAAGAGGCTGGATGGGTCACCGGCTGAAACGCCGGCGGCCTATCCAGCCTTTTTGCCTTTCCTGCGCCGAATCGGGCGGCAAGAGAGGAGATTGTCACAGCTATGTACCGCATTGCCATTGGGGATGACGATCTCCAATTTCTGAAAGATTTCAAAGCCATTGTGTCCCGGTGCATGGAGGCCGAACACCTGCGGCTGGGCGAAGACTATGCCATCGACTGCTATCCCTCTGCCCCGCCGCTGATGTCCGCCCTGAAAGCCAGGAAAGACCGCTACCAGCTGATCCTGCTGGACGTGAGGTTCGGTCCGGACAACGGCCTGACCATGGCGGCCACCCTGCGGGAGAGCGGGGCGGCGTTCAGCCTGATTTACGTTACCAACCACAGGGACTATGTGTTTAACAGCTTTGATACCCGCCCTCTCCACTATCTGCTGAAACCGGTAAACGAGGAAAAGCTGTCCGAGCTGGTCCGGGAGGACTACCGCCGCCGCTACCAGGACGTGCGGCTGTACTTAAAATCCGGCGCCAGACACACCTCCCTGGCGTTTCAAAACATTGTTGCCGTAGAAGCCGCCCTGCACAGAGTCTTTCTCCATTTGCGGGACGGCACTTCGGCGGAATGGAACGGCACGCTGAAGGAGCTGGCGCCACAATTGCCGGGCTGGTGCTTCTGCCGGTGCCACAACAGCTATTTTGTCAATCTCGCCCATGTGACCGAGATGGTACGATACGAGGCCCGGCTGGACAATGGAAAAAACATCCCCATCAGCAAACGGTATTATAAACCCGCCATAGAGCATTACATCGCCTTTTTGAAAATCTGACGGCTGGAAAAGGGTTTATTCGCTCGCCGGCATAAGCAGGGCGGTTTGCGCCAGAAAGACGCCGTCTTTTACCTCAATATGTAATTCGCTATGATAACGTTGGGCAACCCCCTCCATGATTTTTAACCCATAGCCATGGCCCACGCCCTTGTGGGAGCGGAAAAGCCTACCGTTGTCGCTTGGCTCGGGGAGCAGGGCATAGGCGTTGCGCCCTTCAATAAACAGATATTTTCCCCGGATGTGCATGGTGATCTCTATCCATCGGGGCCACCCTTTGGGAATCTTTTTGGCCGCCTCAAGGGCATTGTTCAGCAGATTCATCAGAAAAGCGGTCAAGTCCTCGTCTGGGAAGGGCAGCGTTTCCGGAATATCCACCTGGCAGCAAAAGTCCACCGCCTCGTTCTTTGCCCGCTCCGCGCTCTGGGTTAGAACGGCGTTGACGATGGGGTGCCCGGTTATTTTCAGCGGGAGAATGTCGCGGGTTTGCTGGGTGATGCGGAACAGATATTCATCCAGCTTTTGATATTCTCCCTGTGAGCTTAAAGTCTGTAAAATACCAAGATTCCCCAAGATATCATGGCGGGCCCGGGACAACGCCTCCCCGCTTTCCTGCGAGATGCGGAGGTTTTCATAGACCAACTCGTTGCGAACGGCGGAAAACTCCGCTTCGATCCGTTCCATCTGCTGCGATAGCGCACGCAGGATGGTCATGTAGGTCAACGGCATCAAAATCAAAACCAGGAGAATCCGGGCAAGTCCGATCGCATCTGGCATGGGAGAGCCCACCGGGACAGACGTGACCATGATGAGCAAATAATAGGTCACGCCGATGGCGGCGAACAGCCACCAGCCTCCGGTCAGCTTACGCTGCAAGTTCAAATAGGGCCGCCGGAGATACCGCCAGATAAATATCTCCGTCAACGGAAATGCCACCAGCCGGGCAAAGAACATCAGGACATAGTTGTCCCCGGCCATCCGGTCAAGGAAGTTGGTGATTTGTAGCAGCCAGAAGGACACCGTGTCGGTCAGGCAGAACAGAAAAAAGAACCGCCCGTCCCGGTACTTGGAGAGGATGAAAAATAACAGCGCCGAGGGAATGGTACAGGTGAAAAGGGCCACGCGCATAATAATGGAAGGCCCCTTCCACGCCATCAGCAGAACATTCGCCACAATCAGCACCCCGGTTCCGGTAAAGCCGGCCAGCAGGGTAGTCCTCCAGCGGTAGCGGGGCTCGAACAGAAGAAGAAAAAGAACCGGCACATGGAACATCGCCCATAGAAAAGAAATATCTCGTAATATTGTCACGGTTTACACCCTCTTTCAAACGATATCATATACTAGCTTAACAAAGGCTCCGGAACGCTGTCAAGGCGTAAAATTTCCAATCAGTCCGGTTTTCCGCCCACTTGGTAAAATGGAGCTCCGTCCCCGCCTGACCGGACGAATTGACGCAAATCAAAAAGACGCTGGCTAAGGTACAGACGAAAGGTCTGCCGCTCAGCCAGCGCTTTTTCATTGTTAAGCGGGAGCGTTCAGCTTAAACTGGGCCACTAGCTCCCGCAGCATGATCGCCTGACCGGACAGCTCCTCGCTTGCGGCGGCGCTGGCCTCGGCGGTGGCGACGTTGCTCTGAACGACGCAGGAAATCTGCTCCACGCCATGGGTAATCTCCTCAGTATTCGCCGCCTGTTCCTTGGTGCAGTCGGCGATGCCGGTGATGAGGGCACTCATCTCGTCGGCGTGGGCGGCGGTCGACAGCATGGACGCCGCTGTATCCCGGACGGCGGCCACCCCCGCGTCCATCGCGTCCACCGTCTCGCTGAGGAGGACGGAGGTCTCCTGGGCGGCGGAAGAGGACTTGTTGGCCAGAGAACGGACCTCGTCGGCCACCACGGCAAATCCCTTGCCGGCGGCTCCGGCTCGGGCAGCCTCCACGGCGGCGTTCAGCGCCAGAATGTTGGTCTGGAACGCAATGTCCTCGATGGTCTTGACAATCTTGTGAATCTCATTGGACTTTTCACTGATCTTCTCAATGATCTTGGTCATATTCTGCATCTTGCCGTTGCTCTCCACCAGGCTGTCCTTCACCTCCAGGGAGATGGAGTTGGCCTCCTGCGCCTCGCGTGCGATGTTCTGGACGCTGTCGGACACCGCCCCGATGTGGTCGGCCAGGGACTCCACCTCGGCGGCCTGTTCCGTGGACCCCTGGGACAGCGTCATAGCTCCGCTGGACACCTGTTCGGCGCCGGAAGCCACATCCTGTGAGGCGGCGCGAATCTGGCCCATAGCCGCGTTAAGCGCCTGAGAAATCTCCATCAGGGAAATCTTGATCTTCTCAAATTCCCCGGTGTATGCATACTGCAACGTAAACGCCAGATTCCCCCCCGCGATGTTGTGGAGCGTAGCGGAGATTTCGTCAATGTATTTCACATAGTCTCGCAGACGGACCGTCACCCGGTTAAAGTTGTCGGCCAGCAATCCCAACTCATCCTTGGAACGGTAATGGATGCTCTGGTCCAGTTCGCCCTCGGCAATCCGGGTGGCCGCCCGGCTCAGCTCCCGTACCGGACGTCCGATAATCCTGCGGACCTGGAATACCACCAGAAGAATGAGCACAACAATGGATAGCAGCTCTACCGCCAATAAGGTCACCGTCAGGTTCTTCAGCTCCTCGAGCACCTCGCTGCGGGAGACGTAGGCGACCGCCATCCAATTGGTGCCGGGGACCTGATTGATGAGGATATAGGTGTCCTCATAGACGGACAGGCCGGTGGCCCCGCTGGCAATCTGCTCGTTGGCGTAGGCGTACATCCCGCCCCCCGCCTCGGAGAGCTTGGAGCCGGCGAGGGTGCTGTCCTGGTGGCCGATGATGATGTTGGTCTGGGCGTCCATCAGGAAGATACCGCCGGTGTCTTCCAACTGCACGCTGCTGACGATCTGGGAGATGGCGTCTAAGTACACGTCTGCGGCGGCCACGCCACGGACCTCGCCGTTGCTGCCCCGCAGCACGCCCGACGCGCCCACGACATAGGACTGGCTGTCCTCGTCCAGATACACGTCGCCCAGGGTGAAGTCCTTGGAGGCCAGGCCATCAAGATACCAGCCTTTGACCAGCGGATTGTAGTCCGGCCCCGCGACAAAGGAGGCGTGATAGAGGGAGCCGTCCGTGAGAGCCACGTAGAGTCCGGCGGGATAGGAGTCGCTCTGGCCCGCCGTGTGCTTGACATAGCTTGCCAGCTCCGGGAGGTCCATGTTTTCATACTCAATGGTATCCCGCTGGAGTTCCAGCATGGTCAGCGTCCGGTTTATCCAGGATTGGGTCTCCTGCACCGTACTGTCCATAGAGACTTGTAGCATGTCCTCGCTTTTTTCCAGCAGCGCGCGGGACATCTGAAGGTAGACCACCGCCAGCAGCACCGCGACAGCCAAGATGACACTGCCCACAATGGCCGACACCAGCTTCCCGGTGATTCCCCATCCCTTCCGGCGCGTACCGCCGGTGTGCGTCGCGTTGGTTTCTCTCTTGCTCATGTCCGTTTACTCCCTTTTTCTACCCCAAGGGGCGTTTTTAAAGATGGCGGGAAAATAGATTGCCGTCCTGGATCAGTCTCTTTCCAAAAAGTTTTGAAGCATTTGCGCGACCTGCGCCCGCGACGCAAATCCCGTGGGGTCGAGGAGACCGTCTCCCTTTCCATTGATGATACCGCTGTCAACCGCCCAACGCAGAGCGTCCAGGGCATAGCTGCCTGCCATACCCGCGTCTTGAAAGGGCAGCTCCGGACCGGCGACAGCGGGCTGTCCCGCGTACCGCCAGAGTATGACCGCCATATGTTCGCGGGAAATGTTATCATCCGCGCCAAACTGGCCGTTGCCATAGCCGCTTACGATGCCCTGTTCCACCGCCCAGGCGACGGCTCCGGCGTACCACGCGCCGTCCTTGACGTCGGAGAAAGCACCGGTCAATGGCTGTGCCGGGTTGTTTTCCAGGTTGTGCAGCGCCATAACCAGCATGCCTCTGGTCATGGGCGCGTCGGGGCTGAAGGTGTCGGGAGAGGTCCCGTTGAACAGCTCATGCCCGCTGGCAAAGGCTACGGCGTCCGCCGCCCAGTTTGTGCTGGGAACGTCGGCAAAGGTTTTGGCGTTGTCCACAATGGCAACCTTGGCCGGGCCGTCCAGCGGGATGGCAATCGCCTGACCGTCCGCGACCGACTTTCGAATGACCCGCCGGCTGCCGTCGGCCCCGACGAGCACAGCCACCGTACCTGGCGTTGTGTTGTCCGCCGGGATGGTCACGGTTAAGCCGCCGCTGACCCGCTTGACCGCCTGACCGCCCGCGGTAATTTTGAGCTCCACAAAATCGTCCGTCCGTCCCGCCGCGATGACGACGGTGCCGCCCGTCCTGGACAGACCTTGCAGGCCGCCGTTGGGAACGGTCACGTTGGCGATGGGTGTCGAAACCGTCAGACCGGCATCCGTTTTGCGCCCCATCTCGCCCAGCGCGGCGGCGGGGATGGAAACATGGACCTGGGGCAGGTCTTGGCTAATGGCGGGGGCAATGACAATTGTTTCGCTGTCGTTTGCCGCAGCCTGTTTGACGATTTCATTGGCCAGGGCCGTTGTGACGGTGCACGTGGCCGTAGTGCCGTTGGAGGTAACGGACGGGGTGGCTATGGTCTGTGCAGAGGCCGTATCCCCGCTGGTGGTGGTGCTCACCTGCGTGCTGGGTTTGGGGTCCGGCGAGCTGGAGCTGGAAGAAGACGAACTGGGTTCGGGGTCCGGCTTGCTGGGACCGGGGTCCGGCGTATCGGGACCCGGCTCTGGCGTACTGGGTCCGGGGTCCGGGGTGCCGGGGCCGGGCTCTGGCGTGTCGGGTCCCGGGTCCGGCGTGTCGGGACCGGGATCCGGCGTTCCAGGACCGGGGTCCGGTTCGTCAACGTCGCCGGAGGTTGGCGGGACGCTGTCATAATGTATCGTCATCTTGGACAGCGTCGTCTGGGTGTCGCCGATCTTCTGAACGGCCGCCCACTCCGCCTCGCTTCCGCCAAAATAGATGTCGGTCAGGCCGCAATTGGAAAACGCGGCGATGCCGATTGACTGGACGCTGTTTGGAATAAAAATAGACTGTAGGTTGCGGCAGTTGGCAAAGGCGCTCGCGCCGATACTTTCCACCCCCTCCGGGATGGTCAGACTGGTAAAACCGGCTATGTTGCCCATAAACATACCCTCGCCGATTTTATCCATCTTCGGGGGTAGCGTCACGTCGGCCAAATTCCAGCATTCAGTGAATATATTGTCGCCCATTGTCACGGACTGTTCGCCGGGCAAAAATTTGACGCTTCTCAGTTCCTGGCAGTCATAGAACGCCCCGGCGCCCACCGCAATGACACTGGCCGGCAGCATGACCCCTTTCAGGTTCTTGCATCCCTGGAAAGCCCGTTCCCCAATCGCCGTCACGCCGTCGGGGGAGGCGAAAGTAAGGTTTGCACATTCGCGAAATGCGTCGTTGCCGATGACCGATACGCTGGCCGGGAGGGAAACCCCATAAGCCGGGCTGTTCCGGAAGGCGTTGCTGCCGACGCTGGTCACGCCGCTGTCGATTACGATTTTCTGCACCTGTTCCATGTGCGCGTTCCATGGCCGGTCGGAAATGGGACCCGAATCACCGTTGCCGAAGGTAAAGTCGGGCATTGCCCCGTTGCCGGAGATGGTCAGCGTCCCCGCCCGAATCAGCCGCCAGGAAAGACCGTCGCCAAAGCTCCCCTCGCCGATGATATCTTCGGCTGTGGGGTCGTCCGGTGGAACATACCCCTCCGGGTAGCGGGTGAGAACGTGGTCCGCAGCTAGAACCTCATCTCTTGTCAGGATTCGGCCCCAGTGGATACTTTTATTGTAGTTGCCCTCGGCAATCACAACCGTATCATCGTTGGTTTGCAGCACAATTACGCTGTGGCTGTTATTGTTCACCCGCAGGATATCTCCCGCCTTGACGTCCGTAAACTGAAATGTCCCCGCCCTGCGCATTCTCGCGGGCAGAGACCCGAATACCGCGTCGCTGAGCCGGAACGCGAAGTTTACGCACCCTGTTCCTTGGGCTGCGATTTCGCCCTGTTCTCCGCTTCCGCCCTGCCATCTGTATGTACCGCTGCTGGCGTCCGTCCATGTCATGCCCTCAGGATAGTCGTCCCGCATCGCAATCATGATGTCATAGGCTTCCAGCGGCGTCGGGATGCCCGTCCCATCACGGGACGCCGGTTCGGCTGGGGACTGCACCCCCGCAGGCGCAAGCGCCGGGACGTCCTGCCCGGCGCTTGCGCCTGGTACGGCGGGTGCGAGCAGACATAGAGCCAAAAGGAATGAAAGTGTTCGCTGCTTCATGTGGTAGAACCTCCATCAATTTAGCGTTTTCTTATTTAATTGTAGCTTTCACAACTGGTAAAGTCAAGCAATTATCCTGCATCCGGCCAAAAGAATAGAGCCGGGCGGTTGACTCCGCATCGAGAGCGCCCGCCGGCAGGAATGAAATATGAAAGGAAGCCCGGAGCCAAAGAGAAATCCTGCCGCTGTGGTCCCAGATGGTTCTTCTGAAAAAACTGCTTTTTCAAAAGCAAAAATCCCGCACCGAAGTGCGGGATTTTTACGGACATCTTTTAATGCAAGTTGGCGGAGAGGAAGGGATTCGAACCCTTGAGACGCTATTAACGCCTACACGATTTCCAATCGTGCGCCTTCGACCAGCTCAGCCACCTCTCCGTGGCTGCTGCTTCTGGTCTGTTCTGAAACAGCGCGCTTATTATAATCATTTTACCCGCCGTTGTCAAGAGGTTTTTTCATTTTCGACGGTTTCTTCCGCCGGAGCGGCTTCCCCGGCCTGTTCGCCCCCGGCGGCGGGCAAGGCCTTCTTGCCGGCGTTGACATAGGCCATCAGCTCGTCGCCGGTGATGGTTTCCTTCTGAAGGAGGTAGAGCGCGATCTCATCCAACAGGGCGCGGTTTTCCGTTAAAAGATTGGTTGCCCGCTCAAAGCTCCGCTGAAGCAGCGAACGCACTTCCTGGTCGGCCTCGGCCGCCGTCGGCTCGGCGCAGTTGAGCATAGACTGACCGTCCAGATATTGATTTGCCGCCGTGGTCAGAGCCATCAGCCCCACCTTGTCGCTCATGCCGTACTGCATAACCATCTTCCGCGCCAGATCGGTGGCCCGTTCAATGTCGTTGGCCGCGCCGGTGGTCTGCACGCGGAAGACCAGCTGTTCTGCGGCCCGTCCGCCAACCAGGGTGGCAAGCTCGGTCAGCAGCTCCTCGCGGGAGTTGAGGAACTTCTCCTCCTCGGGCATCTGCATGGTGTAGCCCAGCGCCCCGGAGGTGTGCGGGACAATGGTGATTTTGGAGACCGGCTGCGCGTGCTTCTCCAGCGCCGCCACCAGCGCGTGCCCCACCTCGTGGTAGGAGACGATGCGCTTTTCCATGTCGGTGAGAACCGTGCCCTTCTTTTCGGTGCCCGCGATGACCACCTCGAAGGAGACCAGCAAATCCTGCTGGTTGACCGTCTGCCGTCCCAAACGCACCGCCCGGAGGGCCGCCTCGTTGACCAGGTTGGCCAGATCGGCGCCCACCGCGCCGGCGGTGGCGGCGGCGATTTTGTGCAGGTCCACGTCTTCGGAGAGCTTGATGTTGCGGGTGTGCACCAAAAGGGTCTGATAGCGTCCTGAGAGGTTGGGTTTGTCGACGATAATCCGCCGGTCAAACCGGCCCGGGCGCAGCAGCGCCTTGTCCAGCACTTCGGGACGGTTGGTGGCGGCCAGGACGATAACGCCCTTGGAGGGGTCGAAGCCGTCCATCTCAGCCAGCAGCTGGTTCAAGGTCTGTTCCCGCTCGTCGTTGCCCCCCATGCGGGTGTCGCGGGTCTTGCCAATGGCGTCGATTTCGTCGATGAAAATGATGGCCGGGGCCATCTTGGACGCCTGCTGGAACAGATCGCGCACGCGGCTCGCGCCCACGCCCACGAACATCTCCACAAAGCCGGAGCCCGAGATGGAGAAAAACGGCACGTTGGCCTCGCCGGCGACCGCCTTGGCCAGCAGCGTCTTGCCCGTACCGGGCGAACCCACCAGCAGCGCGCCCTTGGGCAGCTTTGCGCCGATGTCGGCGTACTTCTGCGGGTTGTGGAGAAAATCAATAATCTCCTCCAGACTTTCCTTGGCCTCATCCTGGCCGGCCACGTCCTGGAAGGTGACGCCGGTCTGCTTTTCCATGTAGACCTTGGCGTTGGATTGGCCGATGCCGCCGAAGCCGCCCCCCATGCGCTTGGACATGGAGCGCATCAGAAGGGAGAACAGCAGATACATCACCGCCACCGGCAGCACCCAGGAGAGCAGGAAGGAGACGATGGGGCTGGCCTGTTCGACGATTTTGCCGTCCACATGCGCGCCGTTGTCCTTGAGCTGGGAGACCACATCGTTGAGCTCGAGGCCGGCGATGCGGCCGGTGAAATTGATGGTCTGGCTGTGCCCGTCCTTCCCGGCCTCTTCCCGTGTGAGAATCAGAATGCGGTCGGATTGGAACTCCACCGAATCCACCTGATTCTCGTCCACCATGGTCAGAAATTCGTCGTAGGTAACCGGTACGAACTGAGAACCGGAAATGGACTCATAAAGCGCGTTGATTAGGATGGTGAAAACCAGCGCGATCAGGATGAGCGTAAAAATAGTCCTGGGCTGTTTGTTTTCCCCGTTATCCGGCGGACGGTTGGACTTCTTCTGGTCTTTGTTCAAAGGATCCCCTCCTCTGTAATAGGGCAACGCCGCACGCGCCCCGTTGGGTTAGAATACCCGCATTCGGTGCAATCATAGCACAAAACGCCGTCAAAAACAACCTTCACGCGGCAAGCATGCGTAAACTTTCTGTGAATGCGCAAAAGAATGTTCATCGCGGACTTGTGAAAATAAAGCGCGTTTGGTATAATATTCATAAATTATCTATTTTGGGGAGAGAATGATGAGAGAAAACAGAGAGCAAGAGACGCTGCTGGAGGGCCGAAACGCGGTTATGGAGGCGTTCAAGGCGGGCCGGACCATCGACAAGGTATTTCTCGCGGAGGGCGCGGCCGACCACGGCCTGCGCCGGCTGGCCTCCTTGGCAAGGGAGGCCGGGGCGGTGGTGACCGCCGTGGACCGCCGCAAGCTGGACCAGATGAGTCCCACCGGCGCGCACCAGGGCATTGTCGCCATGGCGGCGGCCCACGATTACAGTACCCTTGACGATATGCTGGCCCTGGCCGCGCGGCGGGGTGAGGCGCCGCTGTTGGTGTTGTGCGATGAGCTGTCCGACCCGCACAATCTGGGCGCGATCATCCGCAGCGCCGAGTGCGCCGGGGCCCACGGCGTCGTGATCCCCAAACGCCGCAGCGTCGCTCTGACCGCGGTGGTGGCCAAGGCGGCGGCGGGCGCGTTGGAATACATGCCGGTGGCCCGCGTCACCAACCTGAGCGCCGCCATGGAAACGCTGCAAAAGAAGGGCCTCTGGGTCTTCGGAACCGCCGCCGAAGGGGCGACGCCCCTGTACGAGGCGGATTTGCGCGGCCCGGCGGCCATCGTCATTGGCGCGGAGGGGGACGGCATGAGCCGTCTGGTGGCCGAACGGTGCGACTATAAGGTCAGCATTCCCCTGCGCGGACAGATTTCCTCTCTGAACGCCTCCGCCGCCGCGGCCGTGCTGCTCTACGAGGCGTTGCGCCAGAGGCTTGGTTGAGCCTCGTTTGAAAAAAGCAACCGGAAAAGAGATGAAGCAGAAATGAGAAAGCGCCAGCGGCGCGAGAAGCCGCAAATTCCGCTGGAACCGACCAAGCCGGAGGAATCCGCAGAGGCGGAAGAGCCAAAGGCGGTATATTCGCTCGACGACATCATGAATGAGTTCGGCGGCTGGAGCCGCCCCGCGCCCAAGGCGCCGCAAAAGCCGCCTGAACCGCCCCCGCCGCCCGCCGCGCCGGTTCCGCCGCAGGCGCCGCCGGAAAAGAAACCGGAACCCACGCCCGCGCCCCAGCCGGAGCCGGAAGCCCCGCCGCCGCCGGCGGAACCCGCGCCGCCGCCGTCGCGCTTTCAGTTTGTAAAGCTGGACATCAACGAGGACGGACGGGCGCAGTCGGTTCCCCTCAATGACCCACCCCCGGCCGCGCCGCCTGTCGCGCCGCCGTCGCGCAAGCCGCCCGAACCGTCCAAGGCCCCCCCAGCCGCGCCCCGGAAAAAGGAACCCGCGCCCCAAAAGGCCGAACGCCGGGACGCCCCGAAAAAGCGGAACCCCAAGGACGTTTACAAATCGCTCTGCAAGCAATTCAAGGGGCTGCGGCTGCGGTTCCGCCTCTCCTTTCTCTGGGCGGCGCTGTCGGTGCTGTTTACCGTGCTGTGCCATTGGAAAATTCCGCTGGGCGGCTTTGTCTTCCCGGTCATTCCGACCGGGCGGCTTTTGACCGGCCTGCTGTTCGCCGGCGTCCTCACCGCGTGGGACGTCATGTTCGGCGGCGTGTACCGGATTCTACAGCTCCGGCCCGACCTGGACACCCTGCTCGTCTTTTGCGCGGTGGTCTTCACCGTGGACGGCTTCGCGCAGATCGCGAGCGGCACGCGTCTGCCCTATGCGGCGGTGCTGCTCTGCGCCCTTTGCTTCGCCATGTGGGGCCGCGTGCTGAAAAACCGCGCGCAGCGCCGGAGTCTCAAGGTGGTCCTCGGCCTGTCGGGCCAGCCCACGGCGGCCGTCCGGAGCGAACGTGCCTGGGGCAACCGGGATTGCGTCTTCCGCAGCAAGGGCGAGCCGGAACGTTTCCTGGAGGACCTGGACGTACCCAGCGTCGTGGACCAGGCCATGGGAATCTATGTGCCCTCGGCCCTTGCCCTCTCGCTGGTATTTTCTCTCCTGATGCACTTCCTGCGGGACCGGGATTTTCTGCTCTGCTGGTCGCTCATGCTGGCCGCGTCGGTCCCCATGGCGGCCTTTGTCACCTGGTGGCGGCCCTTCGCCTCCCTCGCCGTCCGCCTGGCGGGCGGCGGTTCCAACGGAGGCGCCGCCCTCTGCGGCTGGCGGGGCGTTCAGGAGCTCTATGCCCCCTGCTGTCTGGCGGCCACCGACCGCGACCTCTTCCCCGAAGGCAACGTCAAAATCAACGGGATCAAAATCTTCGGAGGCCGCAGCATCAGTCAGCTGTCCGGCTATGTCCTGGCGGTGGTCGCCCAGTCCGGCAGCGGACTGACGCCGGTGTTCCAGGAGGTCTATCTGAATCAGAACGGCATTCCTTGCCGGACCGACTTCTTCCGCCGCTATGAGGGCGGCGGCCTGGGTGGGAGCATCCAGGGCGACCAGGTGCTGGTGGGTTCCATCGCCTTTATGCGGGCAATGGGCGTCCGCATGGAGGAGGGGACCAACCTTCGCCAGGCGGTCTACTGCGCCGTCAACAATGAGCTTGCCGCCGTCTTCGCCCTCAAATATGTCCCGTCCCCCATGGTGCGGGCCGGACTGAACACCGTTTTCCACGCCAAACGCCTGACCCTGCTGCTGACCACCCGCGACTTTATCCTCACCCCCGACGTGGTGTTCCGCAAATATAAGATTCCCAGCACCAGCATGGAGTTTCCCTCGACCGAGGAGCGGGCGCGCCTCTCCGGCCCCTACGCGGCCCACGGCGGCGTGCAGACCGCCCTGCTGGGGCGGGACAGCTTTTTCCTGCTGGCCGAGTCCATCGCCGGCGCGCAGTCCCTCTGCGGCGGCGTCCGGGCCGGCCTGGTGGTCAACCTGCTGGGCGGCTGTATCGGGCTCCTCATCGGGGCGCTGCTGGCCTGGGCCGGCGCGTTTGCGAGCGCCTCGGCGGCCTACCTGATGCTGTTCTCTCTTCTGTGGACCCTCCCCTCCATGGTGCTGAGCGTCGCCAGCGGAAAATAGGAGGGCAAAGCGCCGAAAAACGAAACAGTTAATCGTATAGAATGCACAAAACTATGTGCGGCGCAGAAAAATCTTTGGGATAGAATTGAAAAGAGGCTGGATTTTCGATATAATTATGAGAGATACGGATAAGGGGGCTGGGCTCCCGCTGAAAGGAGAAATTCAATGATGTATACAGCCAAGGACATTCGGAACATCTGCCTGATGGGGCATGGCGGGGACGGTAAGACCAGCCTGGCCGAATGCCTGCTCTACGTGACCAAGGGTACCGACCGGCTGGGCAAGACCACCGACGGTAACACGGTCAGCGACTTTGACCCCGAAGAGGTCAAGCGCGGCTATTCCATCGCCACCTCCCTCCTGCCTGTCGAATTTAAAGGCGTGAAGCTGAATATTCTGGACAACCCCGGCTACGCCGCCTTTGAAGGCGAGGTCCGCCAGTCTCTGCGGGTGGCCGACGCCGCCGTTGTTGTTGTGGGCGCGAAGGGCCTGAGCGTCGGCGCGCGCAAGGCGTGGAAGCAGCTCAAGAAGACCCACACCCCGGCGTTCTTCTATATGTCCCGGCTGGACGAAGAGAACAGCGACTTTTTCGCCACCATGGCGGAGCTGCACGACAAGCTGTCCGACGCCATCCTGCCGATCATGTTCCCCACCTATGAAAACAAAAAGCTGACCGGCTTTGTAGACGTATTGACCAACACCGCCTACGACCGCGACGGGAAAAAGGTTGCCATTTCCGACGACGACGCGGCGCGGGTTGCGGAATATATGGGCCAGATCAACGAGCACATCGCCGAAGCCGACGACGCGCTGATGGAGAAATTTTTCGCCGACGAGCCCTTCACGAAGGAAGAGGTGGTCACCGGCGTGAAGCTGGCCATCCGCGAGCGCAAGCTCTTCCCGATGCTCTGCGGCGAGTCGCTGACCGGCGCGGGCATGGAGGACGTGCTCACCAACCTCTCCAGCTACGCCCCCAATCCGCTGGAGGGCAAGCCCATGAAGACCGCCGAGGGCGGCGAGTTCCGGCGCGACGAGAACGGTTCGCCCGCCCTGTTCATCTTCAAGACCATGTCCGACCAGTTCGGCAAAAACTCCTTCTTCCAGGTGGTCTCCGGCAAGGCGACCCCCGACCTGGCGCTGACCGACCTGCGTACCGGCAACGCCGAAAAGCTCGGCCACCTGTACGTCCCCAAGGGCAAGAAGAACACCGAGGTCAAGGAGCTCTGCTGCGGCGACATCGGCGTGCTGACCAAGATGGATAAGGTCAAGACCAACGACACCCTGGGCAAGATCGACGCCATTGCCGCGACCGAGTACCCCGCGCCCTGCTATTCCATGGCGGTCTACGCCAAGACGCGCGGCACCGAGGACAAGATCGCCACCGGCATCAACAAGATCAACGAGGACGACAGCTCCTTCACCTTCGGCAACAACCCGGAGACCAGGGAGATGGTGCTCTCCGGCGTGGGCGACATCCATCTGGACGTCATCATCTCCAAGCTCAAGAGCAAATACAACGTCGAGGTCGAGCTCCGTCCGGCGCGCATCGCCTACCGCGAGACCATCCGCAAGAAGGTGCAGGTCCACGGACGGCACAAGAAGCAGACCGGCGGCCACGGCCAGTTCGGCGACGTGTGGATCGAGTTCGAGCCGCAGAGTGAGAGCGAGGAGATGATCTTCGGCGAGCGCGTCGTGGGCGGCGCGGTGCCCAAGAACTTCTTCCCGGCGGTGGAGAAGGGCCTGCGCGAGAGCGTCAAAAGGGGCGTACTGGCCGGCTATCCGGTGGTGTTCCTCCGGGCGACGCTGTACGATGGCTCCTATCACCCGGTTGACTCCTCCGAAATGGCGTTCAAGACGGCGGCCAACATCGCCTACAAGGAGGGTCTGCCCCAGGCCGGTCCCACCCTGCTCGAGCCCATCGGCGCGCTGAAGGTTACCATGCCCGACGAGTACATGGGCGACGTGTCGGGCGACCTCAACAAGCGCCGCGGCCGCATCCTCGGCATGAACCCGGTGGAGGACGGCGAGCAGGAGATTGAGGCGGAGGTTCCCATGGGCGAGATGTCGAGCTACGTCATCGACCTGCGTTCCATGACGCAGGGGCGCGGCTCCTTCAGCTTGAAATTCCTCCGCTATGAGGAGGTCCCGCAGATGAACCAGGCCAAGATTATTGAGGAAGCCAAAAAGGCCGCCGAAGAGGAATAATCGCGCGCTAACACTTTACACGCAAATTGCCGGGGGCGGCATGACGCCGCCTCCGGCGAAAGCCCCCGGTCCATCCGGCCTCGTTTGCGAGGGCGAATGAACCGGGGGCATTTAGATTGCAATCTGTCAGGCGGGAAGCGCGGCCCGGACCTCTTCCAGAGAGGGCACGGCGGAAATGCCGCCCAGACGGGTGGTGGATAGACTGGCGGCGGTGCAGGCGAAGGAGGCGATGCTCCGCATCTGCGCCTCGCTCAGTTCATCCGGATGTAAGCCGGTCTCAAGGAGGCCGTGGACGGCGCAACCGCCAAAAATATCGCCGGCCCCGGTGGTGTCCGCCACCTGTAGTCCGGTCAGGCCGGGGACGCGGCCCGCGCCGTTGCGGTTGCGGAAATGGCAGCCGTCCTTGCCCAGGGTGACGAAAACCAGCTTAACGCCGTACTGTTCCAGCAGCCGCTTCGCCCCCTCCTCGGGCGAACAGCCAAACAGAAACTCCACCTCGTTGTCGCTGATCTTCACCACGTCGGCCCGGGAGAGGCCCCAGAGCATTTGGCCCTTCGCCTCATCAAGATGGCCCCAGAGGTTTTCGCGGAGGTTGGGGTCGAAGGTAATCAGCTTTCCCGCCTGCTTGGCGTAGTCCACCACTCTGTAGTGGGTGGAGCGGGCGGGGTCGCTTGTCATGCAAACGGTGCCAAAGTGAAGGATGCGGGTCTGGTCGAGTATGGACAGGTCGATGTCGTCGAGGGAGAGCAGCGTATCGGCGCCGGGCTTGCGGGCAAAGGAAAACTCCCGTTCGCCGTTGGCGTCGCGCGTCACGAAAGCAAGGGTCGTGAAAGCCTCTTCGGTGAGAATCACACCTCCCGCGTCGATACCGGCGTCGCGAACGGTGGCGGCAAGCTGGCGGCCCAGGGCGTCGTTGCCCACCTTACTGAGCAGGGCGGTCTTGCGCCCGTATTTGGCCAGAGGGGCGAGGAAGTTGGCAACCGACCCGCCGGGATGGGCGGCCATGACCGGATAGCCGTCGTCCTGAACGCGGTCCAGGGTGAAATCGATCAGCAGTTCGCCGATGGCGATCACATCATACATGAGAGACACCTCCAAATTGAAAAATTTTATCGAACCGCCAGCACATCGCCTTCCGCCGAGAGCACGGTAACCGTCAGCGGAATGTCCTTGCCGCTCTTCACGATGGCGGACTGTACAGCCCGGAACAGGCCGCCGCAGCAGGGGACTTCCATTCGAACCAGGCTAATTTTCTCAATTTCATTTTCCTGAAATAGGGCGGTCAGTTTTTCTGTGTAGTCGCCCTCGTCCAGCTTGGGACAGCCGATCAGCGCGATGCGCCCCTTGAGGAACTTCTGATGGAAGGCGCCGCAGGCGAAGGCGGAGCAGTCGGCGGCAATGAGCAGGTCGGCCCCCTCGAAGTAAGGAGCCCGAACGGGGGCCAGCTTGAGCTGTACCGGCCAGTTGCGAAGCTCCGAAGCCGGCGTGCCGGGCGCGTCTTCAACGTCCGGCTTGTCGGGGAGCTGCCGGGCGCGTGAACCGGGGCAGCCGCCGGACAGTTGGGCGTCCCGCTCCTGCTTGTGACGCTGTACCGCCGCCTCGTCGTAGGGCGCGGCCTCCCGTTCTACGAACCGGATGGCGCCGGCGGGACAGGCGGGCAGGCAGTCGCCCAGGCCGTCGCAGTAGTCGTCCCGCAGGAGCTTGGCCTTGCCGTCCGCCATGGTAATGGCGCCCTCGTGGCAGGCCGCCGCGCAGGCCCCGCAGCCGTTGCATTTTTCTTCATCTATTTGTATCATACGTCTTTTCAAGAGCTTTACCTCCCAAAGATTTGACTTGGATTTTATAGCAAATGGTGTTATACTGTCAGTATAACAAACTGAATCCCTGAAATCAACGGGAAAGAGACGGAAAAGGAGTTAACAAATCATGAAAAGACTGCTGAAAGGCGGCGCGGTAGCCAGCGGGAATGGTGTCCTCCGCGCCGACGTGCTGATCGACGGGGAGAAGATCGCGGCGGTGGGTCTGAACCTGCCCGAGGAAGGGGCCCAGGTGGAGGACGTCACCGAAAAGCTGCTCCTCCCCGGCTTTGTCGACGCCCATACCCACTTTGACCTGGACGTGGCCGGAACGACAACGGCGGACGACTTTGCCAGCGGTACCCGCAGCGCCCTCCGGGGCGGAACGACCACCGTTGTGGACTTCGCCTGCCCCAACCGGGGGGACAGCCTCCGCTCCGCCCTGGACGCGTGGCACAAAAAAGCCGGCGGAAAAGCCGCTTGCGATTACGGCTTCCACATGACCCTGGTGGAGTGGAATGAGAAGGTCAAAAAAGAACTGCTGCACATGTATGTCAACGGCGTGACCTCCTTTAAAATGTATATGACCTATCCCGCCCTGCGGATGGAGGACGCCGACCTGTTCCGCGCCTTGGAGGAAATCCGCGACCTCCGCGCCCTGGTGGGGGTCCACTGTGAAAACGGCGACGTGATCGACGCCCTGATTGCCCAGGGCCGGGAAAAGTCTCCCAACGGCATGGGACCGGCGTTCCATCCCCTCTCCCGTCCCGCGGCGCTGGAGGCCGAAGCCATTGGCCGGCTGCTCCGCATTGCCCAGGTGGCGAATTGCCCGGTGAACATCGTCCACCTCAGCAGCGAGGCAGGCATGGATGAGGTCCGCGCCGCCCGGAACCGCGGCCAGCGGGTGCTGGTGGAGACCTGCCCGCAGTATCTCTTCCTGGACGACAGCGTCTACTATGAGGACGACTTCAACACCGCCGCCGGCTGCGTCTGCGCCCCGCCGCTCCGGGAGGAGAGCGACCGCGCCGCGCTGATTCAGGCGTTGGCCAAGGGAGAGATTCAGACCGTCTGCACCGACCACTGCGCCTTCACCCCGGAGCAAAAGGCGGCGGGCCGGGAGGACTTTACCAAAATTCCCGGCGGCCTGCCCGGCGTGGAGACCAGGGGCGTTCTGCTCTACTCCAACCTGGTGGACAACCGGCGGCTGAGCATCGGCCAGATGGTCCGGGTCCTCTCGGAGAATCCGGCTAAGCTCTATGGCATGTGGCCCCGCAAGGGCGTTCTGGCCGCCGGAAGCGACGCCGACATTGTGATTTATGACCCGGAGGCTGAGTCGGTCATCACCGGCGCGGACCAGCTCTCCAAAGCCGGATATACCCCCTACGAGGGTTTCCGGACCGTGGGCGCGATTGAAAAGGTCTATCTCCGGGGGACCCCGGCGGTGGAGCGGGGCAAGGTTTCGGACGAAGCCAAGGGGCAATTTGTGTTCCGAGGCCGCCCGCTGTTCAACGAAGTGTAGGGGGTACAGGAGAAAATGGAAATGATACAGCGCCCGCGCCGCCTGCGGACCAACAGCGTCCTGCGGGGTATGGTCCGGGAGACGAGGATGAGCAAAGCGTCGCTGATTTACCCCGCCTTTGTGGTGGAGCGGGAGGATTTCCAGGAGGAAATTCCCTCCATGCCGGGGCAGTACCGGTATGGGCTGAACCAGCTCCTCGCAAAAATGGAGAGCCTGCTGTCCCAAGGGGTAGACAAGGTGATGCTCTTCGGCATCCCGGACAAAAAGGACGAGCAAGGCAGCGGGGCCTACGCCGGCGACGGCGTGGTGCAGAAGGCGATGCGGGCGATCAAGGCCCGCTTCCCGGAGCTCTACCTGATTGGCGATGTGTGCATGTGCGAGTATACCTCCCACGGCCACTGCGGGATTTTGGACGGCGGCTATGTGAACAACGACAAGACGCTGGAATCCCTGGCGAAGACGGCGCTCTCCCAGGTCGAGGCCGGGGCCGACATGGTTGCGCCGTCCGACATGATGGACGGCCGCGTAGCCGCGATCCGGGCCCTCCTGGACGCGAACGGCCACGGGACGACGCCCATCATGTCCTACGCAGTCAAATACGCGTCAGGCTTCTACGGACCCTTCCGGGACGCCGCCGGCTCTGCCCCCGCCTTTGGGGACCGGAAGAGCTACCAGATGGACTACCACAACCTCCGTGAAGGCATAAAAGAAGCCCTTCTGGACGTGGCCGAAGGGGCCGACCTGCTGATGGTCAAGCCGGCGATGGCCTACGGCGACGTGATTGCGGCGGTCAAGGCGGCCACCAACCTGCCCCTTGCGGCATACAGCGTCAGCGGCGAATACAGCATGGTAAAGACCTGCGCCAAGCTGGGGTACATTGATGAGACCGCCCTTCTCTGCGAAATCGCGACGGCGGCCTTCCGGGCCGGGGCGGATATTTACCTGACCTATTTTGCGCCCGAGCTGGCCCAGGCCATGGACGAGGGCCGAATCGGCTGAGAAAAAAGAACCGGTGCGTCAGCGCACCGGTTCTTCTGCATTATTTGAGGGCCAGAATCAAAACGCCAAACAGCATGGTAACCGCGAGATTGAGGAGACCGATGGTAATCAGGGCGCGCTGGCGGAGCTGGGCAACCTTGAGCTGAGAGCGGTACAGCGCGTCCAGCCGGTCAATCTTTGCCTCGGCGGAGAGCTGGGCGGTGTGATCTTTTTGGAGCTGCTCCATGCGTTGGAGATGGGTGGCCTCCAGATTGTAGTCGATGCTTCTGAGGGAGGCGTCCAGCTTGGCGAAGGAGGCGGAGAAGAGATCCCGCTGGGCGGCCTCGGCGACAGGGACCTCCATCACCTCGGAGCCCTGATACAGAGCCTGCTGTTCATGGGACTTGCGCAGCGAATCGTCTGCGGCGGCCCGTTCCTTGTAGAGCTTGCGGAGCGCCTCCGGGGAGAGATCGTCGTTCATGGGTTCACCTCCTCCAATTCGTCTTTTACTCATCATAACATATTTTGAACCTGAAATCTACAGCAAAAAACAGCGCCGCCCGGAGGCGGCGCTGGAAAAAACGTCTATACGGAAGTGGTAAGGCTGGAGGCCAACTGGCTGACCTTTTCAACCAACTGCGAGATATCGCTCACGCTCTTGCTGATATCGTTGGAACTCCCGTCCATAACGTCCACCGCCTCGTTGGTGCGTTCCACGTTCGCCTGGGTGCCCGTGACCTGTTCCATAATGGAGTCGGACGCGGAGGAAATGCCGGCGATGTTCTCCAGAATGGTGTTGGTCTGCGCCTTTGCCTCCTTGAGGGTGTTGGCCGATTTGATGGCCAGGCTGCGGACTTCTTCGGCGACGACGGCAAAGCTTTTGCCGTGCACTCCCGCCCGGGCCGCCTCAATGGAGGCGTTGATGGCGAGGATGTTGGTCTGGTCGGAAATGGCCTTGATCTTTTCCAGAATGACCTGGTATTCCGCAATGCCCTCCGCAATGGCCGTCACGACAGTTGCGATATCCCCGGCCTTGGCGTGGATTTGCTCCATGTCAGACCCCAGCTCTTCCATATCGCCCTTGATGCCGGCGTTTTTCTCACTGTTGTCAACGGCGAGAGCGGCGATGGGAGTAATCCGTTCGGTGAGCTGCTCAAGCGCAAGGTGGATTTCCTCCACCGAGTTACGCAGGCTGAGGTTATCGGCTTCCATCTTGTCTTGCAGCTCCTGCATTCGTCTCTTTTCGTACTGCACACAGTTGGACGGCGTATTGTTGCCGTGGAAGATGGTAAGCGCCATGTTATAGCAGGTTTTAAAGCCGCAGGCGTGGCAATCAATATTGCGCTCCGCCGGCGTAAACTTGCCCATTTTGTTGAAGACCTCGTCGATCTCGGACATTGTGGGCGGCTCGGACACGCTGCGGTTGACATATTCGCGGAGGAAATCCTCCATTTTAAGGTTCTTGAAAATTTTCCGATGAAAACGCTCGGAGTGCTTCCGGCGGCTGGCCCACTGCTTGGCGTTGGTCATAATATCATAGGCGCTGAAATTGCTGAAACCAACCCGCGCGCCCGCGCCCGAGTTGCAGCCGAACTCGCAGGAGAGCACGTCGTACACCGTGGGCAGCCGTTCGGGGGAGGTTTCCAGATAACCCTCAAAGCTGTCGTAAACCTTGCCGGCGCCCTCGCTGGTGGTGACGTTGAGATTGGGCTTGTATGCCTTGAGACATTCCTTCAGGCCGCCGGGCATGGGGTAGAAAGCGCCGTCGAAGCCGCGCGCTGCGGAAAATTCAAACGGGCTGTATCCCGACGCCAGCTTGACCTGATGCTCCCGTATGTACTCGTCGAGCTTGCGGAAGGTGACGTTGTACTTAATGATACCAGTGTTGGTGAACTCGGAGCCCTTGGCCAGGCAGGGGGTAAGGCCCACCAAAATGTCGTCGTTGCCCAGATATTTACGGACATAGATGGCGGAACACATCAGGGGAGACTGCACCGGCGAGAGCTTGGAGAGAAGGGCGGGCTTGTGTTTTTCGGCGTAGTTGACGATGGCGGCGCAGGGCTGGGAGATGACCTTGGCGCCCGGGTTTCTCTCCAGATACTTGATGTGCATATAGGTGCAGATGTCCGCGCCGAAGGAGCCGTCATAAATCTCATGCGCATTGTTGTCCTTGAGCCACTGGAGAACGTGGCGCCACCGTCCGTCCATTGCGGATTTAATGGAGGGGGCGACGATAAAGGAGACCTGCTGCGTTTTCATCAGATGGAAGACAGCTTCCAGGTCGTCGTCATAGTAACGCGCGCCATGGGTGCAGTCCTTGATGCACTCGCCGCACTCAATGCACTCATCATTGTTGACCTGAACAGTCTTGCCGTTGTACTGATTGGCGTTGGGGACTGGGCAGCTCCGAATACAGGCGTTACAGCCGACACATTTATCTTCTCTGACATGGATCATGATAACAGGTCCTTTCTGAGATAGTACACAAGGGAGGGAAAAATAATTGGGAGAGCATGCTTTTTTATTATAGGAAATTATAACACACTTTCGACAGGCTGTCAATCAAATTACGAACCGCCGGCAGGGACGCCGGAGAAGCGGTGCGCGCGTGGCTTCGGCCCGTCCTCCCGATTATTAAAGCGCCCCCATCAGCCGCAGCACGTTTTTATACCGCTTTTGCGGATTGACATGGGTACAGCGGCCGATCACATGCCCCAGGTGCCCCCCGGCCAGATTTTTGGAGGGGTGTTCACCGGTGAGCATGACGTTAATCAAAATGCCCACGGCGTAGATATCGGTCCGGATGTCAGACTGGCTCAGGCCGTACTGCTCCGGCGCGGCGAAGCCGGTAGTACCCAGAATCTGCGTGTCGGTTTCGGTGCCGGGCTTATGGATACGGGCCGCGTCAAAATCAATCAGCACCGCCTCACTGCCTCGCAGGATGACGTTTTCCGGCTTCACGTCCCGGTGGACGGCGGACATGGAATGGAGCGTCCACAGGGCCCGGCAGACCTGCAACACAATCTTTCGGGTTTCCCCGGGAGAGAATAACGCTTCCTGGAGCAGAAAGCCCAGCGTGTCGCCCGCGATATATTCTTCCAGCACCAGGTTTTCCTCTCCCCGGGCGGCGGCCTCCAAGATGGTGGGAAGATTGGCGCAGGAGCAGCTCAGCAGCTTTTGGTAAACCTCGCCGTTGCCGGTGAAGCGGCGCAAAACGAACCGCTGCCCCGTTGCCTTGTGCCGGAGCAGGCGGACGGTGCCCCGCGAACTCTCCTTGAGGATGCGAAGGGTGTCAAACTCCGTCTGTACGGCGTTTTCCAGCCATGCAAAGATGGGAACCACCTCCAAAAAAATCCAAAACACTATGCAGTCAGTTTATTGTATTTTACAGGGAATATGCTACGATAGATTATATGGCATTTTTCATTTAAAAGCAAGGAGGTGAACGGATGAAAGAGAAAAAGACGGGCGATCTTTGCCAGGAGCTGATGGAGCAGCCCAATCTTGATTCTTATCTCAGCGGCAACGAGACCTATTTCCAAAACGAGAATCCAGCTGCTTTTCTCGCTGCCCTGTATGACAAAATTAAGATTAGCAAGGCCGAGCTGGCCCGCCGGGCGGGCATGAGCGAGGTCTATCTGCATCAGGTGTTCGCGGGACGGCGCAACCCTTCCCGCGACCGGCTGCTGTGCTTGTGTGTTGGCATGGAACTTACGCTGGAGGAGACCCAGGAGCTGCTTAAAATGACGGGCTACGGTTTGCTTTACGCCAAGCACCGGCGGGACGCGATTATCGCCCACGGCCTGGTTCACCACACGCCATTGGACACAATCAATGACGCGCTCTACACAGCAAACGAAAAAACACTTTTTTAACGTGTGAAAGGAGAAAACATTATGAAACACCCCATCAAGCGATTCGCACTCCTCCTGGCTCTGCTGTTTACGCTGAGCCTGTGCGCCTGCGGCGGCAAGGAGAAGCCCGCCGAGCCGTCCCCCGCGTCCACCGAAGCCGCTGAACCGGCCCCCAGCGCCGCCCCCGAGGCGTCCGAACCGGAGCCCGCTCCCGCCCCCGAACCCGAGCCGGAACCGGAGCCTGAACCCGAGCCCGAGCCCGAGCCGGAACCGGAACCCGAGCCGGTGGAGCCCGTCGAGCTTACCATTGGGGAACCGCTTACGCTGGACTTTGTGGAGCTGACCTTTGCGGAGACCGGCATCGCGACCGACATCCAGCAGTCGATCACCACCGGCAACGTGACCAGAATCACAGGGCCCGAAGCGGTGGAGGGCCAACAGTTTGTCTATCTGCGCGGTACGATTAAGAACCTGGCCAAGCAGGAGATTCCGGTTTTCGACTTCTTCGAGGGGGAATTTAATCTGGACGACTATCTGTATTCGGTAACGGCCAACGATTGCGACGTCATTACGGCGGAAGGGGAAATGGAGCACAACGTACCCCCGCTGACGACCTACAGTTTTACCATCTACGCCGCCATTCCCAACGAGTTGGCCGATTCCCACTCGGCGGCCAGCTTCCGCTTTGGCTTCTTCGACATGTTCGAAAACGAGGAGCTCGCCAAAAACCGCGCTTTTGAAGACGACCCCATCTCCCTCTGTCCCTACTATTACAAGCTTACATTAAAATAATGCCCCGCGCGCTTTGTTCCATGATTCTGAGAGATAAGGAGAATACGCGATGAAAAGGACCGCCATATGTCTGGTCTTGCTTTTGACACTGTGTCTGAACGCCTGCGGCGGCAAGAGTAAGGAGGCCAAGGCAGCCGACGATCTGATCTCGTCCATCGGTGAAGTCACGCTCGAGAGCGAATCCAAAATCGAGGCGGCGGAGCAGGCCGTTTCCGCCCTGAACGCCGAAGACAAAGAGCGCCTGGAGGGAACCGAAACCCTCGCCGCAGCCCGCAAATCTTATGATACCCTGGTCCAGGAAGCCGCCGTAGCGCAGGAGGCCGCCGATGTGGAGGCCGTCATCAACGCCATCGGTGAGGTTACGCTGGAGCGTGAAGAGGCCATTGGCGCCGCCCGCAAAGCGTATCACGCCGCCAGCGCCGGGGCCAAGGCGCAGGTGACCAATGCCGCCAAGCTGGACGAGGCGGAGGAAGCCCTGCTAAGCCTCAAGGCCGCCCCGATTGAGGAAGCCATCGCCGCCATCGGCGAGGTAACGCTGGACAGCGCCGAAGCCATCGACATGGCCTGCATGGCATACGACGGCAGCGAACCGGAGATTCAGGCCGCCGTCGGCAACGCCGGCGACCTGGACGCCGCGGTCGAAGCCCTTTCCGGCCTACGGGTCGGGCAGGCCGAGCAATTGATTTCGGCCATCGGCGAGGTCACGCTGGACAGCGCCGGCGCGATCCAGGCGGCGCGGGACGCCTATGACGCCCTCGGCAAAGAGGACGCCGCCAAGGTGACCAACGCCGGCGATCTGACCGCCGCCGCCGAACGGCTGGCCGCCCTCGAAAAGGAACAGGGGCAGGCCATTCTGAACAATTTCTACCACCAGCACGACCAGGTGACCGCCATCGACTGGTACTACCCCAAGGCTTATCCCTATTACACGGCGGACAATCTCTGGGGGGTGGATATCCGGTCCTTTGTCCTTCCCTACTTGGGCCGGGACAAAGACGGCAACCTGTGGATGCGCCTTGTCTGTCATTATTATGGAGATGACTGGATTTTCTTTGACCGGGCCATATTCTCCATAGACGGCGAAAACCAGACGAAGTCGTTCAGCCGCAGCGACCTCAACCGGGACCATGATGGCGGCTACGTTTGGGAGACCGCCGACGTTGCGGCGGGTAGCTTTGAACAAGAGCTGATGTGGGAAATCATCAACTCCACTCAGACGATCATTCGTCTCGAGGGAAACTACGTACACGACATAACCGTATCCGATACCGACAAGGCCGCCATGCGGGAAGTTCTAACCTGCTATGAAGCCCTGACGGACTGACCGGCTATCGGAACACCGGTTGAAAAAACGAGGTTAGGGACCAAAAATTGGTAGCCTAACCTCGTTTTTTTGACATTCCGGAATCTATCCCTTACAATCCATTGACGGGAGCGGAGATTCCGGGTATAATGGAAAATATGGAAAATAGACCCTGCCGCGCCGCCGGGACAAGACAGGCAGGGTATTAAAGAGATTGGGGGTATCAACCGCAATGGGTGAACCAGTATTTGTCATCATGGCAGCGGGAATGGGTTCGCGGTTCGGCGGGCTCAAGCAGATCACACCGGTGGATGGCGCGGGCAACAAGCTGATCGATTATTCTCTTTACGACGCGTGGCGGGCGGGTTTCCGCAAGGTGGTCTTTATTATCAAACGTCAGATCGAGGAAGACTTCAAAGCCGCTGTGGGCCGCCGGATGGAGGCGTACTTTGACGTCCGCTATGTCTACCAGGAGCTGGACCGGCTGCCGTCCGGCTTTACGGTCCCCGAGGGGCGGGTCAAGCCCTGGGGCACGGCCCACGCCATTGCCTGCGCCAAGGAAGCGATCGACGGTCCCTTCGCGGTGCTCAACGCCGATGACTACTATGGGGCCGGCTCCATACAAATGATCTACGATTTTCTCAAAGAGCCGCGCGGCCCGGGCGAACACGCGATGATCGGCTTCCGGCTGCGCAACACCGTCACCGCGCACGGTACGGTCTCCCGTGGGGTCTGCGAAACGGGAAATGGCCTGCTGCGGCGGATTGACGAGCGTACCCGCGTCGAGAAGCGGGGGGAGGACGCGGCCTATACCGAGGACGGCGAGATCTGGACCCCCCTGTCGGGAGACGCGGTGGTCTCCATGAACCTCTGGGGCTTCCAGCAAACTATTTTGGAAGAAGCGGAGTCGCGTTTCGCCGCCTTTCTGACCGAAAACCTGGCAGAGAATCCCCTCAAATGCGAGTACTATCTGCCCCTGCTGGCTGACGCGTTCATTCGGGAGGGCAGGGGGACCATTCGCGTCCTGCCCACGGCCGACGCCTGGCACGGCATGACCTATCCCGAAGATTTGAAGGACCTGACCGCCGCCCTGGGGGCGCTCCGGGCGGAGGGGACCTATCCGGAAACATTATGGCCCCCAACGGCTTGTTGAACACCCGTTTTCCCTAGCCCAAAATACAACAACCGGAAGGAGCGATTCCCATGCCTGTCCCTGGCGCAATCATCGTCCCCCATCCGCCCGTCATTCTGCCCACGGTGGGAAAGGGCCGGGAAAAAGAGATACAGGCCACGACGGACGCGTGCCGGCAAGCCGCCCAAACCGTCGCCGGGTGGAAGCCCGACGTGCTGATTGTGATCTCCCCGCACGCGGCGGTGTACGCCGACTATTTTCACATCTCTCCCGGCAGCGCGGCGGCGGGGGATATGGGGGGCTTCGGCGCGCCCCAGACCCGACTGGAGGTGGCGTATGACATTGCGTTCCGCCGGGAACTCATACAACTGGCGGAGGCGGACGGACTGCCCGCCGGCACGCTGGGCGAACGGGACGCCGACCTGGACCACGGGACCCTTCTGCCCCTGTGGTTCCTCCGGGAGGCCGGCGTGGACTGCCCCATCCTGCGAATCGGCCTCTCCGGTCTGCCGCCGCTGGCGCACTACCGTCTGGGCCAGTGCGCCGCCAGAGCGGCGGACAACCTGGGCCGCCGCGCCGTCTTGATTGCCAGCGGGGACCTGAGCCACAAGCTCAAGGCCGACGGTCCCTACGGTTTTGCCCCCGAGGGGCCGGAATTTGACAAGGCGGTCACCGAGGCCATGTCCAACGGCGATTTTGCGCGCCTGCTGACCATGGACCCGCTGTTCTGCAACAGAGCCGCCGAATGCGGCCTGCGTTCCTTCCAGATCATGGCCGGCGGGCTGGACGGCCTCGCGGTGGAGTCCCGTCTGCTGAGCTATCAGGACACGTTTGGGGTGGGCTACGGTGTTGCAATGTTTCATGTCAAGGGCCCGGACCCGGACCGCTGCTTTGCCGAACAGTATCAGGCGGCGGAAGCGCGGCGGCTGTCGGCGCAGAAGGCGAAGGAGGACCCCTGGGTCCGGTTGGCCCGTCTCGCGCTGGAAACCTACGTCCGGACGGGGACCGCGCTGGCCGCGCTGCCCGGCGGCCTCCCCGAACCGCTGACCGGACGGACGGCGGGCGCCTTTGTCTCCCTCCATGTGCACGGCGAGCTGCGGGGCTGCATCGGCACCACCGCGCCCACTACGGCTTCGGTGGCGTGGGAGATCATACGCAACGCGGTGTCGGCGGGAACCCGCGACCCCCGCTTCCCGCCGGTGCGGGAGGAGGAGTTGGACGCCCTGGAGTACAGCGTGGACGTGCTGGAGGCCCCCGAACCCATTCAATCGCCGGAGGAACTGGATGTCAAGCGTTACGGGGTTATCGTGTCTTGCGAAGGCCGCCGGGGGCTGCTGCTGCCCGATTTGGACGGGGTGGAGACCGTGGAGCAGCAGATCGAAATCGCCCGGCTGAAGGGGGGCATCGGTCCCAACGAACCGTACCGTCTGGAACGCTTTGAGGTGGTGAGGCACCGGTGAGACTGCAATGCGAACTGTGCTTCCACCGCTGCGCGCTGGAAGAGGGCCAGACCGGTTTTTGCCGCGCGCGGGGAAACCGGGACGGGGCCATCGTCCCCCTCAACTACGGCAAGATCACCAGCATGGCGTTGGACCCGGTGGAGAAGAAGCCGCTGAGCCGCTTCCACCCGGGCAGTCAGATTCTGTCAATTGCCAGCTTCGGCTGCAATCTTCGCTGCCCCTTCTGTCAGAACCATCACATCTCCATGGCGGAGGCGGGCGAGCAGGAGACGGTGGATCTCTACCCCGAAAGTTTGGCTGAACAGGCGGCGGCGCTGGTCCACCGGGGCAACATCGGCGTGGCCTACACCTACAACGAGCCGTTGATCGGCTATGAGTACGTCTGGGACTGCGCCCAGGCGGTACACCAGCGCGGGCTGTACAATGTGCTGGTGACCAACGGGACCATTGCGGCGGCTCCCTGGCGGGCGCTGCTCGAGCATATTGACGCGGCCAACATCGACCTCAAGGGATTCACCCCCGCGTGGTACAAAAAGCTGGGCGGCGACCTGGAGACGGTAAAGCGGTCCATTCAGATCGCGGCGGAGCATTGCCACGTGGAGGTCACGACGCTGCTGGTGACCGGCGAAAACGACGGCGAGGAAGAAATCCGCGCCCTGAGCGCGTGGCTGGCGGAGATAGACCGGGGCATCCCTCTGCATCTGACGCGCTTTATCCCGCGCTACAAGATGCGGGACCGGCCCCCGACGCCGCTGGGCCGTCTCCACCGTTTGGTGGAGATCGCGGCGGAGAAATTGGACTATGTATATCCGGGAAACTGCTGAACAGACGGAGGCGTGCCGCAGAAGTAAAGTCTGCGGCACGCCTCCGTCTGTTGCCGGATTATTTCACAAGGAGCTGGCAGCTCTCGCCGCTCTGTACCGAGCTGTCGGCGGAGGCCACATATAGATGATTTGCCAGCAGCGCGGTTCCCTTGGCGACGGGCGCGCCGGCGGTGGCGTCCACCAGGCCCGCTGCTGCCGCGGTCGCCTGGCCGGAGACCACAAGAAGTTCGCCGCCCGCCGTGACCGGGGTACTCTGGCCGCTGGTCAGATTGAGGGTTTCAAAATCATTCCGCGCGGCGGAGGGGGGCGTGGACGAAGGGTTCGTCAGGGCGGCGGCTTGGGCGGTGAAGTCGGCGGAGAGCTGCTTCTTTGCCGCCGCCACCGCCACGTCCACGTCGGAGAGCAGACCGGTGCGGTAAGAACCGGTGAGGTAGCTCAGGCTCACCAGCGGGTCGTCCGCCGAGGCGGCGGGCAGGGCAAAGGACGCGGCGGCGGCCAGGGCGGTCAGGGCCAGGGCGGCCGCGGTGGTTTTGAACAAAAGCTGTTTCATGGAGAGGGCTCCTTTGGGTCAGGATACCCCATGATACCATATTTTCTTCAGTTATGCAAGCCGAAGCTCACGGCAATGGCCGAGTCAACGCGGTTCATCAGCTCCTCGTCCAGCTTACCCATATGCTCGCGCAGGCGGCGCTTGTCAATGGTGCGGATTTGCTCAAGCAGGACCACCGAGTCCTTGGACAGGCCGACGTCGTGGCCGACGAGGTTGATGTGGGTGGGGAGCTTGGCTTTGCCGGTCTGGCTGGTGATGGCGGCGGCAATGACGGTGGGGGAATGGCGGTTGCCAGTGTCGTTTTGCACGATCAGGACGGGCCGCGTTCCGCCCTGTTCGCTGCCCACCACGGGGCTGAGGTCGGCGTAGAAGATGTCGCCTCGTTTTACAGTCGTGTCCATAACGTTTCACACTCCGGGAAAAGGATTCAGGCCACGTTACAGCCCCCGCGGGGGCGTATGTAACGGGACTGTCCATATTCTCCCACAGTGCGGGCCGGTTTATACAGCATCGCAGAATCCGGCAAAATTTCTGAAATTTACCCAGCGGCGCGATTGGCAAAGCCCTTCAGCTCGGCGCTGAGCAGCCGCGTGTCGTCGTAATAGATTTCCGCCTCGGTGGGGACAAGCTGTTCGTTGAACCAGGTGTAAACCAGAAGCTCGTCGTCTCCATAGCCGCTGCGGTAGGAGGTCAGCCAGCCGTCGGTCAGCTTGGCCTGGGACTCGATGTAGCCGTAGGCCCAGGCGTCCCCCAGCAGCTTCGGGAGCTGGAGCGGCGCGACCCGCCCGTTTGCGAGGGTGCCCAGCTCCAACCGCACCCCGTCAAAGGAAACCGTCGCGTCGCCTCCCTCCACGGCGGCCGTAATGCCCGCGATGGAGTCCGGCCCCGTGACGGTCAGCGTGGCGGCGCTGTCCTGGGGCTGATAGACGCAGTCCAGAGAGAATTGGGCGGCCTTGTCGCCAAAATCCGCCCGCACGCCGGCGGAAAAACTACATGAGGCGGATTCCAAGAGCTTGACCCGGAAGTCCAGCGACTCCTGTACCTCGCTCTTTCCGCTCTGACAGCCGCCAAGCAGCAGCGCCGCCGCCAGCAAAACCAACCCGATTGTCCGCCGCATAGTAATCCCTACTTTATTTTAAGAGTCGCGGAAGGGCCTCGATTAAATCTCCCGGCGTCAGGCCGTACTCGCCCCACCCGGCTGCCACGGCGTCCCCCGCGCTCCCATGGAGCCATGCGGCGGCCGCGGCGGCTTCGAGCGGAGCAAGCCCCTGGCCCAGGAGGGAGGCCAGGAGCCCCGCCAGCACGTCCCCGCTGCCGCCGGTCGCCATGCCGGGGTTGCCGGTCCGGTTGCGGTACACCGTTTGACCGTCGGTGACCAGGGTGGTATGCCCC
This sequence comes from Oscillospiraceae bacterium, assembly GCA_022795735.1. GTDB lineage: Bacteria > Bacillota > Clostridia > Oscillospirales > Oscillospiraceae > Avoscillospira_A. Next base: position 40,072 of record JAAWHG010000021.1, read on the forward strand.
TTCAGCAGCACAATCGCGCCGCTCTCCTCCGCCAGCCGGATGGCCGACGCCTCCCGCCCCAGCGACAGGTCGCCGCCGAGACGGGCAAATTCGCCCTCGTGGGGGGTGAGGAGGAGGGGACAGCCTGCTCCGCGCAATATATCTATATGCCCCGCCGCCGCGTTTAGACCGTCGGCGTCGAGAATAACCGGACAGGCCGCGCGGTCCAGGACGGAATGGACGATCTCCCAAATGTCGGGCGAGCGTCCCAGGCCGGGGCCGATCAGGCAGGCGTCGCAGGATGGGAGATGCTGCTGGATTTCAGGGATGGCCTGCCGGGACAACTGCCCGGAGCTGCCGTCGGGCAGGGGAAAGACCATGGGCTCGTCCAGCTTGGCGGCCAGAATGGGATAGACTCGTTCCGGGACGCCCAGAAAGATCAGCCCCGCGCCGCTCCGCAGGGCCGCCCGGGCCGCCAGCGCCGCCGCACCGGTGTAGCCCACGCTGCCGCAGAGCAGCAGGATACGGCCAAAGTCGCCCTTATGGGATTCCCGTTCCCGGACGGGGAGGAGGGCGTCTACCAGTTCGCGGGAAGTGTTGCGGATTTCCAAATGAGCACGCTCCTTTTTGGGTTTTCTTTTATTGTAATCATCTTTTCCCACCGTTGCAAGGCGGGGAAACGATTTTTCGCGCGTTTGGTTTTTCTATCCAACTTATCCTTCCCATAAGATCAATTGTGTGATATGATATTAGAGCGTAATAGAAAAGGAGGGAGCTTCCTTGAACGAGAAACTTACCCCCCGCCAACTGACTCTGGTCGGCTCCATGCTGTTTGGCCTGTTCTTTGGGGCGGGCAACCTGATCTTTCCCCTGATCCTAGGAGCCAAAGCCGGGCAGAATCTGCCCGCTGCTCTCCTAGGGCTGCTTCTCACCGCCGTGGGCATCCCGCTGCTGGGCGTCATGTCCATCGGCCTTGCCCGGAGTGAAGGACTGCTGGATTTATCAGGGCGGGTGTCTCCAAGGTTTCGAATCCTCTTTACCTGTGCGCTTTACCTGACGATTGGCCCCCTGTTCGCGATCCCCCGCTGCGCCGCCACCAGTTTTACCATCGGCGTGGCCCCCTTTGTGGGAGAACACATTTGGATTTGGCAGCTTGGATTTTCCCTGTGCTTCTTTGGGGCGGTGCTGTATTTTTCCCTGAAGCCCTCCAAAATTTTGGATTCGGTGGGAAAATTTTTGAACCCGGCTTTTCTCCTCTTTTTGGGGATCATGCTGGTTACAGCGCTGATAAAGCCTGTCCAGCCTATGGCTTCCGTGACGCCCAGCGGAGACTATGTCCACGCCGCCTTCTCCGCCGGCTTTTTGCAGGGCTATGACACCCTGGACGCCCTGGCTAGTCTGGCTTTCGGCATCATCGTCATACGGACCGTCCGCCAGCTTGGGGTCACCGAACCGGGGCGGGTGGCGGTGAGCACGGTGAACGCGGGCGTGGTGAGCATGTCCCTGATGGCTTTTATCTACGCGGCTACCGCCTTGGTGGGGACCCAGAGCTTTGGGCTTTACGCCGAACGGCTGGCCGACCCCGGCTTTACAGGGGGTGACGCATTCGCCATGATTGCCCATCATTATTTCGGCAGGGGAGGCGGACTGCTGCTGGCGGTTACGGTCACCCTCTGCTGTATGAAAACCGCCGTGGGACTGGTGACCTCCTGTGCAGAGACCTTTGAGGAGATGTTTCCCAGTAAGTTCTCCTACCTCAAATGGGCAATGGTATTCAGCGGCGCCTCTCTGCTCATCTCCAACTTTGGACTTTCCAAAATTATCGAATTTTCCGCCCCGGTGCTCTATTTCCTCTATCCACTGGCTATCGTACTGATCCTGCTGGGGCTTTTCGGGCGGTTTTTTGGACACGCCCGTCCGGTGTACCAGTGGACCATGTGGTTTACCCTGGCGGCGGCGGTACTGGAGCTGTGCCGGGTGGTGGCGTTCCGGCCCGTGGCCGATTTTGCCGGGCGGTTTCTTCCATTCTACACCTATGGGCTTGGCTGGATTATGCCGGCGGCTCTTGGCTTTGCGGTGGGAATGGTCTTGAAAAAAATGAGATGAGAGTTAGCGCCTGATTTCAGATGGCGTTGCGGTTGTTTTCATCGTTGCTTATTGGGTATCTTTATGATCGAGGCCATAGAAAAACTCATCGTAGGGGCAACGATAGATTTTTCGCAGTTCAATCAGTATACTTGCCCGTATATTGAGTTTGAACATAGTTCTTGCTATGTCCAACATCATAGCTTAATTGGTACTCTGATATATTCCTTTTTACCCGCAACTTGGTGATTCCTTGCCGCACATATTCAATATCCATCAGTTACAACCTCATCAATGATACTCTTATTATACACAGTGCAAGAGTTGGATAGGTGCATAACTGGTGTGTAAATTTTTCCAAGCATCACTCCAATAAAGTGATTTTGGAAATAGAACGCACATTGTTCAAGTTTGAAATTTAGCAAAGCAAATTTATTGAAACATTTTGCAATTTCCAGCGCTAACCTTATGTAACTCGGCAAATGGTGGCAAAGCCTTGATTTTCAGGCGTTTCCGCCATTTGCCGTTTGGGAGAGTTATTCGCATATCTCGGCATATCCCGGCGTGACTTTGCGCTGAAACGTAGTACGGAAGTAGTAAAAGCGGCCTTTCACTTCCTTTTTTACTACGCAGCCAGCCGCTCCATCTCCGCCT
>JAAWHG010000022.1 GCA_022795735.1 Oscillospiraceae bacterium
GGACGAAAGCGGGCAAGATATAACAGCAGCATGATGGACGCCAACCTTCTGCGGAAGGGCGAAGATTTCTCCGCGCTGCCGGAAACCTACGTTGTGTTCATCACCGAGCATGATGTGATTGGCCAGGGCAAACCGCTATACCATATCGGCAGGTATATCTTTGACACCAACGAGAGTTTTGACGATGGCTCGCATATTCTGTATGTAAACGGTGCATACCGGGACGAGACGCCCATCGGGAAATTAATGCACGACTTTTCCTGCACCGACCCGGAAAACATGTATTATAACGAGCTGGCGGAACGGGTCAGATTTTTCAAAGAGAGTAAGGAGGGAGTCGCAATTATGTGCAAGGTCATGGAAGATATGAGAAATGAATCCTTGAAAGAGGGCATGAAGCGTGGCATGGAGCAAGGCATAAAGCAAGGCATGAAGCAAGGCATGAAACAGGGCATGGAACGTGGCGTGAAAGAAGGCCTAAAGGAGACAGCGCTCCGTATGTTACAGGCCAGGAAGTACACGCTGGAAGAAATCGCCGAAATCTCCGGGCTTTCTCTGGACGATATCAAGAAATTGCAAGCTGGATAGCACGCACAAGCTGCTATCCAAATTTGAAGGCGGGAATCTGACCATCAGATTCCCGCTCTTTTTCTGTGCCTTGATTGTCTTCCATTATAGAATAAAATGATATCACTTAGCAGTCAAGTGAGTGTATATTTTTGAAAGAAAAACCAATATCATAAACTTATTAAACAAGGATAACATGGAGTTTCATGATATGGCTACCAATAAACGTGTTTTTACATTGCGGCTTCCGGATGAAGTCTTCGATAAAATAGGTGCATTGGCTACAGAGGAACATCGCTCTATGACCAACTATATTGAGTTTGTTTTGATGAAGCACCTGGATGAAACCGAGCGGATGTGTGGAGAAATCAAAAAAGAGGACAACGCAGAATGCTGCTTATGACGGAACGAGCATCCTTATTACTACCAGCAATACTCGGATTGGGGAGAAAAATTTATGGTTAAGCCAATTATCCGTCTAATGCTCCTATGGCAAACAATCCCAATCGCCCTGTTGATGTTTGCGCCGTTGACAGAGCCAAAATTGCGCCTAGGACGGCGGCACAGCAAACTCATATCCGCGTTATATTTTTTTCTCGGTTGTACCACGTTGATCATGCTGGGCGTCAGCGCGGACAGGCAGGGGAACATCCTGCTAGGTAACGTACAGCTTGTGGTGCTGCTTGCGGCCTATTTTTCCGGCTGGACCTGTGCCGTCCGTGCCCCCAACAGCCACAAATTCCTGATGCTGGCCGTCATGCTGCACTGCGCCGCCATTCTCAACGCCACCAGCGTTTCCTTCCTGTCTATATTTCTTGATGCAGACCGTCTGGCCAGCATCCGGACCGGCGGCGGAATCCTGCTTCTGCTGTGCTTGCTGGCGACAGTCTGGATATTGATTTGGTATTTTCTCCGGCGCGTTTTTCAGAAGCGCCTGCTCTTTTTGGAGGACCGGGAAGCCAGGCGGGGCCTTACTTATCTGTGCGTCTTATTTGTGCTGTTCTGCGCAACGGCATACGATCCTCTTTATCAATTTCAGACAAGACCCCCGCTTGGTGTTATTTCTTTGGCGGCAACAAATATGGCCGCCTGTATGATCTTTTTTCGGGAGAGCGTCCAGGCAAAGAGTCAGACGGAAGCCGCCTGTGACCTCGCGGTCCGGCAAATACAGTACCGGCAGCTCCGCCGGACAATGGGAGCGCTCAGCCACCTGCGCCGCGAGACACGCTGTTCCTCCCACCAGTACGACGCGGCTTATGCCCGCCTGGACAACCAGGAACGCAGCGGCGACCCCATTGTAGACAGCGTTCTGGAAAACTTTCTGTTTCAAGCCGCTGCGGAAGAAATGCCCATACAATGCAAAGTATCCGTGGATGGCAGGGCGGGCATGGACGGGATGGACCTGGCGGCCCTGTTGAACGCCTGTCTGGAACACGCAGCGGATACCCTGCGGACACTCCCGCCGGCGGAACAGCAGTTGTCCATTGTGATTTCCGCAAAAAGTGGGATACTGCTCATAAAGACCACAAACCGATGTGACAGTCCAAATAGCGGCGGAAATTTTTTTATAGGAAATATGCCTCTCCTTTCCGAACGCGACGCGCAGGCCGACACGGGCCTCCAGCACATGGCCGCAATTGCGAAAAAGTACGGCGGCTTTGTGCAGTTCCATCGGAAGGACGGAAGCTTTGCCGTTCAGGTGTTCCTGTGTATGTTCTGGCCGCGTATTGCATAGACTGGACCGTACACGTTGAACGAAATCGCCGGAATGCCCGGCCTTTCTCTGGATGAAGGCAAGAAATTGCGGGCCGGACCGCACATATCAATTACGCTGCCAGCGTTAAAGGCGGGAATCTGACAGACAGGTTCCCGCCTAATTTTCACCCGCCGCCATTTCGTAACAGATAATTCACAGGGATTCGATTGAAACAGCGGCAAAACTGTGCTACAATGGACAAAACCTACGAAAGAAAGCGAGATGAACGCTAAATGATCTGCAAGCAATGCGGCGCTGAGATCGAGGATGGGAGCGCGCTGTGCCCCCGGTGCGGAAAGCCCCCCGAGGAGGCGCCGGAAAGCCAGACCGCACCGGTAGAGGAGACCTCTGTCGAGGACATTCTCTCCCAGGCGTCGGAATGGATATCCGACCCGCCGGAGGAGGCGGCCCCCGCCGGGCCGGCGGAGCCGTTGCCGGACGCGGCGGAAAGACCCGCGCCGCCCAAGCGGAAAGAGCCCGTCTGGCTGTTCGCCGTTCTAGGCATTGTGGTTGTGGCGGCCGTGGCAGCGCTGATCTTCTGGCTATTCCAAGGCGGGAAAAAGGACCCCGGCGCGGACCCGGACCTTCCGGCCTCCTCCGCCCCGGCGGAAGAGCAGACCCCCGGCGCGGATACGCCGCCGGACAGCCCGTCGGACCCCTCCTCCACCGGCGAAAAATCCGACACCTACACCGTACCCAACGATGAAATCACCGCTGAAATGGCGTCCCGCGTCGCCGCCACCTGCGGCGTCCGGCAGCTCAGCAACACCGAGCTCTCCTATTATTATTGGAATCAGTTCTACAGTTGGGCCAACGCCTACGGCGACTACCTGAGCTACTTCCTCGACGTAAACACTCCCCTCTCCGAGCAGTCCTATCCCGACGACCCGGAGCGGAGCTGGGAGTCCTTCCTCTTAGACGCCGCCCTCGAAACCTTCCATCAGACCATCGCCATCGTGGAAGCGGCGGAACAGGCCGGCTTCGCCATCGACTCTGAAAACGCCGACTACCTCGCGCTCCTTCCCGACACCCTGGCGGGCAACGCCGAGCGGCTCGGCATGGACAGCGCCGACGAATTTCTCCAAGGCCTCTACGGCCCCTATGCCGACGTAGACAGCTACACCCAGTTTGTCCGCGACTCGCTGGTGTCCTACGGCTATCTCAACCAGTTGTTTGCCGCCATCGAGTACAGCCCGGAAGACATCGGCGCCTGGTTTGACGAAAACCAGGCCCGTTTCGAGGACATGGGCCTGCGCAAAGACGAGCCCAACATGGTCAACGTCCGTCATATTCTCATCAAGCCGTCGCCCACCGGGGAAAAGGAAGACGGGGAATCCGGCGACGCCGAGCTGACCGACCAGGACTGGGCGGCAGCCAAGCAGCGGGCCTCCGATCTGCTGGCCCAGTGGCAGTCCGGCGAGGCCACCGAGGACACATTCGCCCTTCTGGCCTCCGAAAACACCGAAGATCCCGGCTCCCAGGGCACCGGCGGCCTGTACGAAGGGGTCTATCCCGGGGAGATGGTCGCCGCCTTCAACGACTGGTGCTTCGAAGAGAACCGCCAGCCGGGGGATACCGGCATCGTCGAGACCGAGTACGGCTATCACATCATGTATTTCTCCGCCACCTTGGACCATGCCCACTGGTATGAGACAGCCGAGCAGGACTACCTGGCCAGCCGCCAGCAGGACATTCTGGACAGCCTGACGGCGGACCGCCCCATGCAGGCCAATTACGACAGCATTATCCTGATGGAATCCAACGCCATGCAATAACCCCTTTTTGATCGAAGCCCAGAGGAGAGATGGCATATGAAACAGCGTATGTTATTTTTCGTCAATCCCAACGCCGGACACGCCGAAATCCGCGCTCACTTGATGGATGTCCTCGACGTCTTCACCCGGGGCGGCTATGACGTGACGGTCCACCCCACCACCCGTCCCGGGGATCTGACCGAGCGAATCGCCGCCGAGGGGGACCGGTACGACATCGTCACCGTCACCGGGGGCGACGGGACGGTCAACGAGGCGGTCGCCGGGCTGATGCGCCTGGACTGCCCGCCGCCGCTCGGCTATCTTCCCGGCGGGACGGTCAACGACGTGGCCGCCACCCTCCAGTTGCCCAAAAATCTCTTGGAGGCGGCCGCTGTGGTTGTCGGCGGCCGGGTGGCGCGCATTGATCTCGGGCAGTTTAACGGCCGCTGGTTCGCCTATGTGGCCGCCTTCGGCGCCTTCACCGACGTGCCCTACGCCACCGCCCAGAGCGACAAGCGGCTTTTGGGCCGGATGGCCTATCTGCTCCGCAGCGTCATGAGCCTGGGCGAGATTCGCCCCATTCCCATTCGGGCGGTGTCGGCAGAGCGGACGATTGAGGACAACGTGATTCTGGGCCTGGTGGCCAGCACCACCAGCGTGGGCGGCTTCCGCGCCAAGCCCAACCTGGGGGTCTCCCTCGACGACGGCCTCAGCGAGGTGATCCTCGTTCGGGAGATTAAAACCATGGCCGACCTCAACGCCGCCGCGGCAGCCGTCCTGCGGCAGGATTTTAACGGCGAGTTTTTTCACAAATTCCAGACCGCCCACATTGAGTTTGAATTTGACGAAGAGGTTCCCTGGACGTTGGACGGCGAGTTTGGCGGCAGCGTCTGCCGGGCGGAAATCCGTAACCGGCAGCGCGCCCTGCGTATTATGATTCCCCCCGAGGCGGCCCTCCCCACCGGGACGGGGTGACGCCAATTTCTGATCGGATACCGGAGCTGCGGCGTGGAAAAAACGCCGCAGCCCCTTTTTCCCTCCCGGACGTGTGGAAAAGGCGGCGGCTTGCCGAAACCAGTCTTGCGTTCCGGCGGGATATATGTTAGACTGATATTTGGAGCAATATGGAGAGAACAAGAAGGGAGAAGTATTCCATGATAGAGGATACCACCGGAAACACGCAGCCCACCAATCTACAGCCATACAACCGGGCTCTGTTTCAGAACATGATGTCCTTTATGGATTTAGTATGGGAGATCAACGTCCTGACCGGTACGGCGGTGGTCCTGGAGGACCGGACCATGCCCGAGCTGAACGGCCGGGAATACGAATATGAGGAGCTCCTCCGTACATATCAAGACAGCGGCGTCTGGGAAAATGACAGCGTGCAGATTTTTGACGAGCTCATGCCCGCGCGAATGTGGGATCTGCGGCAGGAGACCGCACTGGAGTTCTACACCCGGCACGGCCTGAACCACGCCTACTACCGCATGGTCATGACCCCCTCCTTTTTGGAGGACGGGCAGCTTCGCTGCGTCTACATCTGCGCGCGTAACCTGGTGGGCGAGGCCAGCCGCGAGCTGCGGCACTCCAACGAGCAGCTCCGGCGGACCATCAGCCAGGAGGAGCAGTTCCGGCACGCCACCCTCTCCGGGGCCGTGATGGTCTTTGACGTCAACCTCACGCAGGACTTGATGGAGAGCGAGTTTTACGAAACGGCGGGCGGCAAATATTATCCCGTGCTTCAGATGTTGGGCCTGACCGCGCCCTGTTCCTTTGACGAGTTCTGCGCCCGCTGGTGTCAGGCAAAGGTGCCGGAGGAGTCCCAGGAAAGCTTTATGCAGACCTTCAGCCGTCACGATCTGCTGGACGCCTACGCCAGGGGAGAGCACCTCCTGGAAATTGAGTTTGACACCGCCATCGGGCGCGGCATTCCGGTGACCCTGCGCAACACCGCTATGCTGATGCGGGACCGGACCACCGGGGACATCCTGGCCCGGATAAGCAGCAAGGACGTCTCCGCCCAGCGCGCGGAGGAGTACCGTAAACGGGAGGCCCTGCGGCAGGCATACGAGTCGGCCAACGCCGCCAACGACGCCAAATCCTCCTTCCTCGCCCGCATGAGCCACGACATCCGCACCCCCATGAACGCCATCATTGGCATGACCGCCATCGCGCGGGCCCACCTGGAGGACCGGGAGCGGGTGACCGACTGCCTGAACAAGATCAACGTCTCCAGCAAGCACCTGCTCGGCCTCATCAACGAAGTGCTGGACATGAGCAAGATCGAGTCCGGAAAGGTCGAGACGGTGGAGGAGGACCTTGTCCTGCCCGAGCTGATCGACAGTCTGATTACCATGAGCAAGCCGCAGCTCACCGCCAAAAACCAAAAGCTGAACGTCACGGTTCACGGCCTGGTCCACGAGCAGGTGATTGGCAGCAGCTCACGTATCCAGCAGGTCTTCATGAACCTGATGAGCAACGCCATCAAATACACCCACGACGGCGGCGTCATCTCCCTGACCATTACAGAAAAGCAAACCGACCGGCCCCGTGTGGGCTGTTATGAATTCGTGTTCGAGGACAACGGGATCGGAATGGACAAAGCCTTCCTCCGGCACATTTTCGAACCCTTCAGCCGCGCGTCCGACGGACAGGTGGAAAAGACCCAAGGCACCGGCCTGGGCATGGCCATCACCAAGAGCATCGTCCAGATGATGAACGGCACCATTAACGTGGAAAGCACGCTGGGCAAGGGCACCAAATTCACCGTCACCATTTTCCTCAAGCTGCAAAACGAAGCGGACGACCCGACTGCCGGCAAGTTCACCGGACTGTCGGTGCTGGTAGCGGACGACGAGCCGGAGGCCCGTGAGGAAGCCCGCGAGGCGCTGACCGGCCTGGGCGTCCAGTGCGAATGCGTCTCGGACGGCGAGAGCGCGGTGGCGCGCATCCAGGCAAAGCAGGCCGGGGGCGAGGACTTGTACGCCGTCATTCTCAACTGGCACATGCCCGGGATGGACGGCGTCGCTGCGGCGAGAGCCATCCGGGAAGTGGCCGGCAACGATCTGCCCATTGTCATCACCTCCGATTTTGACTGGTCCGACATTGAGCAGGAGGCCCGCGCGGCGGGGGCCAACGCCTTTCTGGCGAAGCCCTTCTTCCGCTCCCGTCTGGCCGCCCTGTTTGACAAGCTGCAAAACGGCGCGCCGGAGCCGGAGGAATCTTCCGCCGCGCCGCTGACCGGCGAGGACTTCAGCGGCTTCCGGGTCATGCTGGTGGAAGACAACGAGCTCAACGCCGAGATCGCTATGGAGGTGCTCGGCATGACCGGCCTGGCGGTAGACCGGGCCTGCAACGGCCAGGAGGCGGTAGACCAGATGTCCCAGGTACCGGAAGGGTACTATAACCTGATTTTTATGGATATCCAAATGCCGGTCATGAACGGGCTGGAGGCCGCCCGGGCCATCCGCGCCCTAAACCGGGCCGACGCCAATACGGTCCCCATCCTCGCCATGTCGGCAAACACCTTCGCCGACGACGTGGTGGCCTCCAAGGCCGCCGGCATGAACGGGCACATCGGCAAGCCCCTGGACTTCGATCATTTGGGCGAGGTCCTGCGGAAAAATCTCCGCCGGTGAACCGGATTTCCCCGACCGGTCAACCGCCTGTATCGCGGGCAGACCAGTTTCTATAAAAAAGCGCAAAGGAGCAAATGAAACTATGAGCCGTACTGTAGGTACCGTATCCCGAGGCATCCGCGCGCCCATCATCCGGGAGGGCGACGATCTGGCGAGCATCGTTCCCCAGTGTATTCTCGACGCCGTGGCGGCGGGCGAGTTCGCCGTTCGCGACAGAGACGTGGTCGCCATGACCGAGGCCATTGTCGCCCGCGCGGAGGGCAACTACGCCACCGTGGACGACATTGCCTCCGACGTCAAGGCCAAGCTGGGCGGCGGAACGGTGGGCGTCGTGTTTCCCATCCTGTCCCGCAACCGCTTTGCCATCTGCCTGCGCGGCATCGCCAAGGGCGCGGAGAAAATCGTCCTCCAGCTCTCCTACCCGTCCGACGAGGTGGGCAATCACCTCATCAGCGTGGAAGCCATGGACGACAAGGGGGTAGACCCCTATCGGGATGTCCTGACCCTCGCGCAGTACCGCGCCCTCTTCGGTTATGAGAAGCACCCCTTCACCGGCGTGGACTACGTGGAATACTACGAATCGCTGATTCAGGAATGCGGCGCGGCGGTGGAAATCATCTTCGCCAACGACCCCCGGGCCATCCTGAACCACACGAAAAACGTCATTCCCTGCGACATCCACACCCGCGCCCGCACCAAGCGCCTCCTCAAGGCAGCCGGCGGCGAGCGGATTGTGGGCCTGGACGAGCTGCTGACCGCGCCGGTAAACGGCAGCGGCTGCAACCCGCGCTACGGCCTGTTGGGCTCCAACAAGGCCACCGAAGACCGGGTCAAGCTCTTCCCGCGCGACCCGCAGCCCCTGGTGGAGGCCATCCAGGCCAAGCTGCTGGCGGCCACCGGCAAGCATGTGGAGGTCATGGTCTACGGCGACGGTGCCTTCAAAGACCCGGTGGGCAAAATCTGGGAGCTGGCCGACCCGGTGGTCTCCCCAGCCTACACCGCCGGACTGGAGGGCACCCCCAACGAGCTCAAGCTCAAGTATCTGGCCGACAACGACTTCGCCGCCCTCAGCGGCGCGGCGCTGCAAGAGGCCATCTCCGGAGCCATCCGCCAAAAGGACGCCGACCTCAAGGGAAAGATGGCCTCGGAGGGCACCACCCCCCGCCGCCTCACCGACCTGATCGGTTCGCTCTGCGACCTGACCTCCGGGTCGGGCGACAAAGGTACCCCCATTGTCTACATCCAGGGCTATTTCGACAACTATACCGCAGATTGAGCGCGCCGGGCGGCTTTCCCCAGGAGACTTGCGTGAAGGAGGACAATAAAATGTTGGATATTGGAACCAAAGCCCCGGCGTTTACTCTGCCCGATCAAGACGGCAATCCCGTCTCGCTGTCCGACTTTGCGGGCAAGAAAGTCGTGCTGTACTTTTATCCGCGGGACAACACCCCCGGCTGCACCCGCCAGGCCTGCGCCTTTGCCGGGGCCTTTGCGGAATTTCAAAAACGCGGCGTGGTGGTCATCGGCGTCAGCAAGGATTCGGCGGCCTCGCACCGGAAATTTGCGGACAAGCACAGCCTGCCCTTTCTCCTCCTCTCCGACCCCGAACTGACCGCCATCCAGGCTTACGGCGTCTGGCAGGAGAAGAAAAACTATGGTAAGGTGAGCATGGGCGTCGTGCGGTCCACCTTTATCATAGACGGCAGCGGCGTCATTGAGAAGGTCATGCCCAAGGTCAAGCCGGACGCCAACGCGGCGGAGATTCTCGCCTATATCGAACAGCAAAGTTGAAACATCTCATATACATATTTTAATATTTAAAATCAATTTTCCGCACCCTTCTAAGCCTGCAAAATATTACCCCGCATATAAAAAACGCGCGCGGCAAAGCTATGACTGTCCCAAGGGACAGAGCGAACGCGCGCGATTTTCAAACAAAACGAAACTTGGACGCGTTCGCTCCCATGAAGATTTAAGGAGGAGAACGCAATGAAGAGCAACAACAATGCAGTCGTACCCGAGGCCCGCGAGGCCCTTGACCGCTTCAAGATGGAGGCCGCGTCCGAGGTGGGCGTCAACCTCAAGCAGGGCTACAACGGCGACCTGACCTCCCGCGAGGCCGGTTCGGTTGGCGGCCAGATGGTCAAGAAGATGATCGAGGAATACGAGAAGAACATGAAATAAGTATTTCCCGCCGCAAACGACAGGGGGCCCCCGGCAATAGTTGGGGGCCCCCTGTCCCGCATTTTCCGCGCCCTGCGCAGGCGCGTATGACATATTCCAGGATATATGAAAAATGCTAATACTATCATGAACAAACAAGATACCGCCCTCTTTTTTGTGCAAAATATCAAAAACAAAAACGAGAAGGCCGCAATTCATATTCACAATTTCAATTGACAGCGGAGCAAAAAAGCCATATCATATTCTATATTCCTGGTAAAGGGATAAAAAGCGTCAAAATCACATATGAAGGAGTTATGAAACGATGAAAAAAGTACTATGCCTCTTGCTGGCGGTCCTGATGGCCGCGGGCTGCTTCGCCGGCTGCGCGAGCAAGACCGATACCCCTGCCCCCGCCGATTCCGCCACCCCTCCTGCTAATAACGCCACCCCCGACGCGGCGCCTGACGCCGACGCCGCTCCCGCCGGCGGCGCCTTCAAGCTGGGTGGAACCGGCCCGCTGACCGGCGGCGCCGCCATCTACGGCAACGCCGCCAAGCAGGGCGCCGAGATCGCCGTCGAGGAGATCAACGCCATGGGCGGCATCCAGTTCGACCTGCGCTACGAGGACGACGTACACGACGCCGAAAAGGCGGTCAACGCCTATAACACCCTCAAGGACTGGGGCATGCAGATTTCCCTGGGTTCTGTCACCTCCAAGCCCTGCGAGGCGACCTCCGCCGAGACCTTCAACGACCGCATCTTCTCCCTGACCCCCTCCGCCTCCTCCACCGCCGTCATTGAGGGCAAGGACAACCAGTTCCAGATGTGCTTCATGGACCCCAACCAGGGCTCCGCTTCCGCCCAGTACATCGCCGACCAGAAGCTGGGCAGCAAGATCGCCATCATCTATAAGAACGACGACGTCTACTCGGTCGGCATCTACGAAACCTTCAAGACCAAGTCCGCCGAGCTGGGCCTGGAAATCGTCTCCGAGACCACCTTTGCCGACGGCGCGGATACCGACTTCTCGGTGCAGCTGACCGATGCCCAGAAGAACGGCGCCGACCTGCTCTTCCTGCCCATGTACTACCAGCCCGCCTCCCTCATCCTGGCCCAGGCCAAGGCAATGGACTTCACCCCCAAGTACTTCGGCGTGGACGGCATGGACGGCATTCTCACCATGGAAGGCTTTGACGCCACCCTGGCCGAGGGCGTTATGCTGCTCACCCCCTTCAACGCCGACGCCACCGACGACAAGACGGTCAACTTCGTCACCAAGTACCAGGAGAAGTACGGCGAGGTGCCCAACCAGTTTGCCGCCGACGCCTATGACTGCGTCTACGCCTACAAGCAGGCCCTCGAGGCTGCCAACGCGGATGCCGGCATGGACGCCGCCACCCTCTGCGACCTGATGATCTCCCAGTTCACCAGCATGACCTTCGACGGCATCACCGGCGAAGCCATGACCTGGGGGACCGACGGCGCCGTGACCAAGAGCCCCAAGGGCATGGTCATCGAAAACGGCGGCTACGCCGGCATGTAAGGCGCGGCTCTATCCACCGCGTACCGGAATCCAATATAACGTCGGGGGGCGTCTTCGGGCGCTCCCCGACAGGGTGTTTCACGGGCAGTCCTTGAGCGAAGCGCTTTGCCTGTTGAGAGCCCTGCGCTCAGGGACTTTCCCACAACCTGAAAGAGAATGAGGTGCTAGCGTGACCTTCTTATCCTACGTCATCAACGGCGTCAGCCTGGGCAGCATCTACGCCATCATCGCCCTCGGCTATACCATGGTCTACGGCATCGCCAAGATGCTCAACTTCGCCCACGGCGACGTCATCATGGTGGGCGCGTACATCTGTTTTTACGCCGTCTCCCGGTTTGCCCTCCCGCCCCTCCTCGGCATTGTGCTCGCCATGCTGGTGTGCACTGTGCTCGGCGTGGTCATCGAACGGCTGGCCTATAAGCCGCTCCGTTCCGCTCCCTCGCTGGCCGTGCTCATCACCGCCATCGGCATGAGCTATTTCCTCCAAAACATGGCCCAGCTCCTGTGGACCGCCAACCCCAAGGTCTTCCCCACCGCCGCGATTTTCGGAGACAAAACCGGTCTCGGCCTCTTCGGCGGCAGCCTTAAAATCTCCTATGTCACCATCGTCACCATTGTCACCTGCCTGGTCATCATGGTCGGCCTGACCCTCTTTACCAGAAGCACCAAGATGGGCAAGGCCATGCGGGCCTGTTCCGAGGACAAGGGGGCGGCCCAGCTGATGGGCATCAACGTCAACCTGACCATTTCCGTCACCTTCGCCATCGGCTCCGCCCTGGCCGCCATCGCCGGCGTTCTCCTCTGCTCGGCCTATCCCAACCTTGTGCCCACCACCGGCTCCATGCCAGGCATCAAGGCGTTTACGGCGGCGGTATTCGGCGGCATCGGCTCCATTCCCGGCGCGCTGCTCGGCGGACTTCTGCTGGGCGTCATTGAAATTTTTGCCCGAGCATATATTTCCACCCAGCTCTCCGACGCCATCGTCTTCGCGGTGCTCATCGTCGTCCTGCTGGTCAAACCCGCCGGCCTCCTCGGCAGGCAGGTACGTGAGAAAGTTTGAGGTGGGCACGATGAAAAAATCAACGCTGCGGCTCTCCGCCCCCGCCAAAAATAAAATCTTCACCTACGGTCTCGTGATCGCGGCCTATATCATCCTCCGGATTCTGATCTCCGGCGGCGCGGTCAACGCCTCCCTCCAGGGCATGCTGGTCCCCATCTGCGCCTATGTCGTCATGGCCCTTTCGCTCAACCTGACGGTGGGCATTCTCGGCGAACTGAGCCTGGGCCACGCCGGCTTTATGAGCGTGGGCGCCTTCTCCGGCGTGGTGTTCGCCATCGCCATGCAGGACGCCATCCCGTCCGCCCCCCTGCGCCTGGCCCTCTCCATGGCGGTGGGCGCGGCCTTCGCCGCCCTGGCCGGCGTGCTGGTCGGCATTCCGGTCCTCCGGCTCAAGGGCGACTATCTCGCCATTGTCACCCTCGCCTTCGGCGAAATCATCAAGAGCCTGATTAACAATATGTATATCGGCATAGACGACGCCGGCATGCACTTCAAGCTCCTGGAAGCCCCCGCCCTGACCGGCGGCAAGATGATTATCAAAGGCCCCATGGGCATCTCCTCCATTGCCAAGCTGTCCTCCTTCACGGCGGGCTTCATCCTGGTGCTCATCGCCCTCTTTGTGATTCTCAACCTCATTCAGAGCCGCTCCGGCCGCGCCATCATGGCCCTGCGGGACAACCGCATCGCAGCGGAGTCGGTGGGCATCGGCGTGACGAAATACAAGCTGATGGCCTTTGTCACCTCGGCGGCTCTGGCCGGCAGCGCCGGCACGCTGTACGCCATGAACTATACCACCATCGTCGCCAACAAATTTGATTTCAACACCTCCATTTTAATTCTGGTCTTCGTGGTCCTGGGCGGGCTGGGCAACATGTGGGGCAGCATCATCGCCGCCACCGCCCTCACCATCCTGCCCGAGGCGCTCCGCCAGTTCTCCGACTACCGGATGCTGGTCTACGCCATCGTGCTCATCTTGGTCATGCTGGCCACCAACAATCCGACCATCAAAGGCTTTTTCGGCAAACTGTTTCACAAACGTCCCGCGGGAGAGGAGGGAGCCGCCCAATGAGTAAAATGGTATCGGTCCAACGGCAGGCTATGGTCCCCGAGCGGGACGCCGGCAAGAGTCCCATCCTGGAGTGTATCGGCCTCGGCATCGACTTCGGCGGCCTGACCGCCGTTGACGAAATCAACCTGACCATCGGCCGCACCGAGATCGCCGGTTTGATCGGCCCCAACGGCGCGGGCAAGACAACGGTCTTCAACCTCCTTACCAAGGTCTATCAGCCCACCCGGGGCACCATCCTGCTCAACGGCATCGACACCCACGGCATGTCAACGGTGCAGGTCAATCAGGCGGGTATCGCGCGAACCTTTCAAAACATCCGCCTTTTCTCCGCCCTCTCGGTGGAGGACAACGTAAAGATCGGACTGCACAATCAGCTCCCCTATTCAATGTGGGAAGGGGTCTTCCGTCTCCCCCGCTATTGGAAGCGGGAGAAGGAGGCCCATGAGAAGGCGATGGAGCTGCTCTCCATCTTCGACATGCAGGACATGGCCAAATACCGGGCCGGTTCCCTGCCCTACGGCGCCCAGCGGCGGCTGGAGATTGTCCGCGCCCTGGCGACCAATCCGGGCATTCTGCTGCTGGACGAGCCGGCGGCTGGCATGAACCCGTCGGAGACCGCCGAGCTGATGTACAACATCCGCAAGATCCGGGACATGTTCCACATCGCCATCATGCTCATCGAGCACGATATGAATCTGGTCATGGGCATCTGCGAGGGCATCTGCGTCCTCAACTACGGCAAAGTCATCGCCAAGGGAGCCCCGGCCGAGATTCAGGCCAACCCGGCGGTCATCGAGGCCTATCTGGGCAAGAAAAAGGAGGCGTGACCATGGAGGTATTGAAGGTTGACAATATCAATGTCTACTATGGCAGCATCCACGCCATCAAGGGGGTCTCCTTCACCGTCAACGAGGGAGAGATCGTCACCCTGATCGGCGCGAACGGCGCGGGCAAGTCCACCATCCTGAACACAATCTCGGGCCTTCTGCGGAGCCGGACGGGCAGCATGCAGTTTCTGGGCCAGCCCATTGACCACATCGCCCCCCACAAGCTGGTGGGCATGGGCCTTGCCCAGTGTCCCGAGGGGCGCCGGATGTTCCTCCAAATGACGGTGCAGGAAAACCTGGAGATGGGCGCCTATACCCAGTCGAGCGCCACCATCCCAGGCGGACTGGACAACGTATTTGCAAAATTCCCCCGCCTGAAGGAGCGCCGCAAGCAGGTCGCGGGAACCCTGTCGGGCGGCGAGCAGCAGATGCTGGCAATGGGCCGGGCCATGATGTCCAACCCCAAGCTGGTCATGCTGGACGAGCCGAGCATGGGTCTCGCGCCCATCCTGGTGGAACAGATTTTCGACATCATCAAGGAGCTGCACGCGGCGGGAACCACCATTCTCCTGGTGGAGCAGAACGCCGCCATGGCCTTGGAGGTAGCCGACCGGGCCTACGTATTGGAAACGGGCAAAATCGCAATGTCCGGTACCGGCCAGGAGCTGGCCGAAAGCCCTGCCATCAAGCAGGCGTACCTGGGCGGATAACAAGTCAAAAGACGCGGCCCTGTGTTCGCTGTGCGTAGGATTCATAAGAAAAGAAAAACGCTCACCTTGGTCCAGCAGAAATGCTTGATCGAGGCGAGCGTTTTACATTATGCCGTCTTGTCTTACAACACGCACCATATAGCGGAATTATCTCTATCTTATGCGAATTGGGATTCCCGGCGCATTCATTGGAAATGATACGACGGAACCGCCCCCGCTGAAAAGCAGTTGCTTTTCGGCGGGGGCGGTTTTATAATGAACCTGCGCTCCTTATCATGGAACGCTCACTTTTTCAGCTTTAAGCCATCCTTGAAAGCCTCGCCGACACGCTCCGTCACCTTGTAATAGCCGTGTGTGTACGGGTCAAAGGCAATGGCGTTGACCCGCGACATATCCAGCTGTCCGTTTACCATGACGCTGTCGTCCGCCGTGACATTGACCACCTTTCCGATCACGCCGCAGCCGTATTCGCCGTCCTGATATTGAATAAATTCGCATTCGAGGCACAGCGGAAATTCATGGATTACCGGGGCGTCCACCGACTCGGCCTTACTGGCGGTCAGTCCACTGCGCGCGAATTTGTCAGCGGCCCTGTTTCCGGACTCCACGCCGAAATAGTCCGCCTCGACCATATGGGCGGCGTCCGCTATGCTGACGGTAAAAGCGCCCCGTGCCTTGATGTTTTTGACCGTCTTATGGCCTTCAGACAGATTGAGTGCCACCGTTCCTCTTTCCTGCATCGTGCCCCAGGCGGCGTTCATCACATTGACGCTGCCGTCTTCATTGTAGGTAGCGACCATCAGGACGGGCATTGGGAAAATACCCTCTGTGATGTTGAGCTTTGTTCTCATAAAAATTACCTCATCTTGTTGATAGAATTGACAGGACTTCATATCCTATGTATCATTATAGCAACAGCCGAAAAAAATACAAGTACTATCATATTGGAAAGGTACTATCTCAGGAGAAAGCGTGCTATGATAAAAAACTATATCGAGAATGCTAATTTTGAGGACACTGGATTCAGCTACACATTATCCCTCATATCCGGCAAACATAAAATGGTCATCCTGTACTGTCTAATGGAGTATGAGGTCGTGCGCTTCAACGAGCTGAAACGGTATCTGAAAAAGATATCCGATAAAACACTCAGTACCAACCTGAAGGAGTTGGAATCCGACCGTTTGATTATCAGAACGGACTATCCGCAAATTCCGCCAAAGGTAGAATACCGTCTCAGCGACCGTGGAAAATCCCTGATGGCCGTCCTGGATCAACTATGCGCGTGGGGTGAGCAGAACAAATAGGTATATAGGTCATACCCAGCAAAAAGGGCAAGGCAAACCCAAACGGTCTGTCTTGCCCTTTCTCTCTCTACGCCGCCGGTATCGCGCTGCTCAGGGGGTGACGACGCCCTTTTGCAGCATAACATTGGCGTAAAGCGCGGTCTCGCCGGTGGCGATGATGGCGTAGCAGGTCTTGGCCTGTTCGTAGAACGCGAACCGCTCCACCTGGCCGACCGCCGCGTCCCCTCTGGAATCGTGTTTTTTAATGATGGCCTTGTATGTGTCCCAAATGGGGGTCGCCACATTGTCGCCCGGCATGACCTCCATCAGGCTGACGGGATGCTCGACATAGGTATCCAGCGGGAACACCTGGAGAATGGCGTCGAGCAGCTCGGGGACGCCGTGCCCGTCGGCGCGGATGACAATGGCGTCCCGCCCCATCGACTCGGCGGGGAAATTGCCGTCGGCGATGACCAGCCGGTCGCTGTGGCCCATCTCGGCCAGCACCATCAGCAGCTGGGGGGACAGAATTTTGGGAATACCCTTTAACATAACAATCACCTCATAGTTTTAAAACAGAGGCCGGGCGAACCCGGCCTCTGTTCGGTTGATAACCTTTGAATTAGTCGTACAGGTTGGGAGCGATGGCGTCGTCGTTCATGTTGGTGGAGTCGTACCAAGCGCCCTCGGTGGGGATATCGCTGACGGTCTCACCGTTGGCGATGGCGACCAGGGTCTCGATGGTGGTGGAGCCCATGGCGAGGGGGGACTGGGTGACAGCGCCGAACATGGTGCCGTTCTGAATCGCGCCCTTGATGACCGAACCGGCGTCAAAGCCAGCGGCCAGGATGGAGGTGTTGGGGTCGGTGCCCAGCACGTTCAGGTTGTTGTTGGCGGTCAGGATGCCTTCGGCGGCAACCTGGTTGGAGCCGAACACGCCGATGGTGTCGGCCTTGTTCAGGATAACGGAAGCCTCGGTGGCGCACAGTTCCACAGTGGTCTGCGCGGGGACGGCGACCTCGATGACGATGTCGGCGGAAGCCTCGTCGCCGTTGGCGCCCTGGGCGGCGTTCACGTAGTACTCGTTGCCGATGACGGCGACGGTCTTGCCGTCGGCGGTGGCCAGCTCAATGAACTTGTCGATGAAGCCCAGACCACGGCTGGTGATGGACTCGGAGGTAGCCTCCTGGTTGACCTCGCCAACGCGGAGCTGAGAAGAGGCGGACGCGATCTTGTCCTTGAGGGCCGCGTACAGATGTTCGGCGGCGACAGCGCCGGCGCCGTAGTTGTCGGTGGCGATCAGGGAGTAGACGGAACCCTCGGGAGCGTCCGGAATGCCGGAGTCGAAGCAGACAACGGGAATGCCGGCGTCCTTGGCGGCCTGGAGGGCCTCCAGGCAGGCGCTCTGGTCACACGCGGCCAGGCCAATGCCGTCGGGCTTGTTGGCGATGGCGTTGTTGAGCATGTTCACCTGGTCGGCAATGTCAGACTCGGAGTTGGGGCCGGTGCAGCTGACCTTGACGCCCAGTCTGCCCGCGGCGTCATCCACGCCCTTGACAGCGGCCTGCCAGTAGGAGGACTGATAGCTCTTGACGATGATTTCGAAGTTGTAGTCGCCGTTGCTGGTAACAGGCTCAGCGGGCTCGGCGGGAGCTTCGGGCTCGGTGGTCTCCGCAGGAGCCGGGGCGGGCTCAGCGGGAGCGGCGGGGGCAGGCGCGGGCTCGGCGGGAGCCGGGGCGGGCTCAGCGGGGGCAGGGGTATCCTTGCCTGCGCAGGCGGCGAGTCCGGCCACCAGGCACAGGCTCAGCAAGAGGGCTAAGATTCTTTTCTTCATGTTTCGTGTCTCCTTTTCAAAAGATGAATTTATTATATGCAGTTCCTTCCAGAACCTCATATACAGAACGGGGAGCGGCTTACGGTTTCTTATACCGCGCCTTGACGATGTCCACCATGACCGCCCCGATCAGCACCAGGCCGGTAATGATCTGCTGCCAGTTGGCCTGCAAGCCGATGAAGGGCAGTCCGGTCTTGAGCAGGCAGATGACAAACACACCGAGGAAGGACCCGATGATGCTGCCCGAGCCGCCGGTGGCCGAGACGCCGCCGATGATCGCGCCGCCAATGGCCTCGAGCTCAAAGCCCGCGCCGGTTCCCGGCTGGACGGTGGGGATGATGGCCGAATAGGCGACGGCGGCGAGACCGGCGAAGAAGCCGGAAATCACATAGGCCATCATATGGTAGAATTTTACGTTAATGCCGGACAGGATGGCCGCTTCCTTGTTGGAGCCGATGGCGATGGTATACCGTCCCACCTTAGTTTTTTTGAGGACGAACTCCATGAGGATGACCAGCAGCAGTATCCACACAATGCCCAGTGGGAAGATGGTGGGCCGCCCCCCCTCATGGGGAATGAGAATCCGGAAGATGCCCCGGAAGCCCTCGCCCTGCATGCCAGGCCAGGTGACGCCCGAGTTATTGGCCACCAGGGAGCCCAGACCGCGCGTCATCATGCAGGTACACAGAGTCGCCAGGAAGGGCGGCAAATCCATCCGGGACACCAGCACCCCGTTGAGCAGTCCAATGAGAATGCCGAACGCCAGCGCGACGCCGGCGGCCACCAGGGCCAGCATGGCATTGGGGTTGGTGGGGTCGTTGAGCTTGGTAAACAGGTACCCGCCCGCCAGCGCGTAGCAGATCATGCCGGTACCGATGGACAGATCGACGCCGCCGGTAATCAGCGGGAAGGTCACGCCGATGGACATGAGGGTGATGTAATAGGAGAAGTCCAGAATCTGAATGATGGTAGAGGTCTTGCGGAAGTTCTCGCTCATCATGCTGAAGAAGGCGAAGAGTACCACCACGACTAAAAATACGATAATTTTCTGCCCGCCGATTCGCTGTACCAGCGTCTTCCGGCCATGAACGGCGGTGTTGTTTCCTTGGCTCATATCCGCACCCCCTAAACCTGGATTTCCCGGGTCGCCATATTCATGATGGCCTCCTGCGAGGCCTCCTCAATGGCGATCTCTCCGGTCTTCTTGCCCTCGCACATGACCAGAATCCGGTCGCTCATGCGGAGAATCTCGGTCATTTCGGAGGAAATCATGATAATGGATTTGCCCTCCTCGACCAGACGGTTCATCAGCTTGTAAATCTCATTTTTCGCGCCCACGTCGATGCCGCGGGTGGGCTCGTCGAAGATCAAAATATCACAGTTGCGGATGAGCCATTTGGCGATGACCACCTTCTGCTGGTTGCCGCCCGACAGGTTGACCACCAGCTGGTCCACGCTGGGCGTCTTGGTCGCCAGGGAGTCCACGTACGCCTGGGTCGCGGTCCGCTCCTGCCTTTTGTCGATAAACGGGCCCTTCATAAACCGCTTGAGGGAGGCCATGGTGGAGTTTTCGGCGATGGTCTTCTGCACCACGATGCCAAAGCGCTTGCGGTCCTCCGACAGATAGCCGATGCCGCACTTGACAGCGTCCTGCGGCGTGCGGATGTCCACCTTTTTGCCGTTGACGAAGACCTCGCCGCTCTCCTTCTCATCCGCGCCGAAGATGGCCCGGGCGGTCTCGGTACGTCCCGCGCCCATCAGGCCGGAAAAGCCCAAAATCTCTCCCTTGCGCAGCTCGAAGCTGACGTCCTGTACCATCTTACCGGCGTTGAGGTGTTCCACCTTGAGCACCACCGGCGCGTCGGGGGCGACCCGGCTCTTGGCCTTCGGGTCCTCGTAGATCACGCGGCCCACCATCATATTGATGATGTCGTCCTTGGTGCATTCCTCGGTAATCAGAGTGCCCACGTAGCACCCGTCCCGCATGACGGTGACCCGGTCGGTGATGACCTTGATCTCGTCCATACGGTGGGAGATGTACACAATACCCAAGCCCTGTTCCCGCAGGTCCCGGATGATCTTGAACAGCTCTTCAATCTCGGTCTCGGTCAGCGCCGCCGACGGCTCGTCGAAGACGATGACCTTGGCGTCATGGGAAATCGCTTTGGCGATCTCGCACATCTGCTGCTTGCCGACGGTCAGCTTGCTCATGGTCTCGGTGGGGTCGATGTGAATGCGCAGCCGCTCAAACAGCTTGGCGGCCTCCTCGTTCATCCGCTTGTCGTCGATGCCGACTCCCTTTTTGAACTCCCGCCCGATAAAGATATTCTGCGCGACGGTCAGGTGGCCCACCATATTGAGCTCCTGGTGCACGATGACGACGCCGGCCTCTTGGGCCTCCCGCGGGTTGTGGAAAGCGACCTCCCGTCCCTCGTAGACAATGCTGCCCGAGTCCTTGGAATAGATGCCAGTAAGCACTTTCATCAGCGTGGATTTCCCCGCGCCGTTTTCTCCCATCAGCGCGTGGACCTCGCCCTTGCGGACCGCGAAGTCCACATGATCCAGGGCGTGTACGCCGGGGAAGCTCTTGTCGATTTGTTTCATCTCAAGAATGATCTCGCCCATTCTGTGATCCCTCCCCGTCAATTCTTCCGCCGTCTCATGACGATGTCCACATAGACCGCCACGATGACGATGAGGCCCGTGATGATAAGCTGATAGTTTTTGTTGAAGCCCAGCGCCAGGATGCCCTCCTGGAGCAGCGCGATGATAAACACGCCGATCATGGCGCCGCCGATGGAGGCGGTGCCGCCTGCCATGGAGGTGCCCCCCATGACGCATCCGGCGATGGCCTCGTTGTTATACGAATCGCCGTAGCCGGGCTGGACGGTGGTGTAGGCGGCGACGAAGAAGATGGCCGCGATGCCCGCCAGCGTTCCGCACAGGATGTAGGCCAGCATCTCCCATTTCTTGACGTTGACGCCGGAGAGGCGGACGGCCTCCTTGTTGGACCCGAGGCTGAGGATGTACCGCCCGGCGTGGGTCTTGTTGAGCACGATCGCGCAGACGACGGCCACCGCGAGCAGAATCACCAGGCCCGTCGGGAAACCGTTGACCTTGACCAGCCCCCGGAACCAGCCGTTGACCTCGTCGGCAGCCTGGGGCCAGGAGACCGACTGGGTCTTGGTAAACACCGACGCCAGGCCCTTGGCGATATTCATGCTCGCCATGGACACAATAAAGGGTGGCACGTTCCAAAAGGCCACCAGATACCCGTTGAACACGCCGAACAGGAAGCCCACCAGAATGCTGATGAACAGGCTCAGCGCCATGGGGACGCCGTGGACGGTCAGGCAGTAGCCCGAGATCAGGGCGGCGCAGAACATGACCGGTCCGATGGAAAAGTCGATGCCGCCCGTCGCAATGACAAAGGTGACGCCCAGGGACAAAAAGCCCAGGAAGTAGGCGTAGTTCAGGATGTTCATAATACGGGCCGTGCCGAAAAAGCCCTTGATAAACGTGCAGAACAGGGCATACATCAGGAGGAGTACGCCGCAGAGAACGATTCGGTTGATGCCGATCTTTTTCACGAGGGAATTTTGTTTCATGCCTTGCAAATCAATCTCCCGCCTTTCACGGGATCGCGGTCAATGGAGCAGCGCGTCCGCGATCATATAATTGAGCTTGGTAGCGTAGTTGTAGTCCTCCACCAGATGGACGACGCAGTCCCCGGCCAGCCGTCTGGGCTCGGGCGGGAGGGTCCCGGCGCGGACCTTGGCGTATTGGTTGGGCAGGTACTGGTGCAGCAGTCCCATGGGGATTGCAACACCGGAGAGGTTGC
Source organism: Oscillospiraceae bacterium (assembly GCA_022795735.1). Classification (GTDB taxonomy): domain Bacteria; phylum Bacillota; class Clostridia; order Oscillospirales; family Oscillospiraceae; genus Avoscillospira_A. The sequence goes on from JAAWHG010000022.1 coordinate 22,055, forward strand.
AGAAGAGCTTTTCCACCGTCCGTCCGACCCCCTCCTTGGCGAAGTAGTAGCGGCAGCGGTCGGAGAAGCTGAATTTCCGTTTTAGGGCCTGTTCGGCCTCGGTCCCGCTGTAGTACTTCTTCCAATTGTCCGGCTCGCGGAGCATGGCCGCCTCCAGCGCTTCGGGGAACCTCGCCCATTGCGCCTCCGGAAGGAGAAGCCGCTCCATCTCGGACAGGGCGAACAACCCCTCCCGCAGGGCGAAGGTCAGCGCGGGGCCCACCTTGAGGATGGCGATTCCGTCCTCCACCATCTCCTTGAGGGCCTGGGGCGGCTGGTAGTCGGTGGAGTGGCCCTCCATCACGATACCCTTCTGCTCCCGCATGGCCCGTACTAGCGCCGCCGCCTTGGCGCGGTCATAGCGGAACACCTCGCCGTCGCCGAACTCGACGCCCGGCTGTACGACGATGCCGATGATGTTGTCAAAGGCCCCGTCCAGACCGCGCTTGGCGAACTGCTCCCGATAGACCCGCAGGGTTTCGCGGACGGCCCCCGGTTCGGTCACCGAAACGCTGTCCTCCGCCTCCTGCGCCCCGCCGGGGATGGGCACCTCGCTGCCGATGATAAAGGCGGGCCGCGCCTCTTGCGGATTGTCCCGGCGCAGCCTTTGATACGCCGCCTCGCAGACGGCGTAAAGCGCCGCCCCCCGCCGCGCGACGGTCTCAACCGGGAGGGACGCGGGGTCGCCGGACAAGCGCATGCTGGTGTCGAGGTGGATTTTCTTAAACCCGGCCTCCACAAACTGCCGCACCAGCTCGGCGGCGTTGCCCATGGCAATCTCCTCCGGCTCCGACTGCCAGGTCAGCGGCCCCAGATGGTCGCCGCCGAGGATAATCTTTTCCCGGGGGAAGCCCACCCCGTCCGCAATCCGGTAGACCAGGTCCCGGTAGTTGGCCGGCGTCATCCCGGTATAGCCGCCGAATTGGTTGACCTGATTGGCGGTCGCTTCGACCAGCACCGGGTCGTCAAACCGCAGGGCCTGCCGCAGGCACGCCTCAATCGCCAGCTCATTGGCCGTGCAGAAGGAGGGAATGCCGGCAAAGGGCATGCCTTGTTTCCGTTTTTCTAATATCGCGCGCAGCGCGTCCATGGGAACCCCTTCTTTCCTCTAAGCGTCGGGACAATCGACAATTTTACCGTCCTCGTCCCAGAGGTCGTGCCAATCCCTGGCCCCTTCCCACAGGAACACCTGCCCCTTGACCAGCCGGTTTCCCTTTTCGAGGGAGGCGATGGTCTTCATCTCCTCGCTGGTCAGCGGGTCGCTCAGCGCCGCCTCCAAATTGGCCTCGTAGTTGTGGATGGAGAAGGGAATGGGAATCTGCCCCCGCTGGAAGGCCCATTTCAGACACACGATGGCCGGATGCACGCCGTGCGCCTTGGCGATGGCGCGCATCTCGGGCTGCTCCATATCGGCGATGTCGGTGTCCACGATATCCCGCTCCGGCCGCTTGGGAGAACCCATAGGCATATAGCCCACCGGCTGGATGCCCCGCTCGGTCAGGTAGGCGAACTGCTCCTCCTGCTGGAAACAGGGGTGTATCTCGAGCTCGCAGGCCGCCGGCATGATGTCCAGCTTGGGCAGCACCGCCTCCAGCTTGGGCAGGGTCATATTGGAGATGCCGATGTGCTTGACCAGCCCTTCCCGGACCAACTGCTCGCACTGCCGGTATGTATCCAGAAACTCCGCCACCGAAAAGGGCTTGGAGTCCGGGTTGCGGCTGTCTACGTCGCAGCCGGGGGGGTGATAGTTGGGGAAGGGCCAGTGGATGTAGTACAGGTCGATATACTCGCACCGCAGGTCCTGAATGCTCTGCCGGCAGGCCGCGCCCACCTCGCGGTGCCTGTCGTTCCACACCTTGGTCATGATGAAAAGATCTTTCCGCTCCACGAGTCCCTCGTCAAAGGCCTTTTGGAACACCTCGCCGATCTGCGCCTCGTTGCCGTAGCACGCCGCGCAGTCGAACATCCGGTAGCCAACCCGGAGGCCGCCCGCAACCGCGCCCGCGACCTCCTCCGCTGAGAACCGGTCCGAGCCAAAGGTGCCCATGCCGATGCAGGGAATCTGCACGCCGCTCTTCAATGTGATCTGCGGCACCGCCGCCGGATTCACCGCCATATCCGTATCCTCCTCAAACGCTTCTTTTCCCGATTTTGTTATGCTTCGCTGTCGATCAGAATCTTGCCCTTGACCGCCCCCGGCGTCAAAAACAGCTCGAAGGCGCGCGCGATCTGGGACAGCGGGATTTTCTCAAAGATAAAGGACTCGTCAAACTTCAGCGCGCCCGTCCCGAAGTAATGGGCGGTCAGACTCCACTCGTCCCCGGGGAAGGGGGCGGAATAGCTCATCCACGACCCGGTCAGCCGGAATTCCTTCCGGTTCATCTGCTCCCACTCGTCCACGCCGAAGGTCAGCTCCCGCGTCGGGGTCCCGATGCAGCAGACCTGGCCCTTGTTGGCCGCCAGACGGAAGGCCAGCTTTAATGTAATCGTATTGCCGGCGGTCTCATACACATAGTCGAAGCCCCGTCCGCCGGTGATGGCGTCCACCTCGGTCAGGAAGTCCTTGTCCCCGGAGTTGACCCCGTAGTCGGCCCCCATGCGTTTGGCGAGGGCCAGCCGCTCGGGCACGACGTCAAACACCACAATGGTCTTCGCGCCAAAGATTCTGGCCCACTGCATGGTCATCAGGCCGACGGTGCCGCCGCCCAGAATGGCGACCGTCCCGCCGCCCTTGAAATCCAGCCGCCGCAGCCCGTGGAGGGCGACGGTAGCGGGCTCAAAGAAAGCCCCTTGCTCAAAGCTGACCTCGGGGCCAAACTTGACGACGTTGCGCTCCGGCATCAGAACGTACTCGGCGAAGCTGCCGAACTGCCGGGAGCCGATAAAGCTGTAGTGCTTGCAGAGGGAATAGTCCCCCTTCTGGCAGTCCTCGCAGGCCATGCAGGGCACCAACGGCACCCCGGCCACCCGGTCTCCCGGCTGGACCGACGATACGCCTTCGCCCACCTGCTCCACCGTCCCCGAGAACTCGTGCCCCAGGACGTTGGGATAGAAATGGCAGGCATCGCCGTTGACCCTGGGTACGTCGGAGCCGCAGATTCCGGTGTACTTGACCTTTACCAGCACCGTCCCCGGCTGAAGCGCCGGCCTTTCGATGTCCTCGTATCGAATGTCGCCCTTGGCGTGTACGACTCCGGCTTTCATGCTCGGACCGCCTCCTAAATTCATCATTCCTTCGCGCAATCCGCCGCAAAGGTATCTTTTAACGCCTCATAGAGGCGCAGGTATAATTCCATACGCTTTTGATACAGTTCATGCCGCGCCGGGTCTGGCTCATAGACCTTGGTAATTCGGATGGTCCGGGCCACCGCCTCGTCGTAGCCGCGGTAAACCCCGCAGCCCACGCCGGCCAGCAGCGCCGCGCCCAGCGTGCTTGCCGTGTCCGACGCCGGCACCTGAATGGTCTTGCCGGTCACATCGGCTTTGATCTGGGTCCACAGCGCCGAGTTGGCGCTTCCCCCCGTGGCGCTGAGCCGGTCCACCTCGACCCCTGTCTCGGCGGCCACCCGCAGATTGTGCTCGAGGGAGTAGGCCACCCCTTCCAACAGGGCGCGCACCACATGGGCCCGGGTCTTGTCGAAGCCCAGCCCATACAGGACGCCCTTGGCGTCGGGGTCCCAGATGGGGGAGCGCTCCCCCGCCATATAGGGCAGAAACGTCACCCCGTCCGCGCCGGGCGGGACGTCCTCGGCCTCCCGGGTCAGCTCGCCGAAGCTGGCTTCCCCGCCGAATTGCTGGCGGTACCAGCGCAGGACGCCGCCGCCCCCCACCGTTCCGCCTTGCAGCAGCCACTGTCCGGGAACCACGTGGGGGCTCAGAATCAATTTTCGATGGGCCAGCGCGCGCCCGGTGCAGACGCTCATCCCGCCGGCTTGGCCGCCCTGCTCCTGGGTCTGCCCCGGCTTATACACGCCGGCGCCCAGCGTCCCGCAGGCGGCGTCCAGACCGCCGGCCACCACCGGCGTACCCGCCGTCAGCCCGGTCGCCCGCGCCGCCGCCTCGGTCACCCGGCCCACCACCTGGTCGCAGGGGCAGAGGTCGGGAACCAGGTCGGTCGAAAGCCCCAGCCGTTCGGCCAGCCCGGCGTCGTAGTGGAGCTGGTTCACGTCAAAGAAATGCAGGCCATAGCTCTGGGACAGGTCTTGACTCATCACGCCGGTCAGCATCCACACCACATAGCTGTTGCTCTGCAAAAACTTGTCGGCGTAGCGGAACAGCTCGGGCCGTTCCTTCTTGAACCACAGCAGCTTGGGGGTGGTGTAGGAGGGCTGAAACGGGTTGCCGCTGCACTGGAAGATTTCCTCTCCCAATTCGGCCTCTACCCGCGCGCAGATGTCCTTGGCCCGCGTGTCCATCCAAATGGGGGTCCGGGCCATCACGTGGCCCTCCCGGCTGATGGGGACGGCCGACCAGCTCTGTCCGTCCACGCCGATTCCGCAGATATCGGACGGCTTGACCAACCGGAGCACCTGCCCGATGGCCTCGCAGATGGCCTCCCACCACTCGCCGGGCTCCTGCTCGGCCCAGCCCGCCTCGGGATGGTACACTGGATAGGCACGGCTGGCCTGGGCCTTGACCGCGCCGTCGGGGGTGAACGCCGCCACCTTACAGGCCGACGTTCCGATGTCAATTCCAAGCAAATATTCCTTTGCCATTGCCTATCCACCTCTTGTCGTTTTATTCTACCATCCGCCCCGGCGGGTGTCAATGAACATAGCGCGAAACGTTTCACCCTGTTTTTTATGCAAAACAGATAAAAAACCAATGGCGAAATTATGTGGATTCTAGGGCCTTCTTCTCTTTTGCCGCTCTATCTGGCGGAAACTGGCGATTGTTTTTGCGCGCTTGTCCGGCTGCTGGCTGCAATCAGCCTCAATACTCAGGTGCTATGAAGTATACGATATCGCCGCCGGATACCGCTCCGTTCGATGGATTAGCCGTGCGGCTCCGGCGCGTCACCTTGTTGTCGATATTTCCCTCAATGGTATGGAAGACCAAGTTCTGACCATTCCACTGCACGCTCTCCACGATACCTGTATGGCTCAGGTTCGCCTGGGTATGCGGGGTGCCGCTCCAGGAAAACAGGATCAGGTCTCCGGCCTGAGGCGTGTAACGGCCTCCGGCGTATACTGTGTCGCTCCAGCCGTAATATGGGGCGGCAAAAATTCCGACGTTGGCGCTGGGACTGCTCTGGACAATGCTGGCGGGGACGCCTGCCTGCCGGATGCACCAGGAGGCGAACTCGGAGCACCAGGCCGAACCATTGGTTCCCATAAAACGGCCATACTCCGTGTAGTTGCTTTTTCCGGCCTTGACACCGCGCAGCTCATCATCGCTGTCGCTTTCACAATAGCCAATTTGCGAGGCGGCCACGGCGATTATGTCCTTGCGGTAATCTCCGGTGAGGGTCACGTTTTTCAAAGCGGTATAGTACCGGCCGGACTGATAAGAGTCAGAATAGTGATGCGACAGCGTCTTGAGATGGTCCCGCAGCCGGATATATACAGCTGCGCACTCACACCGCTGCATCGTGGCCGCGCCGTTGAAGGTGCCAGAGCTGTCAGTGCCTTTGAGCAGTCCCAGACTGTAACAGGTGGCAACGGCGGTCCGATTTATAGCGTCCACCGTATCCCAGTCGGGGATTTGCGGGGCAATCTCACGGATGGCGGCGGAATCCAGGGCAGACCCGCCCTGGTCTATCAGGATGTTCAACATCATCTGGGCCATTTGGCAGCGGGTAACCGGGCTGTTGAAATTCCGGCTCCCGATATCGCTGAGGAGATTGTGAGAGTCGGCCACTTTGACATGGGGCGTGTACCAGGGCTGGGACGCGTCGCGCTGTCCAACTTCTGTGGGGTAGAAAGCGCGCGTGACAATGGCGGTAAATTCGGCCAGCGTCACGGCGCCGGCGGGTCTGAATATCCGCGTACCGGTAGCGGCGTCATAGGCGGCGCCGTTGACGGCGCCATCCGCAAAGGCCTGCTGTACACTGTCGTAAAACCACTGGTTGGAGTCTACGTCCGCGAAAGCGCCGGCGTCCGCGGCAGCCGGGAATCTGGCAAGTACCTCTCGCCTTGCGCGGGAAGACGCGACAATCTCCTGACGCTCCGGGTCAAACGACAGCCCAATCCCATCACGAAACTCGTTAAATTTCCCATCCTGGGAGCTCTGCGGCGTAAATGGAATCAAACCGCACGTCTGCTTCTCTCCACTGGAGAGCTCATAACGAATCAGATTTTGATCCATATCCACATAATACAGGTTTCCATTCAACCAGACGATGCCGGAGTAAGTATAATACGCGTCCTCTTCAATCCGCGTATAGATGGGCAGGTCGGCGAGGTGGACGCCGCCGCCTGAAACCGGCCCATGGTAGAGCTTACAGGTTCGCGCATTGATCCGGCGGACATAGTAGTAGCTGTCGTTCCAGCGGTATATCGGGAAATCGGTTCTGTTGTTAAACGCCCAGTCGGCTGACTCATAGTTGGCGCTGTCACAGACCGGCGCTTTCTGCGGCCCGAGGCCCGGCCCTTCGATTGTCCAGTTTTTGTATTCCAGTTTTTGCATGGCCGCATCGGAGCGCAAAAAAGATTCATGCCGCGAGCGGCCTTTCAGGGATGGAACGGGACCGTTGGCGCGGTCCACGTCAATATGGTAATATTCCCCATCTATTTCCACCATGTTCCAGACGTGATCCATCTCGTCGCTGCCTACCAATACGCAGGGAATGCCCAGGCGGGTAAGCAGTGTACGATAGGCCAAGGCGGTGCCGCGGCAAACCGGACCGCTTTCCATGCCTAAAATGGCGGACATGGAGTTCCAACATTCTTTCGGCGCCTCATCTACGCGGCCGACGCTCACTTCCCAATTGTACATGTTTTGAATCGCCAAAATGTCATAAATGGCGAGCATTTGTTCAACTGGGTCCGTGATTCCGGCGGTTTGGGCAATCAGACTGTCAACAGCCTTGTTATAGCTGTCAATCAGAGCGCCAATGTTATCCGGGTCTGAAGCATATACATGATACGCGGGGTACAGCCCAATCAACCGTGTGGGCTTCGAATCGCTTTCTTTCCACTTTGGGCCCGACCGTTCATTAATATAAAAGTATTCAGGATGGTTAAAAACAACCAACCGGTACACTCTGTTAACCAGCTCACGGTCCGGACTGCTGCCGGCTTCTTGAACCTTTGAAATGTCAATATAAGATTTCCCATCTATTCCAATCAAATTTTGGATTCCGTCCTCAATCAGTTGGTATAGCCGGCTCGCGGTATTGTAATCTTCACCTTCCTTTAAAATCTGCGCCACACCGACAGGCACTTTCAAGGGCGTTTGATCGCTGTTCGATGCCTGGACGGGCGTGATAAAGTAAAAATAGCATGCAGCTGCCGCAATCAGCATCATGGCTGCATGCCGCAGCAAACGAAACGCTGACATGGAATGTTTTCTCATTACAACCCCTCCTGTCTCAGTCGAAATGGCTTGGTTTTGCGGTCATACTTTGGTTACTTTGATAATTTGGAAGCAGACAATAGGGGCAGAATCGAATTTCCGGCCTTGAGGCGAGTCCCCAAAACAATTTCAGCGGGGGGGCCGTCCTCTCCCTCAATTCGCCGGAGCAGCAGCTCCACCGCCTTGTCCCCCATCTGGCGCATGGGCTGGACGACGGTGTGAAGCTGGGGCTCGACAATGTGCTCGAGCAGCAGGTCGTCGAAGCTCAGCAGGGAGATGCCCTCCGGGCAGGCCACCCCCGCCTCATGCACCGCCATCACCGCCCCCAGCGACACCTCGTAGTTGGTCATAAACACGGCGGTGGGGGGCTCGGGCAGGCCGAGAAGCCGGCGCATGCTGTCGTGCCCGAACTCAATGGCGTGGGTCCCGGTCTGCCGGTACGCCTGGTCGGGGATGATACCGGCCGCCTCCATCGCCGCCTCGTAGCCCCGGTAGCGCTCCCAGCCGGTGTACAGCCGCTCGTCGGAGCTGATGACCGCAATCCGCCGGTGGCCCTTGTCCAGCAAAAGCTCCACGGCGCGGACGGCGGCGGCGTAGTTGTCAATGCGGACGCAGTCAAACCCGCCGCCCGGGAAGACCCGGTCGAGAAGGGCGACCGGCACCCCGGCGCGGCGCGCCGGTTCGAGAAAGGACGGGTCCTGCGAAACCGGGATGACCAGAATGCCCGCCACCTTCTTGCTCAGCAGAAACTGGACGTTGTCGGCCTCGGCCTGGGCCGAGTTGTTGGAATCACAGATGAGCAGTCCGTAGCCCTGCCGCCGCAACGCCTCCCCGGCGTACTTGATGAGCTTGCCGCAAAAGAGATTTTCCACACCGTAGACCACCATTCCGATGGTCTGGGTTTTGGAGGTGACCAGCCCGCGGGCCAGTTCGTTGACCTCATAGTGCAGCTCGGCGACGGCGGCCTCGATCTTGCGCCGGTTTTCGGGCAGGAGGTTGCCGCCGTTGAGGTATTTGGAGATTGTGGCCAGTGAGAGCCCTGTTTTTTCGCGAATATCCTTTATGGTTGCGGCCACAGTCCGCCCTCCTCGCATGATGTAAAAAGCGGGCCCCTCCACTCCCCGGCCGGGCATTGGGCCCCCAGCGGGGGCGCGGACGGGAAGCGGAAGGGCCTTTGCGGATTATCCCCAACCGTCGGAGTTGCGCTGCTGCCATTCGCGGCGGTTGCCGACCTGGATGTTGAAGAGAATCTTATTGAGCGCGTCGGTCTCCTGATCGCCGAGCTGGGCGAAGAGGAAGCCATAGCGGAAGATACCGGAGGTGAACTCGTTGGCTCGGATGACCTGGCCGAGGAAGACCATCGGCGCGTACTTCGCCACCCGAATCTCCATCCGGAGCACCTCGCCGAGACCATGTACATACTCCGACTGGAAGCAGGCGCCGCCGACGCTGATGTTGACCAGGCGGCACAGCTCGGGCTGCGCCAGCTTGGTATCAGACTCGGCATAGACGGATATGTCGCACTCCAGCGGCAGCCGGAAATTGCTGCGGTTCTCCGAGTGCATGACCATCTCCACCTTTTCCAGCTTGCAGAAGACCCGGCTGGACTGTACGACAACCCCCATCAGCTCGTAGGGCTTGCCGTTGGCGGCGAGACCGCGCACCCGCAGCTCGTCGCCCGGCTCGCACAGCTCCAGGGAGAGCTGGCCGGGCAGACGCTCGATGCTCAGCTCACCGTCGGAAAAGTCGGCAATCCGCCCGTCAAACAGGTGCCTGCCGCTCCGCAGAAAGACATTGATGGAAAGCTTCAGGGAGAGGGGAGGCATCGCCGCTTTTTTGTCCGTCCGCCGGCCGGCGCCCTCGTCCTGCGTGCCCGAGCTTTTAAAAAGGTAGGATAAAACGCCCATAAAATATCACCTAACTAATATGATAATGAACGGAAGAGGCCCCGCCGCGAAGGTGCGGATGGGCGCTGTATATATTTTGATTTTCTCATAGACCGGGCGTTTTGTCAACCCATTTTTGGTGTGAAATTGGTATTGAATGTGTGAAAAAAATTCTTGACATTTCCATACATCCTGCTATAATATCTGAGATGCCGGAGACAGCAGGGGGCCAACGCGCCGTAATTCCTGCCGAGGCGACACAGACGTATGCTACCAATGTGTCCTCATGTCTTTGGCGTGAGGACACTTTATTTTTGGAGGTGACACAAGTTATGCCCAACGCACAGGTTCTGGAAAGCAAAAAGGCTGCCGTGGACGCTCTGGCCGAGCGGCTGAAAAATTCCACCGCCGCCGTTTTCGTGGACTACAAGGGAATCAACGTCGCCCAGGACACCGCGCTCCGCAACCAGTTCCGCGAAGCCGGCGTGGAGTACACCGTCGTCAAGAACACCCTGACCCGGTTTGCCGCCAACAAGATTGGCTATTCTGAGTTCGACGAGCTGCTCAACGGCACCACGTCCCTGGCGACCACCACCGATGACCCCATCGCCCCGGCGCGTATCGTCAGTGAGTTCGCAAAGAAGAACAAGGATCTCATCAAGATCAAAGGCGGCCTCATTGAGGGCAAGGTCCTCTCGGTGGCCGAGCTCAACGCCTTTGGCGAGCTGCCGTCCAAGAACGCCCTGGTTGCCCAGGTGCTCGGCACTTTCCTGGCCCCCATCACCAGTCTGGCCGTCGTGCTCGACCAGATCGCCAAGAAGGGCGGCGCGCCCGAAGAAGCGCCCAAGGCCGAAGAGGCTCCCGCCGCTGAGGCCGCGCCTGAAGCGCCCGCAGAAGCCGCGCCCGAGGCTTAATCACACATATTATCTGTTATAGGAGGATATACAAATGGCTAGCGAAAAAGTTACCGCCATGATCGAAGAGGTCAAGGCTCTGTCCGTTCTCGAGCTGTCCGAGCTCGTCCATGCTCTTGAGGAGGCCTTCGGCGTTTCCGCCGCCGCTGCCGCCGTTGCCGCTCCCGCCGCCGGCGCTGCCGCTGCCGCCGAGGACGAGAAGACCGAGTTCGACGTCGTGCTCAACTCCGCCGGCGCCAACAAGATCGGCGTCATCAAGGTTGTCCGCGAGGTCACCGGCCTGGGCCTGAAGGAAGCCAAGGCTCTGGTTGACGGCGCGCCCTCCAAGGTCAAGGAGGCCATCTCCAAGGACGACGCCGAGGCTCTGGTTGCCAAGCTCAAGGAGGCTGGCGCTGAGGCCGAGGCCAAATAAGAAGCTTCCGCATCTTTGTTTGAAGAGAAGGACCCGCCTGTCCGCCTGGACAAGCGGGTCCCTTTTTGACAGGCTGGCGGTTCCCGCCGTATGTTCCTGACAGAAAGGCCTTGCAATTCCGCTCGAATTATGTTAACGTTAAGGAAACATAAGCCAACGAAGGGAGCTGGCTCCATGATTATTCACGAATCCGCCGAGGATTATCTGGAAACCATCCTGGTCCTCAAGGAGCGCAAGGGCGTCGTCCGCTCCATCGACATTGCGCGGGAGCTGAATTTTTCCAAACCCAGCGTCAGCGTGGCCATGAAAAAGCTGCGGGAAAACGGGTATTTGGAGGTGGACGAGGAAGGGTACATCACCCTCCTGCCGCCCGGGGCGGAAATCGCCCAGCGGATTTACACCCGCCACCGTCTGCTCACCCGGTTTCTGGAGGGGCTCGGCGTCAGCCCGAAAAACGCCGCCGCCGACGCCTGCAAGATTGAACACGACATCAGCGCCGAGTCCTTTGAACGGATTGTCTCCTTTGCCAAGGCCAGGGGGCTTTTGGATTAGCTTTCCATAAAATACGCGCCGCAGGCTGAATCCTGCGGCGCGTCTGTATTTTATTGTAATTTAATACTTCGCGGTATTGACGCGAACGCCGGGGCCCATGGTGGAGGCCAGGGTGCAGCTGCGGATATACTGGCCCTTGGCGGCGGCGGGCTTTGCCTTGACAACCGCGCCGATCAGCGCGTCGAAGTTCTCCTGGAGCTTCTCGGGGCCAAAGGAAGCCTTGCCGATGGGGCAGTGGATGATGTTGGTCTTGTCGAGGCGGTACTCGATCTTACCGGCCTTGACCTCGTTTACGGCTTGGGCGACGTTGGGGGTGACGGTGCCCGCCTTGGGGGAGGGCATCAGGCCCTTGGGGCCGAGAACCTTACCGAGGCGGCCGACGATGCCCATCATGTCGGGCGAGGCGACGACCACATCGAAGTCAAACCAATTCTCCTTGGTGATCTTCTCCACCAGCTCCATGCCGCCGACGTAATCGGCGCCCGCTTCCTTGGCCTCGTCCACCTTGGCGTCCTTGGCGAACACCAGAACCCGGCGGGTCTTGCCGGTGCCGTTGGGCAGGACGATGGCGCCGCGGACCTGCTGGTCGGCGTGGCGGGAGTCAACGCCCAGCTTGATATGGACCTCGACGGTCTCGTCAAACTTGGCGGTTGCGGTCTTGCAGACGAGGCCGAGCGCCTCGGGAACTTCGTACTGGACGCTGCGGTCGATCAGCTTGGCGCTGTCTTGATATTTTTTACCTCTGAACATATGCTTCCCCTCCTAATCAGTCCACAACGGTGACGCCCATCGAGCGGCAGGTGCCTGCCACCTGGCTCATGGCGGACTCGATATTGGTGGTGTTCAGGTCGGGCATCTTCTTCTCGGCAATCTCGCGAATCTGGGCCTTGGTGATGGTGCCCACCTTGTCCTTGTTGGGAACGCCGGAGGCCTTGTCCAGGTTGATGGCCTTCATGACGAGGGCGGGGGTGGGGGGGGTCTTGGTGATAAAGGTGAAGCTCCGGTCGGCGTAGACCGTGATGACGACGGGAATCTTAAAGCCCGCCTGGTCCTTGGTCCGCTCGTTGAACTCCTTGATAAACTGCGCGATGTTCACGCCGTGCTGGCCGAGCGCCGGGCCCACTGGGGGGGACGCGGTGGCCTTGGCGGCGGGGATTTGCAGCTTGATATAGCCTGTTACTTTCTGTGCCATAAAACAGCACCTCCTGAATATTGTGGTAATGCGCCCGCGCGGGCGCACAGTGGCGGGGCCTGAGCCCCTCCCACATCCTGACGGAGCCGGTCCGTCACTCTGAGGCCCGCTCTATCTGGTCGAGCTCCAGGTCCACCGGGTTTTCCCGGCCAAACATGGGCACCAGGACGCGGACATAATTCTTTTCGGGTTCGAGCACGTCCACCACGCCGACAACGCCCTGCATCGGGCCGTCGATGATGGAGACGCGGTCGCCCACTCCATAACCGAGCACGATCTCCCGCTTCTCGACGCCCATCTTGAGCACCTCCTCCTCGGTGAGGGGGGTGGGCTTGGTACCGGAACCGACAAAGCCGGTCACACCGCGGACGTTGGTAATCGCGTACCACACCTGGTCGGACATAATCACCTTCACCAGCACGTAGCCGGGGAAGACCTTCCGCTCGTAGGTTTTCTGCACGCCGTTCTCGCCCAGTTCGGTGACGGTCTCCATGGGGATGGCCACCTGATGGATGACGTCCTCCATGTGCCGGTTTTCCACCGTCTTCTCGATGGTCGCCTTCACTGTGTTCTCATAGCCGGAGTAGGTATGCACCACATACCATTTCGCTGCTTCCGCCATTCAGACGACCCTCATTTCACCAGCCCGATGATGCCGTTGACAATCAGGCCCGCGACGCCGTCGAAAATCCAGACAAAGAGCCCCACCGCCAGCACGCAGAGCAGGACGATCAGGGTGTTGTTGACCATTTGGCTCTTGGTGGGCCAGACGACCTTTTTCAGCTCGCTCCTGAGCTCACGGAAAAACTTCCCGATGCGCTTGAAGAAGCGGACAAACGCATTGGGCTTCTTGCTTGCTTCTGCCATGATTACACCTTTCTTACTTCGTCTCGTTGTGGACGGTATGCTTTCTGCAGAACCTGCAATACTTCTTCATCTCGAGACGGTCGGGGTCGTTCTTCTTATTCTTCATTGTGTTGTAGTTCCTCTGCTTGCACTCGGAACAACGGAGCGTCACTTTTACGCGCATGTTTCGGCACCTCCTTAATTCTGCCTCCCTGTATCATCGCCGGCGATTGCAAATAAATTATCCCGGGACTGAAAAAGCACAAAATAAGCCCTCTTTCACAGGTAAAAATCATTATAGCACATTGATTTCCCCAGGTCAATCCATTTTTTTGACTTTTCCAGGGAAATATGCTAGAATTGCCGGGTTAAAACAACCGGAAAGGGCGGAGAGCGGCATGAAAGTCATGGCAATTGATTATGGAGACGCGAGGACGGGGGTTGCGATTTCGGACGCCGGGGGCTTTATCGTGGGGCGCACCACGGTCGTTCCCTCCTACAACCCGGACAAGGCGCTGGCCGCCCTGGCGGCGCTGGCGAAGGAGAACGGCGTGGAACGGCTGGCCGTCGGGCTGCCCAAGAACATGGACGGAAGCGAGGGGGAACGGGCGGCGCTCTGCCGGGCCTTCGCGGCGCGGCTGGCGGAGGCAACCGGACTGCGCGCCGACCTATGGGACGAACGGCGCACCACGGTAGACGCCCACCGCATTTTATCCGACAACGGCCGGTTCGGAAAGAAGCGGAAGGAACAGGTGGACGCCGTCGCGGCCTCGCTGATTTTGGAGGGGTATCTGGATTTTCTGCGGCGGGGCGGCGGTTCGGTCTGAACGAAAGGGGCGGTCTGAACGAAAGGGGCGGTCCGCCCGCAATGGGGGCGAACCGCCTTTTCCGCATGTTTTACCGCCAGTCAATGAGTGTGAAGCCGTCTTCACCGAGGGGGAAGGAGTAGCCGGTGAGCTTTACCGGTTCGCCGCCGTTTTGGGACGCTATGTACACATCCCAATCTGCGCCGCCGTCCGAAAACGAACGGCTTGTCTCAGCAGTACTCGCCACCTTGATTATGAGGCCAAAACGGGTTTACTTGTTAGGCCGGGACTGAAAGCAGCCCCGGCCTTTTGTATTTTTACAGCTTTGGTACAAGAAACGCGCGAATCTGTCTATTTGCCGAGACCAACGTTAACCTTTTTTCTTTGGCTTCCTGAAGATTTCCGACACCCCCACGAACAGCAAAAACACGCCGAAGACCTTTCGCAGCAGGGCGGCGTCGATCATGGTGGCAACCCACGCGCTCAACGCCGCCGTGGCCAGCCCGGCCAACGCCGCCGGAACGGTGGCCTTCCACGCAACCTGCCCGCTCTTGACGTGAAAAATCAAGCTCGCCGCCGCTGTGGGCAAGAAAAACAGCAGATTGATGGCCTGGGCGGTGCGCTGTTCCATCTGCAAAACGGCGGTCATCCAAACCATCAGCAGCGACCCGCCGCCGATACCGAACCCCGACAGCACCCCGCAGGCCGCCCCCGCCGCGATCGCGACCGCCGCCGTCACCGCATCAGGAGCTGTACCCCGCCCCAGAGGATCACAGCGCCCAGCAGCTTATGCAGCACGTTGGCCGTCATCTTCTTAAACAGCAGCCCGCCCAGGCCGCCGCCAATGACCCCGCCCAGCAGGTAGGGCCACGCCTCGCCAAACGGCAGCGGCTCCCGCATGGCGAACACCGCAATGGACGTCAAGCTGAGCGGCAAAATAATGCTGATTGCCGTGGCGAAGGCTTTTTTGTCCTCCAACCCGCACCAGCCAACCAGCAGCGGCACCAGCACCATCCCGCCGCCGGCTCCCAGCAGCCCGTTAATCAGGCCCGCCGCCGCGCCGGACAAGGCGCTCCTCGTCTTGGAAATCTCCATAAAAAATCCCTCCGTTCCGCTATTTTGCGTCCAACGGAGGGCCTTTATTCATTCCGTCAATTGCCGGATCACATACCCCGCCAGCAGCAGTCCCGCCGCCGACGGCACCCACGACACCGAGCCAGGAATCTCCCGCCGGCCCGGCGGCGGCGCTTCGGGCTGGGTGGGCTTGCGCGGCGGCTCCTCGCTGTAGACGACGGTATGTCCCTTGACTCCCCGCGCCCGCAGCTCTTTGCGCATCACCCGCGCCAGGGGACAGCCCTTTGTCTCCGAAACATCGGCCACCCGCAGCAGCGAGGGGTCCAGCTTGTTGCCCGTGCCCATCGCGCTGACAATGGGAATCCCCCGCGCCCGCGCCTCCAGGATGAGACTCAGTTTGCAGGAGACCAGGTCAATGCAGTCCACCACGTAGTCGTACCTCGCCCCGTCGAAAAAACGCGCCTTGTCCGCCTCGCGGTAGAGCCACGGCAGGGCCCGTACCCGGCAATCGGGGTCGATATCCAACGCCCGCTCCGCCATGACTTCCGCCTTATTCCGGCCCAGGGTGGACCGCAGGGCGATCAGCTGCCGGTTGAGATTGGTCTCTCCCAACTCGTCGTTGTCCACAAAGGTCAGCCGTCCCACGCCGCCCCGCACCAACGCCTCGGCGCACCAGCTTCCCACGCCGCCGATGCCGAATACCGCCACGTGGGCTTCTCGCAACCGTGCCATCGCGGCGGGGCCGAGCAGCATTTCCTGCCGCAGGAACGCCCGTTCCATCCCTCCACATCCTTTCTTCCAGCAAGAAGGGGGACGGAACCGCGTCCGTCCCCCTTCCGTTTTTTAGTCCTTGTTGGTAAGGCTCATGCCAAAGCCGCCGGTGGTCACCGTCATCGAAGCGCCCAGCGCATTGGTCCACGACTCCAGCTCCTGGGTACGCAGCGCACCCAGCGCCTCGTTATACAGCGGGCTCTTGCCCTGGCCCACGAAGTACATCACGTGCGCGCCGTACTCGGTCTCCACCACGCCGGTATCGCCGGGCTGGCGGGCCGGGTCGAAGCACCAGTCGTTGAAGGTCTCCACCATCTGCCCGGGGGTCACGCCCTCGTAGATACCGCCCTGGGCCGCGTTGCCGTCGGCGGAATGCTGCTTTGCCAGCTCGCCGAAAGCCGCCTCGGTCTGCTCGCCGGCCTGATACGCCGCCAGCACCTCATCGGCCTTGGCCTTGGCCTGTTCGGCGGTGACCGTCTCGTCCGACTTAATCAGGATGTGGCGGACGTCAATGGTCTGCCCGTCATCGTACTTGGTCCAGTTGTCCACAAATTGGGCCACCGTCCACTCCTCGCCGCTCTGGACCACCGTTGTCTCGCCGTTGGTCCGAGCGGGGTCGGCCAGCCAGTCGTGCAGCTCGGCGGGCAGGACGTTCAGCTTCTGGTCGCTGTAGAGGGTCGCGTCGTCCGACTCGTAATTCTCGGCCTCGCCCTCGGGGGCGTGCTGCCGGGCCTGCTCGGCGAAAGCCGCTTCGCTGCCCGCCGCCGCGTCGGCAAAGGCGTTGGCCTCCTCCTCGCTGTCGAGGTAGAAGGTGCGGTAGGAGACGGTGTCCAGTTCTTCCCGGTGGGATTCGTAGTAGTTATTGACCTCTTCGTCGCTGAACGCGGTGGCCTGCTGATGGGCCGCGCCGTAGAGGCCGGCGATCTGGGTCAGCTCCAGATATTCCCGATAGCGGTCTATATCGCAGCCCACGCCGTAGGCGGCGGTGAGATAGGCCTGTCCGTTGGCGTAGCCGAAGTAGCCGGCGTAGGTGTCAAGACTGGCAATCTCGGCTTCCAGGGATTCCTTCTGCGCGTCGGTCATGGCAAAGCCGTTGCGCAGGGCCTCGTCGTAGACCGCGTAGGTTTTGGCCATTTCCTCGTTGGTCAACGATTCCAGCATTTCAACGGGGGAACCAGCGTTCTGCTGGGAAACCGCGTTGTAGAAGAAGTTATACATCGCCGGGCTGACCTTGTGCGAACCGACAGTAGCGGCGGTGGTCCAATGGTGCAGCACGCCCGAGTTCAAGATCCCAAAGAAAATGGCCGCCACCGCCAGCACCGCGACAAATATGCCGCCCGCAATCCACGTGCCCCGGCTGGAGCCCTTTTGATCCACCGGCTTGGCCACGTTCTGGCCCTCGTCCTGCCGGCGTTTTTTCTTTTGCTGGGATGCGCTCATGATTTCATCCGTCCTCTCTCATATTTTAAACACGCGATATTATATTGCATTTTCGCGGAGGTTGCAAGGTCTTTTGTGAAATACACAGAATATTTACAATTCGGACCCGCCGTTTGAAGCGCTAAACATAGTATTCCGCAAAGGTGTCCAGGCAAATACAGCCCAGGCGGCCACCGTAGACGCAGCCGCAGTTGATGCCGATCAGCCTGTCCTGGCGGAAAATCTGCGTGCCCTCCTCCCCAATGCGCTCCCGCTCATAGAGCAGCGGCGTCGGGGTGTGGCCAAAGACCAGGTACCGGTCGTCGAAATACCGGCTTCCGATGTCCGGCTTGCCCTGAATCAGCTCACCGATGCCGTAGTCACCGAGCGGGCGACCGGGGGCGAAATTTTCCAAATTCGCGTGGACCAGGACGAACCGGTTGCCGCCGCAGGAAACCTCCGCCGTCCGTTCCAGGCGGGACAGCTCGTCGAGGACCAACTGCCGTCCAGCCAGGGGCAGGCGGGTAAATTCCTCCATCACCGCCGCGCCGCCGTCCGATTTCCAGGAGAGGACCTGCTGGAGCCGAGCGGCCAGAACATCGTCCCGCGTTCCGTCCGACGACAGCTCCTCCTGGAGCCAGGGCAGGCAGATCATCGCGGCGAACTCCTGATTGCCCAGCAGTACCTGCGCGTTGGGCTTGAGCGAGAGGTCGTGCAGAATGCGCAGGCCTTCGGGCCCCCGGCCCAGGACGTTGCCCAGGACGTAGAGGAAGTCGTCCGGCCCGAAATCGATCTGCGCCAACAGCGCCTCGTATTTGTCCCAGAGGCCGTTGATGTCCGAGACAGCGTAGTGCATAACGCTCCTCCTGATTACACTGTTTTGCGGTATTATAGCATACCGGGGTGGAAAATGCTACATCCGGCCTTAAAATTCGCAAGCGGACAATCCGTGAAAAAAACTGTTGACAAAAAAGGAATGTTTGGGTATAATTGTTTTTGCCCTCTTGATGACGGGCACATGGCGGCATAGCTCAGTTGGTAGAGTATCCGGTTCATACCCGGCTTGTCACTGGTTCGAATCCAGTTGCCGCTACCATCCGGCCCGTTGGTCAAGTGGTTAAGACACCGCCCTTTCACGGCGGTAACATGGGTTCGAGTCCCGTACGGGTCACCA
>JAAWHG010000061.1 GCA_022795735.1 Oscillospiraceae bacterium
CCCGTTGATTCTTGCGGGGAAAACGGTTATAATGGGTTTGGCGCAGTTATCTGCTGTGTGGGAGGTTTGCGCTCCTGCATAGGGGCGTGCGGTGGTGCGAACACTGCGCGCCCTGCCTTTTTTCACTTTTGTGTCTCTTGTCTCTATTGTAACGCATCATGTCAAAATATGCAAGTATTTTTTGACCGGACCAGCAAAGCGGCAAGGAACCGGCACGAAAAGCAGAACGGAGCAGGACCGAGCAAGATAGTGCTATGAATCCCCAACAATCGGTAGTGCAATCTAGCAAAAACCTTGTATAATAAGTGGTAGGAAAGCGCGCGTCAGGCGCAAGATTCTATTGCAAAGGAGCAGCAAGATATGAACGAGACCAAAATTTTAAACGCCTACCAAGCAGCCAAAGACCAGTATGCCGCCGCAGGAGTGGACGTGGAGGCCGCCCTCGCCCGGGCCAACGCCATTCCCGTCTCCATGCACTGCTGGCAGGGGGACGACGTCATCGGCTTCGACGGCTCGGACGAGCTGTCCGGCGGCATCGCCACCACCGGCGATTACCCGGGCCGCGCCCGCACCCCCGGCGAGCTGCGCCAGGACATCGACTTCGCCCGCACCATGATCCCCGGCGCGACCAAGCTCAACCTCCACGCCTCCTACGCCGAAAAGCACGGCAAAAAGATTGACCGCGACGCCTACACCATCGACGAGTTCCGCGACTGGCTGGACTGGGCCAAGGCCGGCAACATCGGTCTGGACTTCAACCCTACATACTTTTCCCACCCCAGAATGGACGGCAATTTCTCGCTTTCCAGCTACGACGAGGGCACCCGCCGTTTCTGGATTGAGCACGGCATTCGCTGCCGCGAGATTGCGGTGGAGTTCGCCAAGGCCCTGGGTCAGCCCTGCGCCATCAACTACTGGATGCCCGACGGCTACAAGGACGTCTGCGCCGACACCAAGCGCCACCGCGACCTGATGACCCAATCCCTCGACGCCATCTTCGCCCCCGACATCGACGAAACCCTCGCCCCCTGCTCCATCGAGAGCAAGGTCTTCGGAATCGGCGTAGAGAGCTACACCGTCGCCAGCCATGAGTATTCCTACGGCTACGCGATTCAAAACCGCAAGCTCTACACCCTCGATTCCGGCCACTTCCACCCCACCGAGGTCATCTCCGCCAAGCTGACCGCCTGCCTCCAGTTCCTGGACAAGGTGCTGCTCCACGTCTCCCGCCCTGTCCGCTGGGACAGCGATCACGTCATCATCTGGGACGACGAGCTCCAGAAGATCATGGATGAAATCATCTGCAACGGCCTTGAGAGCCGCGTCTTCATCGGCCTGGACTACTTCGACGCCTCCATCAACCGCATCGCCTGCTGGGCCATCGGCATGCGCAACGCCCGCAAGGCCATCCTCTCCGCCTGTCTCGCCCCCGCCTCCATCCGCCAGGCCGAATATGACGGCGACTGGACCACCCGCCTTGCCCTCCAAGAGGAACGCAAGACCCTGCCCTTCGGGCCGGTCTGGGATTACTACTGCCTCAAGAACGAAGTGGATGTCGGCTCCGCCTGGCTGGACCGGGTCAAGGGGTACGAAAAAGACGTCCTCTCCCAGCGGTAACAGGAGGTACGCGCCATGTTTTTTGAAGACAACAAACAGCTCCTTGCAGATTTCTCCCGTCTCTCCAAAACGGCGGGCGCCCGGGCCGATTACGTCCAGGGCGGCGGCGGCAGCACCTCGGTCAAGCTCTCCGGCGGCCTCATGGCCATCAAGGCCTCCGGCTTCTGCCTGCGCGACATTGAGCCGGACAAGGCCTACGCCGTGATGGACTGCCAGGCCCTGCGAGACTTCTACTACAACAACGAGCCGGGCGGCCTGCCCGACGTGGAAAAGGCCGGAGCGGAACAGGCCAAGGCCGCCACCCGCTCCATTGAGGGGCTGGCCGCGTTGCGCCCCTCGGTGGAGGCCGGCTTCCACTCGGTCCTCAAGACCTTCGTGCTCCACACCCACAGCGTCTACGCCAATCTGGCCTGCTGCGCCGCCTCCTGCCGCGACATCGCGGAGGACGCCTTTGCCGGGGCGGACTACACATGGGGCATGGTTCCCTACGTCGATCCCGGCGCAAACCTCACCTTCGCCATCCGGGATGAACTGCAACGCGTCGGGGTTGCATCCGGACAAACGCCCTCCGTTCTCCTGATGCAGAATCACGGGATTATTGTCCACGACGGCGACCCGGACCGCTGCCTTGCCATCCATGCCGACGCCAACCGCCGCCTGGCCGAACGGTTCGGCCTGACCGGCGATTCCTTCCCCCAGGTTACCATCCGCGAGGTGGAACCGGGGCTGTACGCCGCCGACACGCCCTACCTCGCCGAAACCCTGCGGAGCGGAAGATATTCCGAACAATTTTTGTTGGAGGAGCCGCTGTACCCCGACCAGATGGTCTTCCTGACCGGCTCCTTCTCCATGGACACCGGCGCGCCTGAAGACGGCCAGTGCGTCGCCAACTCCAAAACCGGCGAAGTGCTGCTGCGCATGGACGCCGGCAAAGCGCAGGTCATGACCGAAACGCTGACGGCGGTTCTTTTCATTATAGAGCACATCCGGGCCGCCGGTCACCCCCTCTCCACCATGGGCGAGGCCGCCAAGCATTTCATCGCCAACTGGGAGAGTGAAAAATATCGGAAATCCCTGGCGGGAAAATCATAAACGGGAGGGACCACGATGAATAATCCTCTAAATCTGCTTGCCTTTGACATGGGCGCCAGCAACGGCCGGGCCATCCTCGGCCAGTTCGACGGGGAACGGATTGCGCTAAAGGAGCTCAACCGTTTCGACAACCACTATGTCCCGGCTCGGGGCATCCTCTACTGGGACACCCTGAACATGGTCTACCACATGAGGCAGTCGCTTCGGCTCTTCCGGAGGGTCGAATCGGGCAAGCTCGCCAGCTTCGGCGTGGACACCTGGGGCGTTGACTTCGGCCTGCTGGACCGCAACGGCAATCTGCTGGGCAATCCCCGCTCCTATCGGGACATGAAGAACGCCGACATGGACTGCACCAACAATCTGCTTCCCTTTGGCAAGCTCTTCAGCCGAACGGGCATCGCGAACCTGTGCTTCAACACCATCTATCAGCTTCACCGCCGCCGCCGTGAGGACGATACCGCCTTGGCCAATGCCGAAACCCTCCTCTTAATGCCCGACCTGCTGGGCTACTTCCTCTCAGGCGAGACAGTGTCCGAATATACCAACGTCACCACCACCATGCTTTTCAATCCCACGCGTAAGGATTGGGACTGGGTGACCATTGAGGACCTGGGAATTCCGCGCCGGATTTTCACCCGGATTGACCGGGCCGGACAGCTTCGCGGCAAGCTCCTGCCCGAAGTGGCCGAGGACGCCGGCATCAATCAGGCGGCCTACGCGGCGGTGGGCAGCCACGACACGGCTTCGGCGGTGGCGGCCATCCCCGGGGAAGGAAATTTCGCTTTCTGTTCGAGCGGGACGTGGTCTCTCTTCGGCGTAGAAACCGATCAGGCCATCCTGACCGACGAGGTACGGGACGCCGGATTCTCCAACGAAGGTACGGTACAGGGCGGCTTCCGTCCCCTAAAGAACATCATGGGCCTCTGGCTCATTCAAGAGTGCCGCCGCGACTGGGCCAACAAGGGCCAGACATACAGTTGGGACGAAATCGTCGGACTGGCCGGACAGGAGCAGCCCCTCCGCTCCATCATCGACCCCGACTCCCCCGAGTTCTTCAACGCCGGAGGGATGGAGGACAAGATTCGAGCTTTTTGCCAGCGCACCGGCCAGCCCGTCCCCGAGACAGCTGGACAGGTGGCCCGCTGCATCTATGAATCCCTGGCCCTCAAGTACCGTTGGGCGCTTGCGCGGCTGGAGGAGATCAAGGGGGCACGGCTGGACTCGCTGAACATCGTCGGCGGCGGCATCCAGAACAAGCTGCTCAACCAAATGGTGGCCGACTCCATTGACCGTCCCGTCCTGACCGGCCCCATTGAGGGCGCGGCCATCGGAAATCTGCTGATGCAGGCGGTAGCCCTGGGCGAGCTCAAAGGATTGGACGACGTGCGTCAGGTGGTGCGCCGGTCGGAGACCGTCGAAACCTATGAGCCGAAACACTCCCAGGCCTGGGAAGATGCCTATGGAAAGCTGCTGAGCTACCTATAAAAAGTCTACTGTTCATCTCTGTGGACCGAACGGGCTTTCTCTGCCGGGCTGGGAACGCGTTATAAATGCGTCCCCGGCCCGGCACGGGGACGCCGGGAGAAAAAAGTTGGAAATAAGCCTTGACACTCCGGCAGGGATATGATATTATGCTATGGCTGGCAGGATGCTTGGCAGTATCCTTGCCGGGGGGCGTTTTGATGCGGGTGTAGTTCAATGGTAGAATCCCAGCCTTCCAAGCTGGTCGCGTGGGTTCGATTCCCATCACCCGCTCCACCCTCCCCGCGAGGGGCCGGGCGCGGCGTTTTGGCAGAGTGAGCTGCGATTGGTACGCGCCGTATGCGCCAGTAGCTCAGCAGGATAGAGCAACTGCCTTCTAAGCAGTAGGTCGGGGGTTCGAATCCCTCCTGGCGTGCCAGTTTCAGAAGATTGATATGGTGGGTGTGGCGCAGTTGGTTAGCGCGCCAGATTGTGGCTCTGGAGGTCGAGGGTTCGAATCCCTTCACCCACCCCAGTTTAGAGACTGCACAGCGGTAGGCGGCTTGTCCGCTTTCCGTCTGCGGCGTCTCTTTTATGGAGTCAGCCGCAAGGCCGTCCTGCCTCGCGGGCGAGGCCGGTCACCGGGCGGCGTATCCACATTGGGATGTCGCCAAGTGGTAAGGCACCAGACTTTGACTCTGGCATTCGTAGGTTCGAGTCCTGCCATCCCAGCCATTCGACCCGCTAGCTCAGTTGGCAGAGCAATTGCCTTTTAAGCAATGGGTCTGGAGTTCGAATCTCCAGCGGGTCACCATAAGAGAGCCAGACGAACTCTGCAGCAATTTATTTGTTGGCGCAGTGTTTTGTTCTGGTTTTCTTTTTATAAACAAACAAAATGAGGATGCCTTTTTTGAGGTATCCTCATTTTTTAGTCAGATTCCATTATTATTAACTATGCTGGTCACGCTATTTGCAAACCTGGAAACCTTACCACCAAGATTCAAAACCGCACACTGGTTTGTGCAAAATGAGAAAAACAGCCATTGCCATTTGGTCATCTATCCAAAACCAATTTAGATTGGCAGACATTGGGGACCGAGTATTGTATCCT
>JAAWHG010000069.1 GCA_022795735.1 Oscillospiraceae bacterium
TAAGGATTTTACGCATTGGGTTATATGGAACATTCCTGCCACTGACAGAATAAAGAAAAATATTCCTGCTGGCAAGTCTGTGCCAATGTTGGGGAATGCTCGCCAGGGGATAGGATATGGCCTGCACCGTTATGCAGGGCCGAAGCCACCGAAAGGGAAAAAGCATACTTACCGTTTTACAGTCTATTCCTTGGATTGTGAAATAAATATAAGTGTCAACTCTATGAAAAGAAATTTTCTGAAAAAGGCTGAAAGGCATATCATCCAAAAAGGTAGTATTGTTGGTGAGTTTGAATAAGGAACCTGACATTTCAAATGAGGTGTGAATGGACAAAAGCCACAGAGGGCAGGCATCCCCAGTTTTCCGGCAAAACAGGAGGTTTTGAAATGGATATAACAGAAATAGCAAAAAGTCATCATGTGGGAATCCAAAAGATGGGAAAGGCATCCTCCAAAAAGGAATGGAAGCTGTCTGACTCCCTACGGGAGAAGATAGCCGAATACGCCAGGGAGGATGCGGCGCAGGGCGTCTATATGGGGAATAAGTTCCTCGCCCTGCGGAAAAGCGAGGTTGCCAAAGTCGCGCCGGACAGGGCTGCGCTGATGGGGAAGGTTGATATGAAGGAGATACGGGAGGCGGACGAGAGGTGGCTGCGCCTCCTGTTCGGGGAGCCGTATGAGGCTAAGTTCCAGTCCGGAGCCGTCCATGTGTATGACGGGAACGGTGACGAGGTACTGACCTACACGGCGGGCGTGGGCTGGCATGAGAAAGAGTCGAAAGCGGAGACGCAGGTACACGGGGCTTTGAAGGCTGCCTACTATGATGCGTTTCGTGCGGCAAGGCAGGAGATAAATGGTGGGGCAGTGGAAATGCAGGGCGGCTTTGACGCAAGGGCATAGTAAGAGTAGTATGCAGTTTTTTCCAGTTTTTGTCAGATTGGGGAAAATATGGAGAGGTTCTATAAATGAAAAAGGTTATGACTTGGGGATTAGTTATATCATATATTACTCTTTGCATTGCTATATGTGTCATGGGAATAAAAATATTTGATGGCAAATACTGCACTCATTGTGGAAAAGAGATTTGAATCCTCAAGTCAGCTATACTTGCGTCTTTCGCACAGGAGGAATTGCGCAGCATTTCAGAGAATGTGAAGTGGGGGCATCCGGAAACGGTTTGAACAGGGCATACCGAACGGGCATAAAGCGCCATACGGATTATGAATGGGACGGGGAGATGTACCGGGTCGTACCGGGGCAGGGGGAGGTCGTCAGGGAGATTTTTTCAAAGTACCTTTCCGGCGCATCCGCCTACGGGATTGCAAAGGCTGGACGGCTTCTGCACGGAGTTTGATGAGGAGCTCTGGATGGCACTGCTCACCATGCCGCGGTCCATGCCAGGGACGACATCCGTTTTACTTTCAAAGTCGGAAACGAAGTGAAAGTTGATGGATAGGTAAAAAAGTGTAAATTCGCTATTTAGTATAGAAAGAAAAATGTTGTGTTCAAGTTGCAAAAAAATCAGCTTTTATTAAGATTTGAAGAATACATAGTATCTAAAAATCCAACCCAATACCAAGACTTTGATAATATATTTAAAAACCATTCTTTAATCGCTACTGAAGATATGATATGTACTGAATGTGGTTGTAAAATCGTAAAAGGTGAAAGTTATATAAAAAGAGAGGATTGTGTTTTTGATATAGTGTTTCAATATTTGGCAGAGAAAATCATGAATGAAATTAAGTGTTGCGAACAATGTGGAGATGGAGAAGATATTCAAGGATTATACCCTTCGATTAAAAGCTGCTTTTATGATGAAGACGATGATCCTGAAGCTATTTTTGACAGCATTAATACTGCGAGTACTATTGAGGAAATCATGGGGGATGTCTTTTGGGACAGATGGGATTTATGGAAGGAGTATTTTGAGAATATTGTTGGGTTTGTAAGGTGCCCTAATTGTAATAATGGATCAGGTATAGATTATGATGATAAAATAGATTATGGTACATTTGATTTATATATCCAAGTATACATGAAAGGGGACATTGATCGGTTTAACCATGACTTTTATGGTGATGAAATTGAATTTATTCAGAAAGTAATAGGTGATTTGGCTTAAAATTTTTCATTAGATGAGATGGTCGATCTTAAAAATAAATATATTCAAAATAGGATTTATCTTGCATATAATCCGGTATTTGAAAAATTGGAAAAGTTTATTGAAAATCTATACAAACAAATGAAATGGTATATTCTATCTGAAAACAGAATTATATTTCGGACAAGAACTGCGAGTATAGGCAAATTACTTGCGAAGGAGGAGTTATGGGAACCGCCTTATGGTGTTTCTTCTCATGGCAGATATAATGATATTGGTGCCAGTGTGTTATATTGTGCCAATAATAAGGATGTTATTAAGAAAGAAATTGCTTTGCAAAGTGGTTATAATTATAATATCGCAAAGTTTATTCTTTATAAGGACATGCGCTTATTCCCGATTAATAACGTCTTTAGTGGAGAATTTAATGGATTAATAAGTGAAGCTGTACCATTGCAGCAACAAAACATAATATTGTTTCGGCAATTTGTTTAAAAACTGGATATGATGGGATTATCTATCGCTCATCAAAAGATAATGTTTCAATTAATTATGCCTTATTTGATAAATATGAAAAGGGAAAAGGCATAGACATTCTTAGTGTTGATATATAAGTAGTTTTATTAAATATGGTTTATAAAATTAAAAAACCTATTGATGCACACTCGAAAGGGTGTGCATTTATATTATGAAGAAATTCCGATTTCAAGCTGTTTGTGAGAGGGTGCATCGTTACAAGATTGGGGTGTGCATGGTTGAATTGATACAATGGAAAACCGCTAAAATGCGTGGAAATAAACCTTTCCACGGATTCTGCGGTTTTATTTTTCGCTTTTTGAGCCTTTTTTCCGTTTCGGAAACTATTTCGTCCTCAAAATTTGCACCTCCTTTTAACGATAGCAGGCAATTGTTAAAAGGTTTGAATAGGGCAGGGGCAGAGCCTTGTGCCGGGAGAGATAACCTTGGCTTCCAAAGGTGTCTCCTTCCCCGGCAGATACAGATACGGAAAGCCGCTGGGAGTTTTCGTGATAATATACAGAGTTTCCGTGTTTGTATATGGATAAAACGGTGAAAATTTAATGGATAAATGATAATAGTGAGAAAGGGCCGCTTGATGGCCCTTTTTTGCTTTCCACTCCCGAAAATAGTTGTTTCATTCCATCGGGTGAAAAATAGATAGATTTTATGGTATAATTCAGTGGATGCTTTTGCTTTAGCAGGAACGGTATCCTGCCGAAGTAATAGGAAACGGAAAGGGGCATCAGCCTATGAAAATGAGAACGGAATACACCTGCCCTTTGGAACTGGTGCATGACATGATTAAAGGGAAATGGAAACTGATCATCTTATGGCGGCTGCGTTTAGGGGCGACATCCCTGGCGAAGCTGGGGCGGGATATAGACGGCATTACACAGAAGATGCTGTCGGAGCAGTTAAAGGAGCTGATGGATTACGGATTTGTGGAAAAGAAATCCTATGAGGGATACCCACTCCGGGTGGAATATTTTTTAACGGATGGTATGGGAATGGAGATATTGGAAGCGTTAAGGATCATGCAGCATATCGGGATTGATTACCTGAAAGCAAACGACATAGCTGATTTCAAAAGTGATTTTTGCCGTCTCCGGTACGTTGAAATGGAAGTCCAGCATTTCCGCCTCTTTGAGCATATCCAGCAGTTCAATGTTCTTGTAGCGTTTTACTTCCTGCCCCTTTACCATAAGGCATACCGGAACCGTGTCCCTCAGTTTTGCTGTAATTTTTCCTGTCTTCATAATGTTTTCCACCTTTCGTATTTTGATATTTTGTACTGGCTGCTTACCTTGTTAGTGGCAGCTTACACATTTTGGTGGAAAGACAAGGCTTTTTTCAAAGAAAAATTCCTTACTTATATCAATAAATTTCTTACAGCCTTGCTTTGACTTCTACTCCGAAAGCTCGGCTTTCAACATTTCCAGCAATCGTTCAGCAATAGGAGTAAAAACTTGGTATTTTTTCCATATTAGATACATTTTTGTTTCAAGTTTAGGGGTAAGAGGGCGGAAAGTAAGCCCACTATCGCGGCTTGTATCAATTAAATGCTCAAAAGTTAAAAGATAACCCAGCCCCTCTTTCACAAAAAGCGATCCGTTATATGATAGACGAAACGATCCTTCAAGGTGTAATTTATCCATGCTGTTGCCGCACCATTTGGATATATCATTGCTCCATCCCTGTTCGGAACAAAAAAGAGGAAGTCCAAATAAGTCATCCACGCAGATGGCTTCTTTTTTCGCCAATGGACAGTTCTCTGGCATGACAACACCCCATAGATCAGCATGGGGAAAGGTTAAATAATGATATTTTGCAGTATTGGGTTCCTGCGCCAGTACGGCAAAGTCAATAATACCTTTATCCAGTTTTTCCGTGACCTGTTCCGTGTCGCCGCTGGTAATATGATAATGCAGATCAGGGTAAGACTCTTTGAATCTTCTGATTATGGCGGCAAGGCATCTGATCTGGTAAGATTCCGCCAAGCCGAAGTAAACATCGCCGCCCAAGATATCATCTAAAGCAAGAAATTCAGTTGTGATTTTGTCAGCCATTTTTATTAAGTCTTCCGCCCGTTTCCGCAGTAAAATCCCTTCTTCTGTAAGCTGAATGCTAAAACTGTGGCGCATAAACAGTTTTTTCCCAAGCTCGTCTTCAAGTGCTTTTAACTGCTTGGAGAGAGTAGGCTGAGTGACGTGAAGCAGTTCTGCCGCGCGGGTTATATTTTCTTCCCTTGCCACGGCAAGGAAGTATCTCATGGTTCGCAGTTCCATATGGTCCTCCTGTGATATTCCAAAAATTCATATCATGATATAAATTATAACTATTAGCAAAATAAAAGTCAAGAGGATATAATACAGACATAGCAGGAAGGGAGGCGGTCATACGGATGATCTTATTCAGAATTTAAAGGATGCAGGCTGTGGCGCTCAGACCATTGAGAAGGTTTGCAGACTGTATGGTAACGGTCAGGTTCAGGATGCGATTAAAATGCTGCGGAAACACCGCTGCGGCCTGATGGACAGCCTGCATGAAAGTCAGTGGAGAGTTGACTGTCTTGATTTTTTAGTATGGCGGATGGAAAAAGAAAAGCAATAATTAAAA
>JAAWHG010000023.1 GCA_022795735.1 Oscillospiraceae bacterium
GACTGCATCCGCATCCTTGATTCCAGCTGGCTCTGGAACGACCCGCTTTGCGTATTCCTTGTCGTTTGCTGCGTCTGTCGGGACCCAGAGCTGTTGCATATTCTTTTGATTTCCATCAATACTCTCCCTTTTTACTGCTGTGTTGACTATTTTGACTCCTATTATATATATGTCATCAGAACACGATTTTGTTTCAGAAATTTGAAAAAATTTTTGTTTTTTAAAAAAATTTAGGACAACACCCCGCGATCATGCGTGGTGTTGCCCTGTTTTTTCTCTGTTCTCCGCAAAAACGGTAACAGCTACATGGTATTTTTACCGTTCCATAAACTCACTCCTTGTAGCAGGATTGAATCAGTTTTTTGAGATCAACAGACTTTGTATTTGTGGATATGCTGTACTCCATGTCATTCGTGATCCATGCGGAAACTATATCTCCATCATTTCCAAAGATATAATGAAACATATTGTTATATTTATATATTTCTACGTCAGTGTTATCCTTTTTATAGACCGTTTTGGACAACCCATCATATTGCGCAAATTTAAAGGAAATAAACGCTTCATCTCGCATATATTCAATTGAAAATCCAATGTTTTCCGTATCGGGTACTACATACATCAGCGAGTCAACAACCTCAAATCCTTCTGGTATCCTGGGAAACCGAAATGGAATGCCACGTTCTTCCAAGGCTGCTTTTACCTCTCTGTATTCCGCCGGAACTTCTGTGCCGGCGGGGTTATGGGAAGCATCGTCTGCCGGCAAATCACCAAAACTAAAGGCTTCTTCTGTCCATCTCGCAATTGCGCCGAACACATCAAGCCCAAATGCCTGCGCAATCATCATGCCTCCAAACATGAAAAATACCAATAGTGCGGCGGCCAACCCCATACGCCAGACGCTTCGACGCTTGCGAATACGCCCTGAAACCGTTGTAGATTCCGGCGTTTCCTTTCTGACGGACAATGCCTTCCATTTCTGCTGAAAATTTGCATATGCTGCTTCCGCACTTACATGCGCTGGAATGGATGCCTTCTGATCCAATGCTTCCAGGTATGCGCGGATTACATCCGGGCTATAGGTTTCTTCCGTCATATAATCCAGCGCTTCCTCCATGGCATCTGCCAATTCGGACGGTGACAGGCTGTTCAGACGCTCCGGCGATATGTCCAGACAGGCTGGGGAATCGCCATGCGCATTGTTTTTTTCCGCAGGAGAATGCATCGGTAACCCCTTTCCGTTCCCTCCACGATAGATATGTAATCAGCAGGGAACTCTATTGCATCACAAATAAAAAATTTTTTTGCCGCCTCATTTTTCCTGGAGCAGTTTTCGGCATTGCTTCACAGCGCGATACACGCGGCTTCTGCATCCGGCTTCTGAAATTCCTAGTCTGTCCGCTATCTCACGGTACTCCATCTGCTGCTCAAAACGCCACAGTAAAATGGTCCGTTCTGCCGTTGACAGCCCCTTCGGCAGATAGAGCTCCAATGATAAATCGGGGGGCTTTCCCTGGAATGGCTCCACAGATTCCAATGGGATTAAGGAATGTCTTTCCTCGTTGCGCCGCTCATTTTGAACCAAATTCTTCAACGTGAACATCAGCCAGCCTTCCGGTGAAGGATGCGAATGGAGTTCTTCTTCATGGAACAGGGCAAACAGAAATACGTCCTGCACCAAGTCCTGTGCCAATTCCGCGCTTCCCAGCATGCGATACGCGGCTTTAAACAGACGTTCATGCTGTTCCTTATAAAGCTGCCGCAGAAACACATCAATATGACGCATCATATGATTCCCTCACCCTTGTCAATCCTCTCCAATCATACCCTATCCACATATTACAAAATTCGGCAACCACTCCCAACGTTTTCCCATCCCTCTTTGCAGTCCGGTTATTTCGGGAACAAGATTCATTTAATTTGCTTCCTTATTTTACCGCTTTCGCGCCATTTTTGCAACCTTTATTTTCCAATATTAAAAAAAAGTGGCGGAAGAAAAACTTGCGCCACTCTTGTATGTATGTCTTTCAGCGTCTAAGCCGCCTCTATGTTCCTGATCGCTTCCACTTACAATCATATCCTATCGCCTTTTACCAACTGCTGACCTTCATCAGCGCTCCGTCCTGGATTTGGCATACGGTATCGCATAGCGTCTCAATGTCATCGGGGTTATGGGAGGCCAGCAGAATCGTGGTTCCGCCGGCTTTCAGGCCGCGCAGCAGTTCACGAATGTCCTCCAGACCCTGCGCGTCCAACCCGTTCATGGGTTCGTCTAAAATCAAAAGTTTCGGATGCTCCATAATCGCCTGGGCAATTCCCAGTCTTTGCCGCATTCCCAGCGAGTATTTTCCCACGCGCTTTTTGCTGGACGCGTCCAGGCCCACCCGATTCATTGCGTCCACAATCTCCTGTTTCTGTATCCGGTTTTGGATGGCGGCCAAATCCTTCAAATTTCCGTACCCGGACTTATAGGCCAGGAAGCTGGGGTTTTCGATAATAATTCCCGTGTCCGGGGCAAAATCCACATCCTCGCCAAGCACCTTTCCGCCTACGGCGACCGTACCGGAGGTCGGACGCATCAGGCCGCAGAGCAACTGTAAAAACACCGTCTTTCCGGAACCGTTCCGCCCTATGATCCCGTGGATTTTCCCCGCCTCATAGTTGACCGATATCCCGTTCAAAACAAGCTGGGTCTTGAATTGTTTTGTCACATTGTTTACTTGAATCACAAATTAAGCTCCTCTCCTGTTTTTCCGTACCGCACGCCAAGCGAATATCCACAGCGTAAGCAAAATCACTATCTCAGCCGTTACAGCGCTCTCAATGGAGATTCCGTCCGGCTGTACAAGCGAACTTCGTGCCAGCATTCCCCAGTTTCCAAGCAACGCCATTTTCCCGGCTGCCGGCATCTGCTCGGAGCAGAAAACAGATATCAACTGCATCAGCATACAGGTAAGATAGCCCAGTGTAATATTCCGGGTCATCAGTGTGATGAACATTTGAAGATTGGAAACGACGAGCAGATTCAGCGCAAGGAGCGCGGCGGCCAACGCCACGGTTTGCACGCTGTCACGGGATGTTAGACACGCGATACCCGCGACCACCGCGAGCGACAGACACAGGACGGCTCCGCCGCCCAGCATCGCCCGATGATACCACCGGGCATAGCCGCTTCTCGGCAGCGTGAAGGTCTCGCAACGCTCGATTACATTGGCCATGTACAGGCCGGAGACGGCGTCCATTCCGGCCAAAAGGAGCAAATAGCGCAGCAGATCCGTGGACAACCAGAAAGCTTTCGTTTCGGACAGACCGGCAAAAATGGTCGTGCAATTTATCACGCATAATCCCCTTTCAGAAGGTCTGCGCTATGCGTGAAACGAAGCGCTAACACCCCTAAGCAGCAAAAGCTGACAGAAAAAAACATAGTCGTGTACAAGATACTTGTTGGAGTAAGTATCTGTTCGTCCAAACACGCTAAATTGCATGGAGAGATCCACTGCAAAAGCGGGAAATGGAGTTTGTAAGCCAGTGCCAGCCTCAGACACCAAAAAGCCATGACAGCGAGACATCCAATTCCGCTACGAAGCCGCAGGTTGCAGACAATGAGCAGCGCGCTAAAAAAGGTATATAAAAGCAGGCTGTAAACAAGAGTAAGTCCAAACATTGCATACGGAGAACCCGCCTTAATGATTTTCATCGAAAACGATACCGCCATTTCAATGTTGAGTACCATTCCGTTCCCAATTTGTGCCGCCAGTATAACAGCCTCGCTCCACTCATTTTGGAAACTGACATGTCCGATAAACAGGAGTAAAAACAGCAATTCAATCGCCAGCAGATACGCTGCTCCAATCACAACGCAAGATAGGAACTGGCCAAGCAGCCACTGAAAGCGGTTTGTCCGAATCAGCCGGAAAGACATTCCCTCCTTCAGAAATGGTGCGTCGCCCAGCAACAGCAGCAGCCCAAGAATAAAAACCAGTTGAAAAACCCGGCTGCTGTGCGCAAATACATACAGTTCAGCCACCTGAAACATCTGTCCACTTTCAATCAAATAGGTTTTCGCCCCGCCCAGACCGACTTGCATGACCGAGAAAATAAGCAGGAGCGTAATATATGGACGTGGAGATGTGAATAAACGTTTGAAATTGTATCCAACAAAATGAACCGTGCTACGCATAGCGCACCTCTCGATATTTCCTTATCGTCCAAATGCTGCCGCACAACAAAATGACGCTTCCAATATACCCCAGCGCAAAAGGAATTCCGCCGCCAACCCATTCGGTCGAAACAGAGCCGAACAGCTTTAATTGTCCAGGGTCCAGAAAATATAAATTCAGCAACCCCCCAATATAAGCAAGCACAGTCTTTGCAATAAATGGAATTGAGACCACAATATATTGGTTTTTTGTAAAGGAAAAACACAGCAAAGATATCATAGGCCACATAGCCCCATTTAGCGTATAAATCACGCCCATCAGCGCATATAAGACCACAGGATAATCAAAAAAACTTGCATATATGGTGTTTCCATCGTCCTGAATAGAAAACATGCCGAGGCCAATGTACGGGCTTCCTTCCGGACTATATATGAAACAAGTAATCGTAAATAGCAAAAAGGCACCCATTGTTACAACCATCCCGGAAGCAATTGCAGAAAAGATAGTCGACCGGGCATAGGGAAACAAGCTGCTGCGAATTAGTAAAAGCTGTTCAGACTGTTTTACACCAATGTGGTGTAGATAGAAGCAAATGGGAAGAACAGCGGCAACCGGGATAAACATTCCGCCGTAACCTAGCGCAATTGTACATTGATAGTTATACATAAGGTCCGCTGAGTGATAGGAATACAGGGATACAATCATAAACAGGTACAGTCCCAGAATGGCAATCACGGTGGCTGGCGTTATGATAACATTTCGGAATTGAAAACGCAGCATATTTTTCTCCCTCACGCATGTCTTATTATTTCTCCAGACACGGCATCCAACAGCATGGACAGCTCATGACCATTTGGGGTCATATATTGCTGTCCAGTGAGTCTCCAAGCAGGCAAAAGCTGATCGTCTGCAAAATAATAAACCAGTTCAACATCAGTAATGATAGAAACAGACGGCACACCAGAAGCCGCCGCCCTATAGTAAGCTTCACAAATTGCACGAGCGGAGTCCATGGTTAAAAGAGTCTCTGTTCCGATGGTTTCACAGTCGCTCTGAATCACTACGGGATTGCAGATAGAGATGCGGTTGTCCCCCAGCGAAATAATGGAGTCTGGTATCCACTCATCCCCTCCCAGCGAATATCCGTACTCGTCCAGCACCAAGTCGTTATAGGTAAACGCATAATGGTTTATTTCTCCAGTTTTAAACGAAATGCCCATCCCGGTCCACTCTGTCAGGATATCCAAAATGGACTCCTGGGTATCCTCATCGAGGCTGGCGTCGGAACGCAATTCGATAGAAATACTACCGATTGTCAAATCCCATGACTGATCGTTCCAGTTGAATTGATAGCACCGATAGGGATACTCCTCCGGCATTTCCTGTACTGTGAGGTTTGCGTTCTCAAATACACGGTCATGAATCGCATCCCACAGTTTTTCCGTATTGGCCGTCTCCGCGTTCAGCGTTGAACATACATTCGGGACTGCCGGGTCCGGTGCAAGCCAGTACACCAATCCTTTTTTATCAGCAAGCGCGGCTGAAATTTCAGCAGCAGAAGGATACCCATCCATGTGTTCCGATTGCGTCTTTTCCGCATCGGCTTCCAGTGAGACTTCATTTCTTGACTCGGTTTTTTCAGTAACCGCTCTTTCCTTATCAACTGCTGGCATTGCGGGGCTGTCCTCTCGGTTACGGTCTTCACCTCCGCTCTCCTCACCCTGTATCCCTACGTTTAATTGAATCGTGTCTCGGTCTGATTCTACCGCATTTTTATTGGAACAAGCCGCCAAGAACAAAATAATTCCAATTAGCGGCAAGAAAAGATACTGTCTTTTTTTCATGCTGTCACCTTTTTTAATCAGTTGGTTTCAAAACACGGTTTGAATAATTGTGTCAAGTGCAGCACTGGGCCGCACTTGACACATTTGATTGTTACGGTCTCCACTCACCCTCAATGTAGGCAACCTTAGGAGATGCTTCATCCGTTTGCCCAGAAGGCCGATATTCTTCTCCCACTTTTCCATATCCGAAATTTGTTTTGTAGTAGACTTTTTTTGCACCAGTATCGTTGTTAGTCAGCTTTTCCGGCCATTGGCCTGCAATATCTTTTTTGTCCCCGCTCCGGACATTTAGGTAACATTAACTTTTTGAGAGGTTCCATCCTGAAACTGGAACCTCTGGCAGTTCTTCAATCATTCAATCGGAAATATATGGGTATCTCCCGGTCTGTCAGAAACAGTTCGTGGAAATTAGGTGTCTTCCGCCAAGACATATAGTCTTGGCGGAAGACATTTCCAAACTTGGGATTTTTAGGAACATCTCACGTCTACATTAATTTATCACGCTTCTGGATTATTGTATGTACTTGCCTGTATACCCAATGTAATATCCGCAGGAACATTTGTAAGAACATATAATAATCCGTTAGTAATACGATCTACATATGATCTTTCACAAAATCGACCACGTCTGCCGTAACCCGTACAGCCATTCCATAGTATTCTCCACCTACCTCACTCTCACCCGATACGATGCCAACAATATGTGTCGTATCATCTTGCGCGACAACAGGGCCTCCGCTAAAGCCAGCATTCGGGTATCCATAAAATGAAAACATATTAGGCTGAATCATATCTGCATCCCCACTGGTTCTCCAAAGAGAGCCATACGTCTTATCTCCAGGAAAACCATACGCATCAAAACTATCTGCGTTCAAGCTGGAAGTAGTTTCAGCCCGTGTACCAAAATACCCCACATTAGGGCTGTGATCTAAATCAACAATAGCATAATCATATTCCATTTTCCCTTGTTCTGTCCATCCTTGGACTGACGTGATACCACTACTCGTGTATGTATCATATCCAGACAGAGCCCCTCCAGGGATGATCTCAACTTTTGATGCCCAGCCATATTTTTGATGATAAACAAGATGCCCTGCTGTTAAAACTGCCTTAGTCCCCACCATAGCTCCAGCGCCACTGAAACTAACTTTACCATTGTTGAAATACGCTCTCACCTGAACAATAGCACGATAAGGAAAAGTCGTAACCGAAGAAATTCGAGTTCTATTGTCTGAAGCCAAATGCGGTTCAATATTATCTCCCAAAGCCTCATGCGATGGTGTAGTCTCAACTATATCATTTTTTTCTGAAGGTTCGTAAGGTTTTAAGGAAACTTCTCCAGTCCTCAAGTCATAAGACACCGCAGACAAAGGGTCTGCTTCTTCTATGGCCTTCGCTAATTCAGCAGATACCTTAGGTTCTACCAAATCCGTTGAAATACCCGCCACATCTTCAACTTGATCTTCATGTAATGGGGCGAGATTCTCAATTAACATGTCCCATTTGTTAGAATTACCTACATCAGTTTTGACTGCAGCAGCAACCCCTGAAAACAGGCACGTGCAAATCAGAAATATACAAACCGAAAATGTCATAAATTTTTTCATAATGCTCTTCCTTTCTTTTTTAGGCCGAAGTTTCAGACGGGTTTGGCAGATTGGCCGAGTCCTTGAACCGGTATTGCAATCCGGGTACTGACGCAATCACAAGTAGGTTCATCCCAATTTGAGAGGTTCCGTCCTGAAGCCGAAGCCTAATGTTTATTATCAAAACAGCAGCTTTCAGAAAATGCGAATGGACGTTTCGCGTCAACACTTGTCCAAGGCGTTAACTTTCTTTCTGATGGATTGCTGTAATGACCGTACCACAGCTAGATTGCGCATTCATCAAATCAGTTTCCGCAGCTTTTCCGCTTCTTCCTCGGACAGTTTCTGTCCCCCGGTAAAGGCGGCTACAAAGTTTCCGATGGAATTGTCATAGGAATCCTCCACCAGCTTTTGGGTCCACCGCTGAATGTACTCGTCCTTCGTGCAGGCGGCCATATAGCGGTAACGGTAGCTGCTCCGTTCTGTCTGGATTAAGCCGGCCTTTTGCATATTGGAAAGATAGGTGTTCAGGGTTTGCTTCTTCCATGCCTTATTCAGAACCGTGGTGACATAATCCATCACTTCCTTAAAGGAAAGCGGCTCGCTTGTGTTCCAGAATAGTTCCATTAGCTCGACTTCAACAGCGGTTAATCCAAAAAAGTTTTTCACAATCGTTTACCTCGTTCTTTCTTTTACGTTTTCTCAATGTGGGCAGACAGTGTATGTTGTTTCGCTGATAACGCCTCCCTCTAAGAGGTCTCCGCAGGATTTACACCTGTTGGCACTTTTTACTGTAACAGTACAGCCTCCGTTACTATTTATCGCATGATATGTTGTCGTCCCTTCAACATAATAATGTTTGCACAAGACTTTTGGGGGAATGATCTGTAGGCACATTACATGACCTTCTTGATCCGTAAAGAAATAATCAGATGCAAGTTGTTCCACATCATCCAAACCGTCTGATACCGAGAAAGTGCATTCTCTTTCCCAATTGATTTCGTCTGACACATGTTTCGGGGGCGCTTCATAGGCAAAGGCCGTAATCGTTCCCATGACGCAGATTAAGAGCATCATAATACAGGACAACACGGGCTTGGTGCTTTTTCCCGTTTCCTTCATCTCCAAAATTCTCCTTTCAAATGTCGCGGCGTCATTTTTTACCAAACCAACTGCAAACCTTTCTTTTCTGCCGCCACCTGCGGCGGCAAGATTGAGGATTAGGTGGCTGTACTGTTGACGCTGGGCGTCATTCGCTCCTTTGAGAACGCCATGGTCACAGTTGATTTCACTTACAGCGCACAGCTCATAATACAAAAGGTGGCAAATAGGATTGTACCAATGGACAGCAAGCGCAAAGAGCGTCAAAAATTTCAGGAGCAAGTCCCCGTTTTTGATGTGCAGAAGCTCATGCTTCAAAATAAATTTGTTATCATCTGATTTCAAATTAAGTTTGTCGGAGGATGGAAAAACAATCGCGGGTTTAAAGACGCCAATCGTCATTGGCGCATCACATAATTTTGAGCAAATAAGCTTGACCGGCCTTTTTATCAGTAATTCTTCTTTCGTCTGCCGCAACATACTTTCCAACTGCGGCGGGGGAGCTTCATGAAATGCACGCGAAAAATATGTGCGGTAGACTGCTCCATACTTCTTTAACTGTTTTATAATTACGACGACAGCGATCATAGCCATGCAAAGCAAAACTATGTAAGCAGCAACTACGCCGGGACCAAGAAAAAATTGATCGTTTTGCACATTAATCGTATATTTTAAGTCAATGCGCACGTTTTCATATTGAAACGGGAGATCTATATTTAGCTGGCTCAGTACAAATTCCTTGAGCAGCGACAGGGGCACTAAGTAAAAGAAGAGGGAAAGGCATAGGATTTTTTTACGCCAGGAATGCGAAAAGTATCTCCGGGCAATGGGATAAGTCAATTTATACAGAAGAATAACAAAACTACCAGACAAAGACATCACAAAGAACAAATGATGAAACATCGCGCAATCATCATCTCCCGCCACAAAGAGTAGGGTAGTCTAATCAAAGTCTTACATATAAGAAGTATTTTAAATACAAACTGCATTGTTATAGTACATCATGTTTTTAAAAATGTCAAGCTGCGGATTGAAAAAAGCTGAAACCCGTTATATCATATAAAATACTGTAGAAAATACAGGATTTTCTTGATTTTCTGGCTAAACTTTCATTGACAGGTTATTTTTTTAGGGAAATACTTCATTATATAGTTGTAAATTATATACGAATAAGTGGTATAATCCTGCCCGAAAAAACGGTAGAATACGGATAAAAGGGATGGTGATGGGGATGGATACGCATAACAAACTCAAACAACTTTTGGCCGAACGACATTGGACAACGTACCGGCTGTCAAAAGAAAGCGGTCTTTCTCAATCGACCATCGCAAATATTTTCAAGAGAAACACAGACCCTAATCTTACGACCTTAGAGGCCGTTTGCAGCGGCTTCGGCATCACCTTATCGCAATTTTTCGCTGACCATGAGCTGGTCGAGCTGTCGCCCGAGCTGAAAGACCTGTTTGAATGCTGGACACCGCTGGCGATGGAGCAGAAGGCCGCCGTTCTGCAAGTGATGAAAACGATGAATCTGAAATAGCGTGTATTCCATTATGGCATATACATTATAATATGAAAAGGCGCTGGCTAAAGGAGTGGCCGGCGTTTTTTTGTTGGGGCGGCGCGATTCCTATTTCATGGTTGTAAAAGCCGGTCCGGCGTGATAGAATATCCGGGATTCAAGACGATAGGGAGGGACCCCGTTTTGCCAAACCTGCACGACGAGATCAGCCGCCGCCGAACCTTTGCGATCATTTCGCACCCCGACGCCGGCAAAACCACATTGACGGAAAAATTTCTGCTCTACGGCGGGGCCATAGCCCAGGCCGGCGCGGTCAAGGGCAAGAAGAACGCCCGCGCCGCCGTCTCCGACTGGATGGAGATTGAAAAACAACGCGGCATCTCGGTGACCTCCTCGGTCATGCAGTTCCAGTACGAGGGCTTCTGCATCAACATCCTGGACACCCCCGGCCACCAGGACTTTTCCGAGGACACCTACCGCACCCTGATGGCCGCCGACTCGGCGGTCATGGTCATCGACGGGTCCAAGGGCGTGGAGGCCCAGACCCGCAAGCTCTTCAAGGTCTGCGCCATGCGCCATATTCCCATCTTCACCTTCATCAACAAGATGGACCGGGACGCCAGGGACCCCTTTGACCTGCTCGACGAGCTGGAACGGGAGCTGGGCATCGACACCTACGCCGTCAACTGGCCCATCGGCTCTGGCCGGGAGTTCCGGGGGGTGTACGACCGTACCCAGGGACACATCGCGTTTTTCTCCGGCGTTTCGGGCAAGGACCGGGCCGAAAAGCTGGAGGTCGCCCCCGACGACCCCCTCGTCGCCGGGCGCATCGGCGAGGAACGGGCCGTCCAGCTCATTGAGGACGTCGAGCTGCTGTCGGCGGGGCGGGAGTTCGACATGGACGCCGTCCGGGCGGGGACCCTCAGTCCGGTCTTTTTCGGCTCAGCGCTGACCAACTTCGGCGTGGAACCTTTTTTGGAGGCTTTCTTACGGATGACTCCGCCCCCGCTGGCCCGGGTGGCGGGAGAGGAGACGGTGGACGTGTTCAGCCCCGATTTCTCCGCCTTTGTCTTCAAAATTCAGGCCAACATGAACAAGGCCCATCGGGACCGGCTGGCCTTTCTGCGCATCTGCTCGGGCCGGTTCGAGCGGGAGGCGGAGTATTTTCATGTCCAGGGCGGGCGCAAGCTGCGCCTCAGCCAGCCCCAGCAATTGATGGCCTCGGAGCGCGAAATTGTGGACGAGGCCTACGCGGGGGATATCATCGGCGTTTTTGACCCGGGCATTTTTTCCATCGGCGACACGGTGACCGCGCCGGGACGGAAATTCCGTTTTGCCGGCATCCCCACCTTCGCCCCCGAGCACTTCGCCCGGGTCAGCCCGCGGGACACCATGAAGCGCAAGCAATTCATCAAGGGCACCGAGCAGATCGCCCAGGAGGGCGCGATTCAGATTTTTAAAACCCCCAACACCGGCATGGAGGAGGTCATCGTCGGCGTCGTCGGCGTCCTGCAATTTGACGTCTTCGAGCACCGGATGAAGAACGAGTACGGCGTTGACCTGCGGATGGACGGGCTGCCCTATGAGCAGCTGCGCTTTATTGTCAAAAGTCCGGTGACCGACTTCAAGGACCTCAAGCTCTCCTCCGACGCCGAACTGCTGGAGGATTACCGGGGACACAGTCTGCTGGTGTTCGCCTCGTCGTGGTCCATCGACTTCACGGTGAAACGCAATCCCGGCCTGGAGCTGTCCGAAACCCTCGCGTGACGGGCGCGTAATTTTCAACCTTTTATTTTTCATTACAAAGGGCGGCGAAAGAAAATCCTTCGCCGCCCTGTATGTATGCTTTACGGAGTCTAAATTTCCTTTATGCAAATTTCTCCCGATGGGTCACTGTCTGAGGCACCCTAACAAGTCTTTTTCCTATCCGTTTCATTTTCTAATGGTTATTTGCTTTCCTAGAATGCCCTACACATATCGAGAGACAATCTGGTATACCGACTCATATTCATGGTCACTTAGCTCGATGGTAACCAGTTTGCCGTTGATTCTGCCAGAAAGTGTCCCAAGGTCTTCCATTGATGTATTTAGGTAATCCTCGCCAATTCGAAAGGCCAAAGTTGCTGCGCTGGATACAGGTGAATCGTTTATTTGCATTTCATGATTATAAAAGAGTGCAGCAATCATTTTGGCCTTCTCATCCTCTAAAATATATTCATTGTCCGCTTTCTTTTCATCCACTTCGTCATCCCAACCGCCAAATACAAGGAGGGTTACAACACTTTTGTCTTCTTTTTCGTCGCAGCGATTATCAGGCTCTTCTGTTTCCTTTGGTTTTGGCCGCGCAATTCCACTTTCTGGCACCGTCTCCACATAGCTGGTACATCCTGTGAATATGGCGAACAACAATCCAAGCGTTATTATGACACCTTTGACCGGCATTCTATGACCAAGCCTTTCCAGTATATGATTTTTCCATTACAAAGGGCGGCGGAAGAAAATCTTTCGTCGCCCTCTATGTATGCTTTATGGAGTCTAAGTTTCCTTTATGCGAATTTCTCCCGATGGGTTACTGTCTGAGGCACTCTAACAAGTCGGAAAATACCGCCTGCTTTCATCGCCATGACCCAAAACGTATTGCGTCTCCCAATTCACCGACCTCAGCCCTTCTTGCACGTATCTTTCCATCAGCCCATTAAAAGTATAAACTAGCAATTTAGTTCCTAGTGATATTTTTTTATCCCCGATGTATAGGGGGAATCAAAGTATAAATGTCGATATACTCCCATACACCCCCATTTGGAGGTGACATATGTTAGATGATTTTCACTTACAGCAGAAACAATGGCGGAGTGTTCAGGATTATTTCCTGGTGTGCCATATAGTATTTTTGCCCCAACATGATAATAAGAAGATTCACTGTAGCTTCCATCTAAAATATACATGGACGGATCATTTATCCAGTAACTATTGCTGGCTGACGTTGAGTACCACGCATACGAATGACAGTTATATTTTGGGCTTATTCCATTAACGACTGTAGCTGAGGTATACGTTTCTTGTATTTGATTGTGTGCAAGTTGTACATTAGCCTGCGTAATTTGTCCATTACTACTAATATAGTGGTCATTCCAAGTTAAGCTTCTGATTGCAGGTACTGAACTTCCATTTGGTGTGGTCAGAGTTGCTGTTGCGCTCAGTATTGAAGTGTCTCCCGGGTAATCGCTAGGCAGTTGGCTACAGACACACCCCTTTATTGTGTCTATAAAACAATCTTTGAAATCTGCGTCACTTCCTCTGCTTTCGAGTTTACCCGCTTCCGCTTCCAAAACCCGAAGAACATTACTGTCATTGGAATTAACTCTGCTTTCTAATTCTTCTATGGCATTGAACTGAGATTTTACCTTTTCATACCCCATTTCAATCGTGTCATAAGCATAAATGTTCACAGCCAAAGGATAGTTTTTTATGGTTTCAACTAGTG
Organism: Oscillospiraceae bacterium; assembly: GCA_022795735.1. Classification (GTDB taxonomy): domain Bacteria; phylum Bacillota; class Clostridia; order Oscillospirales; family Oscillospiraceae; genus Avoscillospira_A. Next base: position 13,698 of record JAAWHG010000023.1, read on the forward strand.
CCTCATCTGATAATTTATGCAGGATATCTTCTGGTATTTGACATGCAGCAATTTTATCATGAATCGTTTCCAACTCAAGCCATTCTTTTGTTCCCGTTTTGTAAGGGTAATCATATGGTGCATTTATTATATTTTCTTCTATAGAATCACCAGTTTCTGCCGCAAAAACAGTAACAAACATACTTACCATAAGTGTAAGTGCACACAAAAGACTCAGTGCCTTCTTCATTGCGTTTCTTTGCATTCGTAACATCCTTTCATTTTAAAATTTTTTGTTTATAATGCCAAATTTCCCTCCTTTCCTTTTTAAGCCGAACTTTTAGCTGGCTTCAGCAAGTTGATTGAGCCCTCAATCTAGATATTGCAATCAGAGTACTAATAACAAGTGAACTCCAATTTGAGAGGTTCTATTCCAGCGCTCGAACCCAATCTTTATTATCAAAACAGCATATTTCAGGAGATGCGAATGGACGTTTCGCATTAACACTTGTCCAAGGTGTTTTCTTTCTTTCTGATATATTGCTGTAATGACCGTACCACAGCCAGATCAAGGACTCATCAAATCAGCTTTCTTAACCTTTCTGCTTCTTCTTCGGAAAGGTTTTCCTCCCGTAAAAGCGGCTACAAAGTTTCCAATGGAATTATCAAAAGAAATACTGTGAAAGCATCATTCCCCGCCGGAAGCGCTCGGATGCTTTAATCAGCGTCCTGTTTGTAAGAATGTTTTTAAGTATTAACTACACATTTATAGTACAACATAATTTTGAAAATGTCAAGATATGGGCTAACAAAATCCCAAAACTGTGATATTCCCTAAAAACCATGTGAGCAATTATGTATTTTGTCTAAATCTGTAGACTGTACTGGACGCATGAGAAAACCGGAGGATGTGGGCCGCTCCACATCCTCCGGTCTGTTATTGTCAGGTTTATTGCTTTGCCAGCAAGTCCATATAGGGCCCCCGGACCAGCAGTTTGTCCGGAGGTCTTTTCTTCTCACTTGTCGCCCTCGAGACCATCCTTGATCTTCTCAAAAAAGCCCTTCTTTTTGGTCTCCTCGGGCTCGGGCCGGAAATCTTCAAACTTCCGCAGCAGTTCCTTCTGCTCCTTGCTGAGGTTGGTCGGCGTCCGGACCGTCACCGTCACATACTGGTCGCCCCGGGTCTTATAGCCCACGTGGCAGGCCCCTTTGCCCTTGAGCCGGAAGGTCGCGCCGGTCTGGGTCCCCTCGGGGACGCGATAACGCACCTTGCCGTCCAGCGTCGGCACCTCAATCTCCGCCCCCAGCGCCGCCTGGGCAAAGCTGATCGGAATGTCGCACAGCACGTTGGCCCCCTCGCGCCGGAAGAGCTCATGCCGCTTTACCGTCACCGTCACCAGCAGATCGCCGCGCGGTCCGCCGTTGGAGCCCACGTTGCCCTCGCCGCGGACGCGGACCGATTGCCCGTTGTCGATGCCCGCCGGAATGGGAACCTTGATTTTCTTGTTGCGCCGGACCTTGCCCTTGCCCTTACAGGTGGGGCAGGGATTCTTGATGACCTTGCCGCTCCCGCCGCATTTGGGACAGGCCGACTGCTGGGTGAACGCGCCGAAGGCGGTCTGCCGCGTCGTGCGGACCACCCCCGCTCCCTTACATTCGGAGCAGACCTCCGGCTCTTCGCCGTTTTTGCAGCCGGTGCCGGAACAGGCGGCGCACTCCTCCACCACGCCGAGGGAGACCTCCTTCTCCACGCCGAAGGCCGCCTCCTCGAAGGTCAGCTCCACCCGCGTCTCGACGCTCTGCCCCTGCTGGGGCCGCCGGCTGCGCGCGCCCGACTGCCCGCCGCCAAAGCCGCCGAAGCCAAAGAAATCCCCCAGGATATCGCCCAGGTCGCCGAAGCCGCCAAAGCCGCCGCCTCCGGCGCTGAAATTGGGGTCCACCCCCGCAAAGCCGTATTGGTCGTAACGGGCCTTTTTGTCCGCGTCGGAGAGCACCTCATAGGCCTCGTTGACCTCCTTGAACCGCTCCTCCGCCGCCTTGTCGCCCGGATTCTGGTCCGGGTGGTACTTCATCGCCAGCTTGCGGTAGGCCTTTTTCAGCTCCGCGTCCGAGGCGTTTTTTTCCACCCCTAAGACCTCGTAATAGTCTCGTTTCTTCTCATTCGCCATATGCACGCACCTCACACGCGGGATCGAGAACGCTTGCACGCCGTTTCGCGCCCGAAGCCCGATTTCCCGCCTCTCATGTGGCTATGTTATTTACGCTCTCACAGCCCCCGAGTGATTCGCCTCGGGGGCTGTGCACGATAACCTTTAACCCTGGTCGTCGTCCACGACCTCGTAGTCGGCGTCCACCACGCCGTCGCCCTCGGGGGCGGCCCCGGGCTGCTGGCCCTGCGGCGGGACGTTCTGGTACAGCTTTTCGCCGACGGCGCTCAGCGCCTTCTGCGCCTCGTTGGTCGCGCTCTTGATGGCCTCGATGTCGCTGCCCTTGACCGCTTCCTTGAGTTTTTCGACGGCGGCCAGCACCGGCGCCTTCTCCCCCTCGGAGAGCTTGTCGCCCAGGTCGCCCAGCGTCTTTTCGGTCTGGTAGATGACCTGATCGGCCATATTGCGGGCGTCCGCCTCGTCCTTGCGCGCCTTGTCCTCGGCGGCGTACTGCTCGGCTTCCTTGACCGCCTTGTCGATCTCCTCCTTGGACAGGTTGGACGAGGCGGTGATGGTGATCTTCTGCTCCGCGCCGGTCCCCAGGTCCTTGGCCGAGACGTTGACGATGCCGTTGGCGTCGATGTCGAAGGTGACCTCAATCTGGGGCACCCCGCGAGGCGCGGGGGCGATGCCGGTCAACTGGAACTTGCCCAGCGTCTTATTGTAAGCCGCCATCTCGCGCTCGCCCTGGAGAACGTGGACCTCGACGGAGGTCTGATTGTCGGCGGCGGTGGAGAAGATCTGGCTCTTCTTGGTGGGGATGGTGGTGTTGCGTTCAATCAGGCGGGTCATGACGCTGCCCTGGGTCTCGATGCCGAGGGACAGCGGGGTGACGTCGAGCAGCAGCAGCCCCTTCACGTCGCCGCCCAGAACGCCGCCCTGGATGGCCGCGCCGACCGCCACGCACTCGTCGGGGTTGATGCCCTTGAACCCTTCCTTGCCCGTGATGCCCTTGACCGCCTCCTGTACGGCGGGGATGCGGGTGGAGCCGCCGACCAGCAGTACCTTGCTCAAATCGCCGGCCTGCAGTCCGGCATCCGACATGGCCTGACGGACCGGGCCCATCGTTGCCTCGACCAGGTGGGCGGTCAGCTCGTTGAACTTGGCGCGGGTGAGGGTGACGTCGAGGTGCTTGGGACCGTTGGCGTCGGCGGTGATATAGGGCAGGTTGACGTTGGTGGTGGTCACGCCGGACAGCTCGATCTTGGCCTTCTCGGCGGCCTCCTTGAGGCGCTGCATGGCCACCTTGTCGTTGGACAGGTCCACGCCCTCACTCTTTTTAAACTCGTCGATGAGGAATTTCATGACGCACTCGTCAAAATCGTCGCCGCCGAGGCGGGTGTTGCCGTTGGTGGCCAGGACCTCAATGACGCCGTCGCCGATGTCGAGGATGGAGACGTCGAAGGTGCCGCCGCCCAGGTCGTAGACCATGATCTTCTGCTCCGCTTCCTTGTCCACGCCGTAGGCCAGCGCGGCGGCGGTGGGCTCGTTGATGATGCGCTTGACCTCCAGACCGGCAATTTTACCGGCGTCCTTGGTGGCCTGGCGCTGCGCGTCGTTGAAGTAGGCGGGGACGGTGATGACCGCCTCGGTGATGGTGCCGCCCAGATAGGCTTCGGCGTCGGCCTTGAGCTTTTGCAGGGTCATGGCGCTGATTTCCTGGGGGGTGTATTTCTTGCCGTCGATTTCCACGCGGTGGTCGGTGCCCATGTGGCGCTTGATGGAGGCGATGGTGCGCTCGTGGTTGGTGACGGCCTGCCGCTTGGCGACCTGGCCCACCATGCGCTCGCCGGTCTTGGAGAAGGCCACCACAGACGGGGTGGTGCGGTTACCCTCGGCGTTGGCGATGACGACCGGCTCACCGCCCTCCATAACCGCCACGCAGGAGTTGGTGGTTCCCAAATCAATCCCGATAATCTTTGACATAGTTGTTTCCTCCTATTATAAAACCTGTTATTTACTATATTTAATTCGCCACGCGGACCATGGCAAACCGCACAACCTTGTCGCCCACGCGGAAGCCCCGCTGGAAGACCTCGGCCAAAACATTTTCGCCCAAGCTCTCGTCCTCGCAGTGCATCACCGCGTTGTGCATGTTGGGGTCGAAGGCCTCCCCGGCCTCGCCGAAGACCTCCACTCCCAGCTTTTCTAGCACTTCGCGCAGGCCGGTCATGGTCATCTCCACGCCCTTGCGGTACGCCTCGTCGGCGGTGGGGACGTTCAGCGCCCGTTCCAGATTGTCGTAGACCGGCAGAAATTTTTCCACCGTCTCGGCCCGAACGCGGGTATAGAGCTCATCCTTTTCCTTTTGGGAACGCTTGCGGAAGTTGTCGTACTCGGCCAGCAGCCGGAGATACTTGTCCTCCGCCTCCGCCAGTCCGGCCTTGAGCGCCCCGGCGGAATCCGCAGGCGAAGCGCCGGGTCCGGCGGCTTCCGCCGCCTCGCCGGTCTCCGGGGAAGCCTCGCTGCCGGCAGCCTCCGCAGCGGTATCTTCCGCAGCGGCCGCCTCCCCGGCAACGGCTTCCTCTTCCAAAATGGCCTCCGGCTCCTGGCCGGGTTCCGTTTTTTTCTTTCCCATATTGTATTACCTCTATTCCCGCTGCCCCTCCGGCGAGGGCGAGGGCAGCTCATTTTTTCCAAACATCCGGCCCAAGCTCTCGGCAAAATAGCTCAGCCGCGCCGTGACCTGGGCGTAATCCATCCGCTGGGGACCCACGACGCCGATCATGCCTTGCATCCCGTCGCCGATGTCGAAGCGGGTCATCACCACCGAGGTGTCCTTCAGCTCCCTGGCGATGTTTTCGGGCCCCACTAAAATCTGCACCGGCCCGTCGGTGGGGGCGGGGAGATTGGCGATCATCTCCTCGTCCAGGGTGGACAGCACTTCCCGTGCCTTTTCCACGTCCTGATACTCGGGCTGGCCCAACAGGCGGGTCTGTCCGGTCAAGTAGACCGCTCCCTGCCGCCGGGCCCGGAGGGTCTCCAATGTAAAGTCCACCACAATGGGCACCAGTCCCGCGGCCGCGCCCGCCGCACCGGCCACCCGGTCCAGCACCTCCGGCCCGATCTGGGCCTCGGTCAGTCCGGACAGCCCCGCGTTGAGCACCGACGAGAGCAGGCGGAGGTCCTGCTCCTCCAGCTTGAGGGGGAGCTTGATGAGCTTGTTGGACACCGCGTCGTCGCTGGTGAGCAGCACGAGGATAAAGCTCCCCGCCCCGCCGTCCAGCAGTTCAAACTTTCGCACCACCGGCTCGCTTCCTGACCGTCCGGCCACCGCGTAGGCGGGCAGATTGGTCAACTGGGAGATCAGCTTGCCCACTTGGCTCATAGCCTGGTCAAACTGCTGTAATTTCAACTCCATGGCCTGGGTGAGGTTGGCCGCCTCGTCGGTGCTCAGGCGGTATCCCTCCATGAGCTCGTCAACGTACAGGCGGTAACCCGCCGGAGAGGGAATCCGTCCCGACGAGGTGTGGGGCTGCTCCAGGTAGCCCAGCTCGGTCAGGTCGGCCATTTCGTTGCGCACCGTCGCCGAGGAGACGTCCATGCCCGGCATGGCGGCGATGGCCTTGGAACCCACCGGCTCGGCGGTCTGGATGTAGCAGTCCACGATAGCACGGAGGATTTTCTTCTTTCGTTCGGTCAGCTCCATCGCCCACCCCTCCTCTCGTTCTGCGTTTCTGTCTTAGCACTCCATATCCCCGAGTGCTAAACGTACTCTACCACGCTCTCCCTCACTTGTCAATAGCTCTTAGAAAATATTTTATGAATCTTTTGTGAAGAAACTTTTCAGTTGGAACAGGCCAATGAAAGTCAGGCCCTTACTTTGCCTCCAGCAACCGCAAAGACAAGCGCCCTTCACAACCAAGTGAGGACGCTTGTCAACGCTGTTTCTTCATGCTGTTCATTCATATTTTGTTTTGAGATCATTGAACCAGCTAAACTCAATATGCCCTTCTTTTTGCAGCCGTCCAACTACAATTCCCGGATCAATCCCCACTGTTTTTGAAAATCCTCGTATAGATTCCCTCGTAAAAACGCCTTGCCTCACAAAGGCGCGGTATACGTCAGGCGTTATCAATGTATCTCCAGCAAACCGGTCGGATGCCGCTTCCGCGTCAGGCGCAATTTCTTCCTTTTGATTCAAATGTCCAAGAAGAATGTGCCCTATTTCATGAAACAAACTAAACCAGAACTTATCCGCGTCCTTGCCGCGCAGGGTCAATCCGATAACAATTTTATTTCTATCATAGAATGTCGCTCCATGCGGGAAGGAACCCTCAATATATGGCAGAAATACCAGCGCAATCCCACAGTTGGACAACAACTCCCTCAATTTCTGGCAAAAAACGTCCGGTTCCTGCGTCGTCATCTCCCGTATTTCTGGAAGTTGGTTTGTAAGTTCGTTCAGGTCAATAGGTGCAGTTTCTATGTCCCTTGCCTCAATTTTTGCCCTTTGTGCCCAAGAAATTAAGGCAAAGTCAGCCTTTTCGCCAATAGACAGGCGGCGGCATGCGATGTTGGGAATTAACTTACAATTGTTGAGTCTCTCCAACCGAGCAACCTCAAAGAACTTTCTCAAGTTGATTGTACGTTCCTCAGCTCTCCGCGTATCCGGGACCCAACCATTCTTCGCCATCTCTTGATAGGGAAATTTCTTCGCCAGCGCCATATCCAAATCCAATGCGTTTTCCGCTTTCACCTTCGCGAGCTTTTCCTGATAGATAGCCTCAAGATTATTCCAAAAGTTTGCTGGCAATCCGAGTACCATTTCCAATCTGTAGGCAACATCCGGCGTGAGCTGCACCTCACCATTTATCAGACGGCTTATATGCTTCTCAGACATATCCATCCGAGAAGCAAATTCCTTTTGACTCATGCCGCGGTCATCCAACTGTTCCTTTATCGTAGCGCCCGGCGGCGTTGCAATGTAACTTCGACTTCTCGTCATCATGTTTCCTCCTTGAACGTTATTCCCATCATGATTAATGATAGTCGATTATCTCAATAATATTCGCAATTTGGACCTCGACGCCTTGTTTCTCAAAAACCAACCGCATTGGGTGAACAAGGTCAACAGCATATTGATTTTGTCTGTTTTGATGTAACGGGTGGCACCGGCCTACATGAAACTGTATCATTTGTTCCACACTTTCTGATGCACGAATTTCGTCAATCCTTTGCTGAATCTTCCCCGCCATTTCCCGTCCGTACTTCTTCTCAGCAGCAGAGGCATCCGTACACACCTTTTCGAGCTTTTTTTATATCTGACGCCCAACGAACCACTCCTCTGTTTACCTCATAGGTTAATTATAGATGAGGCCGTGTCAAATGTCAATAGCGCACTGTCTTATGTCACGGATGCCGCACGGGTGGAAGCGTTCCCAAATTTCCCGCCCCACATTACCCAATCATTACGACGCCCCGCAGAAGATTTTATCAACAACCTTCTGCGGGGCGTTTTCAATTCTGCGTCACGTCGTGAAACGTCTTTTCCAACGTCCGCACCCGCGTCTCCATCTCAGCGGCGACCTTTTGGGTATAACTCAACTGCAAACCGGCGTTCTCATACAGAGACCGCAGGCTTGCACAGAGTCTTCGCACCGTACCCGGCAGATCGTCGCCGTCGAAACCGGGCGGGCTTCCGGGAAACAAATTGGCCATAACCCCTCCTCTCCATCAAAACCGCCGAATCCTCTCCGCTACCGTTCGCTCCCGACGGAAAACTCCCGCTCAAGACTGCGGAGCAGACAGCCGCCCCGGCCCGAAATTCGAATCTGGAACCGGTCGCACCGCCCGGGCAGCAGCGGAATGACCGCCGTTCCGGCCCGGCTGTCGTGGCTGGCCCAGACCGGACGGAACGGCCCGCCGTCCTCGCTGCACGCCACCCGCACCCAAGCCCCCTCCTCCAGCTCCGCCCGCAGATACAGCCGCACATACCCCTTCCGGCCCAGCGTCCCCTCATAGAAGGGGCAGAGGGTCGCGCTCCACGGAATCCGTCCCCCGCCGTCCCCCTTCTGGCCGGTCAGCACCAGCGCGCCGGTCTCCGCGTCCAGGTAGTAGAACGCCCCGTCCAGCGCGGCGAAGTCCAGCGCGCGGGTCCCGTCCTCCCGAATCCAACGCCCGCGCGCCGGACCGTCGGGCGCGTAGACGTACAGCCCCCATTCCCCCGCCTCGTCCCGCATGGACACCACGTACCGTCCGCCGCCGTTCCCGGCGGCCGCGTCGTAGAACCGCCTCCGTCCAAAGCAGCCGCTGACCAGCGCGGGGGTCCCGCCGTCGTAGGCGTACACCCCGTCGCGGCCCTTGTAATACAACATCTCGTTGATGACGGCCAGCGACTTTCCGCTCCCCGCCTGGACGCCGGGGATCTGGTAGGTGTAGATTTCATACTGGGCCGGGAAATTGCCCAGTACCTTGTGGACGCAGTCCTCCTTCCAGAAGAGGGCCGCGCCGCCGTAGGCCGCGCACCCGGTAAAGGCCCCGCCGGTGCCCACCGCCGCCGCGAAGCTGTCGGTGGACAGCCCGTCGAAGACGTGGAAGTTGGTCGGGTCCCCCAGCGCCGAGGCGTAAATGGTCTGTCCCTCCACCCCCCACAGTCGGTTTCCCGACTCGCAAATCCATTCCAGGTCGGGCACCGTCCGCCGGACGCTCACCGCGCCCCCCTCGCTCCCCGGCTCGAACGCGCCCGCGTCAAAGGTCAGCTCCCCCGCCGTCACCGACCGGATGATGTGAAACCCGTTGTTGGCCGGGTGGGAGATGCAGCCCCGGATTTCCACCCCGTCCCCCGCCCGGAACACGCCGGCGAACCCGCCGTCCGCCGCCGCCAGCGTCCCGGCGGTGAAGCTCACCCCGCCCGCCGGAATGGAAACCGCCGCCTCCAGGCTGTCCAGCACGCCGGTGACGGTGTTGAACCGCAGCTTGTCGGGGAAGATGACGATTTGACTGTTGAGCGTCGCGAAGCGCTTCTCCCCGGGCCGGACCGTTCCCTCGTTGACGCCGCCGTAGAGAAAGCGGGTCCCGTCCACCACGCACAGCATGTCCCCGGCGTACAGGGCGGTGGGGGACTCGTACCGCGCCGCCTCCCGCCGTCCCGCCCGCTGGGACAGGCAGGGGTAACGTTCCAGCGACAGCCCTTCGCAGCCGGACAGCTCCCCCGCCCGCCAATCGTCCCCCCAGTTGAGCCCGCCGAAGGCCACCGCCTCCCGCCGCGCCGCCGTCCGGCGGACCGGATATGGCGCTCCCGTCATCGCGCTCCCTCCTTTAAAAGACGTTGCGGTGATACCGCGCCGGAACCGGCATATGCCGCCGGTGATAGGCCTGGGCCCAGGCGTCCAGCGCGCTGTTGAATACCCGAACGCTGTTGGCGTACCGGTCCGCCTCGCCGTTGTGCAGGTCGATCTGACAGAGCAGATACAGCTCGTACACCCGCTCGTAGGGCGGCCCCGCCAGCAGAGGCCGGTCGGCGTCCTCGGGAAAGGCGCGGACCGGTTCCCCCGCCGCCGCCCCCTCGTGGGCCTCGACAACCTCCTCGCGGATGCGCCCTTCCAGCTCCAGCAGCCACCCCGCCTTGGTCTCGTCGTCGTAGGGGTCGCTGCGCAGGCGGGACGCCCGCTCCATCGCCTTGTTGATGGTCATCGTATCCCTCCCTCGTCCCGGGGGCCGAGCAGCCGTCCCACCGCCAGACCCGCCAAAAAGCTCTCCTTGTCATAACCCACGCTTTTGTCCCTCCCTTCTTCCTTCTCACCATGCCACCACCGTCTCGTGGCCTTCGCCGTCGGTGATTTTGACGGGCCGGTTCTGACCGTCGAAGGCGACGGTATAGGCCCGCCCCAGCTCCCCGTCCAGCGTCTCGGAGAAGGACCCGCCGTCCCACCCCGAAAAATCCAGCGAGACCGGCTTGCGCAGCCCCACCAGCTCCAGATACTCCCCGCAGCTCACTCCGGTCTCCTTGTCGCCGCGGCCGACGAACCAGAAGTCAAAGCAGTCGTTGCGCTTCTGGAAAAAGCCCCGTCCCCGGTCCCGGTTCTCGGCATCTCCCCATCCCGCGCCAAACACGATTCGCGGTTCATGCAGCCCCTCCTCCTGGAACTCAAAGACCAGCTTGGTCTGCTCCTTGTAGCCGTACACCATCACCGGCCACGCGGTGGCCTTGGTCGTGGTGAACACCCGGCTCCCGTCCAGATACGGGTAACCGTCGCCGCCGATGGAGGCGTTGGCGATGTCCTGCTCCCAGTACAGGGCCGCTCCGTCGGGGTCCTCCGCCTGTTCGGTCCCCCCGGTGCAGGTCCCGCACACAAAACGGTAACGCTGCCCGGCGATGTGGATGTAGTTGTCGTCCGACGTGTCCCCGGCGAGGTAGAGCGGGATGCGCCGCGAGGTGGACAGACTGTCCACCGTCAGCTTGGCCACGTCGCCCATAAAGGCGTACAGCGACTTGGCCGCCACCGTCCCGCTCACCTCTAAGTTGCCCCCCACCTTGACCACGCCGCTCCACGTGTTGCCCCCCATGCCGACGGTGAGGGTCACCTCACTGCCCCCTTCCCCGTCCGGCGTGGGGTCGGACACCCGGAAGGTGAAGCCGTCCACCGTCTGGGTCAGGGCGGAGAGATCGCCCTCCGCCCCCGTCATGCGGCTCTCCATACTGCCCGCCCGCTGCTCCAGCGCCGAGATATCCCCCTCGGCGTCCTCAATGCGGGAGACCGTCGCCGCCGCGCTCAGCGAGAGGGTGTTGACCGCCCCCTCGCAGCCGGTCAGACGCGCCTGGATGGACCCGGCGGTCTGCTCCAGCGCCGACACCTGCCCCTGTACCCCCTCGACGGTGGTTTTGAACCCGGCGGCGGTCTGCTCGGCCTCGCTGCGCAGGTCGCGGACATGATCGGTCACCTCGGCGCGGATGGCCCCGGCGGTCTGGCTGATTTCCGAGGTCAGTCCCGCCACGGCGTCGGATACCTCGGCGCGGATTTCCGACGCCGTCACCCGAATTTGGGCCTTGTTGGCCCCAATCTGCGCCTTGAGGCTGGTGAGATCACAGCTACAGCCGCCCCCTTCGCCCCCGCCGCCGCTCCCGGCCTCGCCCTCGCTCGGCTGGACGTAGAGCCGTCCGGTCGCCGTGACGGCGGCGGCTGTGCCCGCCTCGGAACCGCCCTCGATGCGGAAGCAGCACCACCCCGCCTCGGCCAGCGCCTCCCCCGGGATGGCGGTGCGGCACACCCGGGGCTCGTCCGCCTCGGGGGCGAGGAATACCGTCTTCTCCCCCTCCCCCAGCGCGTCGTGCCAGACAATCCATTTGCCGTAGCCGCTCCACTCCTCATTAAAAGTGATGTAGAGCTTTGTCACGCCGTCCTCGCCCTGCACGCCGGCGTTTTTGGAGTCGGTTCGGAGGTACGCGCCGTTGACCTCCACTCGAATCATCCGGTCCGTTGCTATTCCCTCCCTTCCGGCCCGGCGGGGCTAAAAATTCGCGATGGCCCGCCGGCCCGCCTCCTGGGCCTGGTCCTGATACCGATAGGCCGCCACCGCCTGCCGGTCGGCGTCCCGCAGGACCTTCCAGAATTTCCGCTTGATGTCCACCGCCACCCCGCGTTTGAGCTGGAGCAGCTCGCCGTTGACCGCCACCGTCACGTCCTGCCGCGCGCCGCCCGGAAGCAGCGGGGCGGTGTAGGCCACCAACTCCTCGTTGTCGTTCTTCACTTTGCCGTCCATCGGTCCATTTCTCCTTTCAGCTTCGTCACGGCGTCGCCGTCGTCTCGACGCGCACCATGTACTGCGGCACCAGAATTTCCGCCGTCCGCGCCGCCTTCCAGCCCACGCTGCCGCGCTGGTTGAGGGGGTCTGCGCTGCCCGCGCTGCCCAGCGGCTTGACGATGTGGGTCAGTCCCCCATTCTGAATGCTGGTCACGCCGTAGGCGTTCTCGCCCAGAATCAGGGTGGCGTAGACGTCGGCGCCGTCCCGGCCCGCGCCGGCGAATACCTTGGCCCGGCTCGACTCCACAAACCGTACCCCGTAGAGCTCGCCGATCTCGTTCTCGTAAATCTCTCCCGTGTCCACGTACTGGTGGGGGTCCTTCCAGTCGGGGTCGCTCATCAGGTCGTACTTGCAGTCGGGGTGGACGATGCCGACATAGCGCCCGTTGATGCGGGGAGCGTCCTGCTTCTCCAGAAAACGCACCGCCCGCCGGACGGCGTCCACGCTGAGGTTGCAGTTGTCGCTGGCGCTGGTGTAATACAACGCGTCCCGGCTGGACACCTGCCCGGCGGCGAACTGCACCACCGTCCCGGCGCTGAGAATTTCGCGGGTGATGGTGTCCAGCGTCCGCCCCGCCTGGGAGGCGATCTGCCGGGTGGCCTCGGTCAGAATCTGGTCCGCCGCCGTCAGCTGCACCATATCGGACAGAGTGATGTAGCCGCCGTACTGCTTGAGGGTGGCCGTCACCGTCTTGGCGCTCATCGCCTGCCCGTCGGGGGTTACCCCCTCCGTCAACGGCTCGGTGGCCTCGGGCAGGGGGTCGAACTGGCGGAACTCAATGCTCTTGCCGCCATTTTTGGGAATGTCCCGCTTCTGTCCGAACTGGTCATGCACCAGCTCGGCCTCGGCCAGGGTAATCAGCTCGAGGTCGTAATAGGTCTTCATCTCGGCCGACAGGCCGGCCGATGTGGTTGTGTTGACGTTGGGGTTTACCGCCGCCGCCGTTCCGTTCTGTTCGTTCATCGCTTACTCCTTTCCACGCCGGAAGGGGTCGGGGTCCCCCGCCAGCATGCGCCGCACAATCTCCTTGCGTTCCTTCCGCCCCAGCCGCAGCGGGTCGAAGCCCACCGTGAAGGGGGCGCCCGCCGCCGCGCCGTTCTCCTGCGGCCTCGTTCCCCGGGCGCGGACCGCGTCGAGCACCTTCTTCTCGGTCTCCCGCCGCGCCGCCTCGACCGCCGCCTCCCGCAGCTCGCCGGCGTGGGCCATCTCATAGGCCTCCCGCATGGGCAGCTTGCCCCGCAGCAGATGGCGGAACAGATCGCTCTCGCACTCCGACTGCAAATCCAGCTCGGGATAGGCCTCCAGCAATTCTTCGGCCTCCCTGGCCCAGCGGGCAAGCTGCCGCTCCGCCTCGGGGACTGCCCCGTCCGGCGCGGTCCCCGCCGGACGGGGCGGTTTTTCCTTGTTTCTGCGCATCAAACGCACCTCCTTTGTTGTGTCCGCATTCAGCGTAACACAGCGGCGAGCCGATTGCGTCAGGAAAGACGGTAAAATTTTTAACCCCGGATTTTCATTTTTTTATTGCAATTTTCACTTTCATTCGCTATAATATAAAACTATAGTTCCCGTCTCGATACGCACACCTGTCCCCACCAAATGGACACCCCCGGGACTGGGACCAAATCCTAACAAAACGTGGAGGAAAATGAAAAAATGAAACTGAAAAAGGCAATCGTCCTAACGCTGGCCCTCGCGCTGGCGCTGGGCTGCTTCGCCGGCTGCGGCCAAAAGCAGGATAGCGCCGCGCCCGACAGCCCGACGGCCCCCGCGACCGACGCCGCCCCCGCCGGCGACGTCGTCAAGATCGGCATCTTTGAGCCCGCCTCCGGCGACAACGGCGCGGGCGGCAAGCAGGAGGCCCTGGGCGCCAAGTACGCCAACAGCGTCCAGCCCACCGTCGAAATCGGCGGCAAGACCTACAACGTCGAGCTGGTCCAGGTGGACAACGGCTCCGACAACGCCAAGGGCGTCACCGCCGCCTCTGAGCTGGTCAACGCCGGCTGCTCGGTGGTGCTCGGCTCCTACGGCTCCGGCGTCTCCATCGCCGGCGGCGAGGTGTTCGGCCAGGCCGGCGTCCCCGCCATCGGCATCACCTGCACCAATCCGCAGGTCACCGAGGGCAACACCCACTACTTCCGCATCTGCTTCCTCGATCCCTTCCAGGGCACCGTCTTGGCTACCTACGCCGCCGACATGGGCGCGCAGACCGCCTACGTCCTCACCAAGCAGGGCGACGACTATTCCACCGGCCTGGGCTACTACTTCTCCGAGGCCTTTAAAGAAAAGGGCGGCAAGGTGGTCGAGGCCAACTTCCCCGACGGCACCGCCGACTTCTCCTCCTACGTGACCAACGCCAAGAACGAGGGCGCCGACGTCATCTTCTCCCCCACCTCCACCGAGGCGGCCGCCCTCATCATCGACCAGGTCGCGGCGCAGGGTGGCGGCATGCCTATGCTGGCCGGCGATACCTGGGATAACTCCATCATCCTCAACGCCGCCAAGGGCAAGGATGTGAGCATCCTGGTCACTACCTTCTTCGACGAGGGCGACACCTCCGAGACCGCCCAGGACTTTGTCAAGGGCTTCAAGGAGTGGGTCAAGGCCGACGCCAACCGCCTCGCCGAGAACAACAACTCCGACGTTATCATCGCCAACTCCGCCATGGCTTACGACGCCTACTTTGTGGCCCTCGAGGCCCTCAAGGCCGCCGGCAGCACCGATCCCAAGGCGGTCAATGAGGCATTGTGGAAGGTTGATTACACCGGCGTGACCGGTCCCATCACCTTCAACGAAATCGGCGACGCGAATCGCGACGCCGCCTATGTTAAGGAAGTCAACACCGAGGACGGCTCCTGGAACTTCGTCGCGGTCCAAGGCGTTTGATTTCATACTGGGACCCGGCGGTCTTCTTCCTCTCCCGCTTGGTCCTTCCTCCGGGGTCCTCTCCCCCGGAGACCCCCCTGGGACTTGCTCCATCCGGTCCTTGGGGATTCCCGTCACCTGGGACCATCCTCTCCTACCCGGTCCCGGTGACTCCTTCTTCCCGGGGTTTTCACTCCTGACAGCCCCGGGAACCTCCCACTCCGGGTCCCGCTCCGGGACCCGGAGACCCCCTGGGGCCCACGCCGGGTCCCAGGGGCGTTCCCTTGAACCCTCTCGAAATGGACGTCACCCGGACGCCCCCTTCGAGAAGGTTCAATTTTCAATCAGATTGGAGGAATCCGCAATGGATTGGCTCAGCAAAAACCTGCCCTACCTGATCTCGGGCGTGGCAACCGGCGGGCAGTACGCCATGATCGCCATCGGCTACACCATGGTCTACGGCATCCTGCGCCTCATCAACTTTGCCCACGGCGACATCTTCATGGTGGCCGGCCTGGTGATGGTCTACGCCTCGGCCTCCCTGCCCCTCTGGCTGTCCATCCCCCTCGTCCTGGCGGCGACGGTGGCGCTGGGCTTCGTCATTGAGCGGGTGGCCTACAAGCCGCTGCGCGCCGCCCCCCGCATGTCGGCCATGATCTCGGCCATCGGCGTCAGCTACCTTCTGCAAAACGTCGCCCTCTACGTCACCGGCGGCCCGGCCAAAATCTACCCCGAGCTGCCCTTCCTCAACAATCCCGTCCCCATCGGCTCGGCCACCACCAAGATGGTCAACCTCGTCACCCCCATCCTCACCATCGTCCTCGTCTTCGCCCTCCTCTGGCTCATCAACCACACCAAGGTCGGCATGGCCATGCGGGCCGCCGCCAAGGACTTCGAGACCAGCCAGCTCATGGGCATCAAGATCAACTCGGTCATCTCGGTCACCTTTGTCATCGGCTCCTTCCTCGCCGCGGTAGGCTCCATCATGTACTTCACCAGCTACACCAGCGTCGTGCCCACCTCGGGGGCCATGCCGGGGCTCAAGGCTTTCGTGGCCGCCGTCTTCGGCGGCATCGGCTCCATTCCGGGGGCGGTCATCGGCGCCTTCATCATCGGCATCTGCGAGAACATCATCAAGGGCCTGGGCTGGACCACCTTCTCCGACGCCTTCACCTTCGCCCTCCTGATCGTCATCCTGGTCGCCAAGCCCACCGGCCTGTTCGGTGAGAAAGCCACGGATAAGGTGTGATTGCTATGAAAGGAAAAAACGTTCAAAAGCTCTTCTTTGAGCTCGTCGCCATCGCCGCCCTCTTCTGCGCCGTCGCGCTGATGGAGCGGTTCGTCCCCGCCGGACATATGATTTTCCCCGTTCTGAAAAAGGGCTGCGTCTACGCCCTCGCCGCCGTCTCCATGAACCTGCTCAACGGCTTTACCGGCCTCTTCTCCCTCGGCCACGCCGGGTTTATGCTCATCGGGGCCTATACCTACGCCGTCCTCACCATTCCCCCCGAGGCGCGCGGTTCGGTCTACCAGTACTACGAGGGGGGCGTCATCCAGTTCGCCCTGCCGTGGATCGCCGCCCTGGTGCTCGCCGGACTCGCCGCCGCCCTCTTCGCTTTCCTCATCGGCCTGCCCGTCCTCCGGCTCAAGAGCGACTATCTCGCCATCGCCACCCTCGGCTTCGCCGAAATCATCCGCGCCCTCGTCCTGTGGGACGGCGCGGGTCCCCTGACCAACGCCTCCAACATCCTCCGCAAATACCCCGCCTTCAACTCCACCCTCTTTTACTTCGCGGTGGCCGGGTTCTGTATTTTCCTCATCGTCCTGCTCATCAACTCGTCCTACGGGCGGGCTTTCAAGGCCATCCGGGACGACGAAATTGCCGCCGAGGCGATGGGCATCAACCTCGCCCGGCACAAGATGCTCTCCTTTACCATCAGCTCCTTCTTCGCCGGCGTCAGCGGGGCGCTGCTCGCCATGTTCCAGGCCACCCTACAGGCCAACACCTTCAAGTCGGCCATGACCTATGAAATTCTCCTCATCGTCGTCATCGGCGGCATGGGCTCGGTAACCGGCTCCTGCCTCGCCTCCTTCCTCTTCGTGGCCTCCTCCGAATGGTGGCTGCGCTTCCTCGACAAGAGCTACCCCGGCGTTCCCTTCCTGCGCACCGGCTTCCGGATGGTGGTCTTTTCGGTCATCATCATGATCTTTGTCCTCTTCTTCCGGAAGGGCATCATGGGCAGCCGGGAGCTGTCCGACCTCTTCCGGCGGCGGCCCAAGAAAAAGGAGGCGGCGAAATGACCCAAAACGTACTCCATTTAGACCACATCACCATGCAGTTTGGCGGCGTGGTGGCGGTCAACGACCTCAGTCTGGACGTCAACGAGGGGGAGATCGTCGCCCTCATCGGTCCCAACGGCGCCGGCAAGACCACCGCCTTCAACTGCATCACCGGCGTCTACGAGCCCTCCAACGGCCGGGTGGACTTCCTGGGCGCGCCCATGGTTCAGAACCATCCCCAGGGCAAGATGAAAAAGCTCTACGCCGGAGGCCAGGCCGCCGACTATACCGGGACGGTGCTCAGCCCCACCCCCGACCGCATCACCCGTCTGGGCATCGCCCGGACCTTCCAGAACATCCGGCTCTTTTCCTCTCTCTCGGTCTTTGAAAACGTCCTCATCGCCAAGCACATGCGGGCCAAGCACAACTTTTTCACCGCCGCCTGCCGCCTCAACCACGCCGAGGAGAAGCGGATGCGGGAGGAGTCGATGGCCCTGCTCGAGGAACAGGGCATGGCCCATCTCAAGGACGAGACGGCGGGCTCGCTGCCCTACGGCATCCAGCGCCGCCTGGAAATCGCCCGCGCCCTCGCCACCGACCCCAAGCTGCTGCTGCTCGACGAACCGGCGGCGGGCATGAACCCGCAGGAGACCCTCGAGCTGACCGAGTTTATCCACGAAGTCCGAGGCAAGCACAACCTCACCGTCTTCATGATCGAGCACCACATGGACCTGGTCATGCAGATTTCCGAGCGCATTTACGTCCTCGACTTCGGCCAGCTCATCGCCAGCGGAACGCCCGAGGAAATCCAAAACAATCAGCGCGTCATTGACGCGTACCTGGGGGTGGACGAGGATGGATAGCATTTTAGAAATTCTGGACCTGGTCGTGTCCTACGGCGGCATTGAGGCGGTCAAGGGCATCACCATGCAGGTCCCCGCCGGCAAGATCGTCACCCTCATCGGCGCCAACGGCGCGGGCAAGTCCACCACCCTGCGCACCATCGCCGGGCTGGTCAAGCCCAAGTCGGGCCGGGTCCGCCTCCAGGCGGAGGACAT
This sequence comes from Oscillospiraceae bacterium, assembly GCA_022795735.1. Lineage (GTDB taxonomy): Bacteria > Bacillota > Clostridia > Oscillospirales > Oscillospiraceae > Avoscillospira_A. The sequence continues at coordinate 31,829 of JAAWHG010000023.1, forward strand.
CACCGGCATGTCCCCCGACAAGATCGTCTCCAAGGGCATCACCCTGGTGCCGGAGGGCCGCCGGGTCTTCCCCAATCTGACCGTACTGGAAAATCTGAAGGTGGGGGCCTATCTCCGCCACGACAGCCTGGACGACGACATTCAGTGGGTCTACTCCCTCTTCCCCCGCCTGGAGGAACGGTCCTGGCAGGCGGCGGGCACCCTCTCGGGCGGCGAACAGCAGATGCTGGCCGTCGGGCGGGCGCTGATGTCGCGGCCCAAGATCATGATGATGGACGAACCGTCGCTCGGCCTGGCCCCGCTGGTGGTCAAGGACATTTTCTCCATCATCCGCAAGGTCAACGAGCAGGGCATCACCGTCCTCCTCATCGAGCAGAACGCCAGCATGGCCCTGAAAACCGCCGACGAGGGCTACGTCATGGAAACCGGACGCATCACCATGCACGGCAGCGGCCTCGAGCTGTTGGAAAACCGGGCCATTCAAGAGGCCTACCTCGGCAAGAAGAAATAAACCGCGTCAAACGGCTGCAACCGGAACGGAGTTGCAGCCGTTTTGCAATTGGCACTTGCAATCGCGGGGCGTGTGGTGTAAAATTAGGTTGAGATGGTGTATCTCTCCAAATTACGTGGAGGTGTGTTTACAATGAAACGAAGATATACAGCGGCACTGCTGGCGCTTGCAATTGCGTTGGCCCTCCTGCCGGTATCCGGCGAGGAAGACGCCAGCCTCGGACGCATGGAAGCGATTACAGGCGAATCCACCATTGAAACCTCCGGACGTACCATTACCGTTACGCCCAAGGTATTACAGTGGAGCGAGGCGAACAAAGAGGTTGGCCGCGACATTTCCAGTTGGTGGGTTGGCGTCAATATTGTGTCTCCTCCCATGACGAAGACTGAGGCTGAGAGTACAACGTTTACGCGCAACGGTAGCAATGATCCAGTTTTTTTTAAAGACAAGTGGGATTCTCCGAAACCTCCCCCCGATACAGCAACGGAGTACCGCATGGGCGCGTGGGGCAGTCTCAATCCCCTTTTTATCTCCTACTATCATCTGGAAAACCAACAAAGCGTTGATTACACGTGGAATTTCACGTGGAAGGGAACGGACCCCGTAGTTGACTATACCATGCGCATCGTGCCGTCTGAGGTGACGCTGAAGAAAGGCGATATTGAGAGCTATCCCTCCAACTGTGAGATGGAAGCAGGCAACGGACCGAAACAGACTACCCCAACAAAGCGCGGTGAGGCCAACGAAGTACTCACTGTAACACCAGTCTCTGTAAAGTCTACAGACCAGGAAATCAAGGTCAAAGCGATTGCGCCCGCCTATGTTGGCGAGCATTGGATTACCTATGCGCCGGGCGGCAATTGGCCCGTAAACGATCAGGGCATTGCGTATCAGATTGGTCAGGCGAATGACAGCTGGTCCGAAGCCAACATTGCCAGCCTGTCGAACCAGACGATCAAAAAGCAGGGCTCTGGGGACAGCGAGAGATACTACATTGAATTTACCGTTCCCCTGTCCTTTGCGGATGGAGAAATCGTTGGCAAGGACACGCCGAAGAAATGGCGGGTCGATTGGGATAAGGACTACCAAATCGCCAAGGACACAAACACTTCCGATCAAATTACAGCAATGGACGACGGGTTTGAGCAGACCTATATTCTGGACTTATCCGACACCAAGGTTACATACAAGGTCACCTTTGATTTAAATGACGGGACCAGTACACCGCCCACCGCAAAAGATGTCAACAGCGGTGAAACAGTATCGAAGCCGACTGACCCCACACGGGACAATTATACCTTCGACGGCTGGTACACGGACCGCGACGGCAATACGGCCTGGGATTTTGACACAGGCACGGTAAAGGGGGATATAACGCTCTACGCCAAGTGGACCCCCAAAGACACCGACCCCTCCGATCCTTCGGATCCTTCTGACCCCTCGGATCCTTCTGACCCCTCGGATCCTTCCGATCCCTCTGATCCCTCGGACCCCTCTGATCCCACCGAACCTTCGGACCCCGACACCCCTGTGACATCGTACACCGTCACCTTCAACATGAACGGCGCGGAAACCGGCGCGCCGGCGGCGCAGACCGTCAAGGCCAACGAAAAAGTCCCCAAACCGGCTGACCCCACGCGGGACGGCTACACCTTCGCAGGCTGGTTCCGCGAGGCGGCGTGTACCACGGCGTGGAACTTTGATGCCGACCCCGTCACCGCAGATACGACGCTGTACGCCAAGTGGACGCCAAAGTCCTCCGGCGGCACGACAGACGACACGGCAAAGGTAACCCTCCCCGACGCAATCCGTTACGTCCCGTGGGCTGTTGACTTGAAGAACTTCGGCGGCTTTGCCGGCGGCAAGGACTACAAGCTGGCGGATAACAAGCCCTCCTGGCTGGGCATTCGCAACGGCCGGCTCAGCGGCGTTCCATACTCCACCGGCACCTATTCCTTTACCGTCAGCTACACCAACCAGAGCGGCGCGGCGGTCCAGGAGACCGTCAAGGTAGAGGTCCTGCGGGCGTCATCGTCCATCCTCAGCGATTTATCGGAGGAGAACTGGGACTACCGCATCACCGACTCCACCGAGGAGGTATACGGCTACAACGGCGGGTGTTATCTGACCAGCCGGGGCGACTTTGACAATTTTGAAGCCCTGTATCTCGACGGCGACCAGCTGGACGAGGGGACCGATTACGACGCCTGGCGGGGCAGCACGGTGGTGGAGGTTTACCCGCGGGCGCTGCGCCGGGCGGGATACGGAAACCACACCATCGCCTTGGCTTTCCAGGATGACGACGGGAAGCTGTACTGCGTGGCGCAAAACTTCACCATCAAGCGTACCGGCAGCAGCAGCGACGACGACGACGACGATGACCGTTCTCCCCGCGTCACCATCAACAACCGCCGGGGCGGCACCGTGCGCACCTATTCCGACGGCGAGATCAGCATCAAGGTCAACAGCGGCTATTCGCTCGGCGAGGTGACGGTCAACGGCAAGTCGGTATCGGTCCCGTCCAACGGGCGGCTGACCGGCCTGCGGGCACGGGACCGGGTGGAGGTGACCTTTGAGTCGGACACCACCAGCACCATGAGTCCCAACACCATCAACATCTGGGCCCCGCCGGGCGGGTCCGCCTCCGTGTCAACCGGCGGGACCTGGCTGGGCTTCCGCGACGTCTCCCCCGACGCGTACTATTACAGCGCCGTCCAATGGGCGGTCAACAGCGGCGTCACCAAGGGCAAGGGCAACCGAACCTTCCAGCCCAACGGCACCTGCACCCGTGCCGACATGCTGACCTTCCTCTGGCGGGCCGCCGGGTCTCCGGAGCCCACGGGGAGCGGAAAACAGTTTACCGACGTGCCGTCTGGGGCCTACTACGCCAAGGCGGTCCAATGGGCGTCGGCCAAAGGTCTGGTCAAGGGCGCGGGCAAACGGCAGTTCCAGCCCAACGCCCTGGTCACCCGCGGCGAAGCGGTGACCTTCCTCTACCGCGCGGCGGGGTCGCCCGCGGCTTCGCCGGCGGCGCGGTTTGAGGACGTGCGCACCGGGGCCTATTACCTCAAGCCGGTCAGTTGGGCGGCGAGCAACGGCATCGCCGACGGCGTCACCAGCTCCTATTTCCGCCCGGAACGCCCCTGTACCCGCGCCGAGGTCATGACCTTCCTGTACCGGCGGTATCAATAAAACCAACCAAAAGAGGAGCCAGGGACGTCCGGCGCGGACGGCCTTGGCTCCTTTCTCCGCTTGTTTTCACAGACCTATCCTGAACAAAACAGCGCGGCCGCAGATGATGGCGGCGAAAAGCTGGTCATCGAACCGTGCCAGGGGGCATACCGCGCGCCCAGGCGGCATAAGCTTTGACTATGAAAGCCAAGGAGGTACGGTGCGTGGAACGGAAAAGCATCTATGAGCAGATCGCCCTCCGCACGGACGGCAACGTCTATGTGTGCGTGGTAGGGCCGGTCCGGACGGGCAAATCGACGTTAATCAAGCGAGTCATGGAGGAGCTGGTCATCCCCAACATTGAAAACGTCTACCGCCGGGAGCGTGCGCGGGACGAGCTGCCCCAGAGCGGCTCGGGCCGGACGATCATGACGTCGGAGCCGAAATTCGTCCCCGAGGAGGCGGTGGAGATATCGCCGGACGGCATGGCGAAGCTGGCCGTGCGGATGATCGACTCGGTCGGGTACATGATTGAGGGGGCGGTGGGGGCGGAGGAGGACGGCAAGCCCCGGCTCGTCACCACCCCGTGGAGCGAGGAGGAAATCCCGCTGACCGAAGCCGCCGAGCTGGGGACCCGCAAGGTCATGGAAGACCACGGCACCGTCGGCTTTGTGGTGACCACCGACGGCAGCGTGGCGGGCATCGCGCGGGAGGATTACGCCGCCGCCGAGGAGCGCGCCATCCGGGATATGCAGGGGACAGGAAAGCCCTTCCTGGTCATCATCAACTCCCAGGACCCGGCGGGCGAGACCGCCCAGGCCCTCAAAGCGTCCATCGACGAGAAGTACGGCGTCCAAAGCCTGCCCCTCAACTGCCTGACCTTGCAGGAGGGGGAGATCGCCGGACTCTTCCAGCGGCTGCTGTACGAGTTCCCGGTGAGCGAGCTGCGCATCTTCCTGCCAAGCTGGCTGGAAGCGCTGGAAAGCGAGCACCCCCTCAAGCAGAGCCTCTACGAGGCCATGCGCCGGAGCGCCTCCAACGTCTCGGCGCTGAGCGAGGCCGAACCGGCCATCCGGGAAATCTGCGAGCTGGACAGCGTGCAGGGCTACACCATTCGGGCCATAGATCTGGCGACAGGGGTTGTGTCGTGCGCGCTGGAGTTCCCGCCCCGGCTGTTCTATCAGATTCTGGGGGAGAAGAGCGGCCTGCCCATCGAGAATGACGGCGATCTGCTGACCCTGCTCGAGCAGTTGGCCCAGGTCAAGAAGAAGTACGACAAGGTCGCCAACGCCCTCGACGAGGTGTGGGCGACGGGCTACGGCATCGTCATGCCGGGGCCCGAGGACATGAAGATGGAGGTGCCCGAAATTGTCCGCCGGGGGAGCAGCTACGGCGTCAAGCTCCGGGCGAGCGCGCCGTCCATCCACATGCTGCGGGCCGACATCCAGACCGAAATCAGCCCCATCGTGGGCGACGAAAAGCAGTCGGAGGATTTGATTCAGTATCTGTTGGGGGAGTACGAGGGCAACACCGAAAAGCTCTGGGAGAGCAACATCTTCGGCAAGTCCCTGTTCGAGCTGGTCAACGACGGGCTTGGCGGCAAGCTCCGGCGGCTTCCCGAGGACTCCCGGTACAAATTTAAAGACGCGCTCCAACGAATCATCAACGAGGGCGGCAACGGATTGTTGTGTATCATTTTGTAGGGAACCGCACCCCATCACAGCCCCCCTCCATCCATAACAAAAACCGCGACGCTGCTTTCATACAGCATCGCGGTTTTTTACACGCCCCGCCCGGTCAGGCGGCGGGCTGTTCCGGCTGCTCCACCGGGTAATTCTGGAACACCCGGTCGAGGGTCAAAATCATCTCCTGCCGGGTAATGGAATCCTTGGGGCGGAACTGTCCGTCCGCGCCCCGGAAAATCCCCGTCTCGCTGATGGCGGCCACGCTGTCCCGCGCCCAAACGCTCAGCTCGTCCGCGTCCACATAGGCGGGGTCTCCCGACGCCTGGGGCGTTTCGCCGGTCAGATAACCAATCAGCCGGCTGAGCACGGTTGCGGCCTGCTCGCGGGTGACCGTCCCCTGGGGCAGGAACTCGTTGGACGAGACGCCGTTCATAATCCCAACGTCGTTGCACCGCAGAATCTGAATGATGAAGGGCTCGTCCTCCAAATCGCGGAAGGGATTTTTCAGGGTGGCGGTCTCCCAACCCCGAACCTTGAAAATATAATGGTAACAGAGCTTCGCCAGCTCGGCGCGGGTCAGTTCGCGCTGAAGATCGCCGCACAGCTCATAGGGGAGGAGTTGGTTGAGATAATACCCGGTGACCGTCTCCTGGGCCCACGGGGAAGCGGAGGTCAGGTCCACCACGTAGACGCTGATCTTGGCCGCGATGACGCCGCGCAGATCAGGGACCTCGGCGGTGAGGATGGACTCGCCCAGCTTCTGCCCGTCCAAAACGCCCCCTTCGCCAACCTGAAGCACTTCAGGGTCGCCCGACGTCCACACCACACCGGCGCTCTCCCCTTCGGGAAGCACCGCGTCCAGGCGGACCGGAACCCCCCGGCGGACCACCAGGTTGACCACCTCCTGACCGCCCGACTGGAGCACCACCCGGCGCAGCACCCAGCTCTCGGCGGCAACCGGATGGGCGGCACGGTATTCCTCGGTGTCCAGCTCCGCGAAACGGACATGGTCGGTAAAATCGGCCTCCGATTTGAGGAAGTAGGTCCATTTCATCGGCTTGTTCAGCTCGTCCACCCCGTCCCAGGTGGCGTCGAGGTTGTACCACTGGCCGTCCAGCTTGACGGTGTTCCAGGCGTGGGTCTGCTCTTGGGACCGCCCGGCGATGATGCGGCACGGGATACCGGCCTCCCACATCAGCTTGCTGAGCAGAAGGGCGTAGCCCTGGCATACCATGCTGCCGGTGGTCAGGCCGTCGTAAGCTGAGAATTTGGTCTCGGTGCCGTCATAGATAAAGTGGGTGCACACATACTCATAGATCAGCTTGACCTTGGCCTCGTCGTCCATTCCGTCGAGGGCAAGGCTCTCGATGATTTCCGGCACCTGGCGGTCCACCTCGGCCAATTGCTCGGGGGTGCAGAGGTATTCCATGTCGAAGGCGTAAACGCCGTCGGTGTAGGTGACGGCCGCCTTGTTGACGTTGAGCGCGTAGTAATCGGCGCTGTCGGGGCCGTCGGGCGAACGGGCCATCAGGGTGCGCTGGAGGGCCCCGAAGGACACCCGCTCGTCGAGCCCCAGATCGGCGCGGTCTCCGTTGTAGGAGATGGTAAACAGCTTGTCCTGCGCCCGGAGATGCTCCTCCAGCTCCGCGAAGAATCCGTCCGGGCTGTCGGCGGCCAGCGCGGCGGCGGTCAGGGCGGACAGCAGCAGCACAGCCAGCAGCAGCCGCCGGAGGATGGTTTTGGTTTGTTTCATGTACGTTTTCTCCTTCGGGGATGGTTTCCCCTCCTGGCATTATACAAGAAATCGCCCCCCGCCGCAAGGGCCCGGGCGGCGGGAGGCGCATATTTCACAATCTTTTAACAGTTCGCCGGTCAGATTGGTATCCGCCGCCACCCGCCTAGGCCTTGTTTGATAAATCGTTTTGGATGCCGGAGCGGCGAATTTTTTCGGCAGATGGCACAAAAGCCGCAGGGAATCCTTTGTGGATTCCCGAGGATTTTTGGGACATATGACGGAAAAAGGCGCTGTCCCG